>NZ_JACYTR010000113.1 GCF_014841215.1 Pseudomarimonas arenosa
CACCTTTCCGTTCGCCGACGACCGCTACACCTACGACCTGCTCGGCAACCGCCTGACCGATCAGCGCCAGACCCCCGGTGAGACTTGGCAGTACAACCAGAACAACGAACTGCTGTACTCAGGGTTTGCGACCTATCAATACAACGAAAACGGCAGCACCACCGCCAAGCAGGACCCCAGCACGGGACAGCCAATTCAAAGCTACGCCTACAACAGCGAAGAGCGCATGAGTGAAGTGCGCGATGCCGCAGGCAACCTCGTCGCCGAGTACTACTACGATCCGTTTGGGCGGAGGCTGTGGAAGACGCTGTATCCGGCGGCGGGAGGCCGAACGAGCGATTATGCGTTTTACTCGGAAGAAGGGCTTGCATTTGCCGGGATGTGGGCAGCTTCTGATTCACTGACTGCTAGCGTAGTAATCTTTGAGCCGAGTTCGTTCTGGGGAACCGGTCGAATCGGATCTAAAGTTGGAAGTGACGTGACGTTGTATTTCAGTGAACCGAACGAGAGGCTTGTGTTGAGCAAGACGGGGAGTTCATTTTCGTCTACTAGATTTAGTGAGTTTGGGGAGTATGCCGGGAACGTGTTCGGCTTTTCCGGCCTTTTGATGGCACCGGAAATCTCGGCGTTGGAAGCGCTATTCAGAGTAGTTGAGCCGAGAACGGGCAGGTTCTATCAGCTTGACCCGTCTGGGTTATCCGATGGTCCGAACATGTACATATATTCTGCAGCTAGCCCCACGCGAATGATCGACCCGTTAGGGCTCTTCGGCGTGTACGCGCAGGAGATCTGCGGCCTCAATGGATCACACTGGGAATACAAATTTTATTTCAATTTTCCATGCGTCGGTCCCTATCCTCCAGACTGGAACGACATTCCATCTCCGACAAAATGGATTAAGCGATTTCGCAAGGGTCAGAATTCCGCGTTCGAGCCATACTGGTCTGGCAGTAATCAAGTGCCCATCGACAAACGTTGCTCATGCATAAAGTTTGATAACGAGCTTCAAGATTTCTTTGAGTCAAAGGGCCACAAGACTGCGTATTACACGGGCTTGGGGGGGTCAGCGCTGAATGAAAGTCAGGCAAGCGCGATGTTGGATGACCTCAGAAGAGAAATGCGCAAACAAAGAAAGAAAGATTGCGACAGGCCGGAGTGTGAAAAAGTAGAGGATATACTGCATTGGAATCAGTTGCTGGAGCAGGCCCGGGAGAATGGTCGAAAATGTATCGGAAAATCATTCGGTGCCTACTAAGGAAGCGCATCAAAAACCGAGTGCTAGCTTTCGTTTTTCTTGTGTAGTTTGGGGCTGTGTCTATTCGGCTTGGGTCCTCGTGATGGCTTGGCGAGGGCTTTCTTTGCGCGATCCTGATCTGCCGAGTCAAGTCGTATTATTGAACTGTGCGGCCTGGGCTATCCCGGTGATTCTTATTTTTGCAGCTGTTCTGTCGATCGGAAAAGTGGCCAGCAAGCTGATGTTTTCTAGGAGGTTGCTACTCGCATTTGGCTTGCCAGCTGCAATCGCGTTGTTGCACTTGGGTGTCGACGTGTTTCTAGTTCAATGGCCCGGCTTTTCTGAAAGTTTATGGCGGCAAACATTCTTTGCTGATTCTCTTTCCTTGCTGGCAACGTTGGGATGGTGGTGCTTATTGATGTTTTGGGCATTTAGATTAGCACCGAGCATTCTTATGCGGGCGGCCACTCTCGGAGCCGCGAGCGCATGCTTTACACTGGCTCTAATGTCGGTTATCACAAGTCTCGCAGGAGTGGGATGTTGCTAGGACGATCCCCTCACGCGGCCCGGCCGCTCGAGGAAGAATGAACCCGACTTGCAGTCGTTGAGAGCAAACCATGTCCCGTCTAACCCTCTTGCTAAGTCTGCTCCTGCTCACGCTTAGCACACCGACTCACGCCGCGGTCGACCCCACCGACGGCAGCTACCGCACGTCGGTGGTGGATCTCTCCGTTAAAGTGCCGGGCGGAATGGTGTCGTGGTCGCGCAACTACGAGCGCAATGCCTGGCAGTTCACGCCGGCCTGGGCCAAGCTGAAGTTCACCCTGGATGATCTGGACGGCAGCGTGCTGCGGATTGATCGGGCAGGGGACGAATACGAAAAGATCGCTTCGGATGGCAGCCTGTTTCGCTTCGATGCGCGGATGACCATTGCCAAGAACGGCGGCGGCTGGCGCTGGGCCGATCGCGATGGCAACTGGGTCGACTACGCCAGCGATGGCCGCGCCCTGCAGTTTGGCAATCGCCGTGGCGACGCTGTCAGCTTGAACTACAGCGGCGAGCAGCTCAGCTCGGTCAGCGACCGTAATGGCCGCACCGTGCTGAACCTGACCTGGTCCGGCGTGCAGCTGAGCAAGGTCAGCGATTACTCGGGTCGTGAGGTGAGCTATCGCTATGCCGGCGGCTTGCTCAGCGAAGTCACCGATGTGCGCGGCCAGGTGTGGCGTTATGAGTACAGCGGCGGCAAGCTGAGCAAGCTGATCGACCCGCTGCAACGCGCCACCACCCTGAGCTTGAGCGGCACCGGCCGCACCCGGACCCTGACCGGCCCGGACGGCGCCATCACTCGCTACGCCTTCGAATACCTCAGCGGCCCCAAACAGTACTACCTGAAGATCACCCGCGAAAACGGCGATCTGCAGGAGATCACCGAAACCTGGACCGATCGTGATCGTGAACTGGTGCGTCGCGATGTCAATGGCATTACCGTGCTCAAGGTCTATCGCGATGGCAACAAGCGCATCCACGAGGATTACCGTGGCCGGCGCACCACCTACGACTACGACGAGTTCGACAACCCGACCGGCGTGGTCTATCCGGATGGCACGCGAACCCGGACCAGCTACCACGTCGCCACCTCGAATGTGCTGAGCGAGACCGACGAGCGCGGCACGCTCACCGAGCACAGCTATATCGGCGCTGGCCTGCGCAGCCTCACCATCGAAGCCAAAGGCAGCCCGGCCGAGCGCCGCACGCGCTATGCCTATGATGCGCAGAACCGGCTCGTCAGCATCACCACCGAGGCCGATGCCGACACCGCCGCCGCGAGCACCGGCTACGCCTACGACGAGGCCGGCAATATCACCAAGATCACCGATGCCGAAGCCGGCGAAACCCGCTTCGAAGACTTCGATGCCATGGGCAATGCCCGTACCCGCATCGATGCCCGAGGCAAGCGCTGGACCCAGACCTTTGATGCTGCCGGCAACCTGCTGAGCCAGACCGATCCACTGGGCCGCACCACACGTTACGAGTACGACGCGGTCGGCAACCGGATAAAGACGATCTTCCCGCCTGCCCAGCTCGGCGAGGCGGCCACCGAAATGGTGTATCACTACGATGCCGCCAACCGGCTGATCCGCACCGTTGACGCCCTGGGCGGCGAGCGCAGCACCGCCTATGACCGTGCCGGCAACCGGATCGAAGAAGAAGACGAGTCGGACAAGAAGACCCGCTACAGCTACGACCGTTTCAATCGGCTGAGCACGATCAGCGATGGCAACAACAATGTCACGCGCTATGTCTACCCCGATCTGAGTGCTGACCCCAGCAGTGGCGCCCTGACCCATGCCGGCGATCTGTACCAGCCGATCCGCATCGAGTATCCGACCTTTAGCCGGGAGATGAAGTACGACCTGCGCGATCGGGTGCACGAGCAGACCGAGGTGTTTGCCAATGCCCAAGGCACCCAGCGCACCCGCACTCAGACCCGCTTTGATGCCGTCGGCAATACGATCGAGGGAATTGATGCAGCGAACCGAAGTTCAACGTTTACCTACGATGCCCGCAACCGTCTGACCAGCACCACCGATGCGCTCAATGGCGTGACCCGCTACAGCTACGACGATCGTGACAATCTGCTCAGCCTGACCGATGCCAACAACAACACCCACCGTTTCAGCTACGATCGCCTCAACCGCACTCTGACTGAAGCGCGGCCGATGGGTCAGACCCACCGCTACGCCTACGATGCGGCCGGCAACCTGATCGAAAAGCGTGATGCGCGAGGCCAGAAGGCGACCTATGTCTACGACGATGCCGGGCGCCGCACGACCGTCCAGTACACGCACGCCGGTGAGAGCAGCCCGCACAAGACGGTGAGTTTCAGCTACAACGACCGCAATGTGCTGACCGGCTACGACGACGGCATCACCTCGGGCCAATACATCTACGATGTGCTACTGCGCAAAACCCAGGAAGCGGTCGACTACGGCGACTTCACCTGGACCTATCGCTACAGCTACTACCCGAACGGCCAGAAGGCGAGCTACACCGCGATCGACGGCACCACCTTTAGCTACGGCTACGACGCGGCCAAGAATCTGGCCA
>NZ_JACYTR010000114.1 GCF_014841215.1 Pseudomarimonas arenosa
TAAGCGATGTTTCCACCGCCCGCCGCCCCCGACCGGCATGCCGTGGAATCCATGACCGGCATCGCGTGGAATCGGTGACCGGCATGCAATGGAATCAGTGACCGGTTTGCGTGGAATGCGCAAGGACCGTGCCTGGCTGCGCAAACACGGTCTCGACGAGCTGCTCAATCGGGTCGATGAAGCCGAGCAGGAAGCGATCGATCGCCACGCCCAGGTCATCGATCAGCTGCGCGGCGTGCAGCTGGCGATGTCGGCCAAGGCCGGCGACCCCAGCGCCGCCCTGGTCGAACTGAAACAGCTGCTGGCCAGCTTCGCCCCGCCCAAGCAGGGGCCGCTGACCGCAGAGCAGATGCGCGCCGAGATGGATGTGCCGCGCGCCGGTGAGCCGTTCAAGGATACCAAGGCCTTTCAAAACTGGTTGACCGAGGGCGAGGGCAGCAAGCAAGCCGAGCTGTTGATCGAAGCCAAGGCAGCGCCGACCCCCGCCGATCTTGAACCCACCGCTGAAGTGGTGTTCAGTGATCGCGTCCGCGCCAAGGCCGCCGAGCTTGATGGCAACCCATTGCGGATCTACAGCTGGGTACGCAATAACATCAAACTTGTTCCGGGCTATGGTGCTGCACAATCCGCCGATTTCACGCTGATCAACGGACAAGGTACGCCGTTTGATATCGCCAGCCTGACGATTGCGCTGTTGCGCGTTTCCGGTGTTCCCGCCCGTTATGCCACCGGGCGTGTCGGGTTGAGCGCGCCGCAGGCGAAGTCATGGCTGGAGCCAATCGCTGGCGCCGCCGATGCTACCGAACTGCTGCAGAACGCTGGTGTGCCTGCAGCCGCGCGACTGGTAAACGGGGTGGTCGAGGAAGTTCAGCTCGAGCACGTTTGGGTGGAAGCCTGGATCGACTACGAGCCGTCACGCGGCAGCGTGCACCGCGAGGGTGATACTTGGGTTCAAATCGATCCCAGTTTCAAGCAGCACACGGTTCGCCAGGATATTCAGCCGGTGCCGGATACCCACCCGATCGGTGCCGAAATCAATGCCATCTGGGAGCAGCGCGAGCAACTGGATGAAGGCGCTTTCACCCGCTTCGATCTGAATGCGGTGGCTGATGCCTTGTACGCCTTCGGCGACGAGCTGGTGGATGACGGCGTGCAGAGTGCCAGCTATCTGCCGCAAGTCGAAATCGTCGCGCAGGAGCCCGCCGTATTCCCGGCTACCCTGCCGTATGTGCTGTTTGCACAGTCGGGTAGCTTCTCCAACCTGCCTGACCGACTGCGCTATCGAGTGGAAATCGAAGTGCTGCGCGGCGGCAACAATCAACTGTTCCCGATCGGCTTTAGCCCGGTGCATACCTCGACCATCCCCCTGGCATCGATCGGCGGTCAGGGCATTCATGTCGAATATGCACCAGTGAACCAAACCGCCGAAACCCTTCTTAACACTCTGTATCAGGAAGCGCCGGCTGAGCTGTCTCCGTACCTGGTCGATGTCGCGCCGCTGTTTGTTATCGACGGCAAGGTGGCCGGCGTGTTGCCGGCGACCCGCATGGGCCAGACCGAACAGTGGCGGATCACCGTGCTCGATCCCTTGCGCTTGCGTCCGAGCAAGGCGCGGCCCTTTGAGTGGACCGCAGGCACCCAGGCCAATATCACCATTGATGCGTTTGGTTTCTCTGCTGCCTTGATGGAGCAGGAAGCGCCGGGATCGCTCAGCGGGCAGACCATCAACTCGCGCACCTTCCTGCGCGTTGCCGGTCTTAGCTACTGGTATGGGCATGACTACTATCGTGACGTCGCGAGCACCGCATTCGGTGGTCGCATTCTGCGTCAGCCTTCGGTCGGTGCGTTCTTCAAGCCGCTAACGGTCAGCTATTTCTTTGGCGTCGCACGCAGCGGTGCCTACCGTGGATTCACCACCGACGTACTCACCACGGTAGGCATGGTGGGGCCCGATCCGACTACCCAGCGCGACATGATGTTTGCCATGGGCAGCTGGGGTTCGATGCTGGAAGGCTTGATCTGGGACATCCAGAACGGTCAAAGCCCGGGCACTGCATCGACTTCAATCTCGGTATTGATGGCAGCCAACGAATCCGGCGTGCCGATCTACACCATTGATGACAGCAACCTCAACCGCATACTGCCGCGTTTGCGTCTGAATCAGGAGTCGATCGATGAAATCCGCTCGGCTGTCAACGCGGGCATGGTGGTGCTGACGCCTGAACAGGAAATTTCGATTGCCGGTCAGCCTGCGGTAGCGGGGTATCTGATTCGCGACCCGAACTCCGGCACCGGCTTGTCGCGCATCGATGGTTCGCTTAACGGATCGATCGTGGTGGGCTGTCTTGCCGAGGCGATTTCGCTCGACAACCTGCTCAGCTTCATCATGTGGCAGATGATCCAGCGCATGCTGGCTCCCTTGATTGCACGCGGGGTGATTGTCGCAGCGGCGATCTTCGCTCTCGGTCCGATCGGCGTGGTCGCCGCCACGGCGATTTCGGTGGTGACCTTGATCTGCGCTGCGATGACGATCCTGAAGTTCATGATCGATCTGGCCATAGGCGGCCTTGAACAGGCCCTATGCAACCTATTGGGCTCCTGCATGGCACGACGCGGCGGGCGCAGTTTGATGGGCAAGGGCCGTCCGATCATTCCCGATCTTGGCATGAAGTATCTGGCCGAGGTCGACTACGAGGGCACCGGGCCGTTCCCGCTGCGCTTCCAACGCAGCTACTTGAGTGGTGGACTGAACAAGAAACCGCTGTCGGTGGGCTGGGCGGCGCCGTACTTCGCTACCTTCAGCGAGAGCGAGAACAACACCGTGCCCGGCCAGCCCCAGGTCAATGCCGGCGAAAGCTATGTGCGGCTCGAACTGCTGCCTCCGGGCGCGCCGTTCCAATTGCCCACCATCACCGGCATGATCAAGGAGCCACACGGCCTGCTGTTCCAGCGAGAGAATGCCGGTTACCTGCAGTTCAATCGCACGCCCGATGGCTATTCAACGGTGAAGAACGCCGGTGAACAGTTGGAGCGTGTGGGTGAGCCGGAAGATAACCGCTGGCGCTATCGGGCGCAGGATGATGTGATCGAGGAGTACCAGGATGGCCGACTGGTATCGCTGACCGACCGCAACGGTCTGACCCAGACCATGGTCTACAACGCGCAGGATCAGCTGATTCGGGTCGAGCACAGTCTGGGCAAGACCCTGCGATTCAGCTACTTCCCCAGCGGCTTGCTGCAGAGCATGACCGATCCCGGCAACCGAACCACACGTTACGAGTACAACAACGATCTGATTCTCACCGCCGTGGTCTATCCGGACGGCAAGCGACGTGAGTACCTGTACGAAGACGAACGATTTCCGACCAAGCTGACCGGCCTGATCGATGAACGCGGAGTGCGCAGTTTCACTGTCGCCTACGACTATCGCGGCCGTGCGATCGAGACCTCAGGCCCGAATGGCGCCGACCGCTTCCGCTTCGAATATTCCGATCGCGGCTACAAGGAAATCGATCCGCTCGGCAGCGAGCGCAGCTACCGCATCGAACGCATCGAAGGCATCTGGCGCACCGTGGCCAGTGAGCAGGGCTGTGGTGCCTGCGGCACCGACAGTTCAGAGCGCAGCTTCGATGCCAATGGCTATGTGGCCTCGGAAACCGATTTCGAAGGCAATCTCACCCGCTACACCTATGATTCCCGCGGTCTGCTGCGCAGCACCACCGAGGCGCATGGTACGCCGATCGCGCGCACTACCAACTACGAGTATCACCCCGAACTGCATGTCATGACGCGGATGACCGAGCCGACCAGTGCCGGAACCCGCACCACCGTGCAGGTGCTCAATGAGCGCGGCGATGTGACCGAGCGACGGGTTTCCGTGGCCGGCAGCACGCGTGTCTGGAAATTCACCTACAACGGCAACGGCCAGGTGCTGACGGAAGACGGCCCGCGTGACGACATGGTGGACCTCACCACCTATACCTACGACCCGGCAGGCAATCTGGCGACCATGACCGATCCGCTGGGCTTCGTGACCCGTTACACCCGTTACGACGCCAGCGGCAATTTGCTTGAGATGGTCGACCCGAATGGGCTGCTGACCGAATTTGCCTACGATCAACGCGATCGACTGATCGAACAACTGTTGCGCGCCTAAAACCAGCCGTTCGCCTTGCCGAATTATTTATCACACGATTTGAAAACTTCCTTGGCAGTTTTCCATTTCGATGTCGCACGCGGGTGAGTATGTGTCGATTTCGTACCGC
>NZ_JACYTR010000115.1 GCF_014841215.1 Pseudomarimonas arenosa
CCCGGCTGGGCGTAGACCGGATCGAGGCCGGCGGCGAAGGTCAGCACGGCTACGATCGACAGCGCCAGCGCGCGACTCAGCAGGGTATGTGATACGCCATTCATTGGCGGAGATCCTTCAACAGAGCGTTTAGTTCGTTTGTCAGCATCGGCGCTGCGCAGCAGACGCGGCCCGCCTCAGCTGCGCCACGCCGCCCAACAGGGCCAGAGCCAGGGCCAGGATCGCCAGCATGCCGCGCTGGTCTACCGGCACCGCCACGGCGTCCTGGTCGTTATCAATCACGCCGAACAGCACCGTATCCGACTGCAGCCCGCTGTAGCCTGGATCGGCGGCATTCATCACCTGGCCCTGTACGCTGAGCCGGTAGGCGCGGCGGCGGTCAGGTCATCGCGGGTGCTGAGTCGCAGCGACACCGGCTGCTGCCAGTTGTCCGGCCCAATCACTACCCGCATCGGGCTGAGGCTGTAGTTAATGGCTGTCCAGGTTGCTGTCCCCCTTTGAATATAGCGCCCCGTGCTGGGATCGTAGTCGCGGTAATAGTTGTAGTGTAGGCCGGTCTCACGATCGAACTGCTGACCGGGGAAACGCAGAGTGTAGTCGAACTCAGCCAGACCCGCGGGATTGCTGTCGGCGGGGGTACCACCAACTCCTATCGCCAGATAACTAGGTTGTGATGCCCGCTAAACGGCTTTACCCAAAGCATCGCTCGGCTGGTCACTCAGCGTGAACTCGCGGTCGGGCCAATGCTTGCGCAAGAAGCTGCGGATGCGTTTGGCCGAGCGTTTCAGGCTGCCGACGTCGAATGAGAGATCCGCCTCACCGGCGCCGCGCGAGTCGCCATCCCATTCGCCGAGTTCCTTTTCGTGGACGAAGGCGGTGATGGCTTGGAACATCGGGCCGATGACCGTGTCTTCGTCATCGGCAGTGATGATCCATAGAGTGCCAGGCTCATCGGCCAACTCGCCGTTCGGAACAGGCTCTTCGCTAGCGGGCGGCGCCCAGGGCTTAACATCCGGGATCGGCGGCCACGGCGCCGCGGTCGGCAGAGCATCCAACTCGCGCTGCAGATAGGCCATGGTCTCGGCTGTAGCCTTGAACTTGCGGCCAACAAACAGGAAGGCCTCCACCGCCACCCGCAGCGTGCGCCAGAAGCGCTCCTGCGGGTCGAAGCCATCGCGGTAACCGCGGACGTCGACGTGAACAAAGGCGTAGAAAACCCTTTTCCCTTGGAAGTCGCTTAGCGACTCATCTACGGAGAAGCAGTCATCCCGTCTAACCCTTAAGCACAGATCCTTCAAGTGGGAACAAGCCGCGTCGAGCTTGCTTCGATGGAACAGTACTCGCAACCAATTGTTCAGCTGCTGAAGACCATCCCATCTTAGGAAGGCCGCTTTCTCGTCACGGGGATGGGCGACGCCGCGCTCCCCAAACGTTCCTGCAAATATCGATTGCATAGCATCTCCAAGCCGGCTCAACGCCTTCCTCGCATGTGTTCACGATTCCCCGGAAGACTATTTCCAACTCCTCGTAGCTTATCGCGCAAGTCAGTCTCATAGCGTAGCGCATCAGCTGTGCTGCAAAACTGCCGGCGGACAACACACTCGAAACGACCGTCATTTCCGGGAAGGCGATTTAGCCTGCGGGTCTGCGTCATGCAACGTTGTGACCCGCCAATCCCGTTTCCTTTGCCCTTCCCAACTTTCAATAACGAGCCGTTGTGGTTGTCCGTGATCACATAGACATGCGTTGGCCCTTTGTAGTCTTTCGAATTTCCATGGGGCGCCTTGCCGCCGCTGCTGGGCCCACAATTGCAATTGAGCGGCTTGGCCGGTGATCGTGGTGGCTTTCCTGGCTTGGGCTGCGGTATTGCACTGCCCGGATAACGCAGCCCCTCTGCATCCCACGCCACCAGAGGCTGGGCAGCCACATACACGTATGGATTGATTCCGCCTTCCAGCCCGATCGGGTCGCTTTGAATATAGCGCCCCGTGCTGGGATCGTAGTCGCGGTAATAGTTGTAGTGTAGCCCGGTCTCGCGATCGAACTGCTGACCGAGGAAACGCAGAGTGTAGTCGAACTCACCCAGACCCGCGGGATTGCCATCGGCGGGGGTATCACCAACTCCTATCGCCAGATAGCTAGGTTGTGATGCCCACGCTACACGGCTTTACCCAAAGCATCGCTCGGCTGATCACTCAGCGTGAACTCGCGGTCGGGCCAATGCTTGCGCAAGAAGCTGCGGATGCGTTTGGCCGAGCGTTTCAGGCTGTCGACGTCGAATGAGATATCCGCCTCACCGGCGCCGCGCGAGTCGCCATCCCATTCGCCGAGTTCCTTTTCGTGGACGAAGGCGGTGATGGCTTGGAACATCGGGCCGATCACCGTGTCTTCGTCATCGGCGGTGATGATCCACAAAGTGCCCGGCTCATCGGCCAGCTCCCCGTTCGGAACAGGCTCGTCGCTAGCGGGCGGCTCCCAGGGCTTAACATCCGGGATCGGCGGCCACGGCGCCGCGGTCGGCAGAGCATCCAACTCGCGCTGCAGATAGGCCATGGTCTCGGCCGTAGCCTTGAACTTGCGGCCAACAAACAAGAAGGCCTCCACCGCCACCCGCAGCGTGCGCCAGAAGCGCTCCTGCGGGTCGAAACCGTCGCGGTAGCCGCGGACGTCTATGTGCACAAAGGCGCAAAAAACCTTCTTGCTTTCGAAGTGGCTGAGCGACTCGTCAACTCCAAAGAATTCGTCGCGACTCTCCTCAATATAGAGTTCAGAAAGCGAGCTGCACGCCGCTGCCAAACCGCTTCTATTGCAAAGACAGTCAAGATAGTTGTTCGCAACGCGCTCACCACCATATAGCAACGATGCCACCTTCTCATCTCGGGGGTGCACAGCCCCGCGGGAGCCGAGAACTCCAGAAAAAACAGATTGCCTAGCCACAACAGTCCTCCACTTTATCAACGTCGGCCGCGCATGTGCTCACGGTTGCCAGGGAGGCTGTTGCCACTCCCTCTGAGCTTGTCGCGAAGATCGGCTTCGTAGCGCAGCGCGTCGGCTGTGCCACAGAACTGCCGACGCACAATGCACTCAAAGCGCCTGTCGTTTCCTGGTAGCCGGTTGAGCCTACGTTCTTGAGTTTTGCATCGGGACGACCCGTCAATCCCATTGCCCTTCGACCTTTAACAACCGGTTGCGGCGCATGTTGAAACCAGCACATGTCAGCAATCACACGGAAATTGCCTTCCAGCGAGCTTCGATGCATTCACTCACTTGTAGAAACCTTTCCTGTTCGCACATCTCAACGATTCGGTTCTTGATCCGCGCATAGTCAGATCGTGAGTAAAGCGCATGGGTGCTGGGCAGAGCCTCCAGACACTTTCGACCCCGCTGCGGCTGCCTCACGCAGTACAAGACGAGAACTTTCGCCAGCGCGGCCGGCCCCCACGCATCCCACTCCGGCTTCTGAAAAAGACTATCCACATCCAGCTGCTGCAGCCTTCTACCAATTTCCGGCAAAGTGTTTTCCACCAGGAAATCTACCAAACGTTGCACGAATGGCTCGAGGCAGTCTGGAGTTGGAAGACAGAACTGCTTTTCCCAGCCCGCCAATGAGAATGGGGACGAGAGGTTGCTCCAATCGCTGGTTTCTCTTTCAACGCCCACCTGCCAGCCAAAGATGTAGTGCGGATACCAAGTAGGTCGATTCGCAACCTGTGTCTTGCCCCCAGATCCTTGGACCCGATGAAATGATAGACAACCATCGAGGAGCAAGACATGGGACGCAAGAGCGAAATGCCTGCAGAGAAGCGCGTAGACCTGGTATTGGCGCTATTGAGG
>NZ_JACYTR010000116.1 GCF_014841215.1 Pseudomarimonas arenosa
TGGCCGAGGCCAAAGTTCGCGCTTGTTGGCTGGAAGATTGATCTGCTTTGAAGCCGCCGCAGCAAGCGCTCTTGAAGGGGCTGCCTCAGTTCAAAACCCCAGTTGACTAACGCCGTATTGAGCTGCCGTTGGCCGGCAGACTATCAGAAAACACCATAACCTCTCCCAACGGTCAGCTCGAATACGTAGTTAGGTTACACGGCCGAGGAGTGCGATGGCCAAGAGCAAAATTCCAACCGCGCCCAACAAGAGCATGAAGAGCTTGGCAGATGCGATTGTGAACCGAGGGCGGCGGGAAATCTGTACGGCACCGGCCAACGAGGCAAGCCAGCCCAGCGACAAGAACAAGGCCACCAAGATCGCGAACCCGAGGCTGCTGCTCAGATTAGCTAGGCCAGGGATGTATTTCCACGCTCGAAAAGGACCGGCGAAACAGAGGAGCCCAGCGAGCGCGAGGTAGACGGCACCATGGACCTCAATGCGTGAGCTGCAGTTCGGACATGCGGCTGAGAGCACCGGAAGCCGAAGCGACTGGGCGAAGGGGATTTGCGACTGACATTTCGGACAGTTCATTACGCTGTGACCTAACGCCGTATTGAGGTGCCGCGGCACGACACCATTTCAGAAAACACCACGACACCTCCCCGCGGTCAGCTCAAATACGTAGTTAGAACGCACCACGCGGCACAGAAGAGCGCCTGCCTCCGAGAATGGAGACAAGTGATAGTAGCCCAAAGAACGCGCCAGCGGACATCTCCACCGCCGAGGTTGTGCGTTGGACCTCGACCAGAGCCTTGACAGACTCCGCTTGGAAAGTAGTTTGCTCCTTGAGACGAGCCAGGCAAGCGACTAGGTAACTCTCGGCACTGCCGGGTGCCGGCGTTCTGCGTGGTGGAGCGGCATCTGAAGGGCTAGCAACCTCGCTCACCAAGGCAAGGTGTTCACTCGACTCCAAGAATCTGATTGCACCATGAACAATCGCTGTAGTGCACAGGGCCAACGCAAAAAGATGGCCCCAAACCAAAAGACTACGCTTCATGGCTGCATTCTAACGCCGTATTGAGCTGCCGTTGGCCGCCAGACTATCAGAAAGCACCATGACGTCTCCCAACGGTCAGCTCGAATACGTAGTTAGAAGGCGGTGCCGCGGGAGCTCAGCCTCTACTCTGGAAAGCAAGGATTGCTAGTGCCGCCGTATGACCAGGTGGGGGTAATGTGCTCGAGCTTACCCTCCGGACTGAACTTTAGGGCAACCCAGCCGACCCACTCGCAGCCCTCCTTAGTATAGGGACTCTCGGACGACACCTCACTAAAAGCCGCAACAATGGTCTCTCGCGGAACCTGCTCCGCAATGCTCGGCAATGCCTGCAGAAGCTGCTTGTTCAACGACCGGTGCTCGTAAAGCTCTTGATCTCTGTAAGCAAGTGAAACCGCTAGATCGATGCTGTTGTAGACAACAAAGCCAAGCGCGGCGACCAAAGAAGCAATGACCGTCAAATAGGCGGCATGGACACGGAACGAGCCACACTGAACCTTGCGAAAGGCCATAGGAAGCCTTCTAACGCCGTATTGAGCTGCCGTTGGCCGGAAGACTATCAGAAAACACCATCACTTCTCCCAACGGTCAGCTCGAATACGTAGTTAGACGGCGGCCTTCGGGTTCAGTCTTGCCTGGGATCACTTGATCTAGCCATTTCTCCCCAGACGGGAATCAAGCCCTCCAGCAGAATGACACATAACGACAAGATCAGAAGCCAGCGAGCTGGGGTGACGAACCCAGCGGAGAAACCGAGCGAGGCTGCTCCTAGGCAGCACACTGCCACCAGAACACCGATTGTAGCCGAGGCGCGAAACCTAAAGGCGGCCATGCTGGTAGTGGAGCGACCAGGCGGAAGCGCGAAGACCGAGAGAGCAAAGATTGCAGCAACACCGTAGGCGATGCTGTGCTCCACAAGGGCTGCGGCAACCATACCAGTTACGCCAAGCAGCGCGACGGAGAGCGCCAGTACTTTGGACACCGACTACGTCTCCCTTCGCCGATCTAACGCCGTATTGAGGTGCCGCGGCACGATAACACTTCAGGAAACATCACGACCTCTCCCCGCGGTCAGCTCGAATACGTAGTTAGGGAACAGGACGACCCGCCAACGAGTAGCGGAGCGAGTCGACCAACCCGCGACTCCGGGTCCCGGGGTCTACGGGAGCGGAGTTGGCCGCAAGTGTAACCTGCCGGAAGAGAAGCATGGGGCACAGGAAGGGCGGAGCGATCGGGCGTGCCGCGAAGCGGGACGCAGCGAGAGGCTGGGCCAGCGGAGCGAAGCTGCGCGGCCAGACTGCGGGAGCCTGACAAAGCGCGATGTCACGCCCCAGATTTGCTCGCCGGCTCCGATCTCGGGAGGACGAGTGACGCCGCAACTCGACGAAGACAAGAACCCTGGAGCGAACCTTGAACCTCATGCCTCGGTACTGAGCCCCTGTTGCCTAACGCCGTATTGAGGTGCCGCGGCACGATAACACTTCAGGAAACATCACGACCTCTCCCCGCGGTCAGCTCAAATACGTAGTTAGGGAACAGGACGACCCGCCAACGAGCAGCGGAGCGATTCGACCAACCCGCGATTCCGGGTCCCGGGGTCTACGGGAGCGGAGTTGGCCGCAAGTGTAACCTGCCGGAAGAGAAGCATGGGGCACAGGAAGGGCGGAGCGATCGGGCGTGCCGCGAAGCGGGACGCAGCGAGAGGCTGAGCCAGCGGAGCGAAGCTGCGCGGCCAGACTGCGGGAACCTGACAAGGTGCGATGTCACGCCCCAGATTTTCTCGCCGGCTCCGATCTCGGGAGGACGAGTGACGCCGCAACTCGACGAAGACAAGAACGCTGGAGCGAACCTTGAACATCATGCCTCGGCACTGAGCCCCTGTTGCCTAACGCCGTATTGAGCTGCCGCGGCGCGACAGTTGATCAGTAAACACGGTAGCCTCTCCCCGCGGTCAGCTCGAATACGTAGTTAGACAACGGGCGATGCTTGTACATAGACAGATTTGTGGATAGGCCCGCCGTGAAAGACTGAAGTATACGTGCGAGGAAGCCAATTGTGCGCCCTGCGAGAGATTTGGAATTGCCCTCGCGGGGATTGGGCTAGTGCGTGCCCAGAGCTGGAAAGAGCCGGGCATGAAAATGCGAGACGCTTGGGGCTTGGCCGAGGCCACAGCTCGCGCTTGTTGGCTGGAAGATTGATCTGCTTTGAAGCCACCGCAGCAAGCGCTCTTGAAGGGGCTGCCTCAGTTCAAAACCCCAGTTGACTAACGCCGTATTGAGCTGCCGTTGGCCGACAGATTAACAGTAAACACGATCACCTCTCCCAACGGTCAGCTCGAATACGTAGTTAGAACGCAGGCGCGAACGACAGGGCGCCTACCCAACGAGAATGTACACCGCTGCGGCCGCCGTAGACCAGAACCCCACAACGAGAACCCAATTTGTGCGCCTTGAGCGAACTGGTAGATCCTTGAGGCTAGAGGACCAGAACCATAGCGCCAGGAAAGGGCCTGCGATGAGATCGCACAGTACGCACAGGCTGCCCTTCTCGGCGCCACTGCGATGATCTTGCTCTTGTGAATCCACCGAAAGACTCTCCACCGTGCGCTCTAACGCCGTATTGAGCTGCCGTTGGCCGGCAGACTAACAGTAAACACCATCACCTCTCCCAACGGTCAGCTCGAATACGTAGTTAGATTCAATGCGCGGAAACATGGGGCGCATCTCTTGAG
>NZ_JACYTR010000117.1 GCF_014841215.1 Pseudomarimonas arenosa
GTCGAGAACGTGTCGGGCCTGTTCCCAGATAGCGACGCGTGCGGCGGGTAACCCTAACTACGTATTCGAGCTGACCGTTGGGAGACGTCATGGTGTTTTCTGTTACTCTGCCGGCCAACGGCAGCTCAATACGGCGTTAGCCAACACATGAAACGTAGCTGGGCTTCACTCTTCGCCTTTGCCGTCTCACACGGAGCTGCGGCTTTCGTCACGGTCTTGGTTACAGTTCCGACACATCAGGTCGGCCTCGCAATCCCGGGCACTCTGACAGTAGCCGCGATTCTTATGATTACCGCAACCATGTTCTATGGTGTAGGTCATTGGGCCCAACGTCGGGATTTCCACGTCACAAAATCGGCGGTGTTCGGGGCGGTACTCGGCGTCATCGTAGTCCCGTCGAGTCACGCAGCAATTGCGCTGGCGTCTCTCGCTGTGTTGAGTTTCTCAGCACCGCTGCTGTCGAGCGCAGGCCACCACTCGAGCCGCACTACAGTAGCTTCTGAATGGAGGCTGGTTGCCTCCGCGCTTCCCGGCATATGCGGAATCTTGGCGCTTGCAGCTCTCTATCTCGCCCCAAATCGCGTGTGCTTGCTCCTAAACAAGAACGAAGTGGCAAGACTCAGCGGCTTCGCCTCCACAGTTCAGGCCTTCCGTTCAGAGCACAATCGCCTCCCCACTCAAGACGAGTTGCAGTCCCTAGCCGGTTCAGTGCCCGCTCCACTCTTGTCGGTGCAAGGTTCCGGCTTCGAGCTGGTGTTTCTGGGCTTTGACGGACCTCATGTCGTCTACAATAGTGGAGGCCACTGGAAGTGCTCATTTGGGTAGGTGATGGTGTGCGTCGGCTAACTACGTATTCGAGCTGACCGTTGGGAGAGGTCATGGAGTTTTCTGATATGGTGCCGGCCAACGGCAGCTCAATACGGCGTTAGTCAACTGGGGTTTTGAACTGAGGCAGCCCCTTCAAGAGCGCTTGCTGCGGTGGCTTCAAAGCAGATCAATCATCCAGCCAACAAGCGCGAGCTGTGGCCTCGGCCAAGCCCCAAGCGTCTCGCATTTTCATGCCCGGCTCTTTCCAGCTCTGGGCACGCACTAGCCCAATCCCCGCGAGGGCAATTCCAAATCTTTCGGGGTTCGCACAATTTGCTTCCTCGCACGTATACTTCAGTCTTTCGCGGCGGGCCTATCCACAAATCTGTCTATGTACAAGCATCGCCCGGTGTCTAACTACGTATTCGAGCTGACCGCGGGGAGAGGCTACCGTGTTTACTGATCAACTATCGCGCCGCGGCAGCTCAATACGGCGTTAGGCAACAGGGGCTCAGTACCGAGGCATGAGGTTCAAGGTTCGCTCCAGCGTTCTTGTCTTCGTCGAGTTGCGGCGTCACTCGTCCTCCCGAGATCGGAGCCGGCGACAAAATCTGGGGCGTGACATCGCACCTTGTCAGGTTCCCGCAGTCTGGCCGCGCAGCTTCGCTCCGCTGGCCCAGGCTGTCGCTGCGTCCCGCTTCGCGGCACGCCCGATCGCTCCGCCCTTCCTGTGCCCCACGCTTCTCTTCCGGCAGGTTACACTTGCGGCCAACTCCGCTCCCGTAGACCCCGGGACCCGGAGTCGCGGGTTGGTCGACTCGCTCCGCTATTCGTTGGCGGGTCGTCCTGTTCCCTAACTACGTATTTGAGCTGACCGCGGGGAGAGGTTGTGATGTTTCCTGAAGTGTTATCGTGCCGCGGCACCTCAATACGGCGTTAGGCCACTGGGGTTCTTGGCTGTGGTGTTCCCATCTGGTCGATACCTCGCAAGTCTTCAAGTCCGCCGCGCTCTTGGCCCAAGAGCACTCCAGTCTCGACCTCGCCAAGTGCTGGCGGCTTTGCATACAGAGCGGAAAATTCCCGCTGTCGGCATACACCATCTGAGGCCCGGCAAGGGGAGCCCCGACCTCCGGGCAAGTTCCCAGATTCAGCTTTTCGCACGTACTTCTCAGCTCATCGCACGGTCCACCTGGCGCTTGGCAGCCGCGCTTCCCTTCTTAGCATCTGCACGGCCGGGCTCATCGCACGTATACTTCAGTCTTGGCCCGGGGCCGGTCAGAAATGTGTCAGCAGTGTTTCGCCCGTGCCCTAACTACGTATTCGAGCTGACCGTTGGGAGATGTCGTGGTGTTTTCTGATACGTTGCCGGCCAACGGCAGCTCAATACGGCGTTAGTCAACTGGGGTTTTGAACTGAGGCAGCCCCTTCAAGAGCGCTTGTTTCGGTGGCTTCAAAGCAGATAAATCTTCCATCCAACAAGCGCGAGCTGTGGCCTCGGCCAAGCCCCAAGCGTCTCGCATTTTCATGCCCGGCTCTTTCCAGCTCTGGGCACGCACTAGCCAAATCCCCGCGAGGGCAATTCCAAATCTTTCGCAGGGCGCACAATTTGCTTCCTCGCACGTATACTTCAGTCTTTCGCGGCGGGCCTATCCACAAATCTGTCTATGTACAAGCATCGCCCGTTGCTTAGATTCACACGCCAACCGCAACACCACTCATGACCGATAGTAAACCTCTTTAGGGGTTTTGAAACCCAAGCATTTTCTCGGTCGTTCATTTAGTCGATTGGCGATCCAATCACAATCTTCTTGGGTAATGTTCCTAAGGCACTTACCTTTGGGTAAGTACTGGCGAATGAGTCCGTTTGCGTTCTCATTGGTTCCCCGCTCCCACGAGTGGTAGGGCGTTGAAAAATAGCACTTCAGTTCACCGAGAACTTCCAGTTCCTTGTAGCTGTGAAATTCAGTGCCATTGTCTAGCGTCATTGTTTTGAAGTTGAATTCGCCAAGGTCAACGACGTCTTCAAACGCGTTCACTACTTCGCTAGCGGTTCGGGCCATAAGTTTGCGAATCACGGTAAATCGGCTCTTCCGCTCAATCAGCGTCAACAGGCAATGCCGCGAGCCTCGTCCCATCACCGTGTCGCCCTCCCAGTCGCCGAGCCGCCTGCGTGCATCAACGACTCTTGGGCGCTCGCTGATATGCCGCTTTCCCAGCAAAATGCCTCGTGCAGGCCGGCTCCGATAACGCTTTCGGCCCACCTTGGACATGATCCGCGTGTGCTTGTAGAGCTGCCCGCCAGCCCGTCTGTCACGGCGAATCCAACGGTAAATGGTCTCGTGGCTGGGCACTTCCAGCCCGCTCTTGCTAAAGGCGCCCACGATTTGCGCAGGGCTCCATTGTTGCGTTAGCGCCGCCACCACCGATGCGTGCACGTGCTCGCCAAACTGCGATCCTCGCCTGCAGCGCCGTCTGCGTGCTGTCGCGTAGCTCTGCGCCCGCTCAGCACGGTAGATGCCATCGTGTGCCGTCAGGTTCCTTTTCAACTCGCGCGAAATCGTGCTCGGCGAACGGCCACAGAGCCTGGCGATTTCACACACGCCCATTCCGCTGCGCTTGGCCTGCGAAATGAGATATCGTTCGTCCTGGGTGAGCTGGTAATACATGGTTGCAACCCCTTCTTGCCGGATGAGGAAGTGGCCAGTATTACCAGCCGCCCTCTCAAAAAGCCAAGGCGTTGCGGTTACTTGTTGAATCCGCGTTGTCTAACTACGTATTCGAGCTGACCGCGGGGAGAGGCTACCGTGTTTACTGATCAACTGTCGCGCCGCGGCAGCTCAATACGGCGTTAGGCGCACTTACAATGCATTCGTGGACTCTCACCGGCAGGCTTACGGCGATTGCGTTGGCTCTGGCGCTCCGCTCCACCGGGCTCACTGCTTCGGAAGAGGTGCCGCG
>NZ_JACYTR010000118.1 GCF_014841215.1 Pseudomarimonas arenosa
AATGGTCATCCGCGCATCGAAGCGGAACAGGCTGCCGTCCGAGGCGATCTTCTCGTATTCGTCCCCTGCCCGGTCGATCCGCAGCACACTGCCGTCCAGATCATCCAGGGTGAACTTCAGCTTGGCCCAGGCCGGCGTGAACTGCCAGGCATTGCGCTCGTAGTTGCGCGACCACGACACCATCCCGCCCGGCACTTTAACGGATAGATCCACCACCGACGTGCGGTAGCTGCCGTCGGTGGGGTCGACGGCGGCTTGGGCGGCGAAACAAAAGACGAAGATCGTCAATGGAATCGAAATCAGACGTATCAAAGCGAATCTTTTGGTCATGTCACTTGATCCTGCATTGCGGCCGACCTGGTGGGTTCGTGATTCTCCTGGCCCGGTCGTCCGACTCAACTCCGAATCACTTGCTCTTGGACGGTACGCAAAGAATGGTGCGCACAGATCGAGCAAAGAAGCGGACTATCCCCGCTCGGCGGCTTCGAACGCACAAGGTTCCTGTCGAGTAACTCTCAAAGTCTGAGGCCAGTAGAACAACTTCCAGCCCATCAGCCCAAAACGAATCCGGCCCCGGCAGCTTCAGAGGACTTATGGCTTCGAACATAAGGCTGATGTACTCAGAAGGGCTCGATAGCTCGACAGAAACGGCAACACAACTTGAACCGGCCGAGGCATAGTCCACCCCGATGTTTACCAAGTCGTAATTCCATATCCCTGTAAACTCGGGGTGAGGGTCAAACATCATCGTTCTCACAATTCTCCCCTCCTAGTACGCGCGCAAGAGGGCATGAGCCGAACTGTCAAAAATAACAGTCGTAACATTTCGATGCGGCCTGAGCACAGCACTTATAGGCCTTGCCGCATTCTTCAACAGTCGGTTGATCTCGCGTAGTTCTGTTCCCATGCCGATCAGGATGCCCCATTCCTCCGAATGCACATATGTTGCAGGCCCCTCTCATTGTGCAACAAGCACCAAAATGACCGCACTTTAAGGTTGACAGATAGCACCCCTCGGTGCCGTCGCACGCCCCAGCACCCCCGGTTTCCTTTCGATGGAAAGGTGCTTTGCAAACTACCTGATAGCCTTTGCACATTGCCTTGCACATCGGTTTGGTGCATGCCTTGATGTTCCTGATGCAAGTCAGGATGGCAGCGCACAGACGGGGCGACCGCAAGCAGAGCAGTGCCACTGCAGCCAAAGGCGCAGCTTCTCCGGTGGCGTCCACGAAGAATTCGGGGTTCCCGTTAGCATACCGATAGAGATTGATATCCGCAGTTAGTCCTATGGGATCTACTTCGAAATACCGGGCTGTGTCCGCCGAGTACGTCCGATTGAAGTTGAATGCTAGGCTCGTCTCCAGGTCGAATAACTGCCCAGGAAACCGAAAGTCCATCCTCGCACTTTCGGGTGACTGTCCAAACGTAGCTCTGCGAGCTGCGGAGGCCGGGAAACTTCCAGCCGCTGAAATCACTGACGGAATGTCGTTATGCTCGAGTTGAAAGTAGTTCCACTCATCGACTCTGCTCCCGATTAGTTCGCTCGACCACCACTGTGATTCTGGGGATATCAGGTAGATTTCGATTTCGTCCGATACTTCCAGTTCACTTCGCCCCAGCTTTCGCCCAGCATACCCCTCTTCGCTATACGCCAAGTACTCCTTAACTGGCTGCCCCCCTCCCGGATGCCCCTCTGCACCGGGATACAACGTCTTCCACAGTCGCCGACCAAACGGGTCGTAGTAGTACTCCGCTACGAGGTTGCCTTCGGCATCGCGCACTTCACTCATGCGCTCTTCGCTGTTGTAGGCGTAGCGCTGGATCGGCTCGCCGGTGGCGGGGTCAAGCTTGGCGGTGGTGCTGCCGTTTTCGTTGTATTGATAGGTTGCAAAGCCTGAGTGCAACAGTTCGTTGTTGGCGTTGTACTGCCAGGTGAAACCTGGCGTTTGGCGCTGATCGGTCAGGCGATTGCCAAGCGGGTCGTAAGTGTAGCGGTCGTCGGCGAACGGAAAGGTGTTGGACGCCATCGAATCATTGATCTGATCATTGCCCGAGCCGTTCGGGTAGTCGGCTGCGGTGAGGCGGTCGACGCGGTCGTACTCGTATCGATACGGGCCGTGCTCGGTGGCCTTCTCGGCAATATTGCCCACCGCATCGTAGGTGTAGCGGTAGTCCATCAGCGTTTCTTGGCTGGCATTGACCACCTTGATGGTCTCGCTGCGCAGCAGGCCATCGTAGGTCAGGCTGCGCAGCGTGCCATCGGGGTAGCTGACCTGGCCGGGTCGGGTCCCCCGATAGTTCGAGTATTCGATGGTGCCTTCGTTCGGAATTACGATGCTGGCCAGATTCTTGGCCGCGTCGTAGCCGTAGCTAAAGGTAGTGCCGTCGATCGTGGTATAGCTCGCCTTTTGCCCGTTCGGGTAGTAGCTGTAGCGATAGGTCCAGGTGAAATCTCCGTAGTTGACCGCTTCCTGGGTCTTGCGCTGCAGCTCGTCGTAAGTGTACTGACCCGAGGTGGTGCCGTCGTCGTAGCCGGTCAGTACGTTGCGGTCGTCGTAGCTGAAACTCACCGTCTTGTGCGGGTTGCTCTCACCAGCACGCGTGTACTGGGTCGTCGTGCGGCGGCCGGCGTCGTCGTAGACATAGTTCGCTGTCTGACTGCGTGCGTCGAGCTCTTCGATCAGGTTGCCATCCGCGTCGTAGGCATAGCGATGAGTCTGCCCCATCGGCCGCGCTTCGCTCCGCGTACGGTTGAGGCGGTCGTAGCTGAAACGATGGGTGTTGTTGTTGGCATCGGTCAGGCTGAGGAGATTGTCGCGATCGTCGTAGCCGTAATGGGTCACGCCACCATGAGCATCAATCACTCTGAGCACCCTACCCAGTGCATCGTGCTCGTATCTTGTTCTAGCGCCCTTGGCATCCTCGGTAAGGACAACGTTGCCGTTCAAGTCGTATTCGGATCGGATGACCGTTGGTTCTCCCCCTAGCACACCCGAACTCTGGCCAATCACAACAATCTTGTCGCGATTGTTGAACTTGAATGAAACTCGCGAACCCATATGTTCGATTGCGATTGGCTGGTACAGATCGCCGGCATGCGTCAGGGCGCCGCTGCTGGGGTCAGCACTCAGATCGGGATAGACATAGCGCGTGACATTGTTGTTGCCATCGCTGATCGTGCTCAGCCGATTGAAACGGTCGTAGCTGTAGCGGGTCTTGTTGTCCGACTCGTCTTCTTCTTCGATCCGGTTGCCGGCACGGTCATAGGCGGTGCTGCGCTCGCCGCCCAGGGCGTCGACGGTGCGGATCAGCCGGTTGGCGGCATCGTAGTGATAGGCCATTTCAGTGGCCGTCTCGCCGAGCTGGGCTGGCGGGAAGATGGTCTTTGTCCGGTTACCCACCGCGTCGTACTCGTAGCGTGTGGTGCGGCCGAGTGGATCGGTCTGGCTCAGCAGGTTGCCGGCAGCATCAAAGGTCTGGGTCCAGCGCTTGCCACGGGCATCGATGCGGGTACGGGCATTGCCCAAGGCATCGAAGTCTTCGAAGCGGGTTTCACCGGCTTCGGCATCGGTGATCTTCGTGATATTGCCGGCGGCGTCGTAGGCGTAGCCGGTGCTCGCGGCGGCGGTGTCGGCATCGGCCTCGGTGGTGATGCTGGTGAGGCGATTCTGCGCATCATAGGCATAGCGCGTGCGGCGCTCG
>NZ_JACYTR010000119.1 GCF_014841215.1 Pseudomarimonas arenosa
CGCGGCACCTCTTCCGAAGCAGTGAGCCCGGTGGAGCGGAGCGCCAGAGCCAACGCAATCGCCGTAAGCCTGCCGGTGAGAGTCCACGAATGCATTGTAAGTGCGCCTAACGCCGTATTGAGCAGCCGTGGGCCGACAATTCATCAGAAAACACCATGACCTCTCCCCACGGTCTGCTCGAATACGTAGTTAGAGAGCAAGCCAAAGCCAGTAAGCTGGGAAGCCGAATGGCGATAAAAACAGTGCCCACAACTGCAATGGATCAACACCGAGCCCAAAGGTAGCACAGATGGAATGCGCTCCGGCATACGAAGCAAAAAGCGAGATCGGAATATACGCACCGATTGAAATGAGAGCGACACGCTTTGCTACGGGCCTGTCTTGTGGCGATGACGCACGGTAGCTCAACCACAGAATAAACAGGGCAAACGGGAATGCGAGCGGGAGCAAGAACCAAGCTGGGCCGCCGTGGCCCGACTACAGGAAATTCAGCCCGGGCGTGGCGGCAACCACGGCAAGAAGAAACGCAGGGCCGAATGCCACCGAGAGCACAACCAGTTTGGATTGCAAGTCACGCATCCGCCGCTCTCTAACGCTGTATTGAGGTGCCGCGGCACGATAGCATCTCAGAAAACACCACGACATCTCCCCGCGGTCAGCTCAAATACGTAGTTAGAGGGCGCGTACGATCACCTTGGGCGTTCAATATGCCGGCACCTGCCTGCGGCGCAAGAGGCAATATCAACCAGGGCGCCGTCGTAGCCCCGCTCCGACTCATAGAGTGCGATTACCTTCCCCGACTCGGTGACTGCAAATATCCCAGATTCGCCAGCGCGAGGAATCTGAACGCCGCATCCACCCACCTCCAAATGCTGCTTCGCTTCAGCCTCTCCCTTGATGCTTCGAAGGAGGAGAACTTCCAAGTCGTAGGGGAGGGTCGTATCGGTCCAGAAGTCGGGGCCGCGCTCCTCGCGTGCCTCAATATAGCCGCTCAGCCGAATTCCAACTACCTGTGCGACGAAGACCGACTCATAGGTGTCTAGATCCTCGGCGCGCGGAGAGATCTTTCCAATGCACGCGAATGCGCCGGAGCAAGCCAGAAGACAAACCAGAAAAAGCAACCGAGTCATTGATAGACGCCCTCTAACGCCGTATTGAGCTGCCGTTGGCCGGCAACATATCAGAAAACACCATGACCTCTCCCAACGGTCAGCTCGAATACGCAGTTAGTCTTCTGCCAGATGAGTGCATGAGAACGGCTCTGAGCTTTGCACAGAAACCGAAAAGTCCAGGCAGGACGAAGAAGACAGCTTTGAGCGGGGACGCAACCTAGCCCCCCCTGATACGTCCGAGTCTGACCAGAGCCGATGCACCGGAGGAGGCCCGGCTGATGCGTAACCCAGCCAAACTTCCGAATCGATGCCTTGCCGCTGCCACTCGACAAAGAATGGCTTGTTGTCGCGGAGCGACTCCGCAACGCAGCTGGCGGCCCTAGATAGCTCGGCATGCCCTGGATCGACGGGCAGCGTGCCGCAGAACACAGCGGATGCACCGCCAACTCGCTTGAGCTCGGATAGAAATTGCGAATGTGCAGCCTGGCGGCCCGAGCCCACGCCGGCGCAGCCCGAGATTAGAAGACTGCAAAAGACGAAAACGATAAGTCGCATAGAAGAAGACTAACGCCGTATTGAGCTGCCGTTGGCCGGCAGACTATCAGAAAACACCATGACCTCTCCCAACGGTCAGCTCGAATACGTAGTTAGCCGCCATACGAGGTTGCCGCCAACGGCCACGGATTAGAGATACAAGACTCTTCGGTCTCGCCCGCTGTACCGAAGCTTGGAGCGACCGTGCGCAGCGCTTTAGTTCCCTCCGAAATGATTGCGACGTGCTTGAACTCGCCCGCGCGCTCTGAGGCTACAGCCCAAGCGAGCACGACAAGGTCTGGCTTTCGCTCCTGAACGTGTCCAAGAGCCGCCTTAATGGCTTGCGCTTCGGACTCAAACGGGAACATCGTAACGTGCTGGCACTCGGATTCGATTGCTGTGCGTGTAGTTTCGTACAGCTCAGCGTGGTGCTCGAGCAGAGAGCAGGCGTCTCGACGCATTAGAATTAGAACGGCTCCAACCTCCGTTTCGGGCAGGTTACGCTTCTGCGCAACCTCAACGATATGCGCCGACGCAAGCGCACCAATCCGACGCTCGTCTTCCAGCTGGCACGGAGAAGCGGAAAGTGCCCACAGAAAAATTGAGAAACCAGTAATCATGGCGACTAACGCCGTATTGAGGTGCCGCGGCACGATAACACTTCAGGAAACATCACGACCTCTCCCCGCGGTCAGCTCAAATACGTAGTTAGGGAACAGGACGACCCGCCAACGAGAAGCGGAGCGAGTCGACCAACCCGCGACTCCGGGTCCCGGGGTCTACGGGAGCGGAGTTGGCCGCAAGTGTAACTTGCGGGAAGAGAAGCGTGGGGCACAGGAAGGGCGGAGCGATCGGGCGTGCCGCGAAGCGGGACGCAGCGACAGCCTGGGCCAGCGGAGCGAAGCTGCGCGGCCGGACTGCGGGAACCTGACAAGGTGCGATGTCACGCCCCAGATTTTCTCGCCGGCTCCGATCTCGGGAGGACGAGTGACGCCGCAACTCGGCGAAGACAAGAACGCTGGAGCGAACCTTGAACCTCATGCCTCGGTACCGAGCCCCTGTTGCCTAACGCCGTATTGAGCAGCCGTGGCACGGAAGCGTATCAGAAAACACGGTGCTCTCTCTCCACGGTCTGCTCGAATACGTAGTTGGACGGCGCGCCTCAGAGATCATTCGGCGTGAGCCCTGTATGCTTAGCGACTCTCGCAAGCATACGAGGCCCAATTTCTTCTGAGTCGTGAAACGCAAAAACAAAGTCGGGCCAACCATCTCGCTCCATAGTGCGATGCGAGCCTGATTGGCGCTTGACTCGCCAGCCGATCCGTTCGAGAGCCCGCAGAAGCGCTTTGGCTCGAACCGCGGGCCAAACGCTCACGCGGCCGCTGGGAAGGTAATTGCGACAGGCTCCGGCCCGGACTCGGACCGCTCAATACGCTCGGCGAGCACGCGGAGCGCAAGAACCTCGGCCCTTGCCATGGCCTCTGACTGTGTAGCGCCGTAGACCAAAACCCCTGCTAATTCAGGCACTTCCGCGATCCAGCGGCCGTCTTCTTCCTTCTCAACCACGACACTCAATTGCATGGGCTCTACTCAGGTAGCTACACCAAGGTGCTCAGAATAATGGAGCCGGTGCCGCGGAGCTAGCCATGTGCATCTTGAAGTTGCAGAGACACGTCAAGCGCCGCCCAACGCCGTATTGAGCTGCCGTTGACCGACAGACTAGCAGTAAACACGATCACCTCTCCCAACGGTCAGCTCGAATACGTAGTTAGAAGCCATGGCCGGCTAGCCAAGCCGCAAGCTCGCTGTA
>NZ_JACYTR010000012.1 GCF_014841215.1 Pseudomarimonas arenosa
GCGCAAAGGACCTCAGGGCGAATGCCCTGCGTAGCCGCGCAGCGGCCGAATGAGGGCCGTGCCAGCGCCGAAAGATCGCCAACACTCTGTTATCTCAACACCATCGGTCGAAACTCTCGCCCCCCTTGGAATTGCCGGATCTTTCGGCGCGACCTCATGAAATATCCGGGCTAGAGGTACGCGGGTTAGAGTGGCCGGGCCACCGGCGCGGGCGCCGGTCTGGTCAGGCGCTGACTCAGGTACGCCGCAACCAGCAGCAGTGCTGCGGAGAGCAGGAAGGGCGCGCCCGATAGGCCCACCGATCCGGCCACCAGCATGGCGGCGAAGACCTGACTGAACACAGCCGGGCCGATCACCCCGGTCAGGCTCACCGCACTGGTCACCGCGCCCTGCAGGCGGCCTTGTTCATGGGCATCGACCTGGCGAGTCATCAGGGTCTGCAGGCTGGGCCCGGCCAGACCCCACAGGGCCATCAATGGAATGGCGCAGAGAAAAATCGTGCCGGTGGCGGCCAGGCCCTGCAGGGCAAATCCCGCGGCACCGCATAGCAGGCCCAGCAAGAGGGCGGCGCGCTCGCCGATGCGCGGTACCAGTCGGCGCACCAGGCCGGCCTGTACGATGACATTGCACACCCCGACCAGGGTCAGCACATAACCCACACTTTGTTCGCCCCAGCCGTAGCGGTGGCTGGCGTACAACACGAATACGGTGGGCAGGGCGTAGTGCGCCAGTTGCGACAGCACGGTTACGCCGACCAGCCCGAACACCTGCGGGTAGCGACGCAGCATCAACAGCGATCCGGCCGGGTTGGCGCGCTTCCATTCGAAGCGGCTGCGGCGCTCGGGCGGCAGCGATTCCGGCAGGATCAGCCAGCCGTAACAGAGGTTGGCCGCTGCCAGGCCGGCGGCAACCCAGAACGGCAGGCGCAGGTCGATCGCGCCGAGCAGACCGCCCAGGGCCGGTCCAATCACGAAGCCGATGCCAAAGGCGGCGCCGAGCATGCCAAAGCTGGCCGCGCGTTTTTCCGCCGGGGTGACGTCGGCGATGTAGGCATTGGCGGTGCTCAGGCTGGCCGAAGTGACGCCGGCCAGCACTCGGCCCAGAAACAGCAGCGGCAGAGTATTGGCCAGGGCCATCAGGACAAAGTCCAGGGCCAGCCCGGCGTTCGACAGCAGGATCACCGGGCGTCGGCCGAAGCGATCGCTGAGGGCGCCCTGCAGCGGCGAGCAGAAGAACTGCGCCACGGCGAAGGCGGTGCCAAACACGCCGACCCACAGTGCCGCCTGTGCGGTGCCGCCGGCGAAGCGCTCCACCAGGTGCGGCAGTACCGGGATGATGATGCCAATCGCCAGAATGTCGAGCAGCACCGTGATGAAGATGAACAGCAGGGCGGCACGGCGCACCGGCACGATCAGCGGTGGTTGGACCTCGGCATCCACGGCGGGCAGGGCTGGGTAGGGGGCGGCAGTGTAGCCGGTATCGCCGTCAGCGGCGACCGCAGCCAGGGCCGGATGCGAAGCCTTGCTAGCGGGTGCGAAGCCTGGCCAGTATTGCGGGCTTGCCGAACGATCAGCCGTGTCTGACGAACTGCAGGAACTCGGCCCGGGTGCGGGCGTCTTCGCGGAAGCTGCCGAGCAGGGTGCTGGTGACCATGCTGACGCCGCGCTTGTGTACGCCGCGAGTGGTCATGCATTGATGCACCGCTTCGATCACCACACCGACACCGCGCGGCTTCAGCACATCGTTGATGCAGTTGGCGATCTCGGCGGTCATCTTCTCCTGCACCTGCAGACGGCGGGCGAAGCCGTCGACCACCCTGGCCAGCTTGGAGATGCCGACCACCTTGTCGACCGGCAGATAGCCGACATGGGCGCGGCCGATGATCGGTGCCAGATGGTGCTCGCAATGGCTTTCGAATTCGATATCGCGCAGCACGATCATCTCATCATAGCCAGCGACTTCCTCGAAGGTTCGGCGCAGGTAGTCGGCCGGGTCGGCTTGATAGCCGGAGAACCAGTCCTGAAAGGCGCGAGCGACCCGGGTTGGGGTGTCGCGCAGGCCTTCGCGCGATGGATCGTCACCGGCCCAGCGCAGCAGGGTGGCAACGGCTTGTTCGGCTTCGGCCTGGCTGGGGCGTTGACTCACCGTCGGAATTCCTTGTTAGGGGCAAGGGCATGGGGCATGTCTTGCCGGCGCCGCTGACTCATTGGCGGAACGATTCCATGTTCAGGTCGGGAATCTCGATCTCGTAGTCAGGCAGCAGGTAGTCGGGCAGTTGATCGCTGCAGTCGATCAGCTGACAGCGGCGGTACTGCAGGTAGCTGTCGCGGACCAGCAGGTACTCGTCCTCGGCATCCTCCAGGAAGGCCTCAGCCGACAGCGCGCCAGCGCGGGCGTCGATGCCATACAGCACCGACACTTCAGCGCCATGACGGCGGGCCAGCCAGTCGACCGGACTGACCTGCCGATTGACCAGCTTGCCGGCCCCGTCGCGCAAGGTCGAGGGGCCGAATACCGGCAGCACGAAGTAGCGTGAGCGCTGCCAGCCCCAGCGGGCAAAGGTCTGGCCGAAGTCGGCGCGCTCGTTGGGAATGCGCGCCTCCGTGGCCGGGTCGAAAATGCCGCCGATTCCGAGCGTGGCGTTCATGGTGAAGCGCCCCAGGGCTGCCGCTGCCAGCTTCGGTTTGCCCTGCAGCAGCTTGTTCAGCATGACGACCGGCTGCTGCAGATTGCCAAAGAAATTGCTTACGCCACGGCGCAACAGACTGGGGGTGACGCGTTGGTATCCGCGCGCCACCGGTCGGAAGATCATCTTGTCCAGTCCGCGATTGAAGCGGTACATGTTGCGGTTGTAGCGCTGCCACGGGTCGAGCTGATCGAACTCGGTGCTCAGTGCGGGCGCCTCCTGTTCGGCGGCGGCTGGCCGATCCGGCAGCATATCCTGGCCACGTGCACTGAGGCCGGCGCTGCCCAACAGGCAGATCAAGCCAGCCAGCCAGGCGCCGAGTTGTGTCGAAACGATATGTCGTGGGCCGCAGGGGCGGCGTTGATCAACTGCCGGCATCGATCGCTCCACTGCTCAACTTGGCGGTCACTGCGTCGATCGATTCGTTGCGCAGCAGTTCGTCGAACTGGTTGCGGTAGGTCTGCACATAGCTCACACCTTCGACGATGACATCGAATGCGCGCCAGCCCTGTTCGGTGCGCAGGAACATGTAGTCGACCGGCACCGGCTCGCCGGCGCGGCGCATGATATCGGTGGCGACGCGCATCATCTTGCCGTCGCGCAGCGGCGTTTCCGACTTCACCTTGATCGAAACGCCGGGGTCAACGTCGAGCAGGGCGTTGCCGTACTTGCGCATCAGGTTGTCCGAAAGGGCCACGGCAAAGGCATTGATCTTGTCGGCGGCGACTCCGCGCGAGTGGCGCCCGAGCACCAGGCGCGCCGAGTATTCGCGTTCGAACAGGCTGTCGAGCTGCGCACGCACGTAGCGATGCAGCTTCTCCGGCTCGGCGCGGAACTCATCGCGACGGCTGCTCAACTCCTTCAGCACCGCCACCGAGCGGACTTCGACCATGTCACCGGGACTGTCTTCGGCCTGCACAGCCACCGGCGCGAGGCCCAGGCCGAGGCCAATCAGGATGAGAAAAGATGAAAGCAGGGCGCGCAGCATGGTGACTCCGAGGTTCACTGAATCTTGTTTGCACTTGTTGATGGTGTCCGGCGACAGCCCACCTACGGCGCCATCGACCCGAACAGATGCTCGATCCTGCCTGAACTGACCTTAAGCACAGGCAACGGGTTCAATCGCAGCCTGCCTATTGTCGCCGAACCGATGGCGGTCTGCTTGTTCTGAGCAGGCCTCTGGGCGGTGCCGCGCAAACAGGGGGCAGCAAGGCCTACGCCCTCCGGCGCTGCGCGCCGCAAGGGGGAGGGGCGCCGGAGCTGTGGCGACATTGATTTGTCCGGGCCGGCGGTGTCTTTCGGTGCGACCTCATGAACTATCCGGGCTAGCAGGCTGCTGAGACTCATTTCAGCAGCCTGATTTTGCGCGCCACGGCGCGCGCGGAAATCGAACACGCAAGTGGTTGATTTCCGGCATGGATGGCGCGGCTTTGCCGCGACCGGCTTGCCGTGAGCCTGCCGAACGGCGGTCCCTGAGCTTGTCGAAGGGTTGCGCTGAAAACCATCCAGGATGGAGGTCTCAGCAACCTGCTAGTCGTTGCCGCGCTCCACGTCCGGTGATCGAGCCGGGAATCGCAGGACCTGGCCGCGCGGTTCTGGGCGGTTGGTCTCGTTGGTCTCCTCGCGACGCCATAGCACCGGCACATCCTGTGGCGGCGGCAGCCGGAACTCCTGATCGGGCTGCAGCTCCTCTGCTTCGTCTTCCCAGCTGTAGCGGCGTCGCGGCGGCGTTGGATCCAGTCGCGCCCAGCGCCAGGCGGCCAGGGCGCCGGCGATCGCACCACACAGGTGATATTCCCAGGACACTCCCTCCTCGCGCGGCAGCACGGTCAACACCATGCCGCCATAGAGGAAGAACACCAGCAAGGCGGTGGCGATGGCCGGGCGATCGCGGCGGATCAGGCCGGCGATGAACAGGAAGAACATCAGTCCATGGCCGATGCCGCTGGCGCCAAGATGGGCGGACGGGCGGCCGATCAGCCAGGTGCCAAGGCCGGCCAGCATCCAAATCAGCAGCAAGCTGCGCGGTGCGGCCCGCGGCAGGCTGGCCAGAGTCAGGGTGCCGAGAATCAACAGAGGCAGCGTATTGGAGACCAGGTGGGCCAGCGATGCATGCAGCAGCGGCGCGCTCAGCACGCCGATCAGGCCGGTCCACTCGCCCGGCCGCAGGGTGAGGCCGCGCAAGGGCAGCTCAAACGCATGTTGCAGTAGGGCGATCCACCACAGCAGGGCGACGAATCCAGCGCTGATCAGGGCTGAACGCCAAAGACGCCGGCGTTCGGCCTGTTGTTGGTGTTCGGATTGATGTTCGGGAAGTGGAAGGTCCATGAGCTCAACATGGGGCAGGATGGCTCAAGGGCAAGTGAGCGTCGCCGGCATCAGCTGATAACGCGAGTTGTCGTTAGAACTGCTTTGCTAAGGGATGCCTTGCTCCGCGACCGATCCCGCAGATTGTAGGGTGGGCCTGAGGCCCACCATCGCGGAGCCAATGGTGGGCCACAGGGCGACCCGATCATTTGCCGATTTCTTGCGCTCTTAAGCCCCGTACGCGCCAGCCGTGGCGCGCCTCAACAGGTTGTTGGGTGAGTCTCAGCTCCTGACTCGCAGATGCTTCGGCGGCACCAGCAGGCTGGTCACCATCGAGGTGATGATGGTGGCCGCTACCACCGCCAGCGAGATGGCGATCGGGATCTTGTAGTAGTCCATCAGCAGCATCTTGGCGCCGATGAACATCAATACCAGGGCCAAGCCATAGGCTAAGAGGTGGAAGCGTTCTTTCATGTCGGCCAGCAGGAAGTACAGCGCGCGCAGGCCGAGCACGGCGAACACGTTGGAGGTCAGCACGATGAACGGGTCGGTGGTGATGGCGAAGATCGCCGGAATCGAATCAACGGCAAAGATCACGTCGGTGATGCCGATCATCAGCAGCACGACGAACATCGGTGTGAACAGCCGCTTGCCGTTCTCGACGATCCACAGCTTCTCGCCATCCATCTCGCGGGTCAGCGGCAGATGGCGGTTGATGAAGCCGAGGATCGGGTTTTCCTTCACGTCGCTTTCGTCACCCGCGGCCCACAGCATCTTGGCCCCGGTGATCATCAGGAACAGGCCAAACACGTAGAGGATCCAGTGGAAGCGGGCGATCAGGGCCGCGCCGATCAGAATCATGATGGCGCGCAGCAGGATGGCGCCGATCACGCCGAGAATCAGAGCGCGCTGCTGAAACTCCGGTCGCACCTTGAAATAGGAGAACAGCATCAGGAAGACGAAGATGTTGTCGACCGCCAGCGCCTTTTCCACCAGATAGCCGGTGAGGAACTCCAGCGCTACGCGATCTGCCGCCGCTGCGGGTAGGTGCTCCGCCAGGTACCACCAGAGCCCGAGATTGAATACCGCGGCCAGTGCCACCCAGGCCAGCGACCACAGCAAGGCTTCGCGGGCTGACACCTTGTGTGGGCCATTGGAACGCAACACCAGAAGATCCACCACGATGGCGACGATCACCAGGGCAATGAACGCCGCCCACATGCCGGGCGTTCCAACACTATGCATACAGACTCCTTGCTGGGTCGATCTCGGCTGGGCCGCTCTTGGATCGGCCGCTTCCGAGGTCGTGGAGGGCATGCCACCGATCGGTCGCCGCCAGACGCATGGCCACGGCGCGCTCCGAAATGGGGCGGCTCAGCCGGGTGCTGGGCAGGGGAACGTGTGGTATTGGCATGCCATCCATCGATAATTGCTGGGGGGCACGACGCCTTCGGTCAGACATACCTTCGCCGTCGCGGCGAAGGTCTCGCTCGCACCGCAGAATCGTGTCTGCTGGTGCCCACCGTACCGGGGCATTGCGCCCGTGATGACGATAGCGGTGGCGGGAGCTACTCCCCTTCTTGCCCGGCCATTGTATCCACAGAGTGTCACGGTTGCGCAATGGCTGGGCGAGCAGGCGCGGTCGACCCTTCTGCCGAGACTCATTCAGCAGCGCGCGGCTCGGCCGCGTTGCGGGCTTCGTCTTCGGCCTGCAGCTGGACGCGGTAGTGCCTGGCCTGCTCGGCGATCCAGTCGCGGAAGGCCAGGAAGGCGGCACGCTGGCTGCTACGTCCCGGCCAGACCAGATAGTGGGCGAATTCCGATTCCAGACGCTGTTGGCTGAGTGTGATCAGGCGGCCGGACTCGAGCAACGGGCGGATCAGGGTCATTCGTCCCAGGGCCACCCCCAAGCCTTCGGCGGCGGCGCGCTGCAGGCTTTCCGAGTCGGTAAAGCTGGCAACGAAGCGCTTCGGCGCCGGCCCGGTTTCGAAGCGGCGAAACCAGTCGCCCCAGCGCCCCGCCGGATCCCCCAGCAGGGGCAGTCGGGCCAGCTCGTATTTGTCGCCCAGTTGCAGCCGCTGGGCCAGGGCCGGGCTGATCACCGGGGTCAGGCTGTCATCGAACAGGTGCAAGGCCTCCACTCCGGGCCATTGGCCGGGGCCGAAACGCAGCGCGGCATCCAGTCCGATCTCGCGCTGAAAGTCGACCAGGTTGGCCTCCGAGCGCAGACTGAGTTCAATCTCCGGGCAGCATTCGACGAACGAGCTAAGTCGCGGCAGCAGCCAGGCATTGCCCATCGAGGGCAGCAAGCTGATCGACAGCACGTGCGGCTGGCGGCCGCTGGGGCGGAGGCTGGCTTCGATCTGATCCAGGGCCGGGCCAATCTGCTGCAGCAGGTCGCGACCGGCTTCTGTCAATTGCACGCCACGCGCGCTGCGTTCGAACAGGCGGTAGCCGAGGCCTTGCTCCAGTTGTCGAATCTGGTGGCTGAGAGCACTGACGGTGAGATGACTGGCCTCGGCGGCGCGGGTCAGATTACCGACCCGGGCGGCCAGCACGAAACCTTGCAGAGCGTGCAGCGGTGGACGGCCCATCTTGAATTTCATTCAAGTTGCTGTTGAGAAAGTATCGCTTTTGCAGGAGCAAAAGGCGAGTTAACTTGAGAGCCATGGGATGGGCGAAGCAAGCGCGCCGAATCCCCCAATCTCAATGGAGAGCCACCGCATGAGCATCTACGCCTACTTCAAGGGGCTGATCCCGCAGCCCACCGACACCCCGCCGCGCACGCCTACGTTGCTGGAGTTTGGTCCGCGTTATGGCAATCGGATTGCCAATCGGCACGCGCGCGGCGCACTGCACCCGGCGGCCTGCGCCGAGGCTCGGCCGCCCTTGCCAGCACGCTGCTGTACCTGCTGACAGCCGGCACCGGCGCGGTGTTCTAGCCCGGATATTTCATGAGGTCGCGCCGAAAGATCCGGCAATTCCAAGCGGGGTGAGAGTTTCGACCGATGGTGTTGGAATCTCTGAACAAATTCAGAGATTCCTGTGGTGCACGGATGCACCGCGGCAAAGCCGCGCCACACCTGCCGTGAGCCTGTCGAACGGTTTGCCGGGAATCAAACGCTTGCGGGTTTGCTTTCCGAGCGCGCCGTCCTTGGCGCGCGATATCAGGCTGCTGAAATGAGTCTCAGCAGCCTGATATCGCCTCGCAAGGCACAGGGCCGGAGTGCAGGGCAGGACAGTCCGGCCTCTGCTTCTCAAGCTCGAGATTCAATCAGATCCGGCCTTGCGCCAGTGAACTCGTTCACCGGTTGGTTGCGCTGCGGAACTTTCGCTGGCAGTGCGTGGTATCACAGCCAGCCCGAACGCCAGGGGACGCCAGGCCTAGGGAACTCGTTCCCTCCTTGGCCTTGGCATGATCGAACTGAACGGCGTTCAACGCCACTATTCCACCGGTGGTCAGCGGGTGACGGCGCTGGCTGCCGTTGATCTTGAGATTCACCGCGGCGAGTACGTCGCCATTACCGGCGCTTCGGGCTCCGGCAAATCGACCCTGCTGAACATCCTGGGCTGTCTGGATCGGCCCAGTCAGGGCAGCTATCGCTTGGATGGCGAAGACACTGCCGCGCTGGATGACGAGGCCCTGAGCCGGATGCGCAACCAGCGCATCGGTTTCGTGTTTCAGAGCTTTCATTTGCTGCCGCGGCTGAGCGTGCTGGAAAACGTCATGTTGCCGGCGCGCTTTGCCGGGCGTCTGCACGACCCGCTGATCGAGCAGCGCGCCAGGCAGTTGCTGCAGCGGGTCGGCCTGGGCGAGCGCCTTGAGCACCGGCCGCAGGAATTGTCCGGTGGGCAGATGCAGCGTGCGGCGATTGCCCGTGCTCTGGTGATGCAGCCCAGTCTGCTGCTGGCCGACGAGCCGACGGGCAATCTCGACTCAAGAAGCGCGCGGGCGGTGCTGGAACTGATCGATGAGCTGCATCGCGGCGGACAGACCGTGGTGCTGGTCACTCACGATCACGATATCGCCGGCCATGCGCCGCGCGAGGTGCGCCTGCGCGACGGTCAGGTGGAGCTCGATCGTCGGGCCGCGGAGGTGCACGATGCGCTGGCTTGAGCGCGGCGTGGTCTGTGTGTGCATGCTGGCCTTGATTGCCGCCGGGTCGGTGCAGGCCGCAGCGCGGTTGATCACGGGCGAGCTGAAGGCCAGCGACGCTGAGGGCATCTACGTGCCGCAGTCCGATTCCAATCCGGTGGTGCTGCGCTATCTGGCGCCCGAGGGCAGTCTGGTGGAACCGGGTGATGTGCTGCTGCGGATCGATCCAGGCGCGGCGGCCAGTCAGGTTGATCAACTGCGCTCCCAGCTGGAGGTGCTGAAGGCCACGGTGGCGAAGGATCTGGCGGCGCTGGAAGTGGCCGAAGTGGATGCTGAGCTGGTTGCGCGTCAGGCTGCGGCCAGCTTGGCCAAGGCGGCGATCGACGCCAAGGTGCCGGCCGAGTTCCGCTCGCGCCTCGACTACGATCGACTGCAGGGCGAGCATCTGCGCGCGGAACAGGAGGCTGCACTGAAGCAGGTGGAGTGGCGCAACGCCAATGAGGCGGTGACCCGCAAGCGGGTCGATAGCGCGATCGAGATCGAGAAGCTGCAGAACGATCTGGTCAATGCCGAGCGTCAGGTCAGCCGCGCCGAACAACGCGCCCGCAGCCGCGGCCGGGTGCTGTATGGCTTCGATCCCTGGCAGGGTCGGCGCTATCAGGAGGGATCGACGGCCTATTCCGGTCACCGCGTCGGTGATGTCATCGGCCAGTCCAAGCTCGATGTGGTGGCCTACGCGCTGGAGCCGGATCGTGCTGGGCTGAAAATCGGAGCGCCGGTGCTGTTGCGTCTGGATGCCTTGCCGGAGGCCCTGCTGAACGGCAAGGTTCAGCGTATCAGTGGCGCGCCGGAGCCGCGCAGTCAATGGGGCGATGGACGCTACTTCACCATCGACATCGCTATCGAAAGCGAGATCGATGCGCTTGGTCTATTGCCCGGCATGAGTGTGCAAGTGGAGTTGCCGGTCCAAGACGATGCACCGCAGGTGGCGCCATGAGTCATTCCTTGCAACGTGCCGCGGGGTGGCTGCTGGCTGGCCTCGGTCTGGGCTGCGGCCTGAGTGTCGGTGCCGCGCCGCTGGCCCTGGAGGGCGAGCTGTACGCGCGTGACAGCATCGCCCTGATGCCACCCAGCATCGATGGCCTGTGGCAGCTCAATATCAGCCTGCTGGCGCCCGACGGCGCGGCGGTGAAAGCCGGGGAGCCGGTGCTCGGCTTTGATGCGACACAGCTGCAGAACAATCTGCGTGAGAAACAGAGTCAGCTGGACGAGAAAATGAGTCAGCAGCACAAGCTGAGGCTCGAACTGGCCGAGCGCGAGCGCAATGAGACGGTGGCCCTGGAGCAGGCGCGGGCCGAGCTTGAAAAGGCTCAGCGCAAGGCCAGTCAGCCGGCCGAGCTGCTGGCCAGCATCGAATACCGCAAGCTCAGCGTGGACAAGCAACTGGCCGAACAGGCCTTTGCCTTGGCCGAGCGCAAGCATCGGCTGGCGGCCGAACAGCGGCGGCAGGAGCAGCGAGCCCTGCAAGCCGAGATTGCCCAGCTTAGCGCCGAGGTCAAGCGGATCGAGACAGGTATCGGGCAGATGACCCAGGTGGCGCCGCGCGATGGTCTGCTGCAACACAAGTCCGGCTGGGATGGCAATAAATTCGAGGTCGGCTCGCAGGTATGGCGCGGCCTGGCGGTGGCCGAACTGCCCGATCCGGCCAGCATGGCGGTGCGCGCCCACTTGCCGGAAACCGACTATCTCAAGCTGCGCGCCGGTGATGTGGTGGATGTACGTGTTGAGGGCAGCGGCCTGACCCTGCCGGCCCGGGTCGAGGCGATCGGCAGGGCGGTGATCAGCAAGTCGCGCCTGCAGCCGGTGCCGGTGATCGAAGTGACCGTGAGCTTTGAGCCAGAGGCGCTGGCCAGTCACAGCAAGAAGCTGAAGCCAGGTCAGGCGGTGCGCGTGTTGCGCGCTGACCGCCAGGGGGAATCTGTCAATGATGAGTGATAGCCCGAGCGCGCTGCGCCCCGGTCTGCGTCTGAGTCTGGCCGTCGCCCTGGCTTTGATGGCGACTGCCTGCGCTGCCCCTGAGGGTTCCAGTGAAGCGCTGGAACAGGTGGTGGTGGCGCCGTTGAAGCTGGAGATCGAGGCGCGCGGCGAGCTGCGTTCGGTGAAATCGACCCCGCTGACGGTGCCCGGCGAAAACTGGGCGCGGCGGCAATATGCCTGGCTGGTGACCGATGGCGAATGGGTGGAGCAGGGCGATCTGGTGGCGCAATTCTCTGCCGACGAGATCGAACTGGCCTTGAGCAAGGCTGAGCTCGATTTGCGCCGCAATGCCCTGGCCCGTGCGGCCAAGCAGGATGAGCTGCAGGTGTCCGATGGTCGAGTGCAGGTGGACATTGCCGAGGTCGATACCCAGCTCGATATTGCCCGCCGTTACGCCGGCGCCGATCTCGATATGCTGGCCCGCAATGAAGTGCTGGATGCCATCCAGGACCAGGCCTTTCTCAGCACCAAACGCGATGTGTTGGACTGGAAAAGCGATCAATCGAGTGCTCGCGGCGCAGCCGAGCTCGGTGTGCTGGATTCGCAGAAGTCCAGCCTGGAGCTGACCGCGGACATCAAGCGCAAGGATCTGGGCGCGCTGGAAGTACGCGCGCCGAACGCCGGCGTGGTGGTGCTGACGGCTGACTGGGGGGGCGACAAACCAAAGCTCGGCGCGGCGACCTGGGCCGGGCAGGAGTTCGCTTCGCTACCCGATCCCAGCACCCTGGAAGTGCAGCTGAAACTGCCCCAGCTGGAGGCGCAGGCGCTGAAGGTCGGGCAGAAGGTCGAGCTGTTTCCGCTTGGCCGGCCGGAGCAGCGCATCGAGAGCGAGCTGAGCTGGGTGGCCTCGGCACCACAGCAAAGTGGCCGGCGCAACCCGATCAAGACCATCTCGGTGAAAGCACCGGTTGATGCCGAAAGCGCCCGCCGCTGGCAATGGGTGCCAGGGCAGGCCTTCGTCGGTCGCATCGTTCTGGCTGAGCATGCCGAAGCGATCAGTGTGCCCAACCTGTCGGTGATCAGCGCGGGCGAGAAGCGCTACGTCGAAGTGGTCACGGGCGATGTGGTAGAGCGCCGTGAGGTGGAGCTGGGTGTTCGTGGTCCTGGGCGCAGTCATGTGCTGAGTGGGCTGAAGGCCGGTGAGCAGATCCGCGTGTTGCCGCAATTGGAGGACAGTCAGGCATGATCCAGCAGCTACCCATTGAATGGCGCGAAGCGCTGGAGGAGCTGTGGCGACGCCGCCTGCGCACTGGTCTGACCCTGCTCGGTCTGGTGTTTGGCGTGGGCGCCATCGTGGCCATGCAGGCGATCGGTGAGGGTAGTCGACGCGAAGCCTTGCGCCTGGTGCAGGGGCTCGGTCTTAACAACCTGATTGTCAAATCGATCGGTACCGATGAGGACGGCTTGCGCGAGCGACGTCAGCGCAGTCTCGGCTTGAGCCTGATCGATGCCAGTGCGCTGCAGGCGGCCGTGCCCGGGGCGGAGGCGGTAGCGGTGGAGAAGGAGATCAAGGTGTTCGAGGCCCTCGGCGGCGGTGAACGCAGCGATGCAAAGGCCAGCGGGGTCAGTCCGGCATTCTTCGCCTTGTCGGCGCTGCAGGCCGGGCAGGGCCGACTGCTCGATCAGGCCGATGAGGAGGGCCTTGCAGCCGTGGCCGTGCTGGGTCATCAGGTGGCCCAGCGCCTGTTTCCTCAGGGCAATGCCGTCGGTCAGGCGGTCAAGCTCAACCACGTCTGGCTGCGGGTGGTGGGTGTGCTGGCTGATCGCGACCTGTCGAAGCAGGACTTCGAGGGCGTGCAGCTGGGCTTGGAGTCGAATCGCATCTATGTGCCGTTCGCCAGTGCGCAGGCGCGCTTTCGCTTCCAGCCAATGGAAGATCAGGTCGATCGGCTGATCCTGCGCCTGGCCAGGCCTGAACAGGTCGTTGCCGCGGCGCCGGTGGTCGGCGCGGCGCTCGATCAGCGCCATGCCGGGGTCGAGGATTATCAGCTCATCGTGCCCGCCCAGCTGTTCCGACAGCACCAGGCCACCCAGCGCATCTTCAGTATCGTGATGGCGGCGATCGCCGCGGTGTCCCTGCTGGTGGGTGGCATCGGCATCATGAACATCATGCTGGCCAATGTGCTGGAGCGTAAGCGCGAGATTGGGCTATTGCGCGCCTTAGGTGCACGCCAACGCGATGTTACCCGGCAGTTTCTGCGCGAGGCAGCGGTGATCTGCATCGCCGGGGCTGCGGCCGGCGTGCTGTTTGGCGCCGTGCTGGCCTATGCCATCGCCTGGGGCGCTGACTGGCAGGTTGCCTGGGCGCCGTTGCCGGTGCTGTTGGCGGTCGTGGCCTGCAGCGCGGTGGGGCTGGCGTTTGGCGTGTATCCGGCACAGCAGGCCGCCAGGCTCGATCCGATCGCGGCGTTGCGCACCGAGTAGCGCGCGGGCGAGATCGGCCCGGTGAGGGCCGTGCCAGCGCCGAAAGATGGCGAACACTCTGTTATCTCAACACCATCGGTCGAAACTCTCGCCCCGCTTGGAATTGCCGGATCTTTCGGCGCGACCTCATGAAATATCCGGGCCAGGTCGGTGCGCGCGGGACGGTGGGCCATGGCCCACCCTACGGCGTGCCGCCCACCCCCGCGCGGCCGCGGGTGCTCGCGGGGGGTGTTGGTGGCCTCGGTAGCGGTGGGGGCCGCCACAGCCGACGAATCGCCGCTACACTCAGCGACCCCTGTCCGATCCCCATCCGACCGCTGACCGATGCACCATAAAGATTACATTCTCACCCTGAGCTGTCCCGATCGCACCGGTATCGTTTATCGAGTATCCGGTCTGTTGTTCGAGTTCGGCTGCAATATTCTCGATGCGCAGCAGTTCGGTGATGAGGAAACCGGGCGATTCTTTCTCCGGGTGCATTTCGATCTGCCGCAGGAGGCGGTGCTCGAGGTGCTGGGACAGCGCGTGCAGGGCCTGGCAGCCGACTACTCGATGGACTGGCAACTGCACGACGCCCGCCGTCGGGCAAGGCTATTGCTGCTGGTCAGCAAGCACGGCCATTGTCTGAACGACCTGTTGTTTCGCTGGCATAGCGGACAGCTGCCGATCGACATCGCGGCGGTGGTCAGCAACCATGCCGATTTCGGCGAACTGGCGGCGTCGTACCGATTGCCGTTTCATCATCTGCCGGTCAGTGCCGTCAACCGGGTTGAGCAGGAGCAGCAGATTCTCGATCTGGTGAACCAGCAGTCGGTGGATCTTGTGGTGTTGGCGCGCTATATGCAGATTCTCTCGCCGAGCCTATGCAATGCGCTGGCCGGGCGGGCGATCAATATCCATCACAGCTTTCTGCCCAGCTTCAAGGGGGCCAAGCCCTATCATCAGGCCCACCAGCGCGGCGTCAAGTTGATCGGCGCCACGGCGCACTACGTGACCACTGATCTCGATGAGGGGCCGATCATCGAACAGGACGTTGCCCGGGTCGACCACAGCATGAGCCCGCGCGAGCTGGTCAGGTTGGGCAGCGATATCGAGTCGCTGGTGCTGGCGCGTGCGGTGCGTCGGCATGTCGAGCATCGCATCCTGCTCAATGGACACCGCACCGTGGTGTTCAGGTAGCTTCGAGGCTCGGCGAGGTCCGATCAGGTCACACTCAGCGCGATGGCGCATCATGCTCGAAGCGCGCAGCCAAAGGCTGGCTACGCCCTCACTGATCTCAGGAATCCGCTATGAAGACATTGAAGCTTGGCCTTGCCGTGCTCGCGACCTCGGCATTGGCCGGCCTGCAGGCTCAGCCAAGACTGGCCGAGCCCGTGTTGATCGGCGGCGGTCCTGCGCCGACGGTGGCCCATGCGCCGATCAGTCCGATGCAGGAGTGGACCCTGCTGCGCGAAGCGCAGGCCAACATGGCGCGTCTCGGCATCAAGCCGAAGGGCGCCGTGGCGCCGTTCGAATGGCCGATCGCGCTGGAGCCGGGCATCGAGGGTACACAGCGCACCGCGATGGTCAATTTCGTCGATCTGAACCCGGCGTTTCCCAACCAGTTGCGCGACTACCAATGCGGTCGCCGTACCTATGACACCGCGGCCGGCTACAACCACCGTGGCACCGATATCGGCCTATGGCCATTCAGCTGGCAAACCATGGCGCAGGAATCGGTGACGGTGCGGGCGGTGGCGCCGGGCAGCATCGTGCTGAAGCGCGATGGCAACTTCGACCGCAACTGCAGTTTCGACGTGCCGGATACGCCGAACTTGCTGTTCATCGCCCATGACGACGGCAGCATCGGCTGGTACTTGCACATGAAGTCCGGTTCGTTGACCGACAAGGAGCCGGGTGATCGCGTCGAGACCGGTGAGGTGCTGGGGCGGGTGGGCAGCTCAGGCATTTCGACCGGTCCGCACCTGCATTTCGAACTGCGCGACAGTCTGGCCGGCAATGCCGCGGTAATTGATCCATTCAGTGGCCAGTGCAATACCCAGCCTTCACGCTGGGCCGAGCAGCCGGACTACCAGATCCAGCGCCTGGAGTCGGTTTCCTTGCACAGTGCCCCGCCGGAGCTGTTCCAGGATCAGTGCAACCGGCCGGAAAACCCGCATCATCAGCGCCACTTCCAGCCTGGCCAACGTCTGTATCTGGCGCTCTACTACAACGGTCAGCGCGCCAACGAAACGGCCGAGATCCGCTTGCTGGGCCCGGACGGTGCCGAGCTTTTCAACTTCCCGTTCGCTGCCACTGCCCAGCAGATGGGCGGCGACTATCTGCCCGGTTCGTACTGGTATTTCCCGCTGGACCTGCCGACGGTGCTGGCGCCCGGCCGCTATCGCGTCGAGGTCGATTTCGCCGGTCACACGCGCAGCCAGGACTTCGCCGTCGGCGGCGCCATCTATCAAGCCAGCGGTGCCTGGTTCGAGCCGAGCCAAAGCGGCCACGGTTTCATCACCGAAGTGATCAACCAGGCCGATGGCGTGAAGCTCGCGGTGACCTGGTTCGCCTATCTCAACGGCGAACCCATCTGGTTGTTCGGCGTGGGACCGATTGTCGATGGTCAGGCGCGAGTGCCGGTGCTGATCTCCCGCGGCGGTGATTTTCCCCCCAACTACGACCCGGCCGCAGTGGCGTTCGAGCCCTGGGGTGAGTTGAACTTCGAGTTCAGTTCGAGTGAGAGCGGCGCGGTCAACTGGACCACCAGCTACCCCGGCTACGGCTCAGGCAGTTTGAATCTGACCCGATTGGCGCGTCTGGGCGACATCAATCTGGATGACTTCGATCGCGGCATGCGCGCCTGCGCCAGCGGCAGCTGGTACTCGTCGACGCAGAACGGTCACGGCATTCAGGCCCAGGTGCTGGACATCGATGGCAGCCGGCAGTTGCTGATCGCCTGGTATGTGTACGTCAATGGCAAGCAGACTTGGCTGACCGGTCTGGGCCCAATCAGCGGCAAGCGCGCCGTGGTCGAGCTGCGCCTGACCTCAGGCGGCCAGTTTCCGCCCGATTTCGATCCCGCCGCGGTGCAAAGCCTGCCCTGGGGACAGGCCGAATTCGACTTCATCGACAATCAGAACATGGAGATGCGCTGGCAAAGTGAGTTGGAAGGCTTCGGCAGTGGCAGTCTGCAACTGCAGCGCTTAACTACGCACTTGCAAGCACAGTGTCTGTAGGGCGGCTTTTAACCTTAGGTCTCCCCACCTTTCTTGATGCCGTTCGCAAAGTTTCGGATTGCTCCGAGACTCCGAGTTCGCCGGGCACCATTTGCACGTCGAACGCTGGTTGTACGAGCTGTGCGGCCAGGATGCCCGGAAGGCGCATTCACTGGGTGGTTTGCTTTGGGCCACTCTTTCTTTGACAGCGGGCATCCTGCTCGGGCCGCCCGACGGGCGGAACGAAACGCTCTTGAGCTTGATTTATTGTTGTGGCTCTTAACCAATTGAGACTACTGTTCGTTTCTGGGGAGAACCTCAGGTTTTAGCCCGCCACTGCAGTGCCTGACACATCGTTCGCCCCAACGCCCATCGGTGCAGCAAGCTGCACCCTATCGTTGAGTTTGCCCGGACCCGCCTATTCTTCCTTCGGCGCCGCAATCCGCACCAGCCTAACCACATTGTCTTCCACCTGCTCAAAGCGCATGTTCAGGCCTTCGATGCGAACGTCCTGGCCGGGTTGTGGCAGGGTCTGCAGGTGATTGAGGATCAGGCCGTTGAGGGTGCTGGCTTCTTCGCTGGGCAGCTCCCAGCCCATCCGGCGATTCAGGCTGTGCAGGGCGATGCGGCCGTCGACCAGGATCGCGCCATCGCTTAGTACCTCGATGCGCCGCACGCTGTGCTTCGGGGCGCTGGTGAATTCGCCGACGATTTCTTCCAGGATGTCGGCCAGGGTCAAAAGGCCGACGATATCGCCGTATTCGTCGACAACCAGGGCCGAGCGTCGATGCAGGCGCTGGAACTCCAGCAATTGCTGTGGCAGGCGGGTGCCCTCGGGAACGTAATAGGCCTTGCGCAGGGCGCTCTCGATGCGCTTGGCATCGATCTCGCGCTGGTCATGATGGCCGATCAGGGCGCGTAGGTTGAGGATGCCCAGCGCATTGTCGAGGCCGCCGCGATGTACCACGGCGCGGCCAAACGGAAATTCGGCGATTTCCCGGCGCAGCTCTTCAATCGGCTGATCCAGGTCGATGCCGCGGATCTCATTGCGCGGCACCATCACGTCTTCGACCCGCGCTTCTTCCAGGGCCAGGATATTGAGCAGCATCTTGCGATGGCGCTCGGGAATCATCTGGCCGCCTTCTTCCAGCAGGGTGCGCAATTCTTCCGGTGACAGCGCTTCGTCCTGTTTCTGGTTCTTCCTGTGGCCGACCAGAAGCAGCACCAGGGAGGAGATCGAGTTGACCACCTTCACCAGCGGCCACAGCCAGCGCAGCAGCGGCCACAGCACATAGGAGGCTGGCAAGGCGACCCGTTCCGGATTGAATGCCGCCAGGGTCTTGGGCGCCACTTCGGCAAAGATCAGCACCACTGCGGTCATCACGATGGTGGCCACCAAGGGCCCGCTTTCACCAGCCAGGCGGACGAAGGCGATGGTCGCAATCGAGGTGGCCAGGATATTGACGAAGTTGTTGCCCAGCAGGATCAGGCCGATCAGCCGATCTGGGTTCTCCAGCAGCTTGGCTGCCTTGATTGCGCCCTTGTTGCCCTCGCGCACCAAGTGCAGCAGGCGATAGCGATTCATCGCCATCAGCGCGGTTTCGGAGCTGGAAAAGAAGGCCGAGCAGCACAGCAGCACGACCAGGGAAGTGAAAAGAGCGCTAAGCGGAATGTCGTTCATCGATGAGTTGGCGGCGACCGTAGGTGGGGCCTCAAGACGTGGCAAGGCCCCGGCCAGGCTGGCGTCGGGACGGATACGCTCGCATAGCTATGGGGCAGCTTGCAAAGCCAAGCGCAGAATCTGCGGTTCGGTGGCAAGAATTCAAGTGCCCAGGCGGTGCGCCTGCCATTCAGCCAGAGGCAGCGCGCGGCTGTCACACTGCGGCCGACCTGGCGTCCACCTGATGAACCCGCACTCGGAACCTGTATGAGCAAAGAATCGCGCGACTACCTGGAAATGTCCTTCGAATCGATCCGCTGTTTTGCCGATGATGGCCGGCTGGATGCCCGCGAGCTGCGCAAGCTGATCGACATTGCGCGCCGTGACGGCGTGATGGACCCAAACGAAATGCGTGTACTGCGCAGCATCATCGCCAAGATCCGCCCAGAGGAAGTCGACGCTGAGATGCGTCAGGAGTTGCTCTCCCTGGGCGAGAGCCTGGGCCAGCGCTGAGCCCAGCGGGCCGGCGGTGGGTCGTACCCACCGCCTGTGCTTCAGCCTGCCTGCGCGGCCGCGAATGCAGCGCGAACGCGTTGGTTAAGTCCCTGTCGCAGCGAAGCCTCAAGATGCGGGCGGCATTGCAGCTCGATCAGGCAGTCGAGAATCTCCTCGCTGGCAGCCAGCGGCGCTGCGCCCTCCAGTTTCCGCGCCAGGCGCTGCATCTGTTCCTGCCGACGCAGTGCCTGATCGTCAGGCGGCGAGTCGAGGCCAGCGGCCAGTTCGGCGCGCACCGCCAGCAGTTCGGCCGGCGCCTGCGACTCGGTCTGGGCATCGTTGCTGCTGTCGGCGGCGGTCTCGGCCAGCGCCTCGAAACGGCTGCGGGCGGACGCCGGCAGGTCGAGGCTGGCCAGGGCTTCGCGAAGCGCAGCGGCAGGGCGCCGCTCGGCCAGCCAGTCGCCGGCCCGGCAGATCGCCTCAAGCTGATCAAGCTGGCGCTGCTGTTGTTGTCTGGCCTGAGCCCGACGCACCGCTTCGCAGGCGCGATCGAAACGGCGCTCGTCGAGGTCGGCGGACGGCGCCGGGCGTTTTCCGCGTGCTGTCTCGCTGCCGTCGTTGACCTCGGGGCGGCCCAGTTCGCGCCAGCGCTGGCGCAAGCTCTCGACATGCGAATCGGCGTGCAGCAGGCGCTCAGGCTCGGCTGTCGCCAGGGCTTCCAGCTCGGCCAATAGGCCGTCGGCCGCCTGCTGAATCTGTTGGCGTTGCGCCTGATCGGCGTCCTGCCTCTGCCGCAGGCCGTCAAACAATGGGTCGATCAGTTCACGCAGTTCCTGCCATAGTGCGTCCTCGTCCTGTCGACGACCGCGCGCCAGCTGCTTCCATTCCGCTTGCGCGGCCTTGGCCAGACGGATGCCGGCTTCCGCATCGGCCGCGCCCAGGTCGCGTTTCAGCTTGGCCAGCAATTTGCGCTTGCCCAGCAGGGCCTGCTCGCGCTGGTCCTTGAGGCGGGCAGCGATGCCATCGAGCTGAGCGCGGATCTGAGCGGCCAGTTCGTTGCGCTTTTCCGGCGCCGCATCGCGCAGCTGATTGAGCCCATCGCGCAGGGCCTGCTGGCGCTGCAACAGCGCCGCGCTGTCGGCGGCTTCGCTGAGGCTCTCAGTCAGGAGCTGCTCGATCGCCTGTGTGCGTTCGCCGCGCAGTTCGCGGCGCTTTTCGAAGTAGGCCTTGGCCGGAGATAGCGCCTGGTGACACAGGGCGCGAAAGCGACGGCTGATCCCCGCATCGCTGGGCGGTGCCTGATCGCCGTCAATCTGATCGAGCTTGCTCCACTCTGCCTGCAGCTCCTTCACCCGGCTGGCGACGGCGTCGGGGTGCAGACCGCTGCCCTGCAGTGCCGCTGTCTCCTCGCACAATCGCTGACGCGCCTGTCGGCTGGCCCAGCGCTGGGCCTGAGCCAGCTCGGCCAGTTGCTGCTGGCAGGTCTGCCAGCGGCGGCGCAGCGCGGCGGACAACTCGCCGGGCTTGGCAATGCTCTGCCAGGCCTCCTGCGCGGCCTGCGCCTGGCCCTGGCGAAGCGCCTGTTCCACCTGGTTCAGCGTGCTGGCCGCAGCCTGTTCACGCGACTCGCGCTCGGCCTCTCTGGCGGCCTGGCGCTGCGCCTTTAGCCAGTCGTTACGTTGCCGTCGGCGCTGCTCGAGCAGCCGGCGCAGCGCTTCGATTCTGGCATCTGCCGATCCGCGCTCGGCGCTGAGCGCCTCAAGCTGTGCGGAAAGTGCCTGCAAGGACTGATCGAAGTCGCTCTGCTCGATGTTCGGCAGTTGGTCTTGCAGTGCCTGGACAGGCTTATCGCTGCTGGGTTCCGGCGCAGCGGGCGCAGGTGTGGGTTCTGCCCTGGGCGGCGGCGACCAATCGCCACGTGCAGCGCGCAGCGCCAGCTCGGCGGTATCCAGGGCGCCCTGCACACGGCGTTGCGTTGCGGCACTGACCTGTCGAGACAGCTGTTGCCACTCCTGCTGCAGCGCGGCCAGTTGCGGGTCGCGATCGTCAGGCAGCTCGCGGGTCAGTCGTCCGGCCGCTTCGGCGATGGCCTGGGCGCGCGTTTCCAGCGCCGTCGGATCGCCGGCGGCGATGCGCAGGGCGTCGAGCTTGTCGCGTGCGGCGCGGGCCAGGCGCTTGTCCTTCTTGCGCACGGCATCGGCGATCCGCTGCAGGGCGTCGGCCTGATCGATCTGTTCCAGCAGCCACAGCCGAAGCTCCGGGTCCGGGTCATGGATGCAGCGTTGCAGCTTCAAGTTGCCGCGCTGGCTGCGTTCCAGGGCCAGACGGCGCAGTCCGCCAAGGGCGGCATTCTGCGCGACGTCGGACAACACCTCCTCGTCGTGCACCTGACGCAACGCTTCCAAGGCCGCCGATTCCTCAACCTGCGGTACGCACAGCCGTTGAATCAGACGTTGCTTGGCGGCTTCGGCCACCGCACTGTCGTGCTCACCGCGCATGCGTCGTTCGAGCACCGCCAGATCGTCGATGCGGCTGATCGCGGCGATCCGCACCGTTGGGTCGGGATCAGTTTGTGCCAGCTCAGGCAGGGCCGCTTTCAGGGCCGGGTCCTGCAGGGACTCAACTGCCGTCAAGCGGCGTTTGGCGTCGGCGTGTTGCCACTCAGGTTTGCGTCGGAATCCGAACAGCTTCATTGCAATGCGAGGCGAGGAGAGAGCCGCACAGCCTGCGGGTTTATCGCCGGCTGTCAAGCGCGGCGTCGAATCAGGGGTCGAGCGCAGGCCGATGACCGCGCTTTTCGAGCCGTTGCCGGGCCAGTGCCAGGATCTGTCGCTGGCGTTCGGCATTGGCGCCGTGCCAGTCGAGGATCTCCTGCAACGTCCGGCCGCAGCCGCAGCAGATGTCCTGATCATCGAGACAGCAGCGCCGCACGCAGGGCGAGCGCGGCTCGTCCTGGCCACGCGGGTCTTCGCTGTCGGCGCTGTGCCTGCGCATCGCTCGGTTCCCCAGCAGCGGCCTAGCCTGATTGTGCGGCGATGGCAGCGTGAGGTCCATGCGCAAGGCGGGTACTGAGGCTATCGCGGGTCCAGGCACCCTTCGGCAGGCCCAGGGTGCGTTGCCGCGCTGGCTGAGCGTGTCGAAGCCAGCCTGAGCGAAGCGCAGCGGTCGGGAGCGGAGTGCGGACGGTTGAGTCCGATGCGCATCGGGGGCCGGCGGGTGACCTGACGACGCGTGCATCGGGCCAACGCGCTACCCCTCCAGCAGTTCCATCAGCTCTTCCACGCTGACCGGTCCAGTGCTGGCCTCGCCGCCAATCACCTGGTCGATCAGTTCGCGCTTGCTGCCATGCAGGGCCAGGATCTGTTGCTCGATACTGCCTTCCAGCACCAGTTTGTAGACCGTGACCGGGCGGGTCTGGCCGATGCGGTGGGCGCGGTCCGAGGCCTGCTGTTCCACCGCCGGGTTCCACCACGGATCGAGATGGATGACGTAGTCGGCGGCGGTCAGGTTGAGGCCGACGCCGCCGGCCTTCAGGCTGAGCAGGAACACTTCGCCGCTACCGCCCTGGAAGGCCTGCACGGCAGCCTCGCGCGCTCGCTGCGGGGTGCTGCCGTCGAGATACTGATAGCTGACGCCTTCCTTCTCCAGTCGGCCACGGACCAGGGTCAGGTAGTCGACGAACTGACTGAACACCAGGGCGCGGTGGTGGTTCTCGGCCAGCTCCTTGACCAACTCCACCAGCTGTTCCAGCTTGCTGCTGGACAGCCCCAGCTCCGGCGCCACCAGCTGCGGGTGGCAGGCGGCGCGGCGCAGCCGGGTCAGTTCGGCCAGCACATGAACACGGCGCTGCTCCAGCTCGAGCTGCGGGTTGGCCAGCTTTTCCTTGGCCTGTCGGCGCAACGCAGCCAGCAGTTCCGCCTCGTCGCGACTCGGCGGCACCTGCAGCACAATCTCGGTGCGCGGTGGCAGTTCGGCCAGCACCTCGGCCTTGGTACGACGCAACAGGAACGGGCTGAGCAGGCGGCGCAGATGCTCGCGCTGCGGATCGCGCGGATCGTTCTCCAGCGGAGCGATGAAGCGCCGGCGGAATTGCTCCTCGCTGCCCAGCAGGCCGGGGTTCAGCACCCGGAACAGGCTCCACAGTTCACCCAGGTGATTTTCCAGCGGGGTGCCGGTCAGGGCCATGCGGAACTGCGCGCGCAGCTGCCGCGCAGCCTGGGCGCGCTGGGTGCTGGCATTCTTGATCGCCTGCGCCTCATCGAGCACCAGGGTGGCGAACAGCGGCTCGGCCAGACTCTCGATATTGGCGGCCAGCAGACCGTAGCTGAGCAGCAGCACGTCGCCGGCGCGCAGCTCGCGCAAGGTGCGTTCGCGATCTCCCTCGTCAAAGCGCATTACTCGCAGATCCGGGGCGAAACGGCGCGCTTCGGACTGCCAGTTGCCGATCACACTGGTCGGCGCCACCACCAGAGCCGGGCCATGATGGGCGCGGGCGGCCAGCGCCGCCAGGGCTTGCACGGTCTTGCCCAGGCCCATGTCGTCGGCCAGACAGGCGCCGGCCTCCCAGCTGGCCAGTCGCAGCAGAAAGCGATAGCCGTCAATCTGATAGTCGCGCAGTTCGGCCTGAAAGTTCATCGGCAGACTGGGCGACAGGGTTTCCGCTTCGCGCATGCGCTGCAGCTGCTGGCGAAACGCCTCGTCGCACTCGCTTTCCTCGTCCAGCGCGGCATCGAGGGCAAAGGCGGCGATGCCGCTGACCTGCACCCGGCCCTTGTCGTCGGCCAGGCTTTGCAGAACCTGCAGACGACGCTGCAACTCTGAGTTCAGTTCGATCACATGCTCTTCGTCGAGTCGCACGTAGCGGCCCTGTGCCGAGGGCAGGGCGCGCAGCAGCGCGGCCAGTTCGATCACCCGGCCGTCATCCAGGGCCAGCCCGCCCTGGGCGGTGAACCAGTCGCGCTGACGCTCCACCGCCAACTGCAGATGCGCCGCCCCGCGCGCCCGCGACACCCGCATCGGCTTGCCTTCGCGCCACTCCAGCAACAATCCGCGCTCGGGCTCCTGCAGGAAGGACAGCATGTCGAGAGCCGCTTCCGGATCATCGATCGGCAAGGGGTATTCGCCGCTATGTCCTTCCAGCGCCGGATTCTGCTCGACCAGGGCGGCCAGGGTCTGCCGTTCGTGCTCCAGCTGACGCGGCGCCCGGCGGGTCTGACCATCGCTGTGGGCGATGACGTTGAGCGGCCCCTGGCCCGGCGGGTAGGCCAGGCTGGCGTCACCCAGCGGACGCACCACCGCACGCAGCTGCAGGCCGTCGCGATAGGGCTCGAGCAACACGCGCAGGCGCGAATCGGGTTCGACTTCCTGCACGCCGAGTTGATCCAGATCCTCTCCAACACGCAGCTTGCGCGACAGGTCGGGCAGCAGGCGCAGCAATTGCTGCACGCCGGCTTCCGGCAGGGTCAGGCCATCGCCAATGATCTCGGCAATGCGGCAGATGCTGGGGTCGGGACGATAGATCACCACCTGCTGCTCGCGGCGCCAGACGAAGGGCTCGCCATCGGCAGCCTGCTCGGGCTCCAGCCGCAACTCGATCTGGCCGTCCGGCAGCCGGCGGGTGCCGAGTTCGACTTCGCCGGCCACTGCCTGCAAGGGCCGCTCCGAATCATCGGCGGCGAACAGTCGCGGGTGATCGATCAGGGCAGCGACGGTGCGCGAGCCGGCGGCAAAGCCGTAACGCGAGCTTTGACTGAGATCGGTCAGCAGGGCATTCAGCAGGCGCCGGTCGGGGTCGTCGTCGGGCGGCAGACGGTCGAGTGCCGAGCGAATACCGGCTGCGGTGCCGATCACCCGGCCGCCTGACCAGCCATTGCCCTTGGGGCGCTGCTCCACTACCTCGAGTTTGATTGTGCTGACCGGCTTGGGCGGCGCGCGCAGGTGCACACGCAGCTGTGAATAGGCGCTGGGCGCGGCCGCTTTCGGCTGCTTGTCCACGGCCAGTGCTTCCGCCAGAGCACTGAGTGCGCTCTGCCAGCGTGCCTGCGGAGCCAGCCAATCGCGCAGCCGCGCGGCCGGCTCGATCGATGTGTCGTCGAGGCTCTGAATCTGTTCGACCAGCCACATCCAGCCGGCTCGCTCGGCTTCCTGCTCGGCTTGCTCAAGCAAGGAGTTAAGCTGGGCCGAGGGGTGCTGACCAGACCAGCGCAGCAGCAGGCACAGCCACCAGACATCGTCGGTTTGCGGATGCGGAGGCAGCATGGGCTCGGTGAAGCGGTCGCCGGCCATGCGTGCCAGGCTGAAGCTCTGCCACCACTCGAAGCCATGCCCGCCTTCGGTGACGGCCAGCGGCTCGCGCAGCTTAACCAGCTGTTCGCGCCGTTTGATCTGTTGTGGTTCGCTGGCCAGGGTGATGCAGGCCAGGTGCAGCTTGCCGATCAGGCCGGGGAACACGGCGCGGTTGCCGTATTGCTGGCGGTGCTGCTTCAGCGCCAGATCCCAATCCTCGAGCAGCTGCTGTGGGGCGGTGCCGGCTTGCAGCCGACCGATCACCTGCCAGGCCAGCTGGAAACTCAGCAACGGGCTGCCTTCCTCCAGCGCTAGCGATTGCCCAGCCGTGGAGCGGGCGCCGCTCAGTGCCCAGAGATCGATCAGCCCCGGCACCAGGCCGGGAACCTCGGGCGATTGCAGTGCCGCGGCCTGCGCCGCGTCGAGCAACAGAGCGCCGTCGGCACGGGCCTGAACGCGCTGGCGCTGCAGCAGCTGGGCCAGGGCCGCGCCGCGCACGCTGGGATGCAGGGCATCGAGCAGCTCCAGCTCGACGTTTTCGATCAAGTTCAAGCAGCGATGCAAGGCATCACTGATCGGGTCGTGATGGGCCGAGATATAGGCGCCGAACACCAGCTGCTCCGGTGCCAGGCCACCAAACAGGCCGGCCATGCGCAGGCGCATCCGCACGCCACTGCGATATTCGGGCTCGATCCGCTCCAGGGCGGTGCCCGCCTCGCCCTGCAGACATTCGGCAATGGCGCGGGCGCGGCCGCTTTGCACCAGACTGATCAAGGCGGCATGAGCCAGGGCATCGCCACCCTGGGCGCGCAATTCAGCAGCGCGCGAATCGACCACCAGCTCGCGCAGCCTGAGCATCAACATGCGCGCCAGCCCGGCCGCGCCGTGTTCCTTCCAGTACGGCGACAGCGCGGTCAGGCGCAGCAGTTCGGACAGCGAGGTCAGGCGGATCGGCAGGTCGCTGATCGCCAGCAGCTCAAAGGCGATCTTCTCGTGCTCGGACAGGCCCTCGAAGCGTTCCAGCAACAGGTCGACATGGGCCTGGGCAATCCGCTGCCGTGGATCGATCGGGTTGGCGCGACGGGTATGAGGCATGGTGACCGATGTTTCGAAGCAACCGACGAGTGTAGTGCATGCCGGGCACAAGCATCACCCGTGGCCGATGCGCGTTTCGGTATCGACAAACCCCCGTGCTACTCTCGGCCGCTGCCGGAGATGATGATTGCGTGATGATTTCGATCCGTTGGGTGTTGCTGTTGTCAGGCCTGTTGAACGCCGCTGCCGCGCTGGCGGCGACGCCATCGGCCGCCGACGATCAGGCCTGGATCAACAGCTATATGCAACGACAGCGGGCGGTGCCGGCCGGTAAGCGTGCCTTACCGGCCAATGCCCTGCGGCTGGAGCAAGGCGAGCAATGGCAGGGCCGCTCGGTGCGCGTACAGCTGCTCGATGGCCGGGTGCGACGCGGAATGATTGAGCAGGTTGACGCACGGGCGATTCGCCTGCGGGTAATCGTCAACGGCGGACGCTTCGTCTACTCGATCGATCGCTCACAGATTTACTTCGTGGTGCCGGAGTAAGCCTGATGCTGATCATGCTCCTGTGGCTGGTGTCCCTGGTGTTCTGGATCATGGTGCTGGTTCGCATCGGACGCGAAAGCGTGCTGATGGCGATATTGACCTTCTTCCTCTGGCCGATCGCCCTGGTGCCGCTGATTCGCAACTGGGGGCAGGGCGAGAGCGATATCCGCATGCCGTTCTTCGGCGCCCTGATCGCCAGCGTTCTGGCCTACAGCATGCTGGCCAGCACGGTGTCGGATCTGGTCAGCGAGCAGGCGATGTACATCAGCGATGAAGAGCTGCAGCTGATCGCCGAAGATGATCCCGAATACGCCGAGGAATTGCGCCGTCTGCGCGATGAGGCGATCGCCGAAGACCGGGCAGCTCAGCCAACCGAAGGCCGAGTGGACCCGCCCTCGGCAGCCGCCAGCTCCGACGTGGCGGTGGAACGCAGTGTGCAGAATGGCGGCAGTGGGTATTCGGCGCCTACGCTCAGCGAGCAGGCGGAGATCGTCGCCAATGCCGGTCTGCGCCCGACCAGCCACCGGCCAGCCGCACCCTTGCCGCAGTTGATCAGTGCTGATACCGATCTCGAGCGGCTGGAGGCCGAGGTTCGTCAGCTCTCCTATCGTCTCGGCAAAGTCAAGCTGGAGCGGGCCCAGGCTGAACTGGCCTTGCCATCGGGGTTCCGCTTCGTGCCGCGGGTCAGTCTCACCCGGGTGGCGCGATTGCGCGGCACCGAGGTGGAACCGCATGTGTTGGGTTGGGTGGTGCACCAGCAGGTCAGTGTGGCTGATCCCGATGGTTGGTATATCGAAGTGCTGTACCTGGAGTCAGGCAACTTCGCCCTCGGCCAGCCGCTGGACACGGTCGATGAGCGGGCCGCCGCACTGGCCGGCCAATTGCTCGCCGATGGCAGCCAGCGTTCGCTTGGCAGCGGCCGCCATGCACCGACCTGGTATCCCTTGCCCGGCGTGCTGACCTGGGCAGTGTTCGGTACCACCTCGGATATGCAATCGCAGGCCGAAGTGCTGGCGGTGCGCTTGCTGCGTCAGGGCGCCTTGTTGTTCGTGATGCACGGCGTCGAAGCCGAGCGCGAGGAACTGGCCCTGCGCGCCACCCGCCTGCTGGCCAATCGGGTCGAAGTGACGCGAGGTCAGGATTACACCGACTTCCGTCGCGGCGACCGCGAAGCGCCGCAAACGCTGCTGGCCTGGGTGGCCGGCGAGCCGGTCGCCGGCGCTGATTGATCTGTGCAGTGATTTGCTCGGAATGGGTCGTCTTCGGTGACTTCCATTCGATGCGAAACGCCGGAACGACGCCGCAAAGTCGTTCGATGAGTGACTATGAAACGTCTGCAATACCTTGTGCCTTGCACGCCTCAACGACCCGCGCGGCGCAAGCACGCGGAGCCGCCTGCAAGAGCGCGTGCGGCCCTGGTACGACTACCTCGCGATAGCCGGGCAAGTGTGCAGTGAACCGAGCGGATGCGCTCGGGCCAAGAATGCGATCCGGGCTGGCTCGCAGCCCGAACGTGGGCACGGCAATGCAAGCAAGGCTGGCGGTGACATCCACTCGCAGCGCTTCCTTGGCGCGATGCTGCAGAACTGCCTGTGGCGTTTGCATCAGTGCGCGCCGCAGCGCCGCCACTTGAGCCGGTGCCGCCCAGGCGCCGAACAACGCCCAGGAGAGGCCCGTGCTGGGAGCGGCGTGGAACGGCACGGCCCCGGCGGCGAGGATGGCGAGCGGCGTCAGCCAGCGCAACGGTGACCGCGCAACGCTGGCACACAGGAACAGCGCTTGTAGACCCTGGGGGCGAGAGGCCGCTATCAGGCAAGCCAGCGGACCTGAGAACGATTCGCCGACCAGAACAAACGGTTCAGACGGAAGGCGCGCAAGCACAAGTTCTTGAAGCGCTTGATACCCGAGTCGGCGATCGCTCGGATAGGACACCAGCATGGGACGCAGATAAGGCTCGAGCGCGGTGGCAAATTCAGAACGTAGCGTTCCATCGCCATCAAGGCCGGGAAGAATGACTGCAGCGACCAGGGCGGACCTAACCTGGCGACATCGCCGCGGGCTTGCCTGCTGCTTGCCCTAACTGCGGGTTCGGCGTTACCTGGTGCTGTGTCGCCTCAGTCCAGCCGAGCCAGGCCAGCAGCGGCTGCCAATCATCCAGCAGGTTGGCCAGTTTCGGCGAGGAATAATCAAACAGGCTACGGCCCAGTCCGACCAGCAGGGAATAGGCCTGCGACTCGCGCAGCACGCCGACCATCGGTGCGCCCAGTGCATCCGGGTGTTCAAGCAGGTCACGCAAGGCCAGGGTGCGCAGCTTGGCCCGGTTCAGCACAATGCCGACGCGCAACTGGCCGCTGCGGATCTCGTTCAGTCGTGACAGCTCGTTCATGAAGTGCCGATTGGCGCGCTGGTCGATCACCGAGGGCTGCATCGGCACCAATAGAGTGTCGGCATTGCGAACATAGGCAGTGAGGTGATGGGCGCGCATGCCGGCCGGCGTGTCGATCACAACCACGCGATTACCCGGTGGGATCCTGTGGCTCCAACTGCGTGCCACGCCATTCATGGGATCATCGGCCGCGACCAGATGCAGTGCTGGCGAGTCGGGCGGGCGCAGGGCATGCCATTCGGCAGCACAGCGCTGACTGTCGCAGTCGACCAGACAGGTGGGCCAGCCCTGGCGCGCGGCAAAGGCGGCCAGATGCAGGCCGAGCAGGCTCTTGCCGACGCCGCCCTTGGTCGAGGCCAATACAATGCGCTGTGCCGGCGCGGGGCTGCTGAAGTCCATTGCGCGATCATAGCGGCAGATGGTGACCGCGACTAATCGTCCCAGCGGGCTATGGCGCTGAGCAGCGGTGCGCGGTCGCCATGTGGTCGCGGCACACTGGGCCGCAACTGCAGCTTGCGCGGGGGGTGCCATGAACGCGATTGCATTGATCAGCCTGAGCGCAGCACTGGGACTGGCCCTGAGCGCGAACAGCGCCGCCGCGCAGAGCTTCTGCGCGCCGGTGGTCGCCGAAAGCACGGGCGGAGCGGTGGTGCTGGGTAATGGCTCGCCGAATTCATTCACCACCGCGCAGTTGCAGGCCGCCCTGGATGCCGGCGGTGTCATTCGCCTGAACTTGGGTGCTGCACCGACAACGTTCACCGTGACGCAGACCCTGCAGATCGGACGCGCCGTCGTGCTGGACGGCGGCGGCACGGCAACGTTGTCGGGTGCTGGGCTGCGGCAGATCATGTATATCTCCAGTGACAACCCGGCGCCGGATGCGCCGCTGTTCACCGTCACCTTGCAAAACATCAGCTTTCGCGACGGCAACACCGCAGGTGGTCGCGGTGGCGCGATCTACAAGGAACAGGACTTCGAGTTTCCGCACAAGGTCAGCCTGAAGCTGGTCAACTGCCGCTTCGATGACAATGTCGCGGCGCTCGTTGGCTCGGCGCAGGATGACGGCGGTGGCGCCTTCTATGGCGAACAATTGAACCGGATCGATATCGGCAACTGCGTGTTCAGTGGCAATAGCGGCTCGAACGGCGGCGCGCTGTATTCGCTGGGCAGCCTGCGACTGAACATCGTCGACAGCCGCTTCGAGGACAATCACGCGATTGGCAGTGGTGGCAATCCGGGAAACGGCGGCAATGGCGGCGCGATTGGTGTAGATGGCGCTGAGCGACTGGTCGATATCTGTCGAACCCAGTTGGTCGACAATAGCAGCAATGCGTTCGGAGGCGCCTTCTTCAGCGTGATGTATGACATGCTGAGCCGCAGTCGCTTCGAAGATGTGCTGGTGCAGGGCAACCGCCAGCTCAGCAGCAGCGAACACAGTGGCGGCCTTTACCTGCAGGACGGTCCCTGGGCGCTGGAACGGGTCAGCGTGATCGACAACGAGGCGCGCGGCTTTGGCGGCCTGTTCGTGGCCGGCGACGCGCCGGGCACGATCCGCAACGCCACCTTCAGTGGCAATGTCGCCCGTACCGGGCTGGGTGCTGCGATGGCGCTGACCAGCACGGCACCGATCGACATCGTCAATACGACGATTGCCAATAATGTGTCTACCGATGCCTTTGCCGCGGGCATCTCGATCGGCGCATCGAATCAGTTGCGCTTGACCAACGTGCTATTCGCCAACAACAGTGGCGGCAACCGCTTCGTCAACTGGGCGATGAACAATCCGGCCAGTCTGGACGGCGGCGGTAACCGGCAATGGCCACAGACTCGGCCCATGGACGGAGGCAACGAAACGCCGGTCACCTCAACGGCGGTGTTCAGTGATCCGATGCTGCCGGCCATGGCGGCGGACAATGGCGGCGCCGTGCCGACCCTGGCTCTGCCGGTCGATAGCACGGCCATCAATGCCGGCGTGCTGACTGCCCTGGTGCCGAATGCCGACGCTCGCTGTGAAAGTCGGGTGGGCGCGGTCGATGTCGGTAGTTATGAGCGCCAGCCGCAGGGGCGGATCTTTCGCGATGGTTTTGATGGGTGCTGAGCGGCGCTGGTGCGGATGGGGAAAGGTCCTGCTTGTTTCGCTGGTCTTCCGCCCTGCAGCCTGTCTTCCCCCTCACCCCACACCCTCTCCCTCCAGGGGAGCGATCGATGCGCACTGACAACGCGCGCCGGCGGGTGCCCCGGAACTCCCTCCCCGATGTTCGGGGAGGGCCGGGGTGGGGTTAGGGAGCCGATCTTTGCCTGCCCAGGGGCCTCGCATAGCGAGGATCCTGGGTAGGGGCTAACAGCGGTATCGGTCCAAGGTCTGTGTGGGAGCTCGCGTAGCGCGGTTCCCGGGTAGGGCTTACTCAAACCCATTGCGAAACACCTGCCCTACGCCGCCGCTGCTCGGTCGCTCGATGGCGCCGAGGTCGGGGGCGGCGTCATTGAAGTCTTCGTTAAGGCCGGGAATCACCACGCCTCGATCCACCGCGGCGCTGCCTTCGGCCAGTGACAGGTCGACCGGGGTATAGATGCTGGCCGGGGCGGAGGGAAAGGCGATGTTGCTGGCGAACACGTCGTAGCCGACGCGAAGACCATTGATCTCGCTGGTGCTGCTCTGCATCTGTGTCACCGAGCTGAAGCTCTGTGCGCCGATACGGCCGTTGAAGGCGGTCAGGGTGGTGCCGTAGCCGTTGTAGTCGAGGCGTGAGTTGCCGGTTTCCAGTGTCTGCAGATCGACCACCCGGCCCGAGCCGCTGGAGAAGCCGTTGAAGCTGCCGGCGGGACCGCCTAGGAACAGGTTGTTCAGCACCAGGGCCTGGCCGATCGGGGTGCCGGGATAGGCATTGAAGCCGTCGCCATGCTTGACCACGGTGTTATGCAGGATCACATCGCCGCGGCTGGTGCGGTACAGCTTGAACGGCAGGTGAGCCACGCTGTAGGCCTGGTTGCGGATGAAGTAGGTCGGGCCGCCCAGGCTGGGCTGGGCCGACATGGCAATGAAGCTGTTGGTGATGCGATTGCCGAGGATGCGGCAGTTGTGGAAACAGAAGTCCGCCTCGATGCCATCATCGGCGGCCTGGCTGATCGTGTTGTTCAGAACGTCGAGGCTGTATTGATCGACGGCCTCGCTGTCCTCGAGAAAGGAAATTGCATCGCGAAAGCGCGAGACCGTGTTGTTCTCGATCACATGGCCGGGGCCGGTGACGGCAATGCCTTCGCCGAGATTGTTGCCGCTGGAGCCAAACGCCGACTCCTGCCATACGGTGGTGCCGGTGATGGTGTTGTTGGCGATGTAGGCCCGCGCCGAACGCAGGAAACTGACGATGCCATCGCCGGCATTCTGGGTGCGCGCGGTGATCGTACAGCCGACGATGCTGATGTCATCCGAGCCATTGAAGCGGATGCGGCCGTTGATGGTCAGGTTTTCCAGGCGCAGATGGCTTTGGAAGAACATCGCCAGCTCGCCGGTGATGACTGCGCCGGCGCTGCCGCGAAGGGTGATCGGCGCGCCCGCAATGCCGCTCTTGCTGATGGTGAATCCGCTGTAGCTGCCGGCGCCGAGCTCGACGATATCGCCGGGTACTGCCAGGGCCAGCACATTGCTCAAGGTGCCGGGAGTGGCGGCGCGCACGCTGCCGCTGCCGGCGCTTGGCACGGCGCGGGTGGTCGCGGAAACGATCTGCTGTGTGGAGCCGCCGTCGGGGTCGTTCAGACTGAGTTCGATGTCGTACTGCGTGTTCGGCTGCAGACCGAACAGCGAGCCGCGATGGGCTTCGCCCCAGCTGAAGCTGCCATTGCTGCCAGTGGGTACGCGGCGCAAGGCCATGCCGGTGGACCAGGTGCCGCTGCCGTTGACCCGATAGCGCACACTGACCACGCCGTCGAAATCGTCATCGCCGCTGATCGCCCAGACGATGGAGATATGCTGCAGGGTGGGTTCCGGCAAGCTGATGGCGCCGGCCACGGTAGCCGGCGCCGCCAGAACATCGAGAGAGAGAAAGAGCAGGCCGAGGAAACTCAGCCTTGATGATGCCGATCGCACGTTCAGCCTCCTTGCTGTTCGTGGGTGTTCAGTCGGCGCTTTCTGATTCGACTACGATCTCTTCAATGTCGCCCCATTCATCGTCGTGCACGAAATGATGGGTGATCGACACCGGGATCTCGCAGTCCAGCGCCTCGTTGCGTTCAGACGCTTCTGTTGCGTGTGGATCTGCTGCAACCGTGATCGATGGATGCATCGCACTTCCTCGTCGAAGTCGGACGGGTGTGACAATCAAGGCTGACTCGGAGACAGCCTCGAATCGAACTCACGGGGGATCATAGTGCCCGTTGTTGACCGCTGCTTCACCTCCGGCCGGATCAAAGGTAGCGATTGCGCGACAGGAGCGCCGCCGGCGGGCGGCCTGAGCCGCGCTGCGAGGGCGTAGCATGGCGTTTGACCGCGATCGATGCTGAAGCGGCCCGGGTCGCAAGGATCGCGGCGCGCTTGAACCAGCTGTTAGCATCGTGGCCGATTCAACTCCCGAGCACCCCGATGTCTGCCCTGCCTGAGATTGTTCTGCATACCGATCGTCTGATCCTGAGACTGCCACGGGCCGAGGATCATGAGCATCTGGCGGCGTTCATCGGCGACCCGCAGACCGCTGAGTTCGTCGGCGGGCTGCAACCGCCGCATATGGCCTGGCGCAGTCTGATGGCAATGATCGGCAGCTGGGCCAGCGGCGGCGTGGCGATGTTCTCGGTGATCGAGAAGTCCAGCGGCGAGTGGGTCGGTCGGGTCGGGCCGTGGTCGCCCTGGGGTTGGCCCGGTGACGAGATCGGCTGGGGTATCCGGCGCGCTTCCTGGGGCCTGGGCTATGCCTGGGAAGCGGCCGCCGCCTGCATGGACTTTGCGGTCGATGAGCTGGGCTGGCAGGAGATCATTCACAGCATCGACGCCAACAACCACAAGTCGCGCCGGGTAGCGGAAAAGCTCGGCTCGCGCTTCCTCCGCGAAGACCGTCTGCCAGCGCCGTTCGATGCCAAGCCGATCGACATCTGGGGTCAGTCGGCCGCCGACTGGAAAGCCCGGCGTCGGGCGGATTGATTTGTTCAGGGGCTAAAGGCAATGTGAGCGTGCCGAGCCGGTGCCGGTCTGGCTGAGGACCGCGGTGGTTAGCACGAGAATGTCCACGGGATGACCATCAAGCTACGCATTCTGCTGATCGTGCTGCTGCTGGAGCTGGCCGGCTACGGCATCCTGTTGGCGCACAACCATCACACCAGCGCGCAGGCCCTGACCGAACTGCGTGGAAAGCAGATTGAAGCGCTGTTCGCGGCCAATCTGGCCCGGATCGATGCGCAGACCGACCTGATGGAGCGCAGCGCGCGTGACCTGGCTGTGGCCGGCCAGCACCTGTTTCGGCAGCGCCCAGCTGAACTCGCAGTCGGCGAAGACGCCGGCAGTCAGGCCCTGCTGACCCAGCATTTCGACGATTTCCCCGCTGCCATCGGTGGCGGGCTGTGGTATGAGCCGTACGCCTTCTCGGCCGAACAGCGCCTGTTCGGGCCGTACGCCTATCGCCAGCAAGATCGCGTGGTGTTCAGCTGGGAGCTCAATAGCGAGGACTACAACTACCCGCAGCAGAGCTGGTATCTGCATGCCCTGCCGGCCGACTGGCCGCGTGATCGGCCGCGACCGAGCAAGGTGTACTGGACCGAGCCTTACTTCGACGAGGCGGGCAGCAAGGCCTTGATGATGACCGTCGACGCCCTGATGCAGGACGAGTCGGGGCACTTGATCGGCATGGCCACGGTGGATTGGTCGATGGAGGGCATGCGCCGCTTTGTCGCCGACATGCAGGTGACGCCGGGCTCGCAGTCGTTCCTGATCGACCGCCAAAGCGGCCGCTTCGTCAACTTCTCGCCCGATCCCGAGCAGGTCATGCAGCCCGCCCGGGACTATGCCTGGGCCGCGCACGCGCTAGGCAGCGCCGACTCCAGAAAGGTCGGGCGACAGGATACCGTCGACGTGCAAGGTCAGCCGCATATCGCCTTCTACATGTCGAGCAAGGTCGGCCTGATCTTTGGTGTGCTGGTGCCGGAGGCCGAGTTCACCGCCGAACTGCAGGCCATGCTGCGCGACAAGCTGCTGGTCGGTGGCCTGATCTCCCTCGCCTTCATCCTGCTGATGATGCTGATGCTGAACGTGCTGTTCCGACCGTTCAATCGCATGCTGCGGTCAATTTCGCACAGCATCGGTCATCATCCGGAAGACGGGCGGCTGCAGCTGACGCCACTGCCAGCGGCGGGGCGCAATGAATTCGCGCCGATCATCGCGGCACTGAACGAGGTGTATCAGGAGGTCGAGGCCTACACCCTGCGGCTGGATACCGCTCGGCGCGAGCTGGAGGAAGGTCAGGACGAGATCTATCGACTGAATGCCACGCTGGAGGCGAAGGTCGAGGAGCGCACGGCCGAGCTGGAAACCCGTAACGAGCAGTTGCGCTCCACCATCAGTGAACTGCGCGCGGCGCAGGCGCAGCTGGTCGAGGCCGAGAAACATCTGGCCCTGAACCGCCTGGTCACCGGCGTGGCACATGAGATCAATTCGCCGCTGGGTGTGGCGGTGACCGCGCAGTCGCTGCTCGATTTCAAGTTGCGCGAATTCCGCCGGCATTTCGAGCAGCAGCCCTTGCGACGCTCGGAACTGGAGGAGTTTCTGCGCATATGCGACGAGACCGTTCTGCTGCTCGGCAACAATCTCAGCCGGGTGGCCGATCAGGTGCGCAGCTTCCGCCAGATCTCGCTCGATCAATCGCGCGAACTGCGCCGTCGCTTCGATGTCGCCGACTACCTGCGTGATGTGCTGCTGAGCCTGTCCGGGCAGCTCAAGCAGGGCGGCCATGAGGCCGAGCTGGACTGCCCGGAAGCTCTGGTGATCGATAGCTATCCAGGCGCACTGTCGCAGATCGTGACGCAGTTGATCGGCAATTCGCTGTTGCATGGGTTCCAGGGCCAGATGCAGGGGCGGATCCGCATCGGCGTGCGGTCGCTGGAGGACGGTGGCATCGAGCTGAGCTACCGCGACAACGGCGTCGGCATTCCGCCCGAACATCTAAGCCAGGTGTTTGATCCCTTCTTCACCACCCGCCGGCACGAGGGAAGCTCCGGCCTGGGGCTGCACCTGATCTACACCCTGGTCACTCGTCGCTTGCAGGGGCAGGTGCAGTGCGAAAGTCGACCCGGCCACGGCGTGCGCTTTGTATTCGTATTGCCAAGACTGCCGGCCGAGGCGGTCGAAGTGAAATCCGAAAGCGGTCTGCGCGCTGAACCCGATGGCCAGCCAGTGCGCTGACCTCATGCGTCCTCGTTCGCTGTCGAATGCCAGTTTGCTCATGCTCGCGGTGGTCGGCGGAGCGGCGATCTGGGCCCTGTCGCCCCGGTTGATTGGATTTGCCGAGCCCTGGGACAGCGACTCCATGTACTACCTGCTGGCGCTGGCCGTGCTGGGCTCACTGCTAGGGGCGCTGGCCAGAGGGTATGGGTCGCTGCTGGTGATCGCCTTCGGCGTCCTGCTGGGGCAGGTGCTGCACGTACTCAGCTTTGGTCAGATCGGAGCGCTGTGGATGCTGGGGCTGGTCCTGCTGGTCGCCTATCTGCCGCCCGTCCTACTGGCAGCGGCAGTGTCGCTGGCTATTCGGCGCCGGGGATGGCGAAGGCCAAAGGATGGCCCTGCCGGCTGACAGCAGTGCCAGCGCCTGTTGTGCGCGCTTCCTTGATCGAAGTCGTGGTCGAGGCATGCAGCCGCGCTAAACTGCCAACAGCCATTGCAAAGGACGACCATGGGCTATCCCTACACCCGACCGCGGCGGATGCGTCGTGATGCGTTTTCCCGCCGCCTGATGCGCGAACACCGATTGAGCAGCGATGACCTGATCTATCCGGTATTCGTGCACGATATCGACGGTCGTGCGCCGGTGGCCTCGATGCCTGGGGTGGAGCGGCTGTCGATCGACGAGTTGCTGCGCGTGGCGGAACAGGCGCTGGCGCTGGGCGTGCCCGCGCTGGCCCTGTTTCCGGTCGAGGGGCAGGCTGCCAAGTCGCTGGATGCGGCCCGCGCCTGGCACCCGGAAGGCCTGGCGCAACGCGCCGTGCGTGCGCTGAAGCAACGCTTTCCGGAACTCGGCCTGATTACCGACGTGGCCCTGGATCCCTTTACCACCCACGGACAGGATGGCCTGATCGACGACAGCGGCTACGTGATGAACGATGAAACCGTCGAAGCCCTGGTCAAGCAAGCCCTGTCGCATGCCGAGGCCGGTGCCGACGTGGTGGCGCCGTCGGACATGATGGATGGGCGGATCGGCGCCATTCGCGAGGCACTGGAAGAAACCCGGCATATCCACACCCGCATCCTGGCCTATTCGGCCAAGTACGCCTCCAGCTTCTACGGCCCATTCCGCGATGCGGTGGGTTCAGCCGGCAACCTCGGCAAGGACAACAAGTACACCTATCAGATGGACCCGGCGAATAGCGATGAAGCCTTGCGTGAAGTGGCGCTTGATCTGGAAGAAGGCGCCGACATGGTGATGATCAAGCCCGGTCTGCCCTATCTCGATATCGTGCGCCGGGTAAAGGACGAATTCGGTGCGCCGACCCTGGTCTATCAAGTCAGCGGTGAGTACGCCATGCTGAAAGCCGCTGCTCAGAACGGCTGGTTGAACGAACGCGCCTGCGTGCTCGAGTCCCTGACCTCGATCAAGCGCGCCGGCGCCGACGCGGTGCTGACCTATTCCGCGCTCGATGCAGCGCGCTGGCTCAAGGAGGATGCAGCATGAACCCGGCCAAGCTTGCTTTGTTCGGTCACCCGGTGGCGCACACCCTGTCGCCGCGCATACACAAGGCGTTTGCGCGCGATCTCGGCCTGTCGATCGACTATCAGGCAATCGACGTGGCGCCGGCGGAGTTTGCCGCCCGTCTCGATGGCTTTGCTCAGGCCGGCGGCGTCGGCGCCAATGTCACCCTGCCGCTGAAGGAGGCCGCAGCCGGGCTGTGCGCCGATCTCAGCCCGGCCGCCGAACTGGCCGGGGCGGTGAATACCTTGGTGCGCACCGATCATGGCTGGCATGGTGACAACACCGACGGCATCGGCCTGTTGCGTGATCTCACCGAGCGCCATCGGCTTGATCTACGCGGGCGGCGCTGTCTTCTTCTCGGTGCCGGCGGCGCTGCGCGCGGTGTCGCGCCGATGCTGCTCGAGGCCGGCATCGATGCCCTGGTGGTGGTCAATCGCAACCCGGAACGCGCCGATCAGTTGGTCGATCGACTGGCCCAGCCGGGCCGGGTCAGCTCGCGCTATTGGAAGGACCTGGCCGACATCGGCGACTTCGAGCTGATCATCAATGCCACCTCCGGTGGCCGCAGTGGCGGCCGGCTCGATCTGCCATTTTCGATGGCCGCACCGCGCTTTGCCGCGGTCGATCTCAACTACGGCGAGGCGGCCGAGGAGTTTCTGGCCTGGGCCCGTACGGCCAAGGCCGATGCTGCCGTCGATGGTCTGGGCATGCTGGTGGAACAGGCGGCCAGCGCCTTCGAACGCTGGTTTGCGCGTCGACCGGACAGCGAAGAGATCTATACCGAGCTGCGCCGCGAGTCGGTGCATCTGCATAGTGGCGAGTGAGCGCGCGATGGGCGGCGCTCTGCGCGGCCTGTTATCGAGTGTATCTATACGTTAAGTAGTGGGGGAGCCAACAGTTTGCCGGCACTGATCTATCACTTTGCGCGGCCAGAGGAATGGCAGGCCGCGCAGGCAAGTGGCCACTATCGGCCATCCGAATTCAGCGACGAGGGCTTCATTCACTGCGCCACCGAAGCGCAGATTGCCGGCGTGGTGCAGCGCCATCTGCGCGGCAAGGGGCCGCGAATCAAGCTCAGCATCGATCCTCTTGCGCTCGGCGACAGCCTGCACTACGAGTGGAGCGAAGCCAGTCAGGATCTGTACCCGCATATCTTCGCCGCCCTGCCGCTGGCGGCGGTGCGGGCAGTCCAGGCCTTCGATCCAGACGCCGTCGATGCGCTGCCGTGATCGCTGCGCGGCCTGCTGCATAGCGCCCTCGATCAGTTCGCCGATTCCCGGTATGCCGAATGGCAAACCGGCCGGCGTGCCCTGCGTTCAGTTGGACGAACAATTGCGCTGCCGCCTGTTCGGCGATCCGCGGCGACCGGTGGTCTGCCTCGGGCTGCAGCCTGAGGCGGAGATGTGCGGCAGCGATCGGCAGCAGGCGCTGGACTTTCTCAGCGAGCTTGAGCGGCGCACCGCTCACTGACCTTCGGCGCCGCGTGGCGAATTCCTTGCTGCGATTCTGCTGGCCCAGGCCGGCTTCGACACGCTCCACCACCGCCGCGACGTAGCCGGTCGAACGCGCCGATTTTCACCTCCTCGGCACACCTCCGCAGCCAGGCTTGCTAGGATCATGGAATCCCGACAGGAGCGCAGGCGTGGCGGCCAGAGCGATGGCAATGCTGGCAGCTTGGGGGCTGTCGACCGGGGTTGCCCCGGTGGGCGGATCCACGCTGAAACTGCAGGTTAATGCCGATGCCCGGCCGGTGGCCGAGGCGGTGCTCAGCCTGCGGCCGCAGCAGCCGACCATGGGGGCGCCGGGCCGGGTGGTGGTCGACCAGATCGGCAGTCAGTTCGTGCCGCGGGTGACCGCCGTGCAGGTGGGTACCGCGGTGGATTTCCCCAACAGTGATCAGACCCGACATCAGGTCTATTCATTCTCGCCGGCCAAGCGTTTCAGCCTGCCGTTGTACAGCGGCACGCCGCCGGAGCCGGTGCTGTTCGATCAGCCCGGCGTGGTCAGCCTGGGCTGCAATATTCACGACTGGATGCAAGGCTACATCGTGGTGGTCGACACACCCTACTTCGCCGTCACCGACGCCAGCGGCGCGGCGATCATCGAAGCCCCGGTCGGACACTACACCCTTGAGGTGTGGCATGAGCGCCTGCTGGGCGACGCCAGCCAAAACATTGAGCTGAGCGCGGGCGAAGTGCGCCTTCCCCTTAGCATAGAACTTAGCCCGCCGCCGCCGCCGCGCGGCAGCGAGCGACTGCGCGCTCTGCAGGACAGGCTGCGCGAACAGCGCGGGCGCGACTGAGATGGCGTCTTCCCGCGTTGTCAGGCTGCGCTTTGGCACCAAGGTGTTGCTGCTGATCGTCAGTCTGATCGGCGCCATGTTGCTGATCGACACCGTGGCCATGCGCCTGGCAGTGCGCACCGTGGTCGATGAACAATCGGCGGCGCGCCTCGAGGTCGGCGCGCGGGTCTGGCGCAGCCTGCGCGAGAATCGCAGTCGGCAGATGCTGGAACAGGTGGCCGTGTTCTCCGAGGACTTCGGCTTCAAGGAGGCAGTGGCCACCCGCGATCTGCCGACCCTGCAGTCGGTGCTGCACAATGCCAGTCTGCGGCTCGATCTGCCACATGCCTTGCTGCTGTCGGTGGAGGGCGAGCCGATCGCCAGTCTCGATATCGCACTCGATGCCTTGAACCGCCAGCGACTGCCGGCCTTGCTGCAGCGTGCGCGTACGCAGGGCTCGGCCAGCGGTGTTGTGGTGATCGCCGATCGGCCGATCAGCTTTGCCCTGGTGCCGGTGTTCGCACCGCATCAGGTCGCCTGGTTGGCGATGGGCAGTGAGTTTGGTGGTGCCGATATCGCCGAGCTGGCCGGGCTGACTGGGCTGGAAGCGGTGATCGCCCTGCACGGCGATGGCGGATGGCAGCTGATCGACGCCGATGGCCAGCGCCAGGCGATGCCCACTGAACTGATCGATGCGTTGCAAGGCGGCGGACAGCGCATCGAGCTGCCGGCGTTCACCGAGGCCCACGACCCGAGCCTGGCGCTGCGCGTCTCTGAGCCCGAGTTCAGTCCGCTGTATTTGCTGATCTCGGCACCGACGGCCACCTTGATCAGTCCATTTCAGCAACTGCAACAGCGTGCCCTGGTCTGGACCTCGGCGGTCACCGTGTTGGCCCTGCTGGTGGCGAGTTTGTTCGGCCGCGTGCTGCAGCAGCGCGTGCGTCGGCTGGCCGATGCGGCGGAGCAGGTGCGCGCTGGTCGCTATGACCAGCCGCTGGCCTTGAGTGGCAATGATGAACTGCGCGAGCTGGCCGATGCCTTCAATCTGATGCAGGCCAGTATCTCCGAGCGTGAGAAGCAGATCGTGTTCAGCTCCGGTCACGATGGTCTGACCCGACTGCCGAATCGCGAGCGTGCGATCAGTCTGCTCGATCGGCGGCTGGCCGAACAGCGAGGCAGCGGACGTAGCGCGCTGTTGATGGTGATCGAAGTGCGGCGCTTTCGCGACATCAACGATCTGTTTGGCTATGCCTTCGGTGATCGCGCCCTGGTCGAGCTGGCCAATCGCTTGCGGGCCCAGGCGCGCGACACCGATCCCCTGGCGCGGCTTGGAGGTGACGAGTTCATGCTGAGTCTGTGGGGCCTGGGGGCGGAGCAGACGGCGCGGCGCATCAAGCAGGTCAGCGACGCCCTGGCCGAGCCGTTCCTGATCGATCAGGTGCCCCTTAGCCTGGACTTCAACTTTGGCGTGGTCGATATCGGGCAGGATGAGGTGGTCGATGCCAGCACCTTGTTGCGGCGCGCGGACGTAGCAATGAACGAGGCCAAGCTGTCCGGCGAGGGGCTGATGGTGTATGAGGCCGGTCTGGATGAACGCCATCAGCGTCAGCTGCAGCTGATTCGCCATATGGCCGAGGGACTGAGCCAGGGTGAGTTCTTTCTGCAGTTTCAGCCCAAGGTCAATCTGGCCGATGATCAGGTCAGCTTCGCCGAGGCCCTGTTGCGCTGGAAGCATCCGCAACTGGGCCCCATCCCGCCGGATGAATTCATCGCCCTGGCCGAACGCTCGGATTTGATCGGTCAGATCAGCCGTTGGGTGGTCGAACAGGCCGTCGCGCAGGTGGCACGTTGGTCCGCTCAGGGTGTCGACTGCGGGCTGGCCTTGAATCTGTCGGCGCATGACGTGGTCGATCCGGCGCTGCCGGGCATCATCACCGACACCTTGCGCCGCCACCGCGTGTCGCCGCAGAAGATCATTCTGGAGATCACTGAGAGCGCGGTGATGCGCGATCTGAACGCGGCCTTGAGCAACCTCGATGCCCTGCGCCGGGCCGGTCTGACCCTGTCGATCGACGACTTCGGCACCGGGCATTCCTCGCTGGCCCAGCTGAAGCGACTGCCGGTCGATGAGTTGAAGATCGATCGTAGTTTTGTCCTCAGCCTGATGCCCGGTACGGAGGACGAGCGGATCGTCGATTCAGTGCTGCGTCTGGCCCACGCCCTGGGCCTGCGGGTGGTGGCCGAAGGCGTGGAAAGTGCCGAGGGCCTGGATGTGCTGCGCAGGTTGGGTTGCGAGGTGGTCCAGGGCTACTATTTCAGTCGGCCGCTGGCGGCGGATGACTTCGTCCGCTGGTGGCAGCAACGTCGGACGGTGCCTGCCAAGGATTCTGCTGCATGAACAGACCAACGGGGTGTGTCTGCTGGCTTGGCCTGCTCCTCCTTAGCGCGTCGCTCGTGCATGCCCAATCCGGTCGGCTGGTCGCCACCGGCGGCGCCAGCATGATCGAGGGCGGCAGCGGCGGCGGTATCGTGCCCTGGTCGACCATCGCCGGCTATTCCAGCGAGGGCGAGTGGGGCGGGGCGGCCTTCCTGACTCGGGTCGACAGTGGTGATTACCGGCTCGACAGCCGTGGCCTGGCGGTCGGCTGGGGCAACCGGCTCGAGCTCAGCCTCACCGATCAACGTTTCGAACTACCGACCCTGGCGTCGGCCTTGTCCCTGCCCACCGATCGCTTCCGACAGCGGATACTCGGCGCCAAGCTCCGCCTGTACGGCGATCTGATCTACGACGACTGGCCACAGATCTCGCTCGGCGTGCAACACAAGACGCAGCGTGATTTTCTGGTGCCATCCCTGGTCGGGGCCCGCGATGACAGCGATATTGATGTTTATCTGGCCGCCAGCCGACTTTGGTTGGGCGGTGTCGCCGGCCGCAATCTGTTGACCAATTTAACCCTGCGTTCCACCCGCGCCAATCAAACGGGTCTGCTGGGTTTTGGCGGCGATCGCAAGCACTCGCGCAGCCTGGTCGCCGAGGCCAGTGTTGCCCTGCTGTTGGACCGGCATTGGGCGGTGGGCGCCGAGTATCGGCAGAAGCCGGACAATCTTGGCTTTGCCGGCGAAGACGATTGGCGCGATGTGTTTGTCGCCTGGTTTCCCAACAAGACCATTTCGGTCGTTGCTGCCTGGGCTGATCTCGGTAGCATCGCCAGCCTGGATGGGCAGGAGGCCTGGTATGTCTCGATCCAGCTTAGCCGTTAGTTTGACTGCACGGGCGCTGCTGGTGCTGCTCTGCATCGAACTGCTGGCCTGCGCCGCCACGCCGCCGCGCGATGACAGTCTGTATCGGGCGCTGGGCGGCGAGGCCGGAGTGAGTGCTTTCGTTGAGGATGCCATCGTGCGCTGGGTCGAGAATCCGCGCATTTCGCATCTGTTCGCCGATGTCGATCTGGTCAATCTGCACACCCAGCTGTTGTCACAGATCTGCTTCGAGTCGGGCGGCCCCTGCCACTACAGCGGCAGGAGCATGGAAGAGGCGCATCGCGACATGAATATCGATGAAGGCCAGTTCAACGCCCTGGTCGAGGATCTGATCGACGCGATGGAGGCCAGGCAAGTGCCGATCGCGGCGCAGAACCGCCTGCTCGCCCAGCTGGCGCCGATGCGCCACCAGATCATGCACCAGTAGCGCGACTTTGCGCTAAGCCGTGGCGGCAAACCAGCCATGAAAGCCCAGTGGCAGCGCGTGTGGCAGCCAGGCCTGGGCCAGCGGGCCGGCGGACAGACGCTCGGCATCGAGGATCGATAATCCGCTTTGCTGACGGCGCCAGTCGAGCACGGTGCCAACCAGCCAGCCGGCACCCGGCCGTGGGCGAGCGGGATCGGCCACGAAGCGGTGCTCTTCCACCATGCAGTGATCGCCGTAGTCGAAGTGATCGACCGCACCGCGTTGCAGGTCGATTCGACTGATGCCGCGAAAGCAACCCGAGGTCGAGTGATCGCCATCGTCGAGCACAAACATCGAGCCGCTCGGCGCGCGCGCATCCCACACCGGGAAATCCTGGCCGCCTGAACGTACCGTTTCGCTGTAGCAGCGGCCGTTGTCGAGGCCGATGACAATGCGCTGCAGACTGCTACCGACGTCCAGACGCCGGCTGATGCCGCGCATTTCGGCGGCAAAGGGCGAGATCATTTCCTTGCCGTTGCGACTCCAGCAGGCCTCCACCATCAACTCGCGCCCGACCTGTCGCGCTGGGCCGAAGTGATAGGCGGCGCCAGCCGGCAGGCCATACCAGCGCTGTTTGAAACCGTTCTGCACATCGACCACCAGCACGCGGCAGCCGCGTTCGGGTTGCCAGTGCAGCGACTCGAAGTAGGAGGCGCCGGCCTCACGCGGATCGAACACGTAGGGCATCAGCACGAAGATCAGGAACGGGCCGGTCATCGAGAAGGCGTGCAGATAACCCGGAAACGGTGTTTCGATGCGCTGGATGTCGCGCAGTTCGCCGTCCTGCTCGATCTGCCATACAAGCAGGTTGTTGCCAAACACCCCGACATTCCACAGATGACCGGCAGCATCGTGCAGGGGATGGGCCGAGAACGGTACGCCTTGCAGATCTTCGCGCCAGATCTTGGGGCCCAGCGTTTCCAGGCTGTCGGCATTCAACTGGTGGGCCGAGCCGCCTTCCCACAGGGCATACAGTGAACCGGCATGTTCAATCACTGAAGTATTGGCTGTGTTCAGATCATCGCTGTTGCGTATCGGCTTGGCAGCGGGAACGCGAGTACCTGCCGCCGGTCGGGTGAAGCGGCCGGTGGCCTGTTCACTGCGATACTTGGACGTGGCGATGAAGCGGGCGCGATGCTGCACGCCGCCCTGGTCGATGTTCCAGGCCTGAATCAGGCCATCGCCGTCGAACCAGTGGCGGTAGCGCAGATCGGCGCGGCTGAACAGGCCCGGTCCGTTGCGATACAGACGGCCGCGCAGGCCGGCAGGGATCTGTCCCTGAACCTCAAGCTCAAGCGGAACACCGGTCTGCAGCGCTGCGTCGCGCCAACCGACCAGCCAGGGCTGGTCGCGCAGGCTGGCATTGAAATCGGCGGCGGCGCGACCGGGCGACTGGCCCCATCCCAAGCCGGGCAGGCTGAGCGCGGCAGCGCCGAGTGCGGCGCCTTGCATAAAACGGCGACGGTCCATGGCAGTCTCCATTGAATTTGAGAGAGGTGGTTAGCTCGGATATTTCATGAGGTCGCGCCGAAAGGCACCCCTCACGAACTATCCGGGCTAGCGCAGCTCGACGGCTATGCGGGTGTCGCCATCGCCGATCTCGAAGGCGGCTTCCTCAAACTCGGCTGCGCGCATCACATCGGGGTTGTTGGAGTAACCATAGGCTTCTTCCGGCATGCCGAGGAAATTGGTGTCGAGCTTGCCGTTGTCATTCTCATCGTGCATCAGCCGCAGGGCATAGCGTCCGGCCGGCAGATTCTCAAAGCGGAGCTCAACCGCATCGGTGCTGCTGATCACCTGGCGCGCGCCGCCCACCGGCTTGGCCTTGCCGTTCCAGGCCGCTTCCGAATCCATCAGCTGCGCAAACAGGGTGCCGCTGGCGGTGTCGATGCCGTCGACGGTGACGGTCAGGTTGTTGGCCAGGGCCGAGCAGCTCATGGCGAAACTGCAGGTGGTGGCAAGTAGGATGCGTCGCATGAGGTTCTCCAGACTGGGGTGCGGTGAAGCGGTGATGCACAGTCTGGAGCGTCGGCCCCCTGGCGTGAGGTGCCGACGGTCATCGATTGCGGGTGACAGAAGTCATTTTCTGCTCGGTACGGGGGCCTGGATTGGCCGCAGGTCGAGGTGATGAAAGTCGAAGCTGAAGTCGGTCAGCGGCGAGATTGCCTCCAGGCTGAGCTGGCGGATATCGCCATCCGGACCCAGGGCGAAGCTGGCAAAGGCGTCGGCATTCAGGCTGCGATCGTCCCAGCGCACCACAAAGCTGTCGTGTTGCCAGTGGTCAAGTCTGCCGACCAGCTGTGGCGTGTGTTGAAAGGCGATGCGCAGGGATGAGCCCTGCAGACTCAGGGTGACCTCGCCATACCATGGATCCTGATAACGGCCGGCATAGCCCGCCAGTGGCAGGGACGGCCGGCTGCGGCGCTCGCGTTTGCTCTCGTGCTGGCGCCAGTCCTCGTTGTGCTCCTCCTGGCTGCGGTCGACTGAGCTGCCATAGGCGGCCAGCCAGTCATGGGATGGGATACCGAGACCGGCGTCCAGCACGCTGTTCACCAAGGTGTTGAAGGCGGCGCCGGTTTCGGCATTGCTCAGCACCACGACACCCAGTTTGCGCGAGGGAACCAGGGCGATCTTCGACACCATGCCGGGCCAGCCACCGGTGTGTGAGATGACTCGATGTCCGCGGAACTCGCTGATCACCCAGCCCAGGCCGTAGCCAAGGAACTGCGGGGTGGCCGGGGCCAGCGCCTCGATCCTGGCCGGCCTGATCGGAATCGGCGTGATCAGCTGCCAGGTGGCGGCATGGCGCTCGGCACTGAGCAGGCGCCGTTCCTTGCCCTCGGCGTCGCTGCCCAGCAGGCCGCCATCGAGCTGGATCTGCATCCAGCGCGCCAGATCGTGGACGCTGGAATACAGGCCGCCGGCGCCGGGATTGTTCGACCAGGTCATCGGCGGCACCGTTCGCAGCTCGCTGAGGTCGAACTTGGCATGGCCGACGGCGATATTGCTGTCGCCCGGCTGCAGTGCATCGGCATTGACCCGCGTTTCCCTCAGGCCGGCGGGGTCGAAGATGCGCTGCTGCAGGAAGTCAAAGAAGCTCAGCCCAGCCACCCGTTCGATGACCAGGGTGGCCACCGCATACAACACATTGTCGTAGGCATAGTCGGCGCGAAAGCTGGTGCTAAGTGGCACCTGGCGCAGTCGTTGGACGATCTCCGTCGTACTCAGGCTCGAGGCCGGCCAGAACAACAGGTCGCCGGCACCCAGCGCCAGGCCGCTGCGATGCACCAGCAGATCGCGCAGTCGCATTTCACGGCTGACGAATGGGTCGGCCATGGCGAACTCGGGCAGATGATCGATCACCCGATCATCGAGATCGAGCTTGCCCTCGTCGGCCAGGATCGACAGCGCGGTGGCAGTGAAGGCCTTGGTCAGCGAGGCGATGGCGAATTGGGTGTGGGCGTCGACGGCATCGGTCGTGCCCAGCTCACGCAGGCCCGAGCCGCCAGCGAACACTACCTTGCCGTCGTGCACGATGGCCATGGCGATGCCCGGCACCTGAAAGCGCTTGCGCGTCTGTGACATCAGCGCCTGCCAGTGCGCTGTGTCGGCCAGCGCTGCCGGCGCGGCAGGTGCAGTGACGTCAGCTGCGGCTAAGCCTGATAGGCACAGCCACAGGGCAAGCGATGCAATCGAACGCATGGTTACGGGCTCCGGCGGACGTTGATGGTAGGGGGTTGAGTGTAAGCGGGGCGCCGCGTCTTGACTCGCCGGTTTAGCCCGGATATTTCATGAGGGGCGCGGATGATCACCGAGGACTTTGCGTCGAGTGCAAGGCGCGACGAGCCCAAGTGGTGGGCCCACTTGGGCGAGATCGGGACGCAGTCCCGCGTAGCTGCAACAGCAGCCGACCGAGCGTAGCGAAGGCGCAGGCTACGAAGTAGCCGTAGCTGCGTAGCAGCCGACCGAGCGTAGCGAAGGCGCAGGCTACGAAGTAGCCGTAGCTGCGTAGCAGCCGAACAACGCGGCAATCGGCGCAAAGGACCTCAGGGCGAATGCCCTGCGTAGCCGCGCAGCGGCCGAATGAGGGCCGTGCCAGCGCCGAAAGATGGCGAACACTCTGTTATCTCAACACCATCGGTCGAAACTCTCGCCCCGCCTGGAATTGCCGGATCTTTCGGCGCGACCTCATGAAATGTCCGGGTTAGGTTGAGACCGCAGCGCCGGTGGTCGCGCGAGACCTCGCACGGACCTTGAATCGGAGCGAATCAAAGCCCTTCCAGTGGGAGAGGGGGTGTAGCAGGCTGCTGAAATGAGTATTTCAGCAGCCTGATTTGACCGTCGCCGCGTATTCGAACCCTCATCCGCCCTCCGGGCACCTTCTCCCACGGGGAGAAGGGTCCAAAGCAGCCACTCAGCGACTCAATGGGTTACGCCATCGGTGCGCCGCCGCCTCACTCCGCCCAGACCCGCGGCGCCACCAACACGGCGATCAGCGCCGGCAACAGGCAGATCGCAAATACGGCCAGAAAGGCGGCCACCGGCTGGCTCTCGTGCAGGCTGGCAAACAGCGCGCCGCAGACCGCCAGCATGGCGGTGGTGCCGAGCGCATCGCTGATCTGCAGGGCCGAGGCATTGGCGCCCTTCTCATGATCGCCGGAAAGCTGCATCAGTCGCACCGACAGCATCGGGAAGCTCAGGCCAATGCCGAAGCCGGTGATGATCCAGGCCAGCAGAATCAGGCTGGAGGGCAGGGGGCTGATCACCAGGCCGGCAATGGCGGCAGTGCCGAGGGCGACTGCGATCAGGCCGGAGCGCAGCAGGCGTTGCCTGGCCTGTGGTCGTTCAGCCCTGGCCTGCAGCGCGCTGGCCGCGCTCCAGGCCAGGGCACCGATGCTCAGCGCCAGACCCGAGTGGGTGACGGTCCAGCCGCGCTCGGTCTGTAACCAGAGCGGAATAAAGGCCTCGGCGCTGAAGAAGCCGGCCGCCAGCAGGCCGCGCAGGGCGACCACGGTCGGCAGGCCGGGGCCGGCGATCAAGGTGCCGGCCGGCAGTAAACGCCAGGCCGCCCAGATCATGCCGAACAGCGCTAACGCCACGATCCACTTCGGCAGTGCGTCGGGATCGCTGCCAGCGCGGTAAAGCAGCAGGGCGGTGAAAGCAGCGATCAACGAGTAACCGATGCGGGTCAGGCTGGCGCGACGGTTCGAGGGGCGACCGATCTCGGGTGCCCCAAGTCGATGCGCCGAGGGCAGCACCAGCAGGGCCGCTGGCGGCATCAAGAAGGCGATCGATAGAAACACCCAGGGCCAGCCGATGCTATCGACGATCAGGCCGGCCACCGCCGGACCGGCCATCGCCGGCACCACCCAGGCGGCGGCAAACATGGCGAAGATCTTCGGTCGCAGCGCATCGGGATAAAGGCGACCGACCGCGACATAGATGGTGACCGCCAAGGCGCCCATGCCAAAGCCCTGCAGCAGGCGACCGAGAATCAGCCAGTTCATGTCCGGCGCCAGTCCGGCCACCAGCAGCCCGCCGGCGAACAGCAGCAGTCCCACGCTCATCGCCGCCAAGGGACCATGCCGATCGGCGTGCAGGCCGGCGGCCACCATGCCGATTACCGACGTCGCCAGGGTGCCGCCAAAGGCCAGGGCGAACAGCGGTAAACCGTCCAGGGCCAGGGCGACTGCCGGCATTGCGGTAACCACCGCCATGGCTTCGAAGGCAATCATCGAGATCAGGGCGATGGAACCGACCGACAGCCCGCGCCGACCGCGCGCGAACAGGCCACCCAACTCGTCTTGCAACTGGGCTTCAGCAGCACTCATCTTGCAACTCCAGGATTCGGCCTGCAGGATAAGACCTCAAGTCAAGTTGAGGTCAAGCATCGGTGGTGCGAGCGGTTCAGAAAACAGCACAGAAGCAAGTGCGCGAGCGCGCCCTGCTGCGGGTCGGTGAACTGGCCGAGCGCGCCGGCGTCGCGGTGTCGGCCTTGCACTACTACGAGTCGCGCGGGCTGATTCGTGCCGAACGCAATGCCGGCAATCAGCGCCGCTATCCGCGCGAAATGCTACGCCGGGTGGCCTTTATCCGCAGCGCGCAGCAACTCGGAATATCGCTTGATGAGATCGCCGAGGCACTGACCGAGCTCCCGGCGCAGCGCACGCCGACCAAGGCCGATTGGGCACGCCTGTCACGCGGCTGGCGCCAGCGCATCGAGCTGCGCATTGAGCAGTTGCTGCAACTGCGTGATCAGCTCGATCAATGCATTGGCTGTGGCTGTCTATCGTTGCAGCACTGTCGTATCCACAACGCCAATGATGCACTGGGTCGACAGGGCGCGGGGCCGCGTCGCTGGCTGCGGTGAAACTACCGCTGAACCGCTTTGGCAAACTCTTGACGCGGCCCTGACCAACTTCTTCGCCTGTCGCTCGGCCGGGCGCATCCTCGCGCTGCGTTCGGTCGGCCGCTGCGCGGCTACGCGGGGCATTCGCCCCGAGGTCTCTTGCACCGATTGCCGCGTTGTTCGGCTGCTACGCAGCAACGGCTACTTCGTAGCCTGCGCCTTCGCTACGCTCGGTCGGCTGCTGTCGCAGCTACGCGGGACTGCGTCCCGATCTCGTCCAAGTGGGCTTGCACTCGGCGCAAAGTCCTCGGTGATCATCCGCGCCCCCGCATGAACTATCCGGGTTAAACTGCTTGAAGAACTACTTGGAAACCATCAATGCTCACTCACGGTTTGCACCGCTTGCTCAACCGTCATTGGTTTGCTCTGCCAGCGCTCCTAGTGGTCTTCGGTGCACTGGTTGTGTCACAAACCGCCGATTGGCCGGTGGAGGCCCGCCTGATTGAAGCCGGCCTGCTGTTCGACCTGGCTGTCCTCATTCCAGCCCTCTATTTGTGGTGCTATCGCAAGTCTGGGAAGTCAGCAGCACTGCGTGCGCTTGCCCTCTCATGTGGCGGAGTGTGGGCCGCGTCTCATCTGGTTCCCTTGGAGCACCAGGTTCTATTGCCCTGGCTTACCTGGCTTCGCTACGCCGCCATTGGCCTCCTCATCTATGTCGAGGTGCGGGTGCTGGCGTCGGTCTACTTCGCAGTCATCCTCGGTCGAAAGTCGCCGGAGATGGCCGCAATCGAGCTCAGTAACTCATTGGGGATCCCAGCGCAGTTCGCCCAGCTCTTGGCCAAGGAGGCCGAGTTCTGGCGGCGAGTTTTCGCCTGGCCCATCAAGCTCGTTCGCAGCTTCCGTCGGAAGTGACGGAAGCGACTCCCAGTACGTAGCGGGGCTGGTCGGGGGGAGATACTTTCGTGTCGTCTGAGATCGAGTCGTGGCGCGGCACCTGAATACGGCGTTGGATCGTTCGCAACTCCATTTCGCAGCCCCAGGTATTTCGATTCTGCCGACATGACGCGGCGCTATCGCGAAGGTGAAACGGAGTGCTCAGCGCAGATCTTCGAGGCGGGCCCTCACCGCATCAGGGGTAACAGCCCGCGTGGGGTCCTCCTTGAGCGCTTCGAGCGCCGGACCGACTCGATGGTGTAGCCAAGCCTCAACCGCTCGGGCACGTGCAAGCAACGCGCCCGCAACCCGTCGCGTATGACCTCGCTCTCGCTGGCGTACTCGCCCGTACGCACCCTATGCTTGTCGAAGGGTGCCTCACCGAAGCGAGCCTGGAAGGTGCCCACGCGAGCATTGAGGTTGCAATGCTGGGTCGGCTGGCTTCGACAAGCTCAGCCAGCGTGGCGGCGACCCGAAGCGGACGATGGCTTGCCCTGTTCGTTCGCACTGAGAAACAGCCCGAAGGGCGGATAAGAGTCCGAGGGCTGCAGCGATGGAATCGCCTTGACGCACCCTGAGCCCGTCGAAGGGTGCCTCACCGAAGCGAGCCCTGAAGGTACCAACGCGAGCATTGAGGTTGCAAAGCTGGTCGGCTGGCTTCGACAAGCTCAGCCAGCCTGGCGGCGACCCGAAGCGGTTCCCCGCTCCCCGTGGGGGAGGGGCCGGGGCTGAGGGCCGGGTGTGGTCACCGTTTGGTTGCAACCGCGCCCACAGCGTATGGCGTATTCGTGCCCTCATCGGCCCTTCGGGCACCTTCTCCCACAGGGAGAAGGGAACAGCCCTGACAGCCCGCTCCTGGCCGCAGCTGGCTGTTGCCGATGGGGCGGTCTAGCCAGAATCCAACATCCCGCCGCAACTATTGACGGATGCCACCGGCCATCGATCCCACAGCGTGTCGGCCGATCTGGTTCAGGCGACGCGGTCCCGAACCCACACTAGTATCCGGGCTAGCGCAGGGCCAGCCAGGTGGTGCAACCGACGAAGGCCAGCAGCATCAGGCCGCCCTCCGCGCGGGTGATGCGCATCTTGCGCCCCATGACGAGGTAGGCCAGGACCATGAAGCCGCACATGATCGGCAGCTCCAGGCGCAGCATCGATCCGGTCACCGGCAGTGGCTCGATGCTGGCGGTGGCGCCGAGGATCAGCAGGATATTGAACAGGTTCGACCCCACCACATTGCCGACGGCGATATCGGTTTGCCCGCGCCATACGGCCAGTAGTGAAGAAGCGAGCTCAGGCAGGGAGGTGCCGACGGCGACTACGGTGAGGCCGATCAGCAGATCGCTCCAGCCCCACAGTCGGGCCAGGATCAGGGCAGCATCGACCATCTCACTGGCGCCATAGACCAGGGCGGCGAGCCCGACGATCAGACGCACCACATTGCGCGGTGGTTTGAGCTGGGTGCCGGCGTGTTCTCCAAACTCTGCCTGCACCTCGGCCGATTCGTCGCCGGCTGTGCGCGCGACATAGGTCATCACCGCGGCAAAGCCGATCAGCAGCAGCAGGGCGTCGCCGCGTCCCAGCTCGCCGTCGAAGCACAGCACCCAGAGCAGCAGGGCGGCGCCGATCATCAGCGGCCCTTCGACCCGTACCATGCGCAGCTGCACCGCCAACGGCGCGACCAGGGCGCAGCAGCCCAGGATCAGGCCGACATTGGCGATATTGCTGCCGACCACATTGCCCAGTGCCAGCTCGGTGCTGTCGCGCCACACCGCTGACAGATTCACCGCCAGCTCCGGCGCCGAGGTGCCGAAGCCGACGATGGTCAGACCGACGACGAAGGGGCTGATGCCAAAGCGCAAAGCCAGGCCGGAGGCGCCTTTGAGGAAACTGTCGGCGCCCAGCAGCAGGATGACGATGCCGAGGCCAAACCAGAGTAACGCTTCGAACATGAGCAATCGCTTGTGGTCAACGACCTGGGATTCTAGCCCGATGCAGGGTTGACCATGCGCTGCTCCTAGCCCGGATATTTCGGCGCGACCTCATGAAATATCCGGGCTAGCAGGCTGCCGAAATGAGTCTCAGCAGCCTGCTAGGCCGACCAGCGCAGGCGGGATTCGGTCTGCACCTCGGCGGCAGACAGCAGCCAGGCTTCCTTGGCCGCCAGCAATGCGTGGCGGCCGTCCTGGCTGCGGGTCGAGAGCAGTCGGCAAGGGCCAAGCTGGCGTCGCCAGTCGCGGGCAAGGGCCTCGGCGTCGGCGCGACGGCTGCTGATTGCCTTCGGCAGGGGGAAGTAATCGCCCTGCTGCTCGATCAGATAGCGTGGCACAAGCGGCCGGCCAAACAGCTCGTTAAGGGCTTCGTCAAAGCGCTGCGCATCGACGTGACTGGACTGATCGAGCCGACAGCTGAAGCCATGCTGCAGCAGCTCGACGCGAACCCTGGCTCGCTTGTTGGTTTCCAGCACCCCCTTGCGCTGCAGGTGCGTCAGCAGCAAGTCCGTCAGGTGCTGCATCCGACGCCGGCGCAGCCAGCCGGCCCAGGGAGAAAACCAGTGCGGGGCCGAGCTCGATAACCAGCGCAGCAAGGTGCTGGGTGGCAGTCGCCGAGCAGGAATGCGCCGCTCCCGGCGCAACTGATAGTTGCCGCGAGCGACATCGCCGAGCGCCTGTTGCCAGCTGCGCTCGATCGTCTGCGGATCACTGGCGCGGAGCCGTTGCTGCCGGTTGTGCTCGTCCAACGCGACCGCTTGCATCGACTGCGCCGGATCCACCACCCGCGCCAGGCCGTTGCAGATTTCCTTACCCGAGGCGTCCAGTCCGGCGAAGGTGGCAAAGCGGCGGCGCAGACTGGCAAGATCCGGCCCGCCGGCGTCCGCACTGCTGTCGGTCTGCGGCTCGACGCAGGCCAGGTGCCAGATCTGCGCCACCTTGTGCGGCCGTTGCGGATCCAGTCGCAGGCTGCGACCGCGCATCTGGTTGCAGCTCATGCTGGCACCCGCTGTGCTTGCAATGATCAGGGTGTTAAGTGCGGGCGCGTCCCAGCCCTCGCCAAGCAGGGCGGCAGTGCCGATCAGAAGGTTCAGCTCGCCGCGGGCAAACAGTTGGGTGACAGCTGCCACCAGTGGCGCTATCGATGTGTTGCCCGGATCGATTCGGGTGTAGACCGGATCGTGGTCGAGCGGCCGGAGCACAAGGCCGGCGCGCAGGGTCGCGGGCAGCGCAGCGTGCAAGTTCGGCAACAGGTCAGTGGGCAGGATCAGCAGGCTGCCGCTGAGCAGGGCGAGCCGGGCGTCGGCCAGGCGACGCTGGCGCACGGCCTCGAACACCGGCACTACGCCAAGTCGATGCCGGCTTGGCCCTTCGCCCGGCTGCGGCAGGGCCGATTCGACAATGCGGTCGCAGAGTACCGCCGCCCGCAGGCCGAGACCCTGCTCGGCCTGAGCAAACTCGAGTACCTCGGCGATGGCGTCGATCTTGGCGCTGCAGGTCTCCAGTCGTCGGCTGAGTCGCGGCGGATCGCGCAGATACACTCGCCGCCGTTCAATGGCGCCGCCACGCTTGAGTTCGCGCCGCCAGCGCTGCGCCCAGGGATGCAGCTCATCCAGCACGCCGGGCCGAAACAGCAGCGCATTCACCAGCAGTTCGGCCCAGCGCAGATCGAAAGCCGGTAAGGCGACCTCGCTGAGTCGCAGTGCCGCCCGCAATGGTTGCGCCAGCTCACCGGCGGCACTGCTGAGAAAGATGCATAGGGCCAGCAGCCAATCGTGTTGTTCAAGCAGCTGTTTCGGCTCAGACGCTGGCGTCTGCACCAGCGGTAATTCGCGCAGGGCGGCGATCAGTGAGCTGTCCAGCAGCCAGTCGGTCAGCCAGCGGCGAACCCGCTGATCGAACTCTCGCCGATGAGCTTGCTGTTCGGCATCGGCCAGGCACAGATGGAGGAAATCCTGGTGTGGGCACAGGGTGCCGGCGCGCACCTGTTCGGGTATCGACACTTCTTCGTCCACCGGCCCGCACAGGCCGAGGTAGCGGTTCCACTCCTGGGCACTGACATCGAATGGCGGGGTGGCGGTGAGGGCGATGATCCAGGGCTGATCCAGTCCTTGCTTCAGCGCATCAAGGCAGCGCCACCAGGCGCTGCGCAGATGATGCGCCTCGTCGAATACCAGGCATTCGATGCCGGCAGACTGCGGACGATCGATCAGCGCGGCGTTGCCCAGCCGCTTCGAGGCTGCGTGCAGGGCCTGGTAGGTACTGAAGGTCAAACGGGCCGGAGTATCGATCTCGAACGAAAGGGAATCGACGGGTTCAGAAGGGTGGTCTGCAGCAGCCGACACAAAGTCCTGCCGCCATCGCTGGCACCACTGATCGCGAATCGCCAGGCTCGGCGCCAGCACCAGGGCGGGCCGTCCCAGCCGGCGCAGCGCTTCCAGACCCAGCACCGTCTTGCCCGCGCCAGGGGCGGCGACCACATGAAAATGGCGATCGCTCAGATGTTGCTCGAAGGCCTGCAGCACCCGCGCCTGATAAGGGCGCCATGTATGGCGAAAGTGCATGTTATGCCAGCAGGAATGCGCAGTCACGCGGAGCTCGATTCGGCGGTGTCGGGTTGGTCGGTGTCACAACCTAGCAGAGTTGCGTGGGGGCTTGGTCGATCGTCGCGGTTAGACAGCGCGATCGGTCCGCCAATACACTTGCCCGCCGATTCCCCGGAGCCCGTCGCGATGAAGGTTCGCCGCTGTAGCACCTTGTTCGTCGAGCTCGACAGCAAGCCGCGATTTGATTTTGAGTCGTTGTTGATGGGCGGCGACGGTATGGTCCGCAGTCCTCGGTGGCTGGCCTATGCCACGCATCGCGACGCGCCGGTGCCGGTGTCCTTGCCACAGCTTGCCGTGCTGGAAGGCGTCTCGGCCGAGCAGTGGTCGTGCTGGGATACCCTGCTAGACACGCACGCGATAGCCGATCTGCAGCATCTGCTGGACGCCGAGTTGCTGTTGAGTGACGGAGAACAGCACCAAGCTGCGAGCGAGCGCGACCGTGGCTTTTCCGATGTGCCCTGGTGGCCGCCGGCAGCCATTGCGCACAGCCATGGTCGTTGGGCGGACAACGATATCCAAGGTCGGGTAGAGCAAGGCATCGGGATGAGCTCGGAACAGATGCTGTCAGAGTTTGGTGCACCGCCCGGTCATGACTACCGCCGCGGTCAGCAGCCCCTGTTGCCGCTGCCCGACGGACAGGTCAGCGATCTCGATACGCGACTGGCACAGCGGCGGACCTGTCGTAATTTCTGCCCGCACAGTGAGCTCAGTCTGGATGCATTGGCCACCATGCTGCGTCGCAGCTGGGCCACGATGGGCACTTTGGAAATGGCGCCTGACACCGTCGCGGTGAAAAAGAATGCGCCGGCCGGAGGCGGGCTGCACTGTATCGAAGCCTATGTGCTGGTGCAGCGCGTGGCTGGGTTGTCACCTGGCCTGTACCACTACGTGTGCGCCGAACATGCCCTTGAGCCGCTGGCGCTGGGCACTGCCGAGCAGGCCAGGTGGTGGGCCCACCGCTTCGTTTCTGGCCAGTCATGGTTCGTTGGCGTGGCGGCGATGGTGTTGATGACTGCCCGCTATGACCGGCTGTTCTGGAAGTATCGACGACACACCAAGGCCTGGCGGGTGACGCACCTGGATGCCGGCCACCTGTCGCAGTTGATGTACCTGTCGGCAGCCGAACTGGGCCTGGGAGCATTCATTACAGCGGCGATCAATGAGCGCGCGATTGAACAGGCCCTGGGATTGCAATCCTGGCGCGAAGGGGCGGTGGCTGCGGTTGGCTTCGGTCCACCCGCCGAAACCCTCGAAACGATGGAAATGCGCGGGTTCACGCCCTCCGCCCTGGCGCAGCGGATTCAGGCCAAGGTGCGCTGATCTGCAGGCGCGGCATGGGCCGATAGCTCACGACACAGAGCCGTGCGGGCGGCCTGGCGAATTGGCTTTTTCGACGCGCTCGCTGCTGCTAAGCTCGGCGCCTCACTAGGGGATTTACATGATCAATCTTGATGACGCCACGGCACAGAAACTGCTCGACAAGCTCAGCTCCGACGACGACTTTCGCAGTCTGTTCGTCAAGGATCCGGCCGAGGCTCTGAGATCGCTGGGCCCGACGGGCGCCAAGTTCAGCGCGGCGGCTACCTGCATGAAGGTGGCGAAACTGGCCGACAAGGATGCCATCGCCAGCAGCCGCGATGCATTGACCAAGATGCTGGTGACGCAGCTGGCTTCCCATTCTGCGCCGCAGTTGGATACCAAGATCTGAACTGAATGCGGTCCGGCGTCGGCCGACGCTGGCGACGGGGTGTCAAGGCGCCGGCATTGCCGTGGCTACCGGCGTCGCGCTTTCCAGTGTCGGCAGAACGCGCAGGGCGGCGTTAAGCACCGCCAAGCTATGCAGTCGTTCGTTGTACTCGACCAGGGATCGCCCGTGATGTCGACGCAGCCAGTCCGCTTCCACGGCGGCCGCGTCGCTATCTCCGGTAGCGAGAAGGGCGCGACGCCGCAGATCGCGTAGCAGGTACGGTTCTGCGTTGGCCTTGTCTGCATCGGTGCTTGATGCGCTCAGTGCCGCAGCGGCCTTGCCCTGTGCCAGCAGCTTTTCGCCTTCGTACCATTGGCGGAAATGCGTTGCCATCGGCGAATCGCCCGGCGGGGCCGCTGGTACTTCCACCTCCGCTTGGCCACAGCGAGTCGCAATGCCCGCTGCCAGCAGCCATCGGGTAGCGAGAATCTGCTGAGCGGCTGGGTTATCGGCGCTGGCGCGGAACGCAAGGTTGTGCCAGTCCGGCGCGTTCGGCTGGCCGCGCAGCAAGCATTGCACGGCGAAGCTCGACAGGCGGATATCGTCGCGCAGACCGTCGGACAGGCGCGGTGCCTGCTGCAAGGCCTGCAGTCGCGATAGCGCCTGATCCACCGCGCCAGCTTCAAGATCCAGCACTGCCAGACCAAGCAGATTCAGCGCCGCCAGCTCGGCTGGGAGTTCTTCCTGCTTGTCGGATAGCAGGTCGATGGCCGCTTGCCGTTGACCGGACAGCCAGCGGGCAAAGGCGGCGGCTCGCAGATCACCACCCGTGCCCTGGGCCATGGCTTGTTCAAACCGCTCATTGGCGGTCGATAGGTCGCCGAGCCCCAGTTCGAGCAATCCGGCTTGATAGTTGGCGCTGTTCAGTCCCGGATGCAGGGGGTTGAGCGCCGGCTCAAGCGCACGCCGAGCTTCCTGGTATAGGTTGTCCCGTGCCAGCACCACGGCGAGCAAGTGGTGGGCATAGTGTCGGTCCGGGTACTGGGTGACCAGGGCCAGCCACTTGTTGGCGGCATCGTCGTCGCCACGATAGAAGGCCAGCACAGCGGCAAGATGTGCGCGTTCAACGGCGCTCAAACGATCGCGCAATCGCAGTGCATCGGCTACCGTACTTGCTGCTGCGGCAGAATCTCCTTCCATATAGTTCAACGCAGCCATCAGCGACATGGCCATCGCAAACTCGGGATCCAGATCCAGTGCATGGCGAAGCAGCTCGCGGGCCAGGGGAATCTCTGAGCGGTTCTTTGCCTTCAGGGCCAGGGCATAGCCGCGCAGGGCATCGACGTTGTTGCTGGTGATTTTTCCGAGCGGCTCGGAGGCAGCGGTAATGGCGCTCATCGATTCGCCCAGCCGCGAACGAACGTTGTTCAGGCTGCTGTTGACAGCGGCCAGAATCTGCGATTCGTCTCTGGCATCGGCAAACTCCGCATACACTGTGGTGCCGGTGCGTGGATCGATCAGCTCAGCGGTGAAGCGCCAACGCCCGCCCAGCTCGACCAGATTCGGCAGCAGCAATGCACGTGCCCCTAGTCGCTGCGCGACTTCGCTGCCGTTGCTGCGTTGCACCGGCACATCCGCGGGCTGGCGCATCAGGCGCAAGGTGTCGCGCACCTTGGTGTGATTCACCAGGTTGACATGGCGGGACTGCTCCAGACCGAGTCGGATGGCGGTGTCCAGGGATTCGTTGAAGCGCGGGTCGCCGCTGTGATTGTTGAGATCAGCCACCACGATCCAGTCGCGCTCGGCAAACGCAATCGCCGGCTCTGGCTGCAGAAACACATAGGTCATGGCCGAAGCGATGGCGCCGAACAGCAGCAGATACAGGGGCTTCCACTGCCACCATGGAACAATGCGTTTGGCCTTGGCCTTGCTCTTCGGTGGGCTCAGTGGCGCAATCGGCGGAACGCCGACCTCGAACACCGACATTCGCCGGCTGACCCCATGCAATCGATACTCGCCGTGGCTGATCCAGCGCAGCGAACCCACCTCGGCCAGCTCTTCCCGGGCGCGGAAGGCCAACGAATAGGCCGATTCGGAGAGCAGGATCTGCCCCGACTTGGCCAGACCCATCAGTCGCGCGGCGATCGCCTTGGCCAGGCCTTCGATCTCGATCGGCTTGGCACCCTGAGCAATGTCTTCGGCCGAGTTGCGCCAACTGAGAATTTCACCGACATGGATGCCGACCCTGGCGGCAAGCGGATAGCCGGCTTCCTGACCCAACTCGCGCAGCAGGTTCTGGTAGGCCAGCGCAAACGACACCGCCTCGATCGGACGATCGAACAGCACCAGGAAACCGTCGGTCTTGTCGATTTCCTGGCCGTGAAAGCGATGCAAGGTGTCGCGCGCCAGCTGATCATGCCGGCGGATCAGCTGCGCCGCCCGCGAGTCGCCCAGCTGCTCGATCAGTCGGGTCGAGTTGGCCAGATCGCACAGCAGCAGACAGCCGAGGTGTGGAGTGGCCTTGATTGCCTTGGGTTCGGCGGCGGCCGGTGGCGAGGCGAGGCGGCTGTCCATGGCGTCTATTCTGTCGGGCCCACGATTGTCCTGCCAGCCGCTGCGCTTGGCAACCGCCTGAATTCTGCTGCAATTGGCGTCAAACGCCGGGTGGCGGCTCAGGCCGTTCGCGACTTAACGCTCTGATTCACTGCGGAGGTCCGCTGGTTTGCTCGTTGCTGTGTAATGCCATGCGGGGCTGGTGATCGCGTTGCAGGAACAGGCCATTGATCAGATCAAGCGCGGCATAGTGTTCGCTGAACTCGACCAGGCTGCGCGCAGCGTGCTGTTCAAGCCAGCGCGCTTCACGCTCGACGCCGGCCGGGTCGCCGAGCAGCTCAAACGCACGTCGGCGGGCATGACGAAGCAGCCATAGCTCGTTGCGGTCGAGCTTGGCGGCGCTTTCATCCAGCATCTGTCTGGCCTGCCCGGCCTGCAATCGTTGTTCGGCCTGCAGCCAATCCAGGGCAAGAACGGTGGCAAGACTGTCGTCGTCGGCTCGGGCGAGGGCAGGCGACGGCGCCGAGTCAGCGCAGTGCAGGGCGACGGCCTGCCGCAGCGCCTGTCGAAATCGCCAGCGTTGCTGTTCGCCGCGGTTGCTCGCGCCCGGCTCGGCCCGCGCCGGAGGCAGCGGCTTGCGCGCGATCAGACAGTCGTAGCTGGCCAGGGCCAGGGCGATCTCAACATTGAGTTCAGCCGACAGGTCGGCATGCTGTGCACTCAGCGCCGACAGGCCGGCACGTGCCGCAGCGAGCTCGCCGCGTTGAATCTGAATGCTGACTTCGGCCAGCGCATTGCGGGCGGCATGCTCGGCGGACTCGGCCTGCTTGCCGGCCTGCAGCAGTTGCAGGCCGCGCTCGGCATTGCCGGAGGCCAGTTCGGCCAGCGCATAGGCGGAGATATCGCCAGCCACACCGGCTTCTTCAGCGCTGCGAAAAAGGGCCAGTGCGGCCTCTACTCGACCGCGCCAGAGTTCGAATACCGCGGCCTGATACTGGCTGTTGCGATAGCCATGACTGATCGGATCGAGTGCCGGCTGGATCGCCTGCAAGGCCGATTCGATGGCGTTGTCTGCAGCCAGCGCCATCGACAGGGTGTGATGCGCCGAATGGCGATCGGGAAAACGGGCCGCCAGAGCGCGCCACTTGGTCACCGTGTCGGCACTGCCGGAGTACAGCGCGCTCACTGCATCGAGATGGTTCTGTTCCCATGGGCTGAGACGGCTGCTCAAGGATTTTGCCTCGTCTACCTTGGCCGCCGCGCCGGTCAGGTCGCCCTCCATGAAGCGCAACACCGCCTGCAGTGACATCGCCATGGCGAATTCCGGATCGAGTTTCAACGCCTGATTGAGCAGCTCACCGGCCAGCGCCATCTGCGATCGGCTCTTGGCCTCCTGGGCCAGCGCGTAGTCGCGTAGCGCATCGATGTTGCCACTGGTCAGCCGGTCCAGCGTCAGCGTGTCGCGTTCGATCGACTCGATCGATTCGCCAAGATCGCTGCGTACGCGATCCAGGGCGCTGTCGATGCCGCGCAGCAGCTGCGCTTCGTCGCTAGCGTCGACGAAATGGCTGTACACCGTGGTGCCGCTCAGTGGATCGACCAGTTCGGTGGTATAGCGCAGTTGTCCGCTCACCTCGGCCAAGGTCGGCAGCAGCAAGGCGCGGGCACCGCTGCGTCGGGTCAGCTGGCTGCCAAGTTCACGGTCGATCCTGGCATCGGCGGGCTGTCGCATCAGCTGCAGGGTCTGCCGCAGCTTGTGCGGCGAGACCAGGTTGATGTGGGGCGATTGCTCCAGACCGATTCGCACTGCGGTATCGAGCGCACGGTCAAAGCGCGGATCGCCGCTCTGGTTGTTGAGGTCGGCCAGCACCAGCCAGTCGCGTTCGGCAAACGCGATCGCCGGCTCGGGCCGCACGCTCCAGTACAGCAGGGCGATGCCGCAGATCGCCAGCAGGACCAGCGAGAGCGGCTGTCGCCAGCGACGCACCGGCCGTGCCTTCAGTGCAGCGATGGGCGCGCCCAGGGCCGTGCCGCTCCGGCGGCTGACTTCGAAAACGCACTGCGGGCGGGAAACGCCTTGCAGACGATAGTCGCCATGCCGAACCCAGCGCAGCTCATCGCTGCCACCGAGTTCAGTCGCTGCACGCATGGCCGGATGGTAGGCCGCTTCCGACAGCAGCACCTGCCCGGCGCGGGCCAGGCTCATCAATCGCGCGGCGATCGCCTTGGTCAGACCCTCGACCTCGAACGGCTTGGCGCCCTTGGCCACGTCGTTGGCGAGATTGCTCCAGGTCAGCACTTCGCCGACATGGATGCCGACGCGGGCGGCCAGAGTCTCTCCGACCTCCTGCCCGAGAGCGGTCAGCAGACCTTGGTACTCGAGCGCAAAGGCCACTGCTTGGATCGGGCGCTCGAACAGCAACAGGAAACCGTCGGTCTTGTCGATTTCCCGGCCCTGGTGCCTGTGCAGGGTGTCGCGGGCCAGCTGGTCGTGGCGGCGGATCAGCTCGGTGGCGCGGTGATCGCCAAGTCGCTCGATGAGGGCGGTGGACTCGGCCAGATCGCAGATCAACAAGCAGCCGAGCCGCGCCGTCGCGCAGGGTCTGAACGTTGTTTTCGCTGCGGACGCTTCGAGCGACATGGCACCTCACTGTCTGCCTCGATTGTCAGCCGGCGGTCTCGCGCTTGGCAACTCGGATCGTGCTCAGTCCGACTGAGCGGTCGACTCGGCGCGAATGGCGGCAAAGCGCGCCGGCAGTTCCTGGCGGAGCTGGCGGCGCAGCTGGGCGGCCTGGTAGCGGCGTTGTTCATCCTCGGTCTGCGGCTCAAGCGGCGGCACCGCGGTCGAGTGGCCGTGTGCGTCCACCGCCACCATGGTGAAGAAACAGCTGTTGACGTGACGTACACTCTGCTGGCGAATATCTTCGGCCAGCACCTTGATGCCGATCTCCATCGAGGTCGAGCCGGTGTAATTCACTGCCGCCAGGAAGGTGACCAACTCACCGACTTCCACCGGCTCGCGGAACATCACCTGATCGACCGACAGGGTGACGACATACAGTCCGGCGTAGCGACTGGCGCAGGCGTAGGCCACCTGGTCGAGCAGCTTGAGGATGGTGCCGCCGTGAACGTGGCCGGAGAAGTTGGCCATGTCCGGCGTCATCAGCACGGTCATGCTGAGCTGATGGCGTCGGCGTTCCAGCTGCTCGTTCACGGGTTTGGCTCGGGGTCTTGGCATTCTGGTCCCGACGGCAGAATGCGAGTGAGTTCGATCGTGCCGCTGCGCTGCGGATCGAACAGATCAAAGCTGAACAGGGCGGTGGTGCAGCTGGTTAAGGTGAAACTGCCCTGACCGGCCGCCGTAGTGTTGACGGGTGAGTTGGGGTCGTTGAAGCGACCTCCGCGGCTGCGGAACATCTCCAGCGTGGCCACATTGCCCTGAAACACTCCGCTGCCGGTCATCCAGTCGTAGTCCTGTTGATCGCTGTCGGCGTCATCCAGCCAGGTAAACCAGGCGAAGGTGAAGATGTTCTGCTCTGGATAGACCTCGACAAGCAGTCCCTGGCCATTGGTCGCTGGGTTGAACCAGGCGCCTGAGCTGCTGCGGGTCAGGGCGGGCCCAGCCGGAGGCGCGCTGCCTTCCACACTGATGGTGCCCGCCATGCCGATACCGCCGGCTGAGCCATGCACCGAACAGAAGTAGCCGAACTCGCCTGGGCTGTTGAAGGTGTGCTCGAAGACAAAGGCAGCCGAGCTCGGCGGGCCGGAGCTAAAGCTGTTGTCGTCGGCGACCACGTCGTGAAAGCCGCCCTGGTTGGTCCAGCGCACCTTATCGCCGACTTCGATCAGCAGGTCTCTGGGGCTGAAGCTGACACCCGACAGGGTCACGTCGTGGGTGGCTGCTGTTGCTGCGGCGCAGCCGATCAGCAGGGTGAATGCGCAACTCCATTGGCGACAGCGGATCGAGATTCCACGCATGGTGCTCTCCCGTTTGGCCGGTCCGGCGCCTATGGCACTGATGCTCGTGTTGGGGCGCGCCAGCGGATCACTATGCGCGCAACCGCTTGCCTCGGCAACAAGCGCTGTGGCGTGCCTGCTGCCAAGTCGGCAAAATGTGCCAGATCAAGCAGCCAGCAGCTCAATGATGTCACTTAGCTATGAAATCCATCCGGTTACCCCATTCCAGCAAAACTGCAGCCTGATATGGTGCAACGAAACTCAGCGCGCCGCCCTGGTTGACCCAGGTGGCGAGGTGGACAGGCTGCTGGCCGCGGTCGCTGCGCGTGGACTCATTCTCGAGAAGGTGCTGGTCACCCACGGCCATCTGGATCACGCCAGCGGCGTTCGCGACCTGCAGGAAGGGCAGGGGGTGACGGTGGAAGGCCCACATCCGGATGATCAATTCTGGATCGAGGCGCTGCCGCCGGTGGCGGCGCAGTACGGGTTTCCGCCGGCGCGCAGCTTCGTGCCCGAACGTTGGTTGGCGCAGGGCGACAGCGTGACGCTGGGCAATCAGCTGCTTGAGGTGTTGCACTGCCCTGGACACACGCCCGGGCACGTCGTGTTCTTTCACCGGCCGAGCAAGCTGGCCATGGTCGGCGACGTGCTGTTCCAGGGCTCGATTGGCCGCAGCGATTTTCCGCGCGGCAATCATGCTGACCTGATTCGTTCGATTCGCGGTCGGCTGTTTGCACTCGGCGATGAGGTTCAGTTCATTCCCGGTCATGGCCCGATGTCGACCCTGGGTCGCGAGCGGCGCAGCAATCCGTTCGTCTCCGATGCCGCAGTGGCGACGATGCGGCTCGATTGAAACCCGACATTGATGGGAGTGTCATGAGATCCAGCGAAGCCTGCCCGTGTGGCAATCCTTGGCCGTATGCGCAATGCTGTGGCCGCTACCACGATGGTGAGCCGGCGCCGAATGCCGAAGCCCTGATGCGCTCACGCTACAGCGCCTACGTGTTGCGCGATGCCGACTATCTGCTCGCCACCTGGCATCCGACCACCCGCCCCGACGCGATCGACTTTGACGCCGGCGTGAAGTGGCTGGGACTCGATGTTAAGCAGCGCTGGCAGGACGGCGCCGACCGCGCCGGGGTCGAGTTTGTGGCTCGCTACAAGGCCGGCGGAGAGCCAGCGCAGCGCCTGCACGAAAAGAGTCGCTTTGCGCTGGAAGAGGGGCGCTGGTACTACCTTGACGATGAGTTGGCAGAGCAGCGCTGAGCGTTGCTTCTCGCTCAAGTGGGGCCCACCACTTGGGCTCGTCGCGCCTTGCACTCGACGCAAAGTCCTCGGTGATCATCCGCGCCCCCTCAGGAAATATCCGGGCTGAGCCGCTCTTCTCGTGCGGCAGGGAAGTGTCATGCCGGCATGGGCGCGCGTAGCGGGAATGCAGAACTTGCGAAGGTCGAACGATGGCGGGTGACCCGAGCGCTGGCCCCCTGTCTGCGCGGGGGGTGACGAGCAAAGGGTCTCGTGCGGATGTCTCAGGCAGCCGCTACTCCTTGGGATGGGCCAGTTCGACGTTTTCGCGGATGCGTGCCATCACATTGACCAGGGCGCGATCGAACGGCTGGTCGGCGGTTTGCGAGCGCAGCTTGCCCTGGGTGATCAGGGCTGCCGCTTCCGGCGGCGATAACAGGCACAGGCGGGTGCCGCCGCGGTTCACAAACAGGATGCGTTGTGACAGCGGACTGATCCAGCTCAATTTCGCCGCGTGTTGCACGCCGTGAGCATCAATCAGATCGACCCACTGTCCCGGCTTCAAGCGGTTGACCCGCTCGATATCCGCAGGAGATACCTGGGTGGCGTCGATTTCCAGTGCCAGATCACCGTTCAATTCGGGGCTGCCACCGGCCACGACGGTGGCCGTTTCGACGATCTCAAAGGCAGGGTCTTGCGCACTGGCGGCTACCTGCTGGTCGATCGTGTTGACATTGCTTGAAGCCGCGACGGGCGCGGTCGGCTCGGCGCCTGCGCGGGCCGCTGGTGCGGCGGAGTCTGTTGTCGGCGCCCGCGGTGCCAGCCCGGCCGCTTTGGCACGTTGTTCGCGCATCGCCAGAAGGCGTCGCTGAATGGCCTGCTGATCGGCCGGGCTATCGCCACCGACCCGATCGATATTGGCCACGGTCGACGGTGGTGCGCCGTGCAGTGTCTGCATGGCCTGCAGAATATCGTCGACGCTATGACGGCCGGTGCTCTGCATGACCGGCTTGAGCTTGGCGCCCAGCTCCTGCGGTATTGGCGCGCCCAGGGCGCAGGCATGCACGGCGATCATCAGGTCGACCCCGATTCGCCGTGCATTGCGGAAGGCCTGGCTGTCCTCGCCCTCGCGCAGCAATACCATGGCCAGATGGTGACTCCAGTCGCGGCGGACGAATTGTTCGATCGCTTCCGGCACCTGATGTCCGCCCATCAGGCTGGAGACCTCCAGCGAGGCGGTCAGGCGGGCGTCTTCCAGTCGCTCGCGGCCCTGCAGGCTCTCTGCGGTTCGCCGCTCGACCAGCCGGCTGCGCTGCACCCGCTGTTCCATCACGCGGGCGAAGCGTTGTTCCAGCTCATTGAAGATCTCGGTGTCGCGATCAAATTCCTTGTTCAAGCGCTTGATCACCGCCTCGACGCGCATCAGCAGCTCGCGCTCGGTGCGGGTTTCGCCCTGGTTGCCGTCGCAGGCGTCGGCCAGCATGTTCAGCAGCCGCCGCGCCGGATGGGTGCGATGCGCGAACATCTGCTGATCGAGCAGGGCCACCTTGGTGTAGGGCACCGACACGGCGATCAGCTGGCGCCGTACAGCGTCGGAAAAATCGCCCTGATCGAGCAGGACATCGAACAGCATGCCGACCAGGGTCAGGCCCTGGGCATCGGCCTGACGCAGGCCGCCAGCGATCGACAGGCCGAGGGTGTCGCGGGCGCAGTGCAGCAGTTCGAACTTCAGCAGGTCGCCAAGCTCGGCGCTGCGGTCGTCAACCGCGCGGAACAGACCGGCGGGCGGGTGCTGCTGCATATAGGCCAGGGCGGCCAGCACCTGTTCGGCGGCCAGCGCTGCCGGACGATGGTCGAGCTGGGCGCCGCCGGGTGTCGAGCGTGCAGCTGCCGAGGTGGCCTCGCCCATGCGCGTCGTGGCGGCTGACACCGCTGCCGTTGCTTCGCCCTGCAGATGGCCGTTGCCATTGCTCTTGTCCGAGCCGCCGAAGTAGCTGGAGAACATATCGCGCAGGGCATGCAGGAGCATGATCGAACCGCTGGCCGCGACGTCCTCGGCAAGCTCGTTCTGATCACGACGTTCCACCGTCTCCGGGGTCCAGCTGTCGTCCTCGGATTCGCTATCCGCCGTGGTGGACACTGGGTCGGCCGACTCAGCGTCTGCTCTCGCGGCGGGTCGGCTGGCCGGGCGAACTGGCTGGCCGGCGCGCACGCCGTCGCGTGGCAGCTCTATCCCGTGTTCGCTCAGCTTCTTGATCAGCTGGTTAAGCAGGTTGCCAAACTCGCTGCCCAGCTGCCGCTCAAACAGCTTGAGGATCACCAGTTGTCCGGTGAGCGGGATGTGCAGACTGGACAATGCCCCGGTCAATCCCTTGGCCAGGGCCAGCGGGCTGAGCGGCGGGCGTGCCTGGCCGCTCACTTTCAGCATGGCCTGTGCCAGCCCATGCAGGCTGCGGCCATACTGCCGCTCGAGCGTCGCGGCCAGCCGCTCGCCAGCCAGCTGTAGCTCAAGGTCATCGACCGCCACCAGACTGAGCTGGTCGGGTGGCTGCTCGGCTGCCACCGGCTCGCTGGGGCCGCTGTCGAAATCGGCCAGCAAGCTTTCGCGCAAGCGCTGCGTCACCGCAGCACGCTCGCGGCGCAACTCGCGCATGGCGTCGAGGTAGTCCTGCTGATCGCGGCTGGCCGACGAGCGCGAGGCTAGATCGAACAAGGCGTCGTCGGCTTGATCGAGCAGGGCGGCGTGGATGCCGGCCATGCGCTGCGTTACCAGGGCTCGCAGTTCTGCGAGGACGGCAGGCAAAGTCATTGCACGTACCAAAGGAAGTTAGCTCCGATGATCGCAGAATTGCGGGCATAAGGCCCGTCCCAGGCTGCGAAGGGCTTGGCGGTTTCAGATCAGTCAGCGACGATCGGTGCCGCCGCGCGGCTCAGCGGTGTCGGCGTCGTGCCGGCAGCCCCCCGCACAATCCGGGTCACTGGGCATACAATCGAGCTCCCTTTCGCGGAACCCGATCACATGGCCGGCTCCAGCCTGTTCGCGCTGCTCGACGACATCGCCACCCTGCTCGATGACGTTTCGGTCATGACCAAGGTGGCGGCGAAGAAAACCGCCGGGGTACTGGGTGACGATCTGGCGCTGAATGCTCAGCAGGTGGCCGGGGTGAAGGCCGACCGCGAATTGCCGGTGGTGTGGGCGGTGGCCAAGGGCTCGATGATCAACAAGGCGATCCTGGTGCCGGCAGCACTGGCGATCAGCGTGTTTGCGCCGTTCCTGATTACCCCATTGCTGATGCTCGGTGGCCTGTTCCTGTGCTTCGAAGGCGTGGAGAAACTGGCTCATCGTTGGCTGCACTCGAAGAGCGAGGATCAGGCCCATCACGCCGAACTGGTGGAGGCGGTCGCCGATGAGAATGTCGATATCGTGGCCTTCGAGCGCGACAAGATCAAAGGCGCGATACGCACCGACTTCATTCTCTCGGCCGAGATCATCGTGATCAGTCTGGGTACCGTGGCGGCAGCGACATTCACCCAACAGCTCGGCGTGTTGGTCGGCATTTCCGTGCTGATGACCGTGGGTGTGTACGGTCTGGTGGCCGGTATCGTCAAACTGGATGACTTCGGCCTGTGGTTGCATGGTCGGCCGGGGGCGTTGAGCAAGCGCACGGGGCGGATGATCCTGTGGGCCGCTCCACTGCTGATGAAATTCCTCTCGGTGGCCGGCACTGCCGCCATGTTCCTGGTCGGCGGCGGCATTCTGATGCACGGGTTGCCAGCCCTGCATCACGCCGTTGAGCCGCTGCTGCAGGCGGCGGGCGGACTGAGCCTGCTGGTATCGCTGCTGGCCGATGCGCTGCTCGGCATTGTTGCCGGCATACTGGTGCTGCTCTTGGTGCAGCTGGGCGTCAAGATGCGCCGCAAGCAAGCGGTGGCCTGAGGAGGATCATCGTGACGCTGGATCTGCGCACCTTGCTGATTGATTGCCGCATCGCGCTGCGCACCCATCCGGGCGAACAAGTGGTCGACGCCCTGTCGCAGCGCCTGGAGGCGGCTATTCACGAAGTCACCCGCTCCGGCATGCCGGTGGCAACCGGCGAGATCAAGAGCAGTGCTACCCAGGTCGCCCTGGCCTGGCAGACGGCTTGTCGCGGCCTCAAGCTGACCCATCCCCAGCTGTACGCCGAGCTCAATCAGAAGGTAATGGACCTGCTGGATGAGCGTGAGCTGCACGAGCCGGTGGAAGAACTGCTCCACCTGCAAGGCGAAGTCGAGCGCCTGAAATCCGAGCAGGCGCCGATGCGAACCCGCATGGATCAGTTCCGCAGCAAGGCCGTGGAAGCGATCAGCTCGGTCACTGCCCTGCGCGAGGCCTTGGCCAAAGCAGTGCCCTACATGCACGAGCCAAGGGATCCGCAGCAGCTGGCCCTGGCGCAGATTGCCGAGCTGGAAAGCAAGGCGCAGGCTGTAGTCGACCAGCGCGCCACCGGCAATGCACCTGCCGCAGCAAAGCCGGCAGCGGAGGATCCAATACCCGGCGAAGCGGTGCTGAACGGCGTCGTCGCCGGCGAGCGCGGCTTTACCGAAGCTCAACGCGAGTGGGTGGTCGGCGAGGCGCTGGGTCTGACCGGCTGGAAATACACCCCGGTGGAGTTGCTGGCTAAGGGCGACGCCTGGCTCGCGCGCTGCATGCAGCTCAAGCGCGAGCCGCCGGGGGCGTAGGGCGGGCCCTGGCCCGCCATGCTGCATTCAAACTCGCTCGCCTAAGTTGCCGTTACCTCAGCAAGCCAGGGCCGGACCTACCGAGCCGGTCACGCTGTGCCGCCATCGGCGTCTGCCAATGTCTGAATCTGTTTCCTACTCGGAGCGCCCATGTTCCAGGTCGAACCCATACTGTGGTTGCAGCAGTTCTCCGGCACCTGGTTTGCCGATTTCATGTGGCTGATGAGTGAGATCGGGCGTGAGTGGGTTTACATGCCGGTGGTGTTGCTGTTGATGTTTGCCATTCGCCTTCGGCCCGGCCTTGGCGTTGTCCTGGCCTTGGTGTTATGTGGACTGCTGACGGCCAGCCTCAAGCACGGATTCGCCTTGCCGCGACCGGCCGACGTTGACCTGCGGGTGGTCGACAAGGGCGAAGAAGTGCGCGCCCTGGTAGCTGACGGCGCTGGCAAGGCCTTCTGGGACCTGCCCAGCAATGAGGCGATCGCTGCCGTGCGCGCCGAACCGGATCCCAGTTTCGGATTCGTCAGCGGTCACGTGGCCTCGGCCCTGACCCTGGTGCTGTCCCTGGCCCTGTTCTTCGGCGTGCGCAGTCGATGGGTCTGGGGCTTTGTGGTGATCTGGCCGTTGCTGATGGGTCTCTCGCGAATGTTTCTCGGCCGCCATTTTCTCGCCGATGTGCTGGGTGGGCTGCTGATCGGCACCCTGGCCTCGCTGCTGGCCTGGTGGCTGCTGCCGCGCCTGCAGCGCGTTGATGCCCAGGGCCGATGGCTGACGGCCGCGCTGGTCGGCGCTTGCGCGATCGGCGCTGGGTTAGGCACCCAGATCAGCTGGCTCAGCCCGGGCGGTCTGGGTCAGGTGGCCGGGGTCGTGCTGTGCATCGCCGTGCTGGCGCTTCGCGGCATGCCGCTCGATGCGGTCAGCCTGCCGCGTCGCATCGGCAGGCTGTTGTTGGCCCTGTTGATCGCGACATCGGTGGATATAGGTGTTAAATGGGTCTACGCTGGCACTGGCCTGGGTGATGATCACTTCGGCGCCTTTCTGGCTGCTGTCGTGGGCTACCTGCTGGGGTTGGGCGGTGCAGTGATGGCAGCGCAGGGCCTGCGCTTGTATGCGCCAGGAGACCAGGCATTGCACGTGCGTGGCGCGCCCGCCCCGTTGGCAGGGCGCTGAAATGAGTCTCAACAGTGGACGGGCCCTGGCCTGAGGTCTCCCCAGAAAACCATTAACAGTTTCAATCGTTTGCTGCAAGCAACAACGAAGAGCAGGATCTAGTGTCCTGTCGCAGAAATACGTTTCGCAAGGCGCGCGATCATTTGCAAGATTGAGTCGGCGGTGGCGATCCACTGGAGAGGGGTTGCGTCAGCGTTGTATCGGGTTACGAAGAGCTCAATCTCACCATCCGCGCGCAATCGGCCCATCAGCGTTTCCCGCAACCAAGCCCGGAAAAGTATACGTCATTTATGAGTGTTATTTATGCGACATGACACTAGCCCGGATATTTCATGAGGGGGCGCGGATGATCACCGAGGACTTTGTGCCGGTGGTATGGGAGCCCTGAGCGGCGCAATCCGCTCAGGGCGACCCGATCTCGATGGGGCGATGTGCTCAGTCGAAATCGGCTGAGAACACGTAGCTCCAATCAGCCGCGTTCAGTGACGGGCAGTCGGCGCGTCGAGCGAATGGAAAGCCAAGCCGCATTTGGCAATTGAGATCGCCATCGACACTGCGCACGAACATCACCACGGTGTCGTCGCAGGTAGCCAATCGCAGTTGCGCTGGTGTGCTGGCTTCTGCCGGTAGCAGCGGGGGGCTGCCGGTAGGGGGTTCGGGTTGCTGGTCGGCCGGCAAGTCGGACACGCTGAGCGCCGACTGGCCGATCAGCAGGGGGCTGGGCGGCAGACCGGATCCGCGCTCGCAGCCGCCGATATCCAGCACGGTCTTGAGATGAAAGCCACGTGCGCCCAGCGGGCTGAGCGTGGCTTCGGTCGCAGGATCGCCATCTCGTACGCCAAACCCGTACCAGGCATCGTCGATCACCAGATACCCTGGCTCTGGTATCTGCACCGAACTGGCCGGCAGCAATCCCGGCAAGCTTATCAGCAACGCGACTAGCGCGACTCGAACACAACACTTCACTCTGCAGCACCTCACGAACTGGTATTCGTTGGGCGGCAGGCCGCTCAACGCTTGTCACACGTCAATGGCCAAGGCCATGACGCGGTGCGCGGATAAGTCGACCCGGCGGCGAAACTGCTGCTGCCGAGCGACGAATCCGCACAGGTCTGCTGCCTGTGCGGAGCACGGTCACTAATCTAGAACGAAAAACCGCCGGGCGCACGCCGGCTGTCTGCCGACGGTGCCCGTTGATTCCCTGCGCTAACCCATCGTTCAGGCGGCAGCGCGGCCTGGTTCACGATCCTTCCAGCGCGCCAGCAGCTTGTCCTGCTCGGCGAGCGCGCTCTTCAGGTGCGCTTCCTTGACGTGGCCATAGCCGCGAATCTGCCCCGGAATCGAGGCGATCTCCGCCGCCAGCTCGATCCTGTCGGCGCTGAGCTCGCCCAGCAGCGAACGGATCGTCTTCTGGTAGTCGCTGATCAGCTGCCGCTCCATCTTGCGCTCGGCGGCGTAGCCGAACACATCGAAGGCGCTGCCGCGCAGGCCCTTGAACTTGGCCAGCAGTTGGAACGCGCGGTACACCCAGCCGCCGTATTCGGCCTTGACCAGATGGCCTTCGCTGTCCTTCTTGGCCAGCAACGGCGGTGCCAGATGGAAGTGCAGCTGGTACTTGCCCTCGAAGGTCGACTCCAACTGGCGGCGGAATTCCTTGCTGGTGTGCAGTCGGGCGACTTCGTACTCGTCCTTGTAGGCCATCAGCTTGAAGTAGTAGCGGGCCACCGCCTCGGTCAACTCCGTGGAGCCGGGCGCCTTGGCCTGCTCGGCGCGGCGCACCTCGTCGACCAGGGTCTGGTACTGCGCGGCATAGGCAGCGTTCTGGTAGTCGGTGAGGAAGGCCATCCGGCGCTGGATGATTTCGTCCAGCGACTTCGACAGCCGCTCGTCATCCAGCGGCATGGCCACCACCTTGCCGTCATCGGCCTGCTTCATGCCGGCCGCATCCAGCACCGCATCGAGGTTGTCCGCGGCCAGTCGACCCCAGGCGAAAGCCTGCTGGTTCATCTTCACCGCGGCGCCATTCAGTTCGATCGCGCGGTGGATCGATTCCAGACTCAGCGGCACCAGGCCTTTCTGCCAGGCATAGCCGAGCATGAACAGGTTGCTGGCGATCGAGTCACCGAGCAGGGCGGTGGCAATCTCGGTGGCGTCGACCTGCATCGGCTCGCGCCCGCCCAGGGCCAATTTGACCGCATTGACGATGCCTTCATGCGGGAACTGCATGTTCGGCTGGGTGGTGAAGGTGCCGGGCATCGCCTCGTAGCCGTTCAACACCACCTGGGTGCGCTCGGCGCGGATCTTCGACAGCGCCCAGTAGTCATTCACCACCACCATGTCGCAGCCCAGCACCAGATCGGCTTCACCGGCGGCGATACGCACGGCATGGATGTCGCTGGGCTGGGCGGAAATGCGGATATGAGTGGTGACCGCACCGCCCTTCTGTGCCAGACCGGTTTGATCCAGCACAGTGGCACCCTTGCCTTCGAGATGGCCAGCCATGCCGAGCAGGGCGCCGATGGTGACCACGCCGGTGCCGCCGACGCCGGTGATCAGAATGTTCCAGGGCTGCTGCAGCGACGGCAGGCTCGGCTGCGGCAGATTGGCGATCAGGGTTTGCGGGTCGGTGGCCTTGCGCTTCTTCAGCTGACCACCGTGGACAGTGACAAAGCTGGGGCAGAAGCCCTTGACGCAGCTGTAATCCTTGTTGCAACTGGATTGATCGATATCGCGCTTGCGGCCAAACTCGGTGTCTTTCGGCAGCACCGAGACGCAGAAGCTCTTCTTGCCGCAGTCGCCACAGCCTTCGCAGACCAGGGAGTTGATCATCACCCGCTTCTGCGGATCGACCATCTTGCCGCGCTTGCGTCGACGGCGCTTCTCGGTGGCGCAGGTCTGATCGAAGATCAGCACCGAGGTGCCCTTCACTTCGCGCAATTGCTTCTGCACCGCATCGAGTTCGTCGCGGTCGCGGAACTGCACGCCTTCCGGGAAGATCTCCGGCTTCGACCACTTCTCGATATCGTCACTTAACACGAAGATCGTATCGACGCCCTCGGAGCGCACCTGCCAGGCGATGTCCGGTACCGTGAGGGTGCCGTCGACCGGTTGGCCGCCGGTCATGGCGACGGCATCGTTGTAGAGAATCTTGTAGGTGATATTCACCTTGGCCGCGATCGCCTGGCGAATGGCCAGCGAACCGGAATGGAAATAGGTGCCATCGCCGAGGTTCTGGAACACGTGTTCGGTATCGGTAAACGGCGCCTGGCCGCACCAGGTCACGCCTTCGCCGCCCATCTGGGTGAAGGTGTCGGTGCTGCGATTCATCCAGGTGACCATGTAGTGGCAGCCGATGCCACCCAGGGCGCGTGAGCCCTCCGGCACCTTGGTCGAGGTGTTGTGCGGGCAGCCCGAGCAGTAATGCGGCACGCGCGGGAAATTGGCCCGCGGCACGGTCAGCTCTTGCTCCTTGGCGGCGATCCACTTCAGCCGGTCGTCAATCTTCTCGCTGTTGAAGAATTTCTGTACCCGCGAGGCGATCACCTGGGCGATCATCGCCGGGGTCAGCTCGGCAGTGCTGGGCAGAATCCAGTCGCCCTGCTCGTTGTACTTGCCGACGATGCTCGGCCGGGTGTGATGATCCCAGTTGTACATCAGCTCCTTCATCTGCGATTCGATGAACGAGCGCTTTTCTTCCACCACGATGATGTCTTCCAGCCCACGCGCGAACTCGCGCATGCCGATCGGCTCCAGCGGCCAGGTCATGCCGACCTTGTACACTCGGATGCCGATGTCCTCACAGGCTTTGCGATCGAGGCCGAGGTATTCCAGTGCCTGCAGCACATCGAGATAGCTCTTGCCGGTGGTAATGATGCCGAGCCGTGCGCGTGGCGAGTCGATCACCGTCTTGTCGATCTTGTTGGCCCGGGCGAATGCCGTCGCGGCGCGCACCGCATACTGGTGCAGGCGCATCTCCTGGTTAAGGGGCGGATCGGGCCAGCGAATATTCAAGCCGCCCGGCGGCACTTCAAAGTCCTCCGGCAGGATGATGTCGAGCTGGTGCGGATTGACATTCACCGAGGCCGAGCTTTCCACCGTTTCGGCAATCGTCTTGAAGCCCACCCAGCGACCGGTGAAGCGGCTCATCGCCCAACCGAGCATGCCCATGTCGAGGATGTCCTGCACCCCGGCCGGATTGAGGATCGGCATCATCGCCGAGACGAACTCCAGCTCCGAGCCGTGCGGCAGGGTGGAACTGCGGCAGGCATGATCGTCGGCCGCCAGGGCCAGCACGCCGCCATGCTTATGGGTGCCGGCGGCATTGCCGTGCTTGAACACGTCGCCGCAGCGATCGACACCGGGACCCTTGCCGTACCACATGGCGAACACACCATCCTGCTTGGCCCCCGGCCACAGCCCGACCTGCTGGGTGCCCCAGACCATGGTGGCGCCCAGATCCTCATTCAGGCCCGGGGTGAACTTGATCTGGCTGCCTTCCAGGTGCTTGCGCGCCTTCCACAGCTCCAGATCGAAGCCGCCCAGCGGGCTGCCGCGATAGCCGGAGATGAAGCCGGCGGTATTCAGGCCGGCCGCGCGGTCGCGCATCTGCTGCATCAGCGGCAGGCGCACCAGGGCCTGAACCCCGGACAGGTAGATCCGCCCTTCTGAGCGGGTGTACTTGTCTTCCAGGGTGTAGGTGGCGTCGAAGGCGGTCGCGGGCACGGCCATGCGAGGAGCTTCCTTAGCTAGAGCAAAGACTCGGAATTGTAGCAGGGGCGCGGTTTCACCTCGCTGACGGATGGTTCAGGATGGGGGCGCCGGGCCTCGGTTGTTATAGTCAACCGCCCTCCCACCGACGATCGACGACGTGGCCATCGACGCCTTCTTCCTGATTGGTCTGATGATGGCGCTCGGCTATGCCTTCGGTCGCTGGCGCCTGCTGCCTGCCAACAGTGCAGAGGCGCTGAACCAGTTCGCCTTGAACGTCTGCCTGCCGGCGGCGGTGTTGCGCTTTGCCTCCCAGCTCAGTCTGGATAGCAGCTTGCTGGCCCTGATTGCGGTGCCCTGGTTGTTGTTGCTGGCCAGTGTGCCCCTGGTGGCCCTGATCGCACGCTGCTTGAAGCTGGATGACAGCGAGCGCGCGGTCCTGCTGCTCTGCGTTCCGCTCGGCAATACGTCCTTTCTCGGCTATCCCCTGGTCGAGGCCTTTCTCGGCAAGCAGGGGCTGCCGTTTGCCGTGGCCTATGACCAGTTCGGTAGCTTCATTGCGCTCAGTACCTATGGGCTGTGGATACTGGCGCGCTACGCCGGCAGTGAGCGTCCAAGCACCGCCCTGGTGCTGGGCAAGATGCTGCGTTTTCCGCCCTTTCTGACCTTGATTGTCGCGCTGACCGTGATGCCGGCCGAGCCGCCGTCCATGGTGGCTAATCTGCTGGAGCGGCTGAGTGACGCTCTGTTGCCGATCGTCACCTTGGCGATCGGCCTGCAGCTGCGCTTTCGGGTGCCGGCGCGCGAACGCGCGCCACTGCTGCTTGGCCTCACAGCCAAACTGCTGGTGTTGCCCTTGCTGGCCCTGCTGTTGGCTGCCCTGTTCGGCATGGACAGCCTGATGCGCAATGCCGTGGTGCTGGAAGCAGCGATGGCGCCGATGATCACGGCCAGTGCACTGGCCATCTCGCATCGTTTGGCACCGGGCCTGGCAGCGGCTATGGTGGGTTTTGGCATTCCGGCCTCGCTGGTCACCTTGCTCGGCTGGCGGGCCCTGCTCAACGTGTTGTAGGAGATCTGCGATGAAACCGACTGTGTTGGGTGCGAGCCTGCTGGTATTGGCCGCTACCATCAGCTTCAGCGTGGAGGGAGTCGCCATGGATCGTGTTACCGGCCGTGAGTTTGCTACCCGCTCGGAAGTGATTGCGCCGCATGCCATGGCGGCCACTTCGCACCCGCTCGCCACCCAGATCGCCCTCGATGTACTGAAGGCCGGCGGCAGCGCAGTGGATGCGGCGATTGCCGCCAATGCGGCCCTGGGTCTGATGGAGCCGACCGGCAATGGCATCGGCGGTGATCTGTTTGCCATCGTCTGGGATCCGAAAACCCAGAAGCTGCATGCTTATAACGGCTCCGGGCGCTCGCCGCAGGCGCTTAGCCTGCAGTGGTTTCAGGACAACGGCTATCAGGACATTCCGCCACATGGTCCGCTGCCGGTCACCGTGCCCGGTGCGGTCGATGGCTGGTTTGCCCTGCACGACAAGTTCGGCAAGCGCAAGATGTCCGACAACCTGGCGCCGACCATCCGCTATGCCCGCGAAGGACATCCGGTGCACGAGTTGATCGCCTACTACTGGAATCGCTCGGTGCCGGTGCTGTCGAAGTGGCCGGGCTTTGCCGAGCAATTCACCGTCGACGGCCGCGCCCCGCGCAAGGGTGAGCTGTGGAAGAACCCGAATCTGGCCCGCACTCTGGAGAAGATTGCCAAGGGCGGCCGCGATGCCTTCTACAAGGGCGAGATTGCCAGGCAGATCGATGCCTACTTCAAGGCCAATGATGGATTTCTGAGTTATGAGGATCTGGCCGCTCACCAGGGCGAATGGGTGGCGCCGGTCAGCGTCAACTACCGCGGGGTCGACGTCTGGGAGCTGCCGCCGAACGGGCAGGGCATCGCTGCGCTGCAGATGCTGAACATTCTTGAAGGCTTCGATTTCAGCCGGATTGCCTTTGGCAGTGCCGAGCACGTGCATCTGTTCGTTGAGGCAAAGAAGCTGGCTTTCGCCGATCGGGCGCGCTGGTATGCCGATCCGGCTTTTGCTCCGGCGCCGCTGGAACAGCTGTTAAGTGAACGCTACGCCAGTGAGCGCCGTGCATTGATCAATCCGACTCGGGCCGCCAAGGCGGTGGATGCCGGAGCTAAGTTGAATCAGGGCGACACCATCTACCTGACCGTCGCCGATGGCGAGGGCATGATGGTGAGTCTGATCCAATCCAACTACCGCGGCATGGGCTCGGGCATGGCGGTGCCGGGACTTGGCTTTATCTTTCAGGATCGCGGCGAACAATTCGTGCTGAAGGCAGGTCACCCGAACAGCTTCGCGCCCGGCAAGCGGCCCTTCCACACCATCATCCCCGCCTTTATTACCAAGGACGGCAAGCCTTGGGTGAGCTTTGGCCTGATGGGCGGTGCGATGCAGCCGCAGGGCCATGTGCAGATCGTGATGAACCTGGTCGATTTCGGCATGAACCTGCAGGAGGCCGGCGACGCCCCGCGCATCCACCACGACGGCAGCACCGAGCCGGCCGGCCAGTTGGCCGAAATGCAGGACGGCGGCGTGCTCAACCTCGAAACCGGCTTTGGCTGGGAAGTGATTCGCGACCTGCAGCGTCGCGGCCATAACATCGAGTTTGCCGACGGCGTGTTCGGCGGCTATCAGGCCATCATGCGCGGCGACAATGGGGTGTACTACGGTGCCTCGGAGAGCCGTAAGGATGGACAGGCGGCGGGGTATTGAGTAGCCGGGGTTCGGGATTCGGAGAAGCGTGCTTGCGTCCGCCGATGCAAAGCTGACTCTGAGCAAATCGACCTTCAGCAAGGGGCATCGTGGGGCAAAGCCGCGCCACCCATGCCGGAAATCAACCACTTGCGTGTTCGTTTTCCGCGCGCGCCGTCCGTGGCGCGCAAAATCAGGCTGCTGAAATGAGTCTCAGCAGTCTGCTAACCCGGATATTTCATCAGGGGCGCGGATGATCACCGAGGACTTTGCGTCGAGTGCAAGGCGCGACGAGCCGCGCAGCGGCCGAATGAGGGCCGTGCCAGCGCCGAAAGATCGCCAACACTCTGTTATCTCAACACCATCGGTCGAAACTCTCGCCCCGCTTGGAATTGCCGGATCTTTCGGCGCGACCTCATGAAATATCCCGGCTAGACCTGTGTCGCCGCGGCAGGGCCGGAGCGCTGCAGCCTACTGACACAATCCCTGGTCGAAATCGGCGAATTCCGGCAGGCTTGTGCCGATGAATTCAGTCCCTGACACCCGCCCTGGTCTTCATTTTGCTCGCCTGTGGCAATCACTTGGTCTGCTATGGCTGCTCAGCGGCCTGGTGCTGGCCCTCGTCAAGATGCCGGAGATCGAGTGGACGCCGAACTACTTCGACAAGATCGAACATGCGCTCGGCTTCTGCCTGATGATGCTGTATGCCGGCATGCTGTTTCCGCAGGGACGTCGCTGGGCAGCGCTGGGCCTGCTGTTGTACGGAATCAAGATCGAGTTGCTGCAGATGCTGGTGCCCTGGCGCGGCGCGGAATGGCTCGACCTGGCGGCGGATGTGCTCGGCATTCTGGCGGCATGGTTGCTTCTTAGCACGCCATTGCAGCGGGCGTTGGCGCTGCTGGACGCTGGTTTGGCTCTGCTGTGGCATAGGGTGCTTCGGTCGGGGCGTTAGTCGGCTGGCGTGCGGCGCGAAGGCTGCGCTGTAGGGTTATCCAGAACAATCAATAGGCTCAGCCGGTCGAAGCCCTACAGGCCGGTTGGATGCGTTATAGCTTCCGCTACATGCGCCCTACTGTCCGACCTGCACCTGTTCCTCATCGCACATCGCCGCGAAACTCAGTTCCGCGCCGAGTCGCAGCAGGGTGGGTGGCCGACCCGGTGAATCCCTATGTTGAGTGTCGGCTCGCTGGCTGAAGCTCAGCAGGGCGCCTTCGGCGCGCCAGCTCCAGGCGCGGGCGCCGCTGGCCAGGGGTTGCAGAGCAAGGCGGATGGCGCCTTCGCCAAAGGACGGGTGATCGTTGGCCGGTAGCGGGGCAGCGCTGCTGGGCGGCAGCGGCTGAGTGATGTCGGTCGGCTGCAGGCTGACCGAGTCGGCGGTCCAGCGCAGGCGGGTTCCGGCAGAGAGGTAGTGAGCGCGGCCCTGCCAACGGCCGCAACTGGTGGCTTCGGTTTCGAACAGCCAGGCGCCGGAGCGACCCAATGCGTTCAGCGTCCACGACTGATCAGCGTGTTGAGTCATGGCCACAGCGCTGGTTTCATCGACGCCTATCGCGGCTCGCGCCGGGCCATCGGCCAACGCGCGCATCAGTCGCCATTCGCGTGCGCGTTCGGAGAAGTGGGTGTCCATCAGGAACGGGGCGGCCAGGCCGAGTCCGCCGGCCGGCCAGACCGTAAAGGAATCCTCGTGGAGATCGCCGCAGGCCTTGCTGCGACTGCATCCTGGCTTTGGTGGACGCGCCTGTTGTGGGCCGCGGATCAGGGCCTGCTGCGGGCTGCCGTTGCTGAGCATGCCAGGGCCGGCTTGCACCGCGGTGCCGGCGCTGGTGCCGGCGATCACCAGCTCGCCGCTGGCATGCCGGCGGCGCAGCTCCCTTAGCCATGCGTTTGGTTGGTCGCCTGGTCCAAAGAATGCCGAGCGTAGCTTCCACTGATCGCCGCCGGCGAAGAATACTCCGTGAATATTGGCCGGCACCGAAGCGGCCTGTTCAGATCTGCACCAGGCGTGCTGTTCGGCGACGCGGTCAGGAAACACCGCCGAACGATCCGGCAAACCCAGCAGAGCGGCATGCCGAAGGCCGAGTTGGTCGCAGTCGCGGTCACCGAACACCCGTTCGGCCAGCGCTGCGTCGATCGGCCACCACATCGGTTCGGCGCCGGCTTGAGCCAGGGCGCCCAGGTAGTAGTCGACGGCATCAAACGGGTCGAAGCCGGATGCGGTGACCACCGCGACCCGCGGCGCCTGCTCACCACTGCGCTGTCCTGCGCGGGCGACGAAATCGCGCAGGATTGCCGCTCCCGAGGGGTCGCGGCTGGCCGCCAGCGAAACCCTCTCGGGGATGCGTTTGCCAGCAGCGTCGAACTGACCAAGTTCCAGGCTGGCCAGTACCGCGGCCCGCTGATCGTCATTCATGCGCCGCCAGGCGCAGCGCGGTTCGCGGCAGGCCTGCCACAGCGCCTCATCCAAGGCGGTTGCGTCATGCGGGCCGACGCCGATCGATTGTCGAACGCGGCTCAGCTCCGATTCTAGCGCGCGGTATTGGGTCTCATTGAGTATGGACTTCAGTGCACTTAGCGATGACTTGCGTTGTGTTCTGCTCAGCGAGTAGAGCGAGGCGACGCGACCTGCTGGAGTACTTTTGTCAGCGCAATGGCGTGTTGAGAGGCTGCTGCACAGGTTGAGTGAGCCGCCGGCCAGCACCAGCTCGGGCGGATGCGCCTGTGCATAGGTGAACCAGATAGCTAAGAAGGAACAGTACAGGGTGATTCTTGACGGCGACATGGCAGGCAGGGGTCAGGGGCTCTTTTTCAGGGTTGCCGGAAAACCGCCGAAATTGCCAGTGCCGCTTCGAACAGGCACAAGCGGTCGGTTTCGAGTGCAAGCTCACGAACCGATGACCGGCACTTGACAGGCGACATGGCTCGTTGCAGCTTGTTTACCGCCTCAGTCAGGCACCGTGCTCGACTGGGTTCTCAATCTCGCAAGCCAAAAAGCATGAGCCTTTTCAACGCCAACGAGAACTTCGCGGAGAGCTTCTACCTCTCCGAGTGGTGGGACGAATAAGCCTCCCGCGCTGAGCATTCGCTCGGCTTGCCGGCGTCCGCCGGTTTCCACAACACCTGTTTTCGTTCTCGCCCTCGCGGGTGGGTGCTTGGTATTGGAGTCTCTCATGCGCACCGTGCTTCGTCGCCGGCCGTTGGCCGCTGCCCTTGTGTTTTGTCTTTCCTCTCCACTCCTGCTCGGCTCGGCGCTGGCGCAGTCTTCGTCCGAATCGGATCAGGACAACGCCGCCGAGCTGGACACCATCGTCGTCACCGGCTCGAACCTGAAAGGCATCGATCTGCAGGACGCCCAGCCGGTCAAGGTGTTCGATATCGAAGACATCAAGGCCAGCGGCGCCGTCACCGTGGCTGATCTGCTGGCCGAGGTCAGCCAGGCCGGCGGCGGCACCGGCAATTTTTCCACCGCCAACTCCGGTGCCAAGCAAGGCGATTCACCGGCCGGATTCGCAGGCGTGTCGCTACGCGGTCTGGGTACCGCCAGCACCCTGACCCTGGTCAATGGACGGCGCGTGGCGGTTGCTTCATTCGCCAATGGCTCGGAGAACTTTGTCGACATCAATGCCATTCCACTGGCCGCGGTCGACCGGGTCGAAGTGCTCACCACCGGCGCATCAGCGGTGTACGGCGCCGATGCCGTGGCCGGGGTGGTGAACTTCGTGCTGCGCAAGGATTTCGAGGGGCTGCGTCTGTCCGGCAGCTATGCCGACTCGGCGGCCAGCAGCGATGAAGGTCGCTACAACGCCAACCTGGTCTGGGGTCGCAGCGGCGAACAGAGTCGTGCGATGTTGATCGTCGATGCCTACAAGCGCAACGCGTTGTACGACCGCGATCGGCCGATTTCCGCGGTCGAGCCGCGACCCTCACAGCAGGGCATCTACCCCAGCTTTAACGATCTGTTTGCCCAGGATATCGATTTTGTCGAGGCCAGCTGCCCCGATGGGCAGCGCTACGACGGCCGTCCCGGCTTTCCCGCCAGCCGTTTCGGCGAGTATTGCGAGCTGAATCGCAATGCCTTTACTGCCAGCAATCCGGAGGAGGAGCGGTTGGGTCTGTATGCCACCTTTGGTTATCACTTCAATGAGCAACTGGAGTGGTTCGGCGAGTTGGCCGTGCAACGCAATGAGTCGCGGGCCAACTCAGAGCCGGCGCCGTGGAGCCAGGAAGAAATCGATTTCCATCACCCGGGCATGCCCACGGCCCTGCGTCAGCGCCTGCTCGATGCCGGTGTCGACCCGGATTTCAGCATCTTTGGATGGGGGCGCTTTCCCGATCCGCGCACGATTGAAGTCGAGACCCGCAACTGGCGACTGGTCAGTGGCCTATCCGGTGTGGTCGGCGATTGGACCTGGGACAGCGCGCTGAATGTCGCCCGCAGCGATTCCGAGCAGCGGGCGATCGCCGGCATCTACAATGTCGAGCGCTTCCGCGCCGCCCTGCTTGGCCAGCTCTGCGCCGATGGCTCGATAAATTGTTCGCCGGACAATGGCGGCGTGTACTACAACCCGTTCAATGGCCAGACCGAGAACAGCGCCGAGGTTCTGGGCCTGCTACGCGAGCGGGTGCCGCGCGCGGGTGAGTCCAAGCTCTATGGTTGGGATATGAAGTTCGCCGGTGATCTGGGTGAAGCGCCGGCCGGCCCGATCGCCTGGGCCTTCGGTGCCGAGCTGCGACGCGAGGAAGTGCGCGACGACCCCTCGCCGCTGGCCACCGCTGACCCGATCAGCGGCGAGGTGCCGGTGTACGGATTCGGCTCGACCGCCGTGGCGGCCAGCCGCAATCAATGGGCGGTGTTTGCCGAAACCCTGATTCCCCTGCATGACAGCTTCGATCTGCGCCTGGCCGGGCGCTACGACCACTACGATGATTTCGGCGGTGACTTCAATCCAGCCGCCAGTTTCCGCTGGCAGGCGCATGAGTCGATCGTGGTGCGCGGTGGCTGGAACAGTTCGTTCCGCGCTCCCTCGCTGGCGCAGAGCGGCGCCGGCACCACCCTCAGTTCCGGCGCCTTGCCCTGTGCTGACGGCAGCGAATTCTTCGACAGTTTCTGCGATGGCTTTGCCGAGGATGATTTCTACCTCAGCGAGATCTATGGCAATCCGGATCTCAAGGCGGAAACCTCGGAGGCCTGGAATCTGGGCGCGGTATTCCAGTTGGGTGACTCCACCACCCTGACCTTCGATTGGTTCAACTTCGAGCACGAAAATCTGGTCGATATCGACGCCAATGAGCTGTTCCGCCGGGCCCTGCTCGACCCTTCCCTGGTCGTGGCGCGTGGAGAGCTCGGGCCCGGCCAGATCGGTATCGAAACCCGCAACGGCACGATCGGTAGCCCGATCGAGGAAATCCATCTCAATCTGATCAATGTCGGCGTACAGAAGACCGATGGCCTCGACATTTCGCTGGAGCACCGCCTGGAACCTGCCGAGCTCGGCGCTTTCACCCTGTTCTTCGACGCCACCTGGACACACAGCTTCCAGCGCTCGGAAAGCTGCGGTGATGATGTCAGCGGCGGCCGACGTGGCGTGGGCCTCTGCCGCAACGGTGTTCGCCTGGTGGAACGGGTAGATGAGTTCCGTTATCCCGAATGGCTGGCGGTGGCCGGAATCAAGTGGCGCTATCAGGATTACACCACGCGCCTGTGGGCCGACTACACCGATAGTTACTACGATGACGATCAGCGTGACGGCGTGCCGGCAGGGCGGCGGATTTCCTCCTGGACCGTGCTGCATGCCAGCCTGACCTGGGATATTGGCGAGAATGCGTTCACCAGCCTCACCGTGCGCAATCTGGCTGATCGCGATCCGCCGCGGGCGCTGGGCTCGGCGACCAACTTCGACGAGTTCAACCACGACAGCCTGGGGCGCTGGTTCCAACTCAGCTATACGCATCGGTTCTGATGGGTGAGTCCTTCATCAGTGGATGGGTGACCTATCGATTCGCCGAGGCCGCGCCTTGCTCCCCTGCCCAGGGGCCTCGCATAGCGAGGTTCCTGGGTAGATCGATGCGCACTGATTTTCGCGCGCCGGCGGGTGCCCCGGAACTCCCTCCCCGATGTTCGGGGAGGGCCGGGGTGGGGTTAGGGAGCCGATCTTCTACTGCCCAGGGGCCTCGCATGGCGAGGTTCCTGGGTAGATCGATTCGCACTGGTTTTCGCGCGCCGACTGGTGCCCCGGAACTCCCTCCCCGATGTTCGGGGAGGGCCGGGGTGGGGTTAGGGAGCCAGTCTTTGCCTGCCCAGGGGCCTCGCATAGCGAGGTTCCTGGGTAGATCGATGCGCACTGATTTTCGCGCGCCGGCTGGTGCCCCGGAACTCCCTCCCCGATGTTCGGGGAGGGCCGGGGTGGGGTTAGGGAGCCGATCTTCTACTGCCCAGGGGCCTCGCATGGCGAGGTTCCTGGGTAGGGGCTTCAAATCGCTATTCCACCGACATCGGGCTGTCGCCATGCGTCACCATTGTGTCGAACTCCGTGTTCGACCACCGAGGACTAGTTGATGAATACGTCCGACCAAGCCTCCAAGACGCCGCACACCTTGCTGATTCTGCTGGCAGGCTGTCTGCTGGTGGCCTTGCTAGCGCCGTGGCTTCCGGCCGGTGAGTTCTTGCCCGATCAGCCGATTGCGCTGGAGAGTTATCGCCACAGCGGGCAGCGCGTTGCCACCACCCTGTTTGCCGCCGACGACAGCCAGGCCGGCCTGATCAATGCCCTGTTTGAGGGTTTCACCTCGGGCGACCGCTCCAGCGCCGCGATCGGGGTAATTGCCTTTGTGCTGCTGGTCGGTGGCGCGTTTGGCGTGGTCCGTGCCAGTGGCGCGATGGATCGCGCGGTGTTGCGGCTGGCTGATCGCGCCGAGCGTTCGCCGCGCCTGCTGCTGGCCGCCTTGTTCATTGCCTTTTCCCTTGGCGGTGCGGTGTTTGGCATGGGCGAGGAAACGATTGCGTTTCTTGCGCTGCTATTGCCCCTGTTGCTGCGCCTTGGCCTTCCGGCGGAAGTCGGTGTCATGGTGACCTATATGGCGAGTCAGATCGGCTTTGCCACCTCCTGGATGAACCCGTTCAGCGTCGCTGTGGCGCAGGGCATTGCCGGACTGCCGCTGCTCTCCGGTGCGCCGCTGCGGATAGTCATGTATGTCTGCTTCGTCGCCATCTCACTCGGCTTTGTACTGTGGTATGCCAGTCGGCACCGCCAGACGATTGCAAGTGCGCAGCAGGAGATCAGCGAACAGCGGGGCTTGCCGCTTCAGGGCTGCGACTGGATCATCCTGTTAAGTGTGCTGGCCACCGTGATCTGGATCATCTGGGGTGTGGTGGCGGGTGGCTACTATATCCCGCAGATTGCCAGCCAGTTCGTCGCACTCGGCCTGGTGGCCGGTCTGGTGGCGGTGCTGAGTGGACGGATTCGCGCCAACGAGGCGGCCGAGGCCTTCGTGCGTGGAGTGCAGGATCTGATCCCCGCCGCCCTGGTGATCGCCATGGCCAAGGGCCTGCTGTATCTGCTTGGCGGCAGCGATCCGCATCAGCCCTCCCTGCTTAACAGTCTGCTTCACAGCATGGGCAGCCTGCTGCAGGGCTGGCCAGAGCTGGCCGCTGCCGAGGGCATGCTGCTGGTGCAGAGCATATTCAATTTCTTCGTCACCTCGGGCAGTGCTCAGGCGGCGATCACCATGCCCTTGATGGCCGGGTTGGGTGATCTGGTCGGGGTCAGTCGTCAGGTATCGGTGCTGGCCTTTCAGCTCGGCGACGGCCTGACCAACCTGGTGGTGCCGACCTCGGCGGCGTTGATGGGCGCGCTCGGCGTAGCCGGCGTGCCCTGGCCGCGCTGGGTTGCGCTGATCTGGCGTTTTCAACTGCTGTTGATGGGCCTGGCCGCCAGCGCCGTGGCGATCGCCGTACTGACTGGATTTCAATGAATGGACGCAAGCATGCATCTGATTCGTGGCGCCGAGCTGTTCGCGCCCGGACCCTTGGGGAAACGCGATGTGTTGATCGGCGGCGGCAAGATCCTGGCCATCGACCAGCGGTTGGATAGCGCTGCCCTGGGTCGGCGAGTGGCGCTGATCGAGGCCGAAGGCCTGCGCCTCCTGCCCGGTCTGGTCGACAGCCTGGTGCATATCTCCGGCGGCGGAGGTGAGGGCGGCTTTGCCAGTCGCAGCCGGCCACTGCAGGCCGAGCATGCCTTGCGCGGCGGCGTTACCAGCTTGATCGGCGCGCTGGGCACCGATGATGTGACCCGCAGTCTGGCTGATCTGCTGGCCTGTTGCCGCAGCCTCACCGAGCACGGGCTGAGTGCCTATGCCCTGAGCGGTTCCTATCATCTGCCCTTGCGCACATTGACCGGACGTTTGCGCGACGATCTGGTGCTGATTCCGGATCTGATCGGGGTCGGCGAGATCGCCATTGCTGATCATCGTGGCTCGCAGCCCACGGTGGCCGAACTGGCGCGGATTGCCGCCGAAGCCCGGGTCGGCGGCATGCTGGCCGGCAAAGCCGGCACGGTGTTGATCCACCTCGGTGATGCCGAGGATCGGCTGACCCTGCTCGAGGCGGTGGTGGAACAGCATGCGGTGAGCCGTACACAGTTTCTGCCGACCCACTGCAATCGATCGCGCGCACTGCTGGATCACAGCAAGGACTGGCTGTGTGCCGGCGGCTACGTCGACCTGACCTGCTCGACCACCGAGCAATTGCTGGCTGACGGTGAAGTGCCGGCCGCGCAGGCCTTGTTGGAACTGCTGGATCAGTGCGACGGCGCCGGGCAGGTTAGTCTCAGTTCGGACGCCCAGGCCAGTCTGCCGCAGTTCGACGCCGAAGGTCGCCTGCTGCATATGGCCGAGGCCGACATCGGCAGTCTGCTGGCGACGCTGCAGCACGCCTGGCAGCTACGACCGGAACGGTTCAGTGAGATCCTGGCTGCAGCCACCTCAACGCCGGCGACGATCTGGGGTCTGTCGAGCAAGGGCAGGATTCGGGTGGGCGGCGATGCCGATCTGCTCTTGCTCGATGGAAGGGACAATACGCTGCGCGCGGTGGTTGCCGGCGGGCGTTATTCTCGGTTCTAGCCCGGATATTTCCTGCGGTCGCGCCGAAAGACACCGCCGGCCCAGGCACAGCAACGACAGGCTGCATGCTGGGTTGTGGGCGCACCCTATGGTTAAGTACGCGCCCGCGCGTCTTCAATGCGTTCGCTGGCCGTCGTCGCTGGCCTTCGCGGCCCCACTCATCGCCACCACCTTGCCCAGTGTCAGGCCCTGCACCAGGATCGAGAACACCACCACGCAATAGGTCACGGTGACGATCAGGTTGCGTTCCGGGCCGGGCGGCAGGCTGAGGGCGAGGGCAACCGAAATGCCGCCGCGCAGGCCACCCCAGACCAGCACCTTGAGCGTGCCGGGAGGGAAACTACGAGTTAGCGCCAGCAACTTGATCGCCGGGCCGACGCTGAGCAGGCGGCCGAGCAGGACGATCGGGATGGCCAGCAGGCCGGCGGCAAGATAGCCGGGTTCGGCGGTGATCAGCAGGATCTCGACGCCGATCAGCACGAACAATACCGCGTTGAGGATCTCGTCGATCAACTCCCAGAATTTGTCGACATGCTCTTCGGTGACCTTGCTCATGGCGCTGGCGCGGCCCTGGTTGCCGATCAACAGGCCGGCAATCACAATGGCGATCGGTGCCGACAGATGCAGGGCCGCCGCCGCGGCATAGCCGCCCATGGCCGCGGCCAAGGTGAGCAGCACTTCGACCTGATAATTGTCGACCTGGCGCATCATCCAGTTCACCAGCAGGCCAAGGGCAAACCCGAACAGAGCGCCGCCGATTGCCTCCTTGGCAAACAGGCCGAGCGCATGGCCGACACTGAGCTCCTCGCCACCTGCATAGACGCCGAGCAGGAGTAGGAATACCACCACGCCGACTCCGTCGTTGAACAGCGATTCGCCGGTGATCTTGGTTTCCACCTCTTTGTCGATACCGGCCTTGCGCAGAATGGCCAGCACCGCGATCGGATCGGTGGGCGAGATCAGCGCACCGAACAGCAGGGCCGCCATCCACGGCAGTTCCAGACCGAACAGGCCAAAGCCAAACTTGGTCAGGCAGCCGATGATCAGGGTCGATGCGATCACCCCAATGGTGGCCAGGGTGCCGATCACCCAGCGCTGCTTGGCCAGATCATCCAGTTTCACGTGCAGGGCGCCGGCAAACAACAGCACGCTGAGCATGCCCTGCATCAACAAGGTGTTGAAGTCGATCCCGGCCAGCGCACGCTCGACTCGGAAGGCCATGTCGACGCCAAGTTTTTCCAGCCCGATCAGCAGCAGCGAGGCCAGCATGCCCATCACCATGACGCCGATCGTGGTCGGCAGCTTGAAGAAGCGCAGGTTGATCCAGGCGAACACCGCGGTCAGGGTGATCAGCAGGGCGAGCAGGTCGAGTACGAGCATGGGCTGGCCTTTGCGGAATGAGGGCCTGAGCATACCCGAGTCGTGGCGGGGCGCCGCGACTCCCCAATGGCGGGCGATCGCGCTAGCATGAGTTGGCTGTTGGGGGAGCGTCATCGACGTGATCAGAGCCGGTGGATTGGCCGCCAAGATGTGCCGTGCCTTGCTGGGCTGCCTGCTTCTGGCCCCGGCATGGCTGTTGGCCGCTGAGGTGGCTGGTCCGAGCATGGCGCGTTTCATCCGCCTCGATTCACGCAGCGGCCTGAGCCAGGACACGCCGCTGGCCCTGGTGCAGGATCGCCACGGCTTTGTCTGGATCGGCACCCAGGACGGCCTGAATCGCTTTGATGGTCAGCAGGTGCGCGTGCTGCGCGCCGAGCCGGACCAGCCCGGTGGACTGAAATCGAGCTGGATCACTGCGCTGGTCTACGATCGGCAACAACGGCTATGGGTTGGCAGTCATCGCGGTGTGCATCGCTACGACGAAGCGCAGGACCGTTTTCAGCACTACGATCTGGCACCCGGCCATTCGGGCGGCGACACCATCTATACGCTGTACCTTGATGTTCAGGGCGAACTGTGGGTGGGCAGTGACGCTGGGCTGTCGCGCTATCAAAGGGATAGCGATACCTTCACCACCTATTCCGCCACAGGTGAAACGCTGGCCGACTTTGGTGCGGGTCAGGTTCGCGCCATTGTTCGTCATGGCGAAGACCTGTGGGTGGGCACCACCGCTGGATTGTTCCGCTTTAACATAGAGCTTGAGCAGTTCAATGCGGTCGATTCGCTGGGCTCGCTGGTGATCAATGCGCTGAGCGTGGATCGGTCCGGTGTGTTGTGGGTTGGCTCAGACCAGCAAGGCCTGTTGCGCTTTGCGCCGGATCGCGCCGAGGCGCAGAAGGTGGAACTCGAACACCCGCGGGTGCATGCCCTGTTACTCGATAGTTCGGGGAGTCTATGGGTGGGGGGCGAGCAGGCGGCCTATCGGCTGCGGCCTGAGCGGCCGCTGACTCAGCCAATAGAGCGCTATGCCCACCGCGAGCGCGACCCCTTCAGTATCGGCCGCGGACGGGTACCTAGTTTTCTCGAAGCCAGGGACGGCAGCTTCTGGATCGGCGCCTGGGAGGGCGGGGTCAGTTGGACCGATGCGCGTTTCAATACGGTACGCAGCCTGACGCTGGAGAACCAAGGGCTGGGCGCACTGAGCGATCCGCGGGTGCTTGCCGTGGCCAGCGAAGGCGAGAATTTCTGGCTCGGCACCGCCGATGCGGTGGCACGCTACGAGCCCGGCAGCGGCGAACTGCAGCCCCTGCCGTCGACCCGTGGCATGTTCACCTTCACCCTCTTGGTAAGGCCTGATGCGCTGTGGATCGGCAGTGGTCTTGGCGTGTACCGCTTCGATCGCCAGACCGAACAATTGAGCCGGCAGGATCTTCACCCGGACGTCAATCAGGCACGTATTCGCCGCATGATGCTGGACGGCGATCGCTTGTGGGTTTTTGCCGAGCTGGCCGGTCTGTACGTATTCGATCTGAGCAGTGGCGAGCTGATCCAGCGGCATCGCTTTGTTGGCAACGTCTACTACATCAATCGGCTCGATCAGGAGCGAGTACTGGCCACCGCCAGCGATGGGCTGCACTGGTTCAGTCGCGATGGCAGGCAGCGCCTGCATCAACAGGAGATCGGCAATGGCTCGGGGCTGCAGCGGCTGCCGGCGCCGATCAGCGGTTATGTGCGGGATTCGCGCGGCCGACTGTGGCTGGCGAGCTATGGCGCCGGTGGTTTCGAGATGCGTGAACCACGCGCGGGCGATGCCGCCAGCGCTGAGTTTCATCCGATCCCGGCACTGCAGAGCCTCAGCAACCAGGGTGTCAACAGCCTGCAGGTTGACGCTCAGGATCGTCTCTGGCTGGCCACCGACCGGGGCATCTCCCTGTTCGATCCGGCGCTGGATGAGGTGCGCAATCTAGATGATGTGGATGGTGCCCTGGTGCGCGGTTACTACTTCTCCGCATCAGCGCAGGCCCCGGCGGGACTGCTGGCCTTTGGCAGCAAGGAAGGGCTCAGCTTGCTCGACACCCGCGACTCGATTGAACATGTACGTCCACCGTCACCCTTGCTCACCGGGGTATCGATCAGCAATCAGTGGCAGCAGGTGCAATCGCGCATGCCGGAATCGGTGCTGCCGCAGGCGCCGTTCCTGCTCGATCAGATCGGGCTCAGGCCCGGCATGGGCCGTAGCATTGGCTTTCGCTTTGCCAGCCCGGCCTATACCGAAGGCCGTCGACTTCGCTACCTGTATCGGCTCGATGGCTTCGACACCGAGTGGGTCAAGCTGGAGGTCGGGCGGCGCGAAACCGGCTACACCAATCTGCCGCCCGGCGACTATCGCTTGCGCATCAAGGCTGAAAGCGGGTGGGGCGAGCGCAGCGCCGAAACCGCCGTGTCGTTCAACATCGCCCCGTATTGGTGGCAGACCTGGTGGAGCCGGGTGTTGTGGGTCTTGCTATCGGTTGGCGTGATACTCGGCCTGCTGCGCTGGCGCATGGCCCGATTGCGGGCGGTGCGCGTCCTGCTCGAACAGCAGGTCAGGGAACGCACGTTGGATCTGGAACGCGCTCGTCAGCAGGCCGAACGTTCCCTGCGTGATCTGGAGGTTACGCAGGAGGAGCTGGTGCGTTCAGAAAAGCTCTCCGCCCTGGGCGGCCTGGTGGCCAGCGTGGCGCATGAGGTCAATACGCCGCTGGGCGTGGCCCTGACCGCCAACAGCCATCTGGGCGACCGCGTGCGGCAGCTGGAAAAGGCCTACCTCGGCGGTCAAATGGCGCGTAGCGATCTGTCGCGCTACATCGATGCGGCAAAGGAAGGCGCGGATATGATCCAGCGAAACCTGGAGCGTGCCGCCGGTCTGATCAGCAGTTTCAAACGGGTGTCGGCCGACCGCAGTTCTGATGAGCGGCGCCGCTTTGATCTGGCTCAGGTGCTCGATGAGCTGCTGCAAAGCCTGAAGCTGCTGTGGAAGCGGCGTTCCATCGTGTTGGAGATCGACTGTCCGCCGGGCATCCAGATGGACAGTTTTCCCGGCGCACTGGGGCAGATTCTGACCAATCTGGCGCAAAACGCGGTACTGCATGCGTTTTCCGGGCGTGACGCCGGCCTGATGCAGATCAAGGTGGTGAAGGTAGATGATAAGAACATCGAGCTGCGCTTCAGCGACAACGGCATCGGCATCGCCGACGAGCACCTGAAGCACATCTTCGAGCCGTTCTATACCACCCGCCGCGATCAAGGTGGCACCGGCCTTGGACTGCACATCGTGCACAATCTGGTCAAGCAGGTGCTGGCCGGGCGTGTCACGGTGTCGAGCGAGCTCGGCAAGGGCACCGAGTTCGTGATCGAGTTGCCGACCGTTGCCCCGCACAGCGAGTCCCTTTCGGAGCCGAGCCATGGCTGAGGGATTGCATGAAATCAGAGTCAGCGTGCAGGGCTTGAAGCTGGGCATGTTCGTCTGTCGACTCGATCGCCCCTGGCTGGAGGCCAAGGTGCTGATGCAGGGTCTGATGGTTGCCGACGAGGCAACCCTGCGCCATCTGCAGCAGGTCTGCCGCTATGTCTATGTCGATATCTTGCGCGGCGAGGCGCCGGATCTGCGCTACGTTGAGTACGGCGAGTCCGACCTGGTGCAGAACGAGCGCGGCAAGCAGGAGGTGGCGGCGCTACGCAAGACCACCTGGGAAGTGCAACAAAGTGTTGCGCAGGAGCAGAAGCAGGCCGAACAGGCGTTTGTCGATGCCCAATCCAGTGTCGATCAGATGATGCTCGATCTGCAGCAGGGCAATCGGCTCGATCTGAAGAAGTTGCGGCATGGTGTCACCGCCATGGTCGATTCCATTCTGCGCAATCCTTCGGCCTTGATCTGGGTGCGCGAGATTCGGCGCAGCAACGAGTACGCCTATCAACACGCCATGGGCTGCGCGATCTGGGCCGCCAGCTTTGGCCGCCACCTCGGCCTTGAGCGTGAAGAGCTGCATAACCTGGCCTTGGGTGGCTTGCTGTCTGATGTCGGCAAGACCCGCCTGCCGATGGACCTGCTCTCCAAGCCGCCACCGCTGACCGAGCAGGAGGCCAAATTGGTGCGTGCCCATGTACGGCACAGCCTGGATATCGTGGAATCGATCCCCGGCCTGCATCCGAAAGTGATCGAGATGGTCGCCACCCACCATGAGCGTCACGACGGCAGCGGCTATCCGACCGGCTTGCGGGCCAGCGAAATTCCGATCTTTGGCCGCATCATGGGTATCGTCGACAGTTATGACGCGATGACCTGCGTGCGGCCCTATGCCGAAAGCCGCGCCCCGCATCAGGCCGTGGCTGAGCTGTATACCCACCGCGGCAGTCTGTTCCAGTCCGAACTGGTCGAACAGTTCATACAGAACTGCGGCATTTATCCCACCGGATCCCTGGTCGAGCTAAGCAATGGCGAGGTCGGTGTGATCACTGCGGTACACAGTCTCAAGCGGTTGCGCCCCTGCGTGATGGTGTTGCTGGACAGCGGCAAGCGTCCGCTGGCCAAGTTTCGTTCGGTTGATCTTGAGAAGGTGGAGCTCGATGCTGAGGGGCAGCCGCTTTCGATCCGAAGCGGACTGGCCGCCGGTGCCTATGGCATCGATCCGCACGAGTTGTTTCTCGACTGATGGCCGAACTGGGGCTGCAGGATGAACTGACCGGACTGGCCGCGCGGCGCAGCTTCATTGCCACCGTGCGTCGCCAGGTCACCCTGGCCAATGAGCACCAGCTAGTGCTCGGGCTACTGGTGATCGATATCGACGGATTCGCGTTGATCAACAGCGCCTATGGTTTTGAATTCGGCGATGCGGTGCTGCGGCATGTCGCCGAGCAATTGCGCAAGGTGACACGCAAGCGCGACTACGTCGCGCGCATCGGCGACAACCGCTTCGCGCTGTTGCTGACCCAACTGATGAACCAGGGACACGCCGAGCTGGCGGCGCAGAAAGTGCAGCGTCTGCTTGACCTGCCGTTCGAGCGTGGTGGACAGCGTTTGCGTATCGCCGTCACTGTCGGCGCTGCCCTGTGCCCCGGTCATGCCACCGAATCCGAGCACCTGCTGCGCGTTGCCGAGCGCTACCTGCACGAAGCGCGGCAGCGCGGTCTGCGTTTGCTGTTCCCGCCAGAGCAGATCGAGCTGGAAACGTTGTCGGAGTTCTGGGATATCGAGATCGAGCTGGGCGGCGCCTCGCATCGCGGCGAGCTGCAGATGCACTACCAGCCCAAGTTGTCGCTGCGCGATCTGCGCCCGGTTGGCGCCGAGGCGCTGATGCGCTGGCAGCATCGCAGTCGTGGCATGGTGCCGCCCTCGCTGTTCATTCCGATTGCCGAGAAGACCGGGCAGATCAAGCCGCTCACCCTATGGGCGATGAATACCGCTTTGCGTCATGCCAGCGAATGGCATCATCCGGCCGGCAGCGTATCGGTGGCGGTGAATGTGCCGGCCGAGATGGTGGCGCAGCATGATCTTCCCGACCTGGTCGAGAACGCGCTCTCGCTCTGGGGGAAACCGCATGTTCAGCTGGTGCTGGAGATTACCGAGCGCTCGCTGGTAGCTGACCCGAAGCACAGTTTCAAGATCCTGTCGAGCATTCGCGACATGGGGGTTAAGATATCGATCGACGACTTTGGTACCGGCTATTCCTGCCTGGCCTATTTCAAGGACATGCAAGTGGACGAATTGAAAATCGATCGCAGCTTCGTCGCCAATCTGCTTACCGATCGCGCAGCGGCGGACATCACCAACCTGATCATCGATCTGGCGCATCGCTTTCAGCTCTCGGTGGTGGCCGAGGGCATTGAGGATATGCCGACCCTGGAGGCGCTGAGCGCCGTCCAATGCGACGTGGCGCAAGGCTATCTGTTCGGCAAGGCGATGCGCTCGGAACGATTTGACCAATGGCTGCAGCAGGTCGGCACGCATTGGTCGGCCGATGGCACCGCTGGCGTCGAGTGAACCATGCGCGCGCACGCCGACTTCGATCAGCTGCTGCAGACCATCGTCGACGATCTGGCGCCCGAGCGCGGCGCCGGTGAGCTGGCCGACTACATCGAGCCTCTGCGCCGGGTCGATCCGTTGTCCTTCGGCATGGCGCTGTGCACGGTAGAGGGCGAACTTTACTGCGCTGGCGATGCGACGCAGCGCTTCTCGATCCAGAGCGTGTCCAAGGTGCTGTCGCTGACCCTGGCCATGCAACACGGGCGGCATGATCTTTGGCGCCGCGTGGGTCGAGAACCGTCGGGCAATCGCTTCAATTCCCTGGTGCAGCTGGAGCACGAACGCGGTATTCCGCGCAATCCGTTCATCAATGCCGGTGCCCTGGTGGTCACCGATGTCATCCTGGAGATGCTCAGCGATGCCAAGGCGACCTTGCTCGATCTGGTGCGTGGCGTCGCTGGTGCCGCCGATATCGAATTTGATCGCGAGGTGGCGCGCGCCGAACATGAGACCGGCCATACCAATCGAGCCATGGCCTGGTTCATGAAGAGTTTTGGCAATCTGCAAGGCGACCCCGAAGCCGTGCTGGATGCCTATTTTCACCACTGCGCCCTGTCGATGAGCTGCGTCGAGCTGGCGCGGGCCGGCGTCTATCTGGCCAACGGCGGTTGCACGCCAGAAGGCATGTGTATGTTAAGTCCGGCGCAAACAAAGCAGGTCAATTCGCTGATGTTGACCTGCGGTGCCTACGATGCGGTGGGTGAGTTCGCGTTCAGGGTCGGGTTGCCGGCCAAGTCGGGTGTCGGCGGCGGCATCCTGGCCATCCTGCCAGGACGTTTCAGCGTGGCTGTCTGGTCGCCCGGCCTGGATCGTGCGGGAAACTCGGTGTTGGGTACGATGGCACTGGAGCAGCTGAGCTCGCGTACCGGATGGTCGATATTCTGAGCGCACCTTATTCGAAGCCAGCATCGGGCCGGCCCGCCTGATCCGCCAGTGCCAGGGCGTGCTCAAAATCGTCGGCAAATCCCAGTAGGGCCGGATGCTGATTGATATGCATCGAACCCAGCACGGCGATCGGTTGCGGCGCTGCGCCGCTGAGAATGACCTTGATCGACGAGCGCTGGCAGCGATCGAGGAACTGGCCGATGGCGGTGGCGCCAGAGGCATCGACCAGGGGTACCTGACGCATGCGCAGGATGAACACCCGGGGCGTGTCGGGATACTGATTCAGCACATCGTCGAGTCGGTTGGCAACGGCAAAGAACAATGGGCCGGAGATGCGAAAGGCCGCCACGCCGGGCGGTAGTCGCGCCTGCTGATTGTCGCTGGGGGCACGGCTCAGATCGTCGACATCCTGCTCGACCCAGCGATGCTCGGACTCCATCGATACCACGCCGCTCATGCGATGCATGAACAGGAAGGCCGCCATCACCACACCGACTTCAATCGCCACCGTGAGATCAACTGCGACGGTGAGGGCAAACGTCACCAGCAGCACCGCCGCATCGCCCTTTGGCGACTTCAGCAGCTGGCGGAAGCGATGAATCTCACTCATGTTCCAGGCTACCATCAGCAGCACGGCGGCCAGGGCCGCCAGCGGCACGTAGCGCATCAGTGGTGCCAGCAGCAGCATGAACAGCAGCAGGAACAGCGCGTGCAGCACGCCGGCCATCGGCGTGCGTGCGCCACTGCGGATATTGGTCGCGGTGCGGGCAATGGCGCCGGTGGCCGGCAGGCCGCCGAACAGGGCCGACCCGCAATTGGCCACGCCCTGCGCCACCAGTTCGGCGTTCGAGCGATGCTTGCCACCGGTCATGCCGTCGGCGACCACCGCCGAAAGCAAGGATTCCACCCCGGCCAGAAAGGCGATGGTCAGCGAGGCCGGTAACAGCTCGGCGGTGCGATCGAATGGGATGTGTGGAAATTCAAAGCTCGGCAGCGCTGATGGGATGCTGCCAAACTGGCTACCGATCGTGGCCAGCGGCATATCGAACAGGCTGCATGCCAGCGCGCCGGCCACTACCGCGATCAGCAGGCCTGGCCAATGCGGTCGCCAGCGGCGCAGCAACACGATCAATAGCAGGCAGGCGCCGCAGGTGATCGCCGCCCAGACATTCAGTGAAGGCAGGTGTTCGGCATACACTTCTACACGCTGGATGAACTCGCCCGGCAGCTGGGTGATCGGTAAGCCCAGGGCATCCTTGACCTGGCTCATGAAAATGCTGACCGCGATGCCGGCAGTAAACCCAGTGATCACCGGCTGCGGCATGTACTTCATCAAGGTGCCGAGACGCAGCAGTCCGGCGGCGATCAGCATCAAGCCGGCCAACAGGGTGCACAGGATCAGGCCGCCGTAGCCGTGCTGCTGGATGACGACGAATACGACCGGAATAAAGGCCGCGGTTGGGCCGCCGATCTGCACTCGCGATCCGCCCAGCGCCGAAATCAGAAACCCGGCAATGATGGCGGTATGCAGGCCTTTCTCCGGCGTGGTGCCCGAAGCAATGGCCAGCGCCATCGCCAGCGGCAAGGCCACCACGGCGACGGTGAGTCCGGCCAGGGCATCGGTTTTCAGGCTGTCGACGCTATAGCCACGACGCAGGGTGGTAAACAGTTTGGGAACGAACAAATGCCAGACCGGCGGGTTTGAACTCATAGCGGTAGTGCGCCGATACGAACGCGGCGAAGATCGGATAACACAGCGATTCACTCCTGGCCCGCCCGATGGCGGGTGATTCGATCATCGCGCTGGCCAGGCGCGGCCGCAAGCCTGTTCAGAGCAGGGCGACGGCAGCAGGCAAGCCGTGAGCGGCAGGTCCACGGCAATGCTGGGCCTGGCCCCCCGTCGCAGGTCAGGCCTCGCCGGTCTGTAATCGCCACAACGCCGCGTACTGGCCTTGGCGTGCCAGCAGCGCATCATGAGTGCCGGATTCGACAATCCGGCCCTGTTCCATCACATGGATACAGTCGGCATGGCGCACCGTGGACAAACGGTGCGCTACCACCAGGGTGGTACGCTGACCCGCCGATTGCCGCAGCGAATGCTGGATTGCTGCCTCGGTTTCGTTGTCTACCGCTGAGGTCGCTTCATCCAGCACCAACAGGGACAGCTGGCGATGCAGGGCGCGAGCCAGGGCGATGCGTTGACGCTGGCCGCCACTCAACTCGCTGCCGCGCTCGCCAACCGGCTGCTGATAGCCCTGCGGCAGGGTGCGGATAAAGCGATCGGCCTCCGCCGCGCGCGCCGCGGCTTCGATCCGGGCCGGCTCGGGCTCCGGGTCTCCGTAGGCGATATTGTCGGCCACACTGCCGTCGGTGAGAAAGGCATCCTGCGCCACATAGCCAATGGTTTGCCTGAGCGCGGCGGGGTCGAGCTCGGCGCAATCGATGCCATTGAACAGGACCCGGCCCTGGTCCGGCCTGGCAAAGCCCAGCAGCAATTTGATCAGGCTGGATTTGCCGCTGCCGGTGGCACCGACCAGGGCAATGGTCTGACCAGCTGACACTTCCAGGCTGACCCGATCGACCGCCAGCACTTCGCCATAGCGCAGGCTGATGTGTTCAAAGCGCACTGCCGCTTGAGCTTGCGCCGGCAGCGCTTGCTGGCCGCGGCGCGGCGGCTCGGCATTGAGCAGATCCATCACCCGATTCACCGAGGCCATGGCGCGCTGGTAGAGATCGGTCATATCGGCCAGCCGGGTCAGTGGCCACAGCAAACGCTGGGTTAAGTAGACCAGGGCCGAGTAGCTGCCGACCCCGAGCTCGCCTTGCAGTGTCTTCCAGCCGCCATACAGCAAGGTGGCGACAAAGCCGGCCAGGATGGCCATGCGGATCACCGGGGTGATGGCGGCGGAGAAGCGGATCGCCTCGGCATTGCGCTCGCGGTAGCGGTCGGAGGCCTCGGTCACATGGTTGAGTTCGAACGCTTCGGCGGTGTAGGCCTGAATCGTCGCCATTCCACCAAGATTGTTGTTAAGTCGATCGGATACCGTGGCCGCCGCCTCGCGCGCGGCAGCATAGCGTGGTGCCAATCGCTTCTGGAACCAGAAGGCACCGATCAGGATCAGCGGGATCGGCAGGAAGGCCAGGGCGGCGAGATCGGCGGTGAGCAGGAAGAAGACGGCGCCGACCAGCAGGGATGACACGAACACCTGGATCAGGTCGTTGGCGCCGGTGTTGAGGAAGCGCTCGATCTGGTGCACGTCCTCATTCAACACTGCCAGCAAGCGTCCGCTGCGTGAGCGCGACACGAAGTCGGGCGGCAACTGCTGGATATGGGCGTAGGCGGCGAGGCGCAACTCGTGCTGCAGATCCTGCGCCAGTCCACGCCAGCGCAATGCGTACAGATATTCGAAGCTGCTCTCCAGCACCCAGACCACGATGGTCAGGGCAGTCAGCACCAGCAGCTGGTGCAAGGGGTCGGGCAGGCCGAAACTAGCCAGGAAGCTATCCTGCCGATTCACCACGACATCGACAGCCACGCCGATCAGGATCTCCGGCAGGATGTCGAACACCTTGTTCAGCACTGAATACAGACTGCCGGCCCAGATCTTGCGCCGATGCGGGCGGGCGTAGTTGAGCAGGCGGGAAAGTGGGTGCATGGGGGTTCTCATCGGCAGCCGCCGCGAGAGAATAGCGGATGGTGCATGTCGCGTGAAAATCGTGGCTGCATCCCCCTCTCCCCAACCCCTCCCCCGCCAGGGGGGAGGGGCTATGCTTGGCGAATCACCCATCACCCATCACCCATCACCCATCACCCATCACCCATCACCCATCACCCATCACCCATCACCCATCACCCATCACCCATCACCCATCACCCATCACCCATCACCCATCACCCATCACCCATCCCGGCTCTCCATGCTTATCGCTTTCAACAAGCCGTTCAATGTGCTGTGCCAGTTCACCGATCGCAGCGATCCGCCGCGTCGGACCTTGGCCGAGTTTGGACTGCCGGCCAATGTGTACGCCGCCGGCCGCCTGGATTACGACTCCGAGGGCTTGCTGCTGCTGACCGATGAGGGGGGGCTGGCGCATCGCCTGACCGATCCGAAGCACAAGATCGAAAAGACCTATTGGGTGCAGGTCGAGGGGGCGCCTTCTTCTGAACAGATCGATTCGCTGCGACGTGGCGTGCAGCTGAAAGATGGAATGACGCGGCCGGCCCAGGCGCGGCCGATGGAGGTGCCGGCACTGTGGCCGCGCGATCCGCCGGTGCGTTTTCGCAAGTCGGTGCCCGACGCCTGGTTGGAAATGCGCATCGCCGAGGGTCGCAATCGGCAGGTGCGCCGGATGACTGCGGCGGTTGGGCTGCCGACCCTGCGACTGGTGCGGGTGGCGATTGGCGACTGGGTGCTGGATGAGTTGCAGCCAGGCCGTTGGCGATCGGTCGTCTCCTTGCCAGGGCGGCCGCGGTGCTGATCGCGGCCAGCCGCTCGGGTTCGCTGGCGAAGTCATCACGATCAGCATATTTGGCAGGCTGCTGAGACTCCACCTGTAACTCGTTGATCCTACGCGCCAAACAACTTGTTTGTTCAACGACAGCGGTACGCCGCAGGCGTTCTGACGGCTGTTAGCGTCTTGATGCCCCGCTCACTCGGCCGTCACCCAGGCTTCGCATAGAATCCGCGCCCACTCGGCGCGCTGTATGCCGCGCTCTGACTTCCCTGCTTAACCGGAGAGCGTCCGTGAAGAACGGCATCGGCTTCGTTCGTGCTTTGTTGTTGTTCGTCCTGATCGGCATTGCGTTGCCTGTGCTGGCCCAGGACCCCAATGTCTCGCTGCAGAAGCAGTTGGTCAGCCCCGCTGCCAATGCCACGGTGCCGCCGGGGACTGATGTGCGCTATCGCATCACGTATGCCTGCAACGGGGTGTCGGTGGCGAGCTGCGGCACCTTGACCATCACCGATACCTTGCCGCCGGAGCTGGAGATCGTCAGCTGCGATTTCCCTGGTTTCACGGTGGCCAGCTGCGCGGTCGGCACAAATGCGGTGTCGATCAATCGAACAATTAACTCTGGCGTGACTGGCGAGGGCTTTATCAATGCCCGGGTGCGCCCCAGCGCCGGACCGGCGACCAATGTCGTCAATACGGCCAATGCCAGCTTCAGCAACAATCCCGGCGGCCAGACCTTGCCGGTGGTCGCCGTCAGTCCGCCAATCAACATCAGCGCCGCCTCGCAGCGTAACTACACGATCAGCAAGACCCGCATCGATCCCATTGCCGCCCTGGTGATTTCCGACCAGGCCACTTTCGTCACCGATCGGGTGCAGTTCTGTGCCACCAGCGGTATCGACCTGGTAGAGCTGCAGGGAGTGAGCATCTACGACGACACGCCGGCCATCGCGAGCAATATCCGCACCACCATCCCCGCTGGCGTGCCGGCAATCAGCGAGAGCATCGTCGGCAATCGCATCACCTGGACCATTCCTGCCGCGCGCCTGGACATCGATGCCCTGTACCCGCCGGGTTCGAATCTTGGCGCGCCGTCCTGTTTCAGTTTCTTGGTTACCTATGATCTGCCTGCGGGTGCCGCCCTGGTCCAGGACCGCGCGCATGTGCGCAGCACCGACAGCGTGTATTGCCCGGAAATCGGTCTGGGTGTGCCGCCGATCGGCAGCACCGACGAAGCACAGTGTTATGGGGAGACCGATGGTGTGCGTGGCGGCCCGGCGTCGATCGGCTCGGTGAGCAAGAGCGGCAATGACGCCACCCCCAGCGATGCTCCGGACGACTTCGGCATTGGCCGAATCAACTGGAATGTGGGCGGATCATTCGAGTCGAATGTCGGTCTGCGCGACGTCGAGTACTTCGATGTGCTGCCCACCGAGAACACCGGCAACCCGGCCCAGCTGCAGGTCAGCAGTTTTACTCTGGGACAATGGGTGCAGGGTGCGCCGATCTATGACGTGGTGGCCGATGTCTACACCACCACGATCACGCCAGCGCCCGTCGCCAACTGCGGTGATGCGAACTGGACCCTGGCTGCCGCCGGCGCTGCGTTCAACGCTAACACTCAGATCAGCTCTGGCCTGGCCGGTATCACCGGCATCTGCTGGGCCTTTCGCAACGCCTCGGCTGCCGCGCCGGTCAATGAGCTACCGCGCGACTTTGCCTTCACCAGCTCGCCGCGTATCACCCAGCCGGTACCAAGCACGATCACTCCGCCGGCCCTGCCCGGCGCGATCCTGGTGCAGAACTGCTTCCAGGTGAACTGGGACGCCGGTGGGCCGCAAACCCAGAACACCTGCCGCACCCAGCGCATCGAAGATCCGCGCGCCGGTGTCGATCCGATCAAGGTGGTGCAGGCGGCGCCGAGTCAGCTGCGGCCGTTGGACGAGATCGTCTATCGCGTTGGCGTGAATCACGCGGTCGGCGACTCGACGGGCGATATCGTCAATCCGGTAGTGGTTGACGTGTTGCCGGCCGAGCTGGAGTTCATCAGCGCGACGCCGGTGTCACCGGGTTCGCCGGTACCGACGATCGTCGTGTTGTCCGACACGCCGGCGGCCGACCAGACCCTGGTGCGAATCAGCTACACCGGAACCTTCCCGCGCAACACGCCGGTCGCCAATATGCCGCGTGTCGACATCCGTACCCGTATTGCCGCCGGCACCGCCGACGGTGTCTATAGCAACCGGGTGGCGGTGTTCGAGAACGGCAATCCCGACACCACCTGTGCCGGCAGCGAAGTCGTCGACGCCGAGGACTATGACGGCGATAGCAACAGCACCGAGAATCGCTGTCAGCGCGATGTCAGCTTCACCATCATTCAGGCGGCGGTGCTGGACGGCACCAAGTGGGTCAGCGGGCCCGGTCCGTTCGACAACCCGTCCAATCGGATTGTCGATGACGCCATCGAAGCACCGGTCACCGCCCATGCCGATTGCCCGGTCTATCACACCGAGTTTGCCGGTCAGCTTGGCATCGGCGTGGACACCAACCCCTACACCCGCTTCCCCTGCGTGGCACGCACCGAGTTCGGCGGCGCCTTCAGCTACCGCATCCGGGTGCAGAACGCCGGCAATGTGGCATTTGACAATTACGTGATCTACGACGTGCTGCCCTTCGTCGGCGACACCGGCGTCGGCGAGCCGCAGGCCATGGTCACTCGTAACACTCGGTTCCGTCCGTTCATGACCGCTGCGCCGACCGTGCTTGGCGCACAGACCGATGCCCCGATTGCCGGCAAGTTCACTGTAGAGTATTCGGCGTCGACCAACCCGTGCCGAGATGAGGTGTCCGACGATCAGGATACCGCAGGCTGGCAGGGCGGAAGTTGTACAGATGACTGGAGCGCCACGCCACCGGGTGGCGACTTCGCCAATGTGCGCGCCTTCCGCATTCTTGCCTTCACCGATGACGATGGCAGCGATCCGGTGAACTGGGGGCGTCTGGAAACCGTGGTGTTTGAAATCCCGATGCAGGCGCCGCCGTTTGTCGCCCAGCCGGGCAGCAACGATGCCCTGCCCAGCATCGTCGACAGCACCAGCATTTTCAATCCGTCCTACGGTTCGTTTGCTCATCGCGCCTACCGCGCGGTGAACGGCGCTTCGCTCGATCCGCTCAATTTGCTGCCGACCGCAGAGCCGGTGAAAGTCGGTGTTATCCTGCCCGAGCGCTACCGCATCGGTAACCTGGTTTGGCGCGACACCAATAATGACGGTGACGTCGACCAGGGTGAGCCGGGCTTGAACGGCATCGACGTCTACCTGTGCCGTGATGATGACGGAAATGCCGGGCCGACAGTGGGCGATACCCAGGTGGCGATGACCACCACAGCGACCATTGGCGGTCGATTGGGCAAGTACCGTTTCAGCAATCTTCAGCGGCAGAGTGACTACTACGTGGCCATCCCTGATGGCCAGACGCCTCTGGCTGGCCTCGTGGTCTCCACCAGCAACAATGGCCGCGATCCAAACAACGACATTGACAACGATAACAACGCCCAGGCCAGCGCCGCCCCGGCAAGCTGCGCCGGCGCCTCGGCCTACGTCACCTCGCCCAACTGGATCGTTGGCATCAACAGCGGTCTGGAGCCCAACAACGAGCGCACCCACACCAGTTCGGGCAATCAGGACGATGATCCGATGCAGGGCGGCGGCACCGATCTGTGGCCGGATCGGATGTCGAACTTCAGCGCCGATTTTGGCTTCGCCGCCGGCAGCAACAATGCCGACCTCGGCGACTTGCCGGATAGCGGCAACAACACCGGAACGGGCAACTACCGCACGGTGCTGGCCGACAACGGCCCCAGCCATCTGCAAACGGCAAACCTGAGCCTTGGTTTGCTCTGGGATGCCGAACTCGAAGGGGTGCCGAGTGCGACCGCGCTGGGCGACGATCTCGCCTTCAGTGATGACGAAGACGGCGTTGTCGATGTCGCGCAGCTGCAGTTCTTCCGCGGCCAGCCGGCCCAGGTGCAGGTGCGGGTGGTGAACGATAGCGGCAGCACCGCGCGCCTGTGCAGCTACGTCGACTGGAATGCCGACGGTGACTTCAGCGACACCGTCAATGGTGTCGCCGAAATGGCGCCAACGCTGACCATTCCGACTGGCACCGGTGGCACTGGCAGCGTGGTGATCGCGAACTGGGGCAATGCGCCGTATCCGGGTTCGACCATCGACCCGACCTACGCCCGTTTCCGCCTCAGCCTGGACAGCGGCAATTGCACTACGGGTTTCGCCAATGGGCCTTCCAACAGCGGTGAGGTCGAGGACTATCAGGCCGCGGTGATCGCCATCGATCGCGGCGATCTGCCCGACACCACGGCGGCCACCGGCGTCGGCGATTACCAGACCCTGATTGCCAATGCCGGCCCCAGCCATACCATCCGTTCCACCCTGCGTCTGGGCAGTGAGAACGACGCCGACATCGAAGGCCAGCCGAATGCGGCGGCCAACGGCGACGACGCCGCACCCGGCAGCCAGCCCGATGACGAGGACGGCATTACCACGGCCGACCTGTCGCTGATTGCCGGCGCCGCCGAAACCGTGCGTTACACGGTCACCAACACGACCGGCCATCCTGCCACGGTTTGCGGCTATATCGACTTCAATGGCGACGGCGACTTCCTCGATGCCGGCGAGCTGGCCACTGACAGCGTGGCGACCGGCGCCAACAACGCCAGTCGTTCACTCAGCTTCAACGTGCCGGCCGATGCAGTCAGCAGCAGCTATGCCCGATTCCGCTTGTTCACCGCCGCGGCCAACGGCGGCGCAAGTTGCGACCCCGACGGCGATCTGCTTGATGGCGAGGTCGAGGACTATCCGGTCAGCGTCGCCGCCTTCGATCTGGGCGACCTGCCGGATACCGCCAACGGTGTCGGCACTGGCAACTACCAGACCCTGCTCAGCGATAGCGCTGCGCGCCATCCGATTCTGCCCGGCTTCCCGACCGCGCCGAATCTGTACATGGGTACCGGCGTCGACGCCGAAGCCGACGGCCAGCCCAATGCCGGTGCGAATGGCGATGATGGCGTGTTCAGCGACGACGAAGATGGCGTTAGTCCGGCCGAACTCGGCCTGATCGTCAATATCCCGGCGACGGTCAATGTCAGCGTGACCAACAACGCCGGGGCAACAGCCCGGTTGTGCGGCTTTATCGACTTCACCGGCGATGGCGACTTTGCCGATCCGGGCGAAACCGCTTCGGCCAGCATCGCCAGTGGTTTCAGCGGCAGCACGGCACTGAACTTCGGTCCGCCCCTGGTCGGCGCGGCTAGCAGCACCTACGCCCGCTTCCGTCTCAGCACCGACACTGGCGGCAACTGCACGGCCAGTGGAGACGCCAGCGACGGCGAGGTGGAAGACTATGTGGTGAGCATTGCCGAGCCCTCCGATCTGGGGGATCTGCCGGACAGCGGCGCCGGCACGGCCAGCGGCAACTACGAGACCCTGCGTGCGTCCAACGGCGCCCGCCATCCGCTGCGTCCGGGCCTGCGCTTAGGCGCCCTGGTCGACGATGAAACCGATGGTTTCCCGAGCAATGCCACCGATGGTGACGACCTCGACAACAGCGATGACGAAGATGGCATAGTCATCGACGACCTTGGCGCCAGCAACCTGGTTGCCGGTCGTGCGGCCGCCGTGCGCTTCAACGCCACCAATTCCACTGGCGTCGCTGCGCGTGCCTGTGCCTACATCGACTTCAATGGCGATGGCGATTTTGCCGACAGCGGCGAAGTGGCGCAGACCGCGGTGCCTGACGGCAGCACCGATGCGGCACTGAGCTTCAGCTTCAATGTGCCGACGGCGGGAACGGTGAATAACACGTTTGCCCGATTCCGCCTCAGCACGCAGGCCGGCGCCTGCAGCGGGGCGACGGCCAACGGCGTCGAGCCGGACGGCGAGGTCGAGGACTATCAGGCGGCGATCAGCATTCAGGATTGGGGCGATTTGCCCGATACCGCGGCCGGCGTGGCCAGCGGCGATTATCAGACCCTGGCCAGCGACAACGGCGCGGTGCATCCGATCGTCGCCGGCCTGCGGCTGGGTGCCAGTGTCGATCCGGAAGGCGATGGTCAGCCCGGCACCGGCGCCAATGGCGATGACAACAATCAGTCCGGCCTGCCAGCCCTCGATGACGAAGACGGCATCGACATCGGAACACTGAGTTTCACCGCCGGCATCGCCAGCGATGTGGCGCTGACTGCCACCAATACTACTGGCCTGCCGGCGCGGGTCTGTGGCTTCATCGACTTCAATCGCGACGGTGTGTTCGCCGGGCCGGAAGTGCAGGAGGTGGCGGTCCCCGATGGCAGTGCCGACGCCGCCTTGGCGCTGTCCTTCACCGCCCCGGTCGACACCTTGTTCGGCGAGGTGTTTGCCCGCTTCCGTCTCAGTACCGATGTGGCGGGCGCCTGCGCGTCCGCAGGCCCGGCCAGCAACGGCGAGGTGGAGGACTACGTCGCCTTCGTCGGCAACGTCGACCTCGGTGACCTGCCCGACGCCAGCATCGGCACCGGTGCTGGCAACTACAACACCTTGCGTTCCGACAGCGGCGCCGAGCATCAGATCGTCGATGGCCTGTTTATCGGCGCCCGGGTCGATCACGAGGTAGACGGTCAGCCCTCAGTCGGCGCCGATGGCGACGATAACGCCGCGCCGCTGTCACCGGTGGTGGACGACGAAGATGGTGTCAATCCGAGTGACCTGGTCTTCATCGCCACCACCCCGGGCATCGTGCCCGTAGTCGTCACCAATACCCAGACCACGCCAGCGGCAGCCAATCTCTGCGGCTATGTCGATTTCAACGGTGACGGCGATTTCCTCGATGCCGGCGAGTCGGCTTCGGCGGTGGTGCCCGATGGCAGCAGCAATGCCACGGTCAATCTGAGTTTCGGTACGGTGCTGGCGACCTCGGCACGTTCGACCTACGCCCGCTTCCGGCTGACTACCGACGCCTGTTCGCCGACCGGCTTTGCCAGCAATGGTGAGGTCGAGGACTACCCGGTGACGGTGCGGGTGTTTGATCTCGGTGATCTGCCTGACAGCGTGGCCGGCGTGGCTGCCAATGACTATCAGACGCGTCTTGCCGACGGCGGTGCCCGGCACGAGATCGTCACCGGCCTGTTCCTGGGCAATCAGGTCGATCCAGAGGGCGATGGTCAGCCCAGCGCCAATGCGCGCGGCGATGACATGGCCGGGCTGGACGACGAAGACGGTGTCACCTTCCAGACCCCCTATGAGCTGGGCAGCCCGGCGCGCGTCACTGTGCGTGCGACCAACTTAACCGGTACATCCGCCCTGGTCTGCGGGTACATCGACTGGAATGGCGATGGTGATTTTGCCGACAGTAATGAGTTCCTCTCGCAGGCCGTGCCGGCCGGCAGCAACAACGCCAGTTTCCTGATGAACTTCGGCCTGGCGCCGATCCAGGCGGGCCTGTTGCCCTACGCGCGCTTCCGTCTCAGTACCCATGGCGTGTGCTCGGTGACCGGTGAAGCCAGCGACGGTGAGGTCGAGGACTATCAGATCGACACTACCGGCAACGGCGCGTTGGAGCTCGGTGATCATGTCTGGCACGACCGCAACAACAACTGTCACTTCGACCCGGGTGAGCAGGGTATCGCTGGCGTCACCGTGCGGCTGTTCCTCGACAGCAACCACGACGGCGAGCCCGATGCGGCGGCAATCGACACCACCACCACCGACGGTGACGGGCGCTATCGTTTTGTCGATCTGCTGCCGGATCACTATGTGGTGGAGATTGATCGCCCTGGTCGCTATCTCGGCAGCAGCGGTTCGGGCTGGCCGTATCAGCCACACGGCAGCTGCATGAACGGCGTCAACCCCAATGACGATGCCGACGAGGACGACAATGGCTTCGAGATGGGCGACCTCACCCGCTCGCCGTCGATCACCCTGGTAGCCGAGGATGAGCCGGGCCCACCCAACTCAGATACCAATCCGACTGTCGATTTCGGCTTGGTCTACAACTTTGATCTGGCGTTGGACAAGCAGTTGGACCCGGCACAGCCGGCCAATGTGGTGAGTGGTGAGATCGTCGACTACGTGGTGACGGTGCGCAATGAAGGCGCGGTGCCGGCGCGCAATATCTGGGTGCGCGATCGCTTCCCGCCGGGCTTTGCTTACGTCGGCGATGATTGGATCGAAGCGCTGGACGGACGCTCGGCAACCTACATGTTTGCCGGCCCCTTGTTGCCGGGCGAGAGTCTGAGCGTGGCAATTCGACTGCGGGCGCTGAACGGCAGCGGCGGCACGCTGTACAACGATGCCGAGATCATCGATGCCGATGACGACCTGGGCAGCGACCCGGTCGACATCGACTCGGTGCCGGACAACGACACACCGCCCGAAGACGACCAGCGCGGCGTGCCTGTATTGCTGCCGATTCTGCAGATTCCGGCCACCGATCTTTGGGCCTTGGCGCTATTGGCGGTGCTTGCGTTGGGCATCGGATGGCGGCGCCGAAAGCTGATCTGAGTCGTGTGCCCCGGCCCGCCTCTCGAGGGCGGGTCCGGGGGCGTTCGCTGTCGACCCATTCGTGAAATCCTTCACAAAAGCCTTGACATTCTTCACGATCCCTTGCCGTCTGTCGGTTGGTGGTTCAGCTTTCGTATAACTGTCATTTATCCCGGGTATCATGCCCGTCCCTCGTGCACTGGCAGCGGTCAGGCGACCGCAACGGGGGCTGCGTCCTCGGGCTATGACTTCGCGGTGACGGATCGTCGCCAACGGCGGGTTTTGCTCCGGACGCCCTACTACCTGCTCTGTCCAGCGCCGATTCGGTGGTGGCGGGTGGTCTTTTGCGTCCCAAATCCGAACAAGGTTGAGTTATGTCTAATCCGCAGTTGAAGCGCGCATGTCTGCTCGGGGCCCTGCTGGGTGCCGGGCTGGCAAGCCAGGACGTGGCCGCGCAGGCCGCCGATCTGTTCTTCTCCGAGTACGTTGAAGGCAGTTCCAATAACAAGGCGATCGAGATCTACAACGGCACCGGAGCGGCCGTTGATCTGAGTGTCTACACGGTCGAGCTGTACGCCAATGGCGCCGCGTCGCCGGGCAATACGCAGGCCCTCAGCGGTACCTTGGCCGACGGCGATGTATTCGTCATCACCAACTCCGGCGCTGCGCTGACCGAGATCACCAGCAACTCCGATCTGACCAGTTCGGTGACCTTCTTCAACGGTGACGACGCCCTGGTGCTGAAGAAGTCCGGCGTGGTCATCGACCGCCTTGGTCAGGTGGGTTTTGATCCCGGCTCCGAATGGGGCACGGGCAATGCCAGCACCCTGGACAACACCATTCGCCGCAAGTCGGATATCTGCGAAGGCGACACCGCGCACCTCAGTGCGTTCGATCCTTCAGTGCAGTGGGACGGCTACCCGAACAACACGGTTGAAGGTATCGGTGCGCATACGGCCAACTGCACCACCACGCCGGAGCTGTCGATTGCCGATGTCAGCCAACTGGAAGGTGACAGCGATAGCAGCACCTTTACCTTCACCATCAGTTTGAGCGCGCCGGCCGCTGCCGGTGGCGTGACCTTTGATATCGCCACCGCGGACGACAGCGCGACGGCCGGTGAGGACTACGTGGCCAGCTCGGCAAACGGCCTCAGCATCGCCGAAGGCGAGTCCAGCACAACCTTTGCGGTCACCGTCAACGGCGACACGGCGGTTGAAGGCAATGAGCGCTTCTTCGTCAACGTCAGCAATGTAGTCGGCGCCAATGTCGCCGATGATCAGGCTGACGGCACCATCCAGAATGACGACGCTTCCAGCCTGCCGGGCTTGAGTATCAGCGACGCAAGCATCGCTGAAGGCAATGGCGGTACCACCACCTTGAGTTTCACTGTGAGCCTCAACGCGCCGGCCGGCGTGGGAGGCGTCAGCTTCGATGTCGACAGCAGCGACGCCCTGGTCGACGATAGCGCCACCGCCGGCATCGACTATGTCGCGCTGTCGCAGGATGGACTCAGCATTGCCGAAGGCGAGACCCAGACCACGGTCGATGTCAGCATCAATGGCGATGTCAGCTTCGAAGCCGACGAGCAGTTCGTGCTCACCGTCAGCAATGTCAGTGGCGCCGATCTGATCGGTGCCCAGGCGACCGGCACCATTCTCAACGATGATGTCAGCCTGTCGCTGGCCGACGCCAACCTGACCGAGGGTGATCAGGGCAGCAGCCCGCTGAACTTTGTCGCCACTCTCAGCGGCCCCTTGGGCAGTGACCTGACCATCACGGCCAACACCAGCAATGGCAGCGCCACTGCCGGTGATGCCTCGCCGGCGGACTATCAGGCGATCAGCAACGGCGAGTTCGTGATTGCGGCGGGCCAGACCAGCGTACAGATTCCGGTCACCGTGTTCGGCGATATCAGCGACGAGAACGACGAGACCTTCAATCTGAGCATCGCCGCCAGTGGCGTCGATCTGTTGGATGGCGAGGCCATCGGCACCATCACCGACAACGATTCGGCCGCGGTTGAAATTCATGCCATCCAAGGCAATGGCCTGCGTTCTCCGTTCGCTCCGGCCAGCGGCAACACCAGCGGTCAAGCGGTGACCACGAGTGGCAATATCGTGACCGCGGTGCTGAGCAATGGCTTCACCATGCAGACCCCGGACGGTCGCATCGACGGAGACCTGCAGACCTCACAGGGACTGTTCGTGTTCACCGGTTTGGCCCCTGGTGTCAGTGTCGGTCAGACCGTGACAGTGAAAGGCGCGGTCGCCGAGTATTACAACTTCACCCAGCTCACTTCGGCCACCGTGGTAATCGACAACGCCGGTGCCAGCGCGTTGCCGACCGCCATCGTGTGGGATCAGAACACCCCGTCGCCCGATCCGACCAACCTGAGCTGCGGCGCCACTCTGGGCAACTTCGAATGCTTCGAAGGCATGCGGGTCAGCGTGCCGGTCGGCGTGGTGGCCACCGGCAACCAGACCTTTGGCACCGATCCCTATGCCGAAGCCTATGTGTCGGCGGTCGGTACCCGCAGCCGTCGTGAGGCCGGTGTGCGCTTCGGCCTGTCCGGTACCAATGGCCAGGCGGTATGGGACGGCAATCCGGAAATCTTCGAGCTGGATGCCGATCGCATCATCAGCGCCAATGCCAACCTGGAGCTGCGTGGCGGCGCCAGTTTCGAGGCGACCGGCGTGGTGGGCTACGACTTCGGGAACCACGAGCTGTGGCCGACCGAGATGACCGTGCTGGACGACGTGCAACGCGGTGTGCCGGCCAACCTGCGTGCCTCGGCCTTCACCATCGGTTCGTTCAACGTGCTGCGTCTGTGCTCGACGGCCAACTGCGCCAGCACCTCAGGCGACCCCACCGAGCAGGAGATTGCTGCCAAGCAAGCGCGTCTGTCGGCCTATGTCCGCGACGTACTGCGCTCGCCGGCGGTACTGGGTGTTCAGGAGGTCGAGACCCTGGAACTGCTGCAGCAGCTGGCCACTCAGATCGCCAGCGATGGCGGCCCGACCTATACCGCTTACCTGGCAGAAGGTAACGACGTCGGCGGCATCGACAATGGTTTCCTGGTCAACGAAGCGCTGATCAGCAATGTCAGCCTGCGCCAGCTAGGCCTCACCGATCAGATCACCGATGCCAATGGCTGCAGCGGTGGCGCGGCGCCCTGCACACTGCACGATCGCCCGCCCTACATGCTGCGCGGCGTGTTCAGCGCGGCTGGTGTGTCGCAGCCATTCGCTGTGGTCAATAACCACACCCGTTCGCGTGGCTCGGTGGATAGCGGCAGCGAGAGCGGCCGTGTGCGCCTGAAGCGCTATTATCAGGCCCTGGCGATTGCTCAGATCGCGCAGCGTTTCCAGTCCGGCGAAGAGCTGGAGCCGACCGCGCCGACGGGTGATACCGCCACTGCCGACATCCCGCTGTTCCTGGTCGGCGACTACAACGCCTTCGAAGTCACTGACGGCTGGGTAGACGTGGTCGGCCTGATCGCTGGCAGCTACGACAATGCCGAGAACGAGATCAGCCTGTCCGGCGGCCAGGTGGTCAATCCGCCGCTGCTGCAGACCTCGTCGCTGGTGGATATCGAAGCGCGCTACTCCTACACCTATGCCGAGAACTACGGCAACATCCAGGCGCAGGAACCGCGTCGCGCCGGTCAGGCACAGATCCTCGATCACGGCTTTGCCAATGCCGTGGCCGCCCCGCTGGTGCGCGGCATGGCCTATGGTCGTCTCAATGCCGATGCGCCGGCGCGTCTGATCAGCGCCGGCAGTGGCGCCGAAGGCAGCTCCGATCACGATGGTTTCGTGATCTACGTGGATGTCTCGCCGATGATCTTCAACTCCAGCTTTGAAGATTGATTGAGGCGTTAAGTAGAGAACAAAAGGGCGCCTTCGGGCGCCCTTTTTCTTAGCCCGGATATTTCATGAGGGGGCGCGGATGATCACCGAGGACTTTGCGTCGAGTGCAAGGCGCGACGAGCCCAAGTGGTGGGCCCACTTGGGCGAGATCGGGACGCAGTCCCGCGTAGCTG
>NZ_JACYTR010000120.1 GCF_014841215.1 Pseudomarimonas arenosa
GACGGCGGCGGAAATGCCGACGCCAGCTCCAGCGCTGGCGTCGGGAGACGATCAGAACGACACGCTGTCGTCGAAGTCTTGCGTGCTGTGGTCGGTGTGAGTGGTGGCGCGCAGATCGCGTTGTATGGCGTCGCCGTAGTGGTTCCACAGGGTGGATTGCAGCTGATCGAGGAAGTCGATCAGGGTCAGGGCGTGGTCGGGGCTGAGATGCAGGGGGAGTTGGACGAGTTTCATGTTCATGGCGGTTCGCTCAAGGGGTTCACTTAACCTGCCCTTTGATCAGCTGCTCATGCGATCGCCAGTGCGGCTGGATGAGGACGTCGTTGACGTGGGCGATGGAGACTTGGCGTTGGCCGTCGCGGCAGGCTTCGAGGAGGCTGCCGTGGCAGAGGTGACGGGCGAGGCGGAGATTGCCTTGGGCGTTGCGCAGGATGAGGTCGAGGGCGGCCTCGTCAAAGGTGTTGGCGCCGAGTCGGACGGCGTCGAGTTCGGTGCTGATAAAGGCGCGCAGGTCGGGGTCGGCCAGTGGCCACAGGGTGGCCGAATAGGTGATGCGGCTCTTGATGTCGGCATTGGGGAGCAGCGCGAGGGTGTGCATGAGATCGGGCTGGCCGAGCAGGACCAGCAGATGTTTTTTCGGGAAGCGTTCGAACAACAGGCGGAGTTTGCGTAGTACGCCGATGTCGAGCAGGTGGGCCTCGTCGATGACGAGGTAGAGGGTTTTGCGTTCGCGGACGTGGGCGTAGGCGGTTTGGATGAGCGCGGATTCGAGTTGCCGCAGCGGAGCGTCGAGCTTGAAGGCGTCGGCCAGTTGGAGCAGCAGGTTAAGATAGCTGTGCAGGGTTCGGCTGACGCTGGCGACGATGGTCTCGCCGCGATCGGTGCGTTGTTCGAGGTGTTCGCGCAGCACGGTTTTGCCGACGCCGGGGGCGCCGAGGATGACGGCGAAGCCACCGTGCTGGGCGTGGATATGCAAAATCTCGGCGATCTGCTGTTGTGGCGGCAGCAGGGGCGCCTGGTTGCGATGGAACGGTTCGTGGGTGAGGCCGAGGGTAGCTTTGATCATGCGGATTCCTTGAGCGGTGAACGGGCCAAGGCGTTGTGCACCGGATCGAGCACGGTGGCTTCGCCCATGCGTTGGCCGGCGTAGAAGACGATGACGTGCTGGGGTCGCTGGCGATCGAACCGGACTTGGACGGTCTGGCCACGCAGATCAACCGGGCACTCGAAGCGCTGGGCATTGAGCGAGAAGACATTGGTCTTGCTCACTTTGCGGTCGAATTCGAGGAAGAAGGCCTCGGCGCTGTAGGCATCGTCGGTGAGAAACTGAAGGCGGCCGATATCGAGATTGAAGCGGTCGAGCGGTTTCATCTGGATGCCGGAATGGTAGTGATCGTTGTAGTCGTGCTCGACCCAGTGCTGGGTGTGGGCGTTGAGCTCGGCGAGTGAGTGGAACGCGGTGTGTTGGGTGAGGAAGCGATCGCGAAAGCCGCGGAAGAAGCGCTCGATCTTTCCTTTGGCGGCGCCGTCGCGGATCGGGGCGTGCGACAGATGAATGCCAAGCCGCAGGCAGGCTTGGAGGATGACGGTGGAGCGGTAGTTGCTGCCGTTGTCGAAGTACAGGCGTTGCGGTTTGCCGCGTTTGAACAGGGCGCAGCGAAAGGCGTCGACCATGCTGGCGGTATCGTCGCGATAGAAGAACTCGGCATGGGCGACGACGCGGCTGGCATCGTCGAGGAAGGCGACCAGGAAGGTTTTGCGCCAAGTGCCATCGGCTTGGCGAATGGCCGGTCCATGCAAGGTATCGGCCTGCCAGAGGTCGTTGGCGTAGGGCATGGCGAAGGCCAGCCGGAGGCGCTCGTGGGTATCGGGATCGTCGAGCAGACGGTGTTCGCGCAGGCGGCGATAAAACGTGGTGGGGGCGAGCTGGCGGCGGGTGAACAGGCCTTTCTCCAGCAGCCGGCGATACAGCACGGACTTGGGTAACTGGCCCTGCTTGTTGCGCGACAGCGAAGGCAGGACGTCGTGGATGGCCTCGGCCAGCTGCGGCGGGCTGACCTTGCGCGGCAGGCCGCGATCGGCGCGGGTCTTGTTGTCGAGGGTGGTGAGACCGCGCTTCTTGAAGCGATACAGCCAGGTGCTGATGGTGCGCCAGGTGAAGCGGTAATCGATGCCGCGGTCGGCATCGGTGAAGCTACGGGAAGCGACGTGTTTGATCCGCTCGCGAATCGTCGCGCCGGGGGCGTAGTCGACCGCGGCGAGCACGCGCAGACGCAGTTCGATGGAGGGTTTGGGGGCTTTGGCCATGCGCTGGAACTCCGGGTGGGGACAACGCAGGCGAGGATGGCTGATGCCATGGCGAAGGGCAGAGTGACGGAATCGGTTGCAAGCGCCGCCTGGCCGAAGGGATCGATGGCAATCGCGTGGCGGACGATGACAAATCGGTCGACGAAAGCACGGCGCCGTCGACCCCGAGTGGTTAAACCGGTGGTGTGGAGAGCGAAAACCCCGCACTAGACGGACTGCGGGTGCGCCAAGCGATGCGTTAAGGCAGGAAGGACGCCTGCTGCTGGAGCTGGAAGCGGGTGACGAAGGCATCGCCCAAGCGCCGATGGAGTGCGACCAGCGTTGGCAGCAGCAGGCGCAGACGCGGCGATCGGGAGGCAAACGGCGCGGCATCCTGCGCGTCAGGGCCGGGCAGAAGGACCCGCCAACGGGTGAGGTGGGCGTACATGCGGCTCAGCCAGCGCCAGCCGTGTCGCGAGGACTGCGCAGCGGTGGCCTGGAGGTAGGCGACGGCGACGTCCGCCCCGGCCATCAGCGCGCGGACGAAGCGCTGCAACACCGGTGCGCCGTACTGCCGACGCGGCAACCGCGCGGCGAGATACAGCCGCAGGGTCGCCCCGCAACCCCGGCGCCCGCCGCGATTGGCGCAGAACACGCGCTTGCCCACCGCCGCGCGCGCGCCGCCCTGCTGCTTGCGATAGACGAAACCATGCGAGACGAACTGCGTGCTTTGTCCACAGCGGCGACAGCAGAAGGGATCAGGATGAGCGTCCAGGCCGAGTGAGGCCCGGTGCAGCGCGTCGAGGTCGTCGAAGAAGAGCGAAATGGCTGCTGACCGATGAAGACAAAGGCCGCGGATGGTATCGAGAGGTGGCGGGTACCGGCAGTGGCGCCGATGCCATCGGCTAACCCGCAGCGTTTTCCTGGGAAATTCCGCTTACCGAATTACCGTCGCAACGACGGTTGACGACGACGATCGAAAAATGGCCGAAAGCGGGGTGTTTGTTCGGTTGGAGTGTGGGAATCAACA
>NZ_JACYTR010000121.1 GCF_014841215.1 Pseudomarimonas arenosa
CATCACCAGCGGCGAATACACCTACGATGTGCTACAGCGCAAAACCCAGGAAGCGGTCGATTATGGCGATTTCACCTGGACCTATCGCTACAGCTACTACCCGAACGGCCAGAAGGCGAGCTACACCGCGATCGACGGCACCACCTTTAGCTACGGCTACGACGCGGCCAAGAATCTGGCCAGCATCGTGATTCCGAACGAAGGCACGATCGAATATTCGAACTACCGCTGGACCCGGCCCGGCACGGTGACCTATCCCGGCAATACGCTGCGCAGCCTCACCTACGACGGCCTGCTGCGCAGCGAGACCATCAAGGTGGTCAATGCCAGCCAAGAAACGCTGATGGACTACCGCTACACCTATGATGCGGTGGGCAATATCAGCGAGAAGGCCACCGAACACGGCCCGTACCGGTACGAGTATGACCGTGTCGATCGTCTGACCGTGGCCGACTACCCGAACGGCCCGGGCAACGATCAGATCAATGACTCGATGGCGCCCAACACCTTTCCGTTCGCCGACGACCGCTACACCTACGACCTGCTCGGCAATCGCCTGACCGACCAACGCCAAACGCCGGGCGTGACCTGGCAATACAACCAGAACAACGAGCTGCTGCACTCAGGGTTTGCAACCTATCAATACAACGAGAACGGCAGCACCACCGCCAAGCAGGACCCCAGCACGGGACAGCCAATTCAAAGCTACGCCTACAACAGCGAAGAACGCATGAGTGAAGTGCGTGATGCCGAAGGCAACCTTGTGGCGGAGTACTACTACGATCCGTTTGGGAGACTCTTAGCTCAAAAAAGACACTTCAGTGGTGTATTGATTCAGACTAGCCTGGCGTATGAAGAATCTGGCTTAGCTTATAGGTTAAGCGCTGAAGACGGAGTGGCGGTGGCATCGCATTCATACGTTTCCACACCCTTCAATGCAAACAACCGTGTCTTGGAGTTTTCAGCGGACAAGGTCTCCGGGCGCCTAAGCGCTAGTTTTCCCGTGGGTGATCTTATTGGCACTGAAGCCATTCACTTTGACTCAGAGGGCAATGTCCTCAAGAGAATTCGACATTCCTCGTTCGGTGAGTTTGTGACCAACGGGGCTGAAAACCTGCACGGATTCATGGGGCAACTTTCGGACGTTAGTTCGGGCCAGATGTACAACCACTGGCGGTTCTACAACGCTCGTATTGGCAGATACTCCAGGCCAGATCCCGTCGGAAGAAAGGGTGGATTAAATCTATTTGCATATGCAAATGGAAATCCGATCTTGAATGTTGACCCTGATGGACTGAAGCCTGTGGCGACAGGCCTGCCGAAACCTGGAGATCCGACCGGCTACATATATTGCAATTCCAAACCATCCGAGACAGCAGATCCCGGCATTCGCGCGAGAATCCCCACTCCGGAAACGGATTGCCAAGTGCTTGGTTTTTGCACCTTCCTGCATGAGATGGTTCATGGTGCCGATGTGTATTGGTCAGATCCAGTTTTCTGCAGGCGAAGCGAGAACCTTGGAAGGGTCATCGGCAACAATGCTGAAAGGGAACGGCTAGACAGTGAGGCGCGTGCGCACATGATGGAATGCGAATGCTATCGAGTATTTCGACCTCTGGTTAAGATTTGCCGTTACGGGAACTGCGACCTAGATCAAGAAATTTGCAGGATCAACCGAATACACAAACCCCAAATCGAGTCCGGGAACTACCCGCCTGCGAGTAACGAGACAGCTGTAGGGTTTCTCAACCCTGAAAAGTGTTCCGGTTCCTGCGAGCCAATCACTGTTCAATAGGACGGCAGACGGCAGACGGCAGACGGCAGACGGCAGACGGCAGACGGCAGACGGCAGACGGCAGACGGCAGACGGCAGACGGCAGACGGCAGTCGGCAGTCGGCAGTCGGAAGGTTCATGGAGAATGTTGATGGTGCAGGTTTTGTTGATGACGGCGCTCCTCGCGAACCAAGCGGTGGCCCCAGCGCTCGACGTTTGTCCGTTGCTGGAGAGTCCTCCTAACAGCTCTGGCCAGTATTGTGATCCTCGCAGAGTTCCCTATCCGCCCGAGGCCCTGGAAAAAAGGATTGAGGGCGTCGCCCTGGTTGAGGTGACTGTGTCAAAGACGGGCACGGCTGTCAGCGTATCGATTGTGAAGTCATCCGGATTTCACGTATTGGATCGCGCGGCAGAGGAATGGGCTGCAGGCGGCTGCTACGCAATTCACACTGTTAATTCGGCGCCCGTTTGCTACAGGATTCAGAAGAAATTGAGCTTTGTGCTGGACGCCAATTGATGGCCCGCGTAGGGCGGGTCTTTCACCCGCCTCTTTGTGATCTCGGTTGGCCGCGGCCCGCGTAAGCGTCGTGTTGCGAAGTCGGGTCAGGCCTAGCTTCGTAGCATCCAGTGTCGGTTTTAATCAAGATCAAAGTTAAGTGTTGCCACCATCAATCAAAGTGAAGCCTCCTGTGAGATTCCCTGCATTAATTCGCTTCGCTGCACTCTTGCTCTTAGCGCTCGGTTACACCGCTTCGGCCGCGGTCGACCCCACCGACGGAAGCTACCGCACTTCCATAGTGGACCTATCCGTTAAGGTCCCGGGCGGCATGGTGTCGTGGTCGCGCAACTACGAGCGCAATGCCTGGCAGTTCACGCCGGCCTGGTCCAAGCTGAAGTTCACCCTGGATGATCTGGACGGCAGTGTGCTGCGGATTGATCGGGCGGGGGACGAGTACGACAAGGTGGCCTCGGACGGCAGCCTGTTCCGCTTCGATGCGCGGATGACCATTGCCAAGACCGGCAGCGGTTGGCGCTGGGCCGATCGCGATGGCAACTGGGTCGACTATGCGACGGACGGCCGCGCCCTGCAGTTTGGCAATCGCCGTGGCGACGCGGTCAGCTTGAACTACAGCGGCGAGCAGCTCAGCTCGGTCAGTGACCGCAATGGTCGCACCGTGCTGAACCTGACCTGGTCCGGCGTGCAGCTGAGCAAGGTCAGCGATTACTCGGGTCGTGAGGTGAGCTATCGCTATGCCGGCGGCTTGCTCAGCGAAGTCACCGATGTGCGCGGC
>NZ_JACYTR010000122.1 GCF_014841215.1 Pseudomarimonas arenosa
GCCTTCGCTACGCTCGGTCGGCTGCTACGCAGCAACGGCTACTTCGTAGCCTGCGCCTTCGCTACGCTCGGTCGGCTGCTGTCGCAGCTACGCGGGACTGCGTCCCGATCTCGCCCAAGTGGGGCCCACCACTTGGGCTCGTCGCGCCTTGCACTCGACGCAAAGTCCTCGGTGATCATCCGCGCCCCCTCATGAAATATCCGGGTTAGCCTCGCCGCCTCACAACCCACTCAATGCCTGCTGCGCCGATTCGAATATGTGTGGGGCGAGACCGCGCTGTTTCAGCGCCTCGCCCAGTTTGGCGCGCAGGAAGGCCGAGCGGGTGTAGCGGCTGACCGCGGCGTAGTAGCGCTCGACCAGGCCGGCCACCATGTCGGCATAGGACTCTTCCAGTTCACCGGGCAACTCGAAGTGATCATAGTTGACCAGCGCATGGACCTTGCACGGAACGCCGCGCAACACCTCGGCGACCGTTTCGCGAATGGCGTCGATGTCGTGCTGGCCACGGATTTTCAATCGTTCAAAGTCGATGAACAAGGTATTTCGCTGCGGGTCATAGGTGAAACGACTGGCTAGCGGACGCAGCAACAGATGATCGCGCAGACCGAGCGCTGCGGGGTCAAAGATGGCAGATGCCATCAGGCGCGGCGGCAGCGGCATATGCGGCTTGAACGCCATCTGCGCGAGGACATCGCGCGCAAGATCGATGCCCGGGGCAATTTCAATCAGGTGCAGGCCGTCGGGCTTCAGTTCGAACACGGCGCGCTCGGTGATGTACAGCACCGACTGGCCTCGGCGCAGCGCCTCGTTGGCGGAGAACGTGCGTTGCTCCACTTCCTCGACGAATTTGGTCTGACCGCCTTCACGCAGGATGCGCAACCCGCCCTGCTCCACCGCTATCTCCAGCAGGCCAGCGGTAAAGGTGCCGACAAACACCACTCGCTTGGCGTTCTGGCTGATATTGATAAAGCCGCCGGCACCGGCCAATCGATCACCAAAACGACTGACGTTGAGATTGCCCATACGATCGGCTTGCGCCAGACCAAGAAAGGCGATGTCCAATCCACCGCCATCATAGAAATCGAACTGATAGGGCTGATCAATCACTGCCTGCGCATTCACCGCCGCGCCGAAATTCAAGCCCGAAGCGGGGATACCACCAATCACCCCGGGCTCGGCGGTGAGTGTGATCAGATCGATGATGCGTTCTTCGTCGGCCACCTTGGCCACGCCTTCGGGCATGCCGATGCCAAGGTTCACCACGCTGTTCGCATGCAGTTCCAGCGCTGCCCGGCGGGCGATGATCTTGCGTTCGTTCAGCGCCATCGGCTCGTCACTGCCAGCCGGCACCCGCAGTTCAGCGGCGAAGGCCGGACTGTAGGCGGTGGCAAAGGTCTGCCAGTGATACTCGGCACGCTCGGCCACCACTACGCAGTCCACCAGGGCAGCTGGAATCTTCACCTGGCGCGGGTTGAGGGTGCCACGCTCAGCCATGCGTTCCACCTGCACGATGACGATGCCGCCAGAATTGTGCGCAGCAGTGGCAATCGACAACGCCTCCAGGGTCAGTGCCTCGCGCTCCATGGTGATATTGCCTTCGACATCGGCCGTGGTGCCACGCAGCAGGGCGATATCGATCGGGAAGGCCTTGTAGAACAGGTAGTCCTGGCCGTCGATGTTGATCCGCCGTACCAGGTCCTCCTCGCTGCGCGCATTGATCTTGCCGCCGCCGAAGGCCGGATCGACGAAGGTGCCCAGCCCGACTCGGGTGAGATGGCCGGGACGGCCGGCGGCGATATCGCGGAACAGATGCGAGATCACCCCTTGCGGGAGGTTGTAGGCCTCAATCTGCTGTTGGATGGCCAATTGCTGCAGCCCAGGCACCAGCCCCCAATGGCCGCCGATCACCCGCCGCAGCAGGCCGGGGTGAGCCAGATGATTCAAGCCGCGCGATTTGCCGTCGCCCTGCCCGGCGGCGTACACCAGGGTCAGATCGCGCGGCGTGCCAAGACCATCCGAACTCAGGCTTTGCAGGAAGCGCTGCTCCAGCGCAACCGCGAGATTTTCGGCAAAGCCGACACCGACGAAGCCACCAGTGGCCAAGGTATCGCCGTTCTGGATCAAGGCCACGGCTTCGGCCGCACTAACCCGCTTACCGTGTTCAAACGCTTGCATCGCGCGCAGCAACTGCCTTGCCTGCTCGGTCATTCGATCGCCCTCCTCCCCAGGGTGCAGCTTAGCGTTCAGGGTAGCGCCTTGGCATCGAACTTTTGGGCAAGAGGTGAAGCAGGCGCAATTGGGGGGAGGAGGCCAATCCTTGCCTGCCCAGGGGCCGCGTAGCGAGGTTCCTGGGTAGCCCCGAGTCGCGCTGCGCGAAACCGCAGGGACCGTGAACCGAAGCGATTTGAAGCCCCTCTGCCCCGGCGGGAGAGGGGTTGGGGAAAGGGGTTGGGGTGAGGGGGAAGCTCGAACGCTGCGCCCCCTCTCCCCCGGCCCCTCTCCCGCGAGGGGAGAGGGGAGCAAAGCGGTGCTTGGTGCAGCGTGGTTTTTGGATAGCCCCGAGTCTTGCTCTGCGCTGCGCGCGGACCTTGAACCGGAGCCACTTAGCCCGGATATTTCATCAGAAGAATGAGTGACGGCGTGGTTTTCCCTTAAGATTCAGTTGTCTACGCTGAATAACAAGGACCACGCCGTCATGACAGAGTGTACCGTTCAAGGCGAACTTT
>NZ_JACYTR010000123.1 GCF_014841215.1 Pseudomarimonas arenosa
GAAGTCGCAGACGACATGGCCGATTTGGGGCTCTCGGAAATGGGATTCTTGTTTCTCATGACAGCAGACTACCTTCAGTAATTTAGAAGAGGTAGCTGTCTCGCATTACATTGGCACGGGGGGTTCATGCAGATAAGCAATGGGCGAAGCCCGCGCCTGATCCGACCATTCCGAATAGTCAATGCGAACGTCGCTGCCCGACCTCCTGAACTTCCCAACGCTGCGCTCAATCTCCTCGCACAATTTCTGAACGTCTCGATCCATGCAGGCGCCTCTCCGAATTCGCTACGCAGAATTACACTGCCAGTCCGCGAACAATGTCGAGCCGGCTCGCTGGGGCGTCGGATGCGAAGAAGTTGGGAATGGTGTCGGCCGTTCGACGCGGGCGTGAAAAAAACGCAATCGGCCACTCGGTCATTCGCCGCTCTCTTCGATGCACATAGGTACCAGGCTCAGCTTCGTCAATGAACTCCTCCTGCAGCACAAGGACAAGTGGCGCTTGTGCTCCGGCCACCTGAGCGGCGAAATCCAAAGCTTCGCGACAACAGGCAAACGAGTAGAAGTAGTCTGAGCCTTGAAACTCATCCGGGGCACCCTCGCGCGGATAGCACCAAACTCGATATTCCAGAACGGCATCCCAGACGAGACCACCCCCGGCTTTCACCGACGCCGGGTATGACCCGACCAGATCAGGGTCGAGAGCCTCGGGAAACACCGCAAGCATGCGTGAAAACGGCGACCGCCAACATCAGTGAAGACATCGTCTCACAAAACGCCCCTCTATCCGCTCCATTGTGCACAGAGCCATCAGCTCCAGAATCTCCACCACGGGCGAGTAGCGGTAGACGAAGCCGCTGGCGGTGCGTCGTTCAATTGCTCCCCGTCCGCACCATAGAACTCACCTTCGTCACCCTGAACGCGAGCGCCAAGGGCCACCGCCACTTGGTACATCTTGCGGCGAGTCTCCTCGTCGGGATTTTTTACGACCAGGTTGCCCTTCGTGTAGAGAAACCAAGCCATGTTCCCCCCGGGCTCGTGGGCAGAATAACCGCACCAGGCGGCAAGCCCCTCGCTTTCGAGGCGCAGTACGGCGCCGCTAAGAGAACGGACTTCAGCGGAGCCGTCACTGGCAAACTGACTCTCACCGAAGAGATATGCCTTCCATTCGTCGAGAGAGATCTCCGGGCCATCGTCATCGAACCACTGAGGCTTGCGAGTTATGTGCATGTCATAGCCCACGCCAATTCTCCTTGATGGCTAACGAACAGGCTGCTGAAATGCGTCTCACCAGACTGCTAGTGCGTAGTTGCGAAGCGGGACGCAGCGACAGGCCGGGCCAGCGGAGCGAAGCTGCGCGGCCAGACTGCGCGAGCCTGACAAAGCGCGATGTCACGCCCCAGATTTTCTCGCCGGCTCCGATCTCGGGAGGACGAGTGACGCCGCAACTCGACGAAGACAAGAACGCTGGAGCGAACCTTGAACCTCATGCCTCGGTACTGATCCCCTGTTGCCTAACGCCGTATTGAGCAGCCGTGGGCCGACAACATATCAGAAAACACCACGACCTCTCCCCACGGTCTGCTCGAATACGTAGTTAGTTTTCGTACTGGGAACATGGGCCGATTTGCTCCAAGGACAGGCACTTCCGCTCGGTGCCCGTGACGACGAACTCGACGAGAACCTCAGATCCCGCTCTTGTAGCCAACACGCACTCGATTAGAGCATACAGAGGGATGTCATTTGGTTGGAAGTACTTGACGCAGCATTCGACGTGCTCTGGCCCTAGCAGCGCATCACCTTCAGGAACTGAAGCGTCGAGATCTTCCTCTACTGCCCTGGCCAGAGGCCTATCGTATGCGACGGCGTACGAGTACGTGCTTGTCAGCGCATCAAAATCCCGACGAAAGAGCTGTGCAAGTGCTGGCTCGCATAGCCTACCTAGAGACGCTGAATCGGTCTGACTCTCGAGGACTTCCATCAGAAAACTAACGCCGCGTTGAGCGGCCTGCGGCCGACAGTGATCGGTTCATTCGACGTATCTCCCGCAGGTCCGCTCCAACGCACAGTTAGCCGCCTAGCGCCGAAACCACTGCCGGCCAACGAGGCAGAAGGTATCTAGTGAGCACAACTGAAGCAACAGAAAGCACTGCGGGCGCCGCAATCCAGCCGTAGGAAAGGACGAACTCTGCAGCAATGACCACCGGCTCCCCAACTGGCTCGCCCATGGCCTGCAGTTGGGGGGCTACATGAACAAGGTAGAGCTCCACTGGCACCCCGACTACCGTGGCAACCAGCAGTGAGGCCCCATAGGTAAGTGAGCCGACCACGCCGACAAACCTAACCCGCCAGGGCTGCTGAGGCTTCGAACGAAGAATCATGAATACGGGATACAGCAGGGGGAGCCACGCCAGTAGAACTATGCCTACCCCAAGCCCCAGCACAAATGCGGCTTCGCTCGCGCTGAAGAGTGCTAAGAAGGGCCATACATTGATTGCGACTGAGCCAACGATGGCCGCAACCAGCACGGCTATGAGAACGCTTGGTCGATTCATTGCGATCTCGATGATCCTCGAGAGGACTCGTGACAAGTGGCTAACGCCGTATTGAGCTGCCGTTGGCCGGCAGACTAACAGTAAACACCATCACCTCTCCCAACGGTCAGCTCGAATACGTAGTTAGATTCAATGCGCGGAAACATGGGGCGCATCTCTTGAG
>NZ_JACYTR010000124.1 GCF_014841215.1 Pseudomarimonas arenosa
CATTCACCTTGAACTTCGTCACCGGCACCCGACGCGCCGCCTCGATGACGAAGTTCACCAGATCATCTTCCGGCACCCACTCGCGCAAGTCGGGAGGTAACAGTAACGCTTGCGCGTGGTCTATGACGATGAATTTGCTCATGGCAACTTTGTACCATGAGTGCTGATCAAGTCCGACAGGCTGCTAGCCCGGATATTTCATGAGGTCGCGCGGAAAGCCGACACACAAGTGATTGCTTTCAGGCAAAGGTGAGTTTCGACAGTGCACCACAGGAATCTCTGAACTTGTTCAGAGATTCCTTAGGACGTTTCCTAGCGCGTCAGGAACTTAACCAGGAAATCCGCCAAGCCCTTGTAGGGCGGCTTGAACAGTTTCATGCTGGACAATCGCGACTGGTAGTACACGGCCTTCTGTTTGCTGAAGGTCAGAAAGCCGGCATGACCGTGGTAATGGCCCATGCCGCTGGGGCCGACGCCGCCGAACGGCAAGTCATGCTGGGCGATGTGCAACACACAGTCGTTCACCGTCACGCCACCGGCGACAGTGCGATCCAGCACCCGCTGGGTGCGGCGCCGGTCCAGATCGAAGTGATAGAGGGCCAGCGGCCGATCGTGCCGGTTGATGTAGTCGATCGCTTGATCAATACCGCGATAGGTCTTGATCGGCAATAGGGGACCGAAAATTTCCTCGCGCATGATCGCCGCTTCATCGCTCGGATTGATCACCAGGGTGGGCGCAACGATACGTTCAGCATCGGCGCGCTCCGGCGCCAGCTTGGCCAGTTCAATCACTTGCAGACCGCGCTCGCGCGCATCCTCGCGCAGCTGGCACAGCCGACGGTACTGGCCATCATTGATGATGCGGGTGTAGTCGGCGCTGCTGGCAAGATCCGGGTAGCGCGTCTCTACCTGCTGGCGCAGGGCGGCGATCAGCGGCTCAAGACCGGCTTCGGGCACCAGCAGATAGTCCGGCGCGATGCAGGTCTGTCCGCCGTTCAGCCACTTGCCGGTGGCGATGCGTTCGGCCGCCGTGCCGAGCGGGTAGCCCTCGGCGATGATCGCTGGCGACTTGCCGCCCAGCTCCAGGGTCACCGGGGTCAGATTCTGCGCAGCAGCGGCCATCACCCGCCGCCCGACCGCGGTCGATCCGGTGAAGAACAGATGATCAAAGGGCAGCGCCGAAAAGCCAGCTGCGACCTCCGGCCCACCCATCGCCACGGCGACGCGATCGGCCGGAAATACCTCGGTCAATAGTTGGCGCAACCAGCGCGAGGTTGCCGGCGTATGCTCGGAAGGCTTGAGGTAGACGTGATTACCGGCGGCGATGGCGGCGGTCAGTGGCATCAAGGCGAGATTGACCGGGTAGTTCCACGGGCTGATCACCCCGACCACCCCCAGCGGCTGCAGCTGCACTTCCGAACGCCCCGGCCAGAACAGCCAGTGGGTCGGACGCCGCTGCGACCGCATCCAACTGCGCAGGTGCTTCAGCGCATGATCGATGTCGCCGAGCACGGTCATGCCATCGGTGAGTAGGCTTTCGTGCCGTGAGCGCTGACCAAAATCCTGCTGCAGGGCGTTAACCATACCCTCCAGGCCGGCCTTGAACGCCGCCCTCAGCCGCTTCAGATCATCGACTCGCTGGCGATAGTCGGGCACCCGCGCGCGCTGCGCATCGCGCAATCGCTGCAAGGTGGGCTGCAGTTCGTTCAGCGGCGTGTCGGCGATCATGTCCATCCGGCCAGTCTAACCCGGATATTTCATGAGGTCGCGCCGAAAGACACCGCCAGCCCAGGCACAGCAACGTCGCGAACAATTCTCACTAGATGACAAAGTGTTCGCGGTCTTTCGTCGCTGGCACGACCCTTGTTCGGCCGCTGCGCGGCAACAGCTGCTGCGCAGCCTGCGCCTTCCTCGCTCCCAGAGCAGGGCCATCCATGGCCCTTCCCGCGTGCGCTACGCTCGGTCGGCCGCTGCGCGGCAACAGCTGCTGCGCAGCCTGCGCCTTCGCTACGCTCGGTCGGCCGCTGCGCGGCAACGGCTGCTGTGCAGCCTGCGCCTTCGCTACGCTCGGTCGGCCGCTGTGCGGCAACGGCTGCTGTGCAGCCTGCGCCTTCGCTACGCTCGGTCGGCCGCTGCGCAGCAACGGCTGCTGTGCAGCCTGCGCCTTCGCTACGCTCGGTCGGCCGCTGCGCAGCAACGGCTGCTGTGCAGCCTGCGCCTTCGCTACGCTCGGTCGGCCGCTGCGCGGCAACGGCTGCTGTGCAGCCTGCGCCTTCGCTACGCTCGGTCGGCCGCTGCGCAGCAACGGCTGCTGTGCAGCCTGCGCCTTCCTCGCTCCCAGAGCAGGGCCATCCATGGCCCTTCCCGCGTGCGCTACGCTCGGTCGGCCGCTGCGCGGCAACGGCTGCTGTGCAGCCTGCGCCTTCCTCGCTCCCAGAGCAGGGCCATCCATGGCCCTTCCCGCGTGCGCTACGCTCGGTCGGCCGCTGCGCGGCAACGGCTGCTGCGCAGCCTGCGCCTTCCTCGCTCCCAGA
>NZ_JACYTR010000125.1 GCF_014841215.1 Pseudomarimonas arenosa
AATAGCGCCAATACCAGGTCTACGCGCTTCTCTGCAGGCATTTCGCTCTTGCGTCCCATGTCTTGCTCCTCGATGGTTGTCTATCATTTCATCGGGTCCAAGGATCTGGGGGCAAGACAAACTGAGCGCCCATGCGCCATCAAAAAAGGGCACTGGCTCTAACTATGACGTCGCTACGCACAGTATTGAGCCGATCCCGAATCCACCACCGCAGAGCGGCGATCACCCACATCGATGTAATCGCATCGGCGGCGAGGGTACGCGGATTTCCTCGGTGGGAGTGGCGCCTAGCAAGCGACAACGCAAGGCGTGGCTTGGCCTTGTGCTCGAAGCACACTATTCGCCCTGCGACGCAAGCCTACGCGACGGCACCAGCTCTTGCTTCAACGCATCAACAGCGGCAGCGATGACTTCGGGCTCATAGCCCTGGATACGCCGCGACCCGACCAGAGTCAACGGTACTGCCTGGCCTTCCAGCCGATTGAATTCGACCAGAGCCTGCTCCGAGGAGTCGACTCTGCGATCGTCGAACTCAATGCCTTTCTCCAACAAATGCACTCTAAGCTTCTTGCACCACGGGCAGTCCTCGGTTCCAAACACGACGATTCTCGGCCGCCCTTCGACGAAGTAGCTGGAATTGTCGGCCAAGTAGAACTTCGGCTCGGGAAACCATTGCGCATACGCCCGTTGCAGATGAGGAGCCCCTGCCTGACCGAGCAGAAAGCAAGCAGCGACTAGCATCATAGCTGCAACGACTTTGAAGACCTTCATTCGCATCAAGAGAAACTCCTTACAGGCTGCTGAGTCCTCCATCCCCGGATCAGGTCAGGGGCAGGCTCTGGAGGCATTCAGCGCAACCACGTGCGTGCTTGCTTTCCGCGCGCGCCGTTCACGGCGCGCGATATCATGCCGCTGAAACAAGACGTTCAGCGGCCTGATAAGGAAGGACTGAACAAGTCCATCCTGGACTCTTGAGACGCACCGAGTTCGGCGTAGTCAGGCAAGCCCAGAATGCACTGGTTCTACTCCGGCGAGCTGATATCAACTCGCCAGAGCGGAAGCGCGGTCTAGGAAACCGCTATCCATAGATCTTCTCGCACTACGAAAAGATGCATCGCTTGAGACAAAGGCGCAGTTCACTACGGCATTCGAGCGCAGTGCCTCCGCTGCTTACGCACTGGTTGTAGTCGTCGTAGCAGATACTCTGGCAGTACGAGTTGGCTTGCGCAGTGTTGATGCCAAAGCCAAGCCCAAGCGAGATGGCGGCGAGCCCAGAAACCAGCAGTTTATTCTTCATGTGTACTTACTCCGATTGATAGGTTGATCCCATTGGACAGCTAATCGAAGGCCAAGAAATTGCTTGACCCACCTCAGCGCGCCGCTGTCCATCACGCGCCTTGATCATTGGCTGAAGGTGCTTGCAGCTACGTGGCACGACGCATGGCGAGCGGAGCTCGCTGAATCGGTTACTCGGCCAAGCTCTGTCCGCACATTTGCTATTGGGCGGTGCCCTTCGGCACAGCCCCATGCGCATAGGTTCACAAACAGGTTGGCCAGCTGCGCGATGGAACAAATAGCTGTGCGGACCTGTGGGGGGCAAGGATTGGGTGTCGAACGCACGGATCGGTTCTGCGAACGACTCGCGGCGCGGGTAAGGCAGCCTATTCACTATGATCTTCGTGCATTCCAGCACGCTCGCCCCACCAACGCTCCGATTCATCACAAACACCAAGATCCGAGCATCCCGTTGCACTTCGTTGTGGAAGAACTTTGCGAGACTCGCGCCCTGCCCACTCGAGGATCTACGCGTGACCCCACACCCTGGCTTCTCCTGGCGCGCAACGCGCGCCCTGCTCCTGACAGCGTTGATGGGTGCCAATGTGAACGTCCAGGCAAACGAACTGAGCTTCACAAGTGACGAAGGCAACCACACGGTCAGGGACAAACGCAGACCTGCACATCGGCGGACAACACGCTGAGGCTGACCCAAGTTTCGAGCGGCGGAAGAGAGAGCCTGAGTTTGCGGGAGCCGAGTGGCGCGTCACCCTCTTTCGCCCCCCCCGACCGGCATGCCGTGGAATCAGTGACCGGTTTGCGTGGAATGCTCAGATGATCATCGTGCGTTATGGTCGATGCTTTGCATCCAGCGCCGGTCGTGGCGGCGTCAAACTCGATCCGCCCGATATCGCCAAACGCCTCGCCAGCCCGCTAGACACCCTGCACCTCGGCCTGATCGAGCGTCGCAACGCCACTTTGCGCATGCCGGCGACCAATATCAGCACGGCATGCACGTTCATCTGGTTGGTAGCCACGAGGCTCCGCAACTCATCACCAACCCAGCGTTCTCCGCTCCCGGCCCCATGTTGATTCCCACACTCCAACCGAACAAACACCCCGCTTTCGGCCATTTTTCGATCGTCGTCGTCAACCGTCGTTGCGACGGTAATTCGGTAAGCGGAATTTCCCAGGAAAACGCTGCGGGTT
>NZ_JACYTR010000126.1 GCF_014841215.1 Pseudomarimonas arenosa
CTAAGCGATGTTTCCACCGCCCGCCGCCCCCGACCGGCATGCCGTGGAATCCATGACCGGCATCGCGTGGAATCGGTGACCGGCATGCAATGGAATCAGTGACCGGTTTGCGTGGAATGCGCAGCCCCGATCAGGCACTCACCCTGATCGACTTTCTCGATCAGTTGCAGACCACCCTGTGGAACCACTACGGCGATGCCATCCAACGCGATCTGCGCGCCCCCGCTCACACCGACCACAACACGCAAGACTTCGACGACAGCCCGTCGCTCTGATCGACTCCCGACGCCAGCGCTACGCCGGCGTCGGCGCTTCCGCCATCGAATACCCCACCCAGTGCATCCCCCCACCGGCCGAACACATCGGCCGGCATCACCGCCTCGCCACGGCGTGCGACCACAAATCGGCGCTGCGTGCGGCGCGAAATCGACACAGACTCACAAGCGTGCGACACCGAAATGGAAAACAGCCAAGGAAATTTTCAAATCGTGTGATAAATAATTCGGCAAGGTGTACGGTTGGTTTTAGGCGCGCAACAGCCCCGCTCACCGATGCCCAGCAACGCGATCTGCTCGAATTGGTCGATGATCGCTACGACAAGGCCGCCACGCTGATCACCAGCCAGCTGCCGATCGATAAGTGGCACGCCTACCTCGGCGATCCCACCATCGCCGATGCCATCCTCGACCGCCTGGTCCACAACGCCTACCGCATTGTCCTCAAGGGCGAATCCATGCGCGCCCAGCGGGCCGCGATCGACCCCGAACACCCCTCAGCCAAGGAGCCAACGACCCCAACCCACACTTGACCCGATTCGATTCCTAAGCGATGTTTCCACCGCCCGCCGCCCCCGACCGGCATGCCGTGGAATCCATCACCGGCATCGCGTGGAATCGGTGGCCGGCATGCAATGGAATCAGTGACCGGTTTGCGTGGAATGCGCATAGGGCGGGTCTTGACCCGCCAGAGGAACACACGACACCGCCAAACCGCACCACTCAAAACATCAGGCTTCATCACGCGCAGCGAGTGATTGCGGCGAGTGGCGGCAACAAAGCGGCGGGTTAGAAACCCGCCCTACCTTGCTATTTCGGCGAATGGCGGCAACAAGGCGGCGGGTTAGAAACCCGCCCTACCTTGCTCAACGGAAAGGCTCAAACTTCACAATGACAGCGGTTTCTGTATCGACCACATACCTTGCGCCACCACCGCGAAGGGATTCTCCATTCATGGGAAGGGGAACGATCTCGACAACGAGGCTAGAGCCATCTGCGACTATCGTCATTCGATAATTCGTCATATTGCCCAGATGCCGCTCCAAATCAGAATCTCCCGGATTCTGCTCTCTGACACGCTTCTCAAAGTCATTGTAAGCAGCAGCGAACGCTTCCACAGCTGGAGTTCGTGTCTCTTTTCTTGCATGCACGCAAGGCACTTGAACCACCATGATCACAACAATTGTTAAGAACAATTTACATGCTAAGTTACACACTGTTACCCCCTTACTTGCAGCTGCATGCGTCGCCGTTCTTCGCGGCAGGATATGGCAGATTCTTCACCTTTCCAGTCGCAGGATCAAACTTCTTGATCACGCCTCGTGGAGTCCCAACATACCCAGCATATCCGGAGATGCCTGTGGCGTCGGAACTAATTCCGCTAATGTCTGATGGCGAGAAGACTTCGCTATTGAACCGAGGATCAGGTCCGCCATGCGTGTGGTAGTCGCCAACAGTGCGGGGAGTGATAGGCCCCGGATTGGAACTACTAACGGTCCCGCGCGCTGGCGCAGTGTACGAAAATGTTCCATTGGGATTGCTGTAGATGCGACCCGCGTATTCCGAATTCTGCTTGATTGATTGGTAGTTGATGTCGTTGATCGCATTCGCGGCAGCGACATCCTGGTCCGGATAGCAATCACCCGGCGCTAGACCTGCTGGGTCGATCAACGTAACCGGATTCCCCCTTACATACGCGTAAGTGTTCAGTCCACCCGCCAACCCAATCGGATCCGCCTGCGTATACCTTCCCGTACTCGGGTCATAGTACCGATGCCAGTTGTAGTACAAATTGGTCTCGGGGTCATAGTACTGCCCGGGGAAGCCGAGGTTGAGGGCACCAAAGCTGCCGCCCTCCTGCATCACCTCGCGGTGGAACGCGTAGTTCTTGGCCCGCCAGACCGGCTGATTGGCGCTGTTGGCCACCACTTCCGGTCGGCCCAGGTGATCGTTGTACACATAGTGCACCGCGCCATTGCGAATTGCCGCGACCGGTTGGCCGGCGAAGTACACGTACACCGAGGCAATCGCACCATCGTCGGTATTGGTGTTCGGCGCAGTCTCAGCCAACAACTCACCGCTCGGCGCATGCAGGTAGCGTTGAATCCAACGGCGAGTGGTTCTCAGGCTATCACGGCTGAAGTAGTCAGTTCCGCGGCGCAGCTGGAATCGACTGGGCGGGCTATGGTCGCTGCG
>NZ_JACYTR010000127.1 GCF_014841215.1 Pseudomarimonas arenosa
CAGCTCCTGCACGCGCTCCGCGCGTCTGCGCGCCATCCCTGGCTTGCTCGCTTGCGGACAGTGCGGCCGAGTTGCGCGCGGGTTTGGCGCCGCGACTCCGGCCAGGGTGTCGCCGCGCGCTGGACAAGGCCAACAGCCTGTTTGTCAGAAGCGCAGAGCAGAGCGCGCTCCGGCGAAACGTTTCGTTTAGTGGCTCGCTGTTGTCGGCTGAGGGTAGCGCCGTGCTCGGCGCGTCAAGACCTGGGCAAGTTGCTGCGCAAATCTTGACGCGCCTGCGCGCGGCACTCGGAGGGAATCGCCAACAGCGATCACTCCCGGTCGCGGCTTATCGGAGAATCTCATGTCCAAGCAATCCAAGCGCCGTATCACCCTCGACCTGCCCGAGGAATTCATTGCCCTCTGTGCCTCGGATCAGGTTGAGCCTGAATTCGTGCTGCGCGGCTTTATCGCCGATCTGTGCGGTCTGATGAACTGGCAGGCGAATCCGCGCACCGATGGCTACAGCAGCAACGGCTCGGATGAGCGCATGTATGCGCAGCAGTATTACGAGCGGGTTGGCTATCCGTACTGGCACAAGCCGCTCGATTGAATCGGGTCAGCGCCGGGCGCCTCGTGGCGCCTGGCGCAGTCTCCGGCGCTCGGTATTGCGCGCGGCCGAGCGCTGCAGCTCCGCTCAGCCGAACAGGCCGCGCGCCGCCAGCGGCCGCACAGCGCAAAAGAGCTGCACTGCGCATCCGCCGGCCCCTGTACCAAGAGCCAAGCAACTAAAAGGGAAATGACGTCAGCGGGGCGAAGATCGTCAAGGGTCTCCCCAAGCATTGGCCAGCGCGCCTACTCTGGAATCCCCAACTACAGGAGGTCGACAGATGAAGCTGTTTACTGCTGGCGGCGTGCTCGCGCTGATGCTGCTCGGGTTTCGCGCGCTGATCGTCTCGGACGTGGCCGATGGCTATATGGATTGCCAGATGGCCATGGCGAAGATGGCCGAGCGGCCATTCTCGATGAGCTATCAAGAGCAGAAAGCACTACAAAAACAAGCCGAGGCGGTGTGCCAAACAGCGCAAATCAAGGCCAAATTGGCTCAGGCGGTGCTGGCGCCAAGCACGGTGCAGGATTAATCTCGCTGCACTCGGGCGCGCGCCTGCGCGCCCGAAAAACCGCCTCAAGGAAATTTTTGCCGGAACCGACCCCGCCTCAATGCTCGCTGCCTCGCTAACTCCGCGCCGCCTCAAGAGAAATCGTCGTCAAAGGCGGCGGATCGCGTCGGCACGGAAACACTACAACTACTTCCGGGACTACGACCCAACCACCGGGCGGTATGTGCAGAGTGATCCGATTGGGTTGCGAGGGGGGTACTCTACATACAGCTACGTCCGCAGTTCACCATTGCGCAAGATTGACCCTCTAGGCCTTCTGGATATGGAAGACTTTGAGTGTTATGTCAGGCAGATGAGTGGGTCCGGCGAGAATTGCGACGGCAAACGAACAACCAAGGAACTGAATGCAGCTGTGGACACCTACTGCAAGGCATCGGAGTGTCTGCTTAAATGCACTTCGAAGGAGTTTGCCGGGGTCGATATTGATTTGCTTCTGTCAGGTGCACATGGCGAAGCTGCGCGTGAAGCTGCGGAGGACATTGCGATTCAGTTTGCTACGAACTTCGGGAAAAAGATGTTCCGAAAAGGGGCCGGAGCTGTTGCCACGCTTTACGATGCAAACAACGCACTGGAGTGTGCGTTGGAATGTGACTAGCAGTATGCCTATTTCAAACACGCAGCTTGGCAGCAGCAGTTGCGCAACCTATTTCGAGCAAACCAGTGGGTGATGGTGTGCAACGCTTCTTTTCACTTCTGTTTCTGGCGGTTTGTGTATCTTGTGGCGGGGTATTGCTTTGGATCGGTTTGGGCTCAATTCTGAGATCTAAGAGTACGGCCGCAAGACTTGCGGTAGATGCACTTAAGTCTGGACAGTCATTTGACTATGTCTTGTGGCAGGAACACTGGCTTGTAATAAACGTAAGCATCGCTTTTTGGGGCATTGGAGTTGTTGTCGGAAGTTTGCTAGCTGCGACTCGGAATAGATCGGGGTGGATCGTGATCTGCGCTAGTTTCACTCTCGGTGCACTCTTTTCTCCAATTCTCGTGCTCAGTGGATATGCTCAGTATGGATTCGAGCGCGATTCACTTTCTTCGACCATCGGTTGGCTAAGTATTGCGGTTGTATCCCTGGTATTTTTCTTTACGGACCGTCGTGCCGGTCGTGAGGGTTATTACGGCCGTACGGCGGGCAAATCCTCGTAGCCCGCGTAGGGCGGGTCTTTGACCCGCCGCTTTGTGATCTCGGTGGGCCGTGGCCCGCGTAATCGTTGTGTTGTGTCTGCTCTGATGCGAAGAATTTTGGCCGTGTCGTGTGTTCCCTTGG
>NZ_JACYTR010000128.1 GCF_014841215.1 Pseudomarimonas arenosa
CCGGTCGATCCGCAGCACACTGCCGTCCAGATCATCCAGGGTGAACTTCAGCTTGGACCAGGCCGGCGTGAACTGCCAGGCATTGCGCTCGTAATTCCGCGACCACGACACCATCCCGCCCGGCACTTTAACGGACAGATCCACCACCGACGTGCGGTAGCTGCCGTCGGTGGGGTCGACAGAGGCTTGGACGAGCGTGCTAAGTGATAGAAGGAGGAGGCTTAGCAAGAAGGTTGAGCGGGGCATGATGCGTCCTGTGTATTCTCGATCTTTCGATTCGGAGTTAGGCAGTCTTCATTTCTCACCGGAGCAAGAACCTGGGCTCACGGCACACCCAGATACTGGAACCTTTTCGATTCCCCAGGTTCCCGTGCTGGAATCGAAGTATTCAATCTCGAATCCATCGCAGGAAAGTTTGACCATCACACCTCGCCTCCAGCCAACTCTATCTCCAACGCCAACTCGACTCGATTCACCAATTCCGTTTGTGATATCAACCATCGCCCGCCCTTGATCACAAGAGTACTTAGCTTCCAAGTCGTCGGGAAAATTGACGAATTTAAGAGTGCGAATGTACGCCTTTACTTGATCCGCGCTTAGTTGATTCGAATCTACAATTCCCACGAAGAGCGACGAACCGTCGGGCGGCATCGAATCAAAATAAACAGAATTGTATTCAATTCCTTTCCAATCTCGAACAACTAGAAGCTCGACCGGTCTTCCAAGTACCGAAATGGACCCAACAACTTCAACCGTACCCCAGTTCGAAGGCGAATCCAGTCCGCGAACGATTTCAATCCGAACTTTTCCATTAGACACCTCCCACACGTCTCCATCTACAGATTCTTCGCCTTGGCCAAAGTCTGAGGGCAAACACATGGCGATCTCACCGTTGCTTTTCCAAGCCTCCGACTCTCGACTACAAACCAGTTGATCAGACGCAAACGAGACCTCCGCGCCGACGGGCGAGCAGGCAATCGAGAGCGCTAGCACAGCTAGAAGACCCATGACTATCGTGGCCCTATCCAGCCATCTGAACCGCTGTCCCTTATGGGATAACAGCCACTGCTTCTCTCTTCGCCTTTTCCACTTTCCGGACCAGGATCCCCGGGGATACCCTGACCATCTCCATGTTTCCATTTACATACATGCGCCCATTCATGGATCGCCGTCGCTCCCTGCCATCCTTCTCCGTTTCCCTCAATTTGAGTATTGAGACATATCGTTGGCGGGTTGTGAAATCCATTGGGAACGGGCTGAACATACGTACCCCCGCCATTAATAGGACAACGGAATTTCGGACAATTCTTTAAACACTTAATAGTCGTTGTTTTGCATTGTCGCTCGATGCAGCCCTTGAGAATCCTGTTCCGAATAGGGCTGGCGTCCGAACTAAAAAAGAGACACTCGTTTCTTACCATCGTAGTCACAGCATTAGCGAGCTCCTCGCTACATTCAGGACAATCTACCGTGGGCCACAATCCCGTGGGATCTACCAGGGTCAACGGCGCATTGTCAGCATATACGTAGAGCATCGCAGGACTTCTTCCTGCGCCCGTGAGCCCCGCGATCGACTTGCCGGAGGCGATGATCCCAGAAGGCAAGGTTGTGTATGGCATCGCCAACGCAGCGAGCATTCCTATCGGATCTGCTCTTAAGTACCGCCCGACCTGCGAGTTGTAGTACCTCCAGCGGTTGTAAACCAGCCCGGTCGAGTCCAGCCTCTGGCCGCGAAAGCCACGTACTTGTATGTCCCCAAGCCCAGTCGATTGAAGTTCGCCGAATGCTGATGACCTCACCTCACTCCTCGGGAACTCGTCGCCGGAAGAAACTGTTGGATGCCCAAGATGATCCGATTGAAGGTACTCGTAACTTGAGCCAGACTTTATGGCAACGGCATCACCGTCGACTGTCAGCCCAAGAGTTGACAAATGAACGCTCGGTACACTCGTGGCTGAAGAAAGCTGTGCGGACATCCCAAAGTCCGCATACGCAAAGTAGGTCAGCCCTTCTCTCTCGCTAGCCCACAACCGCCTTCCAAACGGATCGTAGTAGTACTCCGCGACGAGGTTGCCTTCGGCATCGCGTACTTCACTCATGCGCTCTTCGCTGTTGTAGGCGTAGCTTTGAATTGGCTGTCCAGTGCTGGGGTCCTGCTTGGCGGTGGTGCTGCCGTTTTCGTTGTATTGATAGGTCGCAAAACCTGAGTACAGCAGTTCGTTGTTCTGGTTGTACTGCCAAGTCTCACCGGGGGTCTGGCGCTGATCGGTCAGGCGGTTGCCGAGCAGGTCGTAGGTGTAGCGGTCGTCGGCGAACGGAAAGGTG
>NZ_JACYTR010000129.1 GCF_014841215.1 Pseudomarimonas arenosa
CTACCCGAACGGAACGAACAACGATCAGATCAACGACTCGATGGCGCCCAACACCTTTCCGTTCGCCGACGACCGCTACACCTACGATTTGCTCGGCAACCGCCTGACCGACCAGCGCCAGACCCCCGGTGAGACCTGGCAGTACAACCCGAACAATGAGCTGCTGCACTCAGGCTTTGCAACCTATCAATACAACGAAAACGGCAGCACCACTGCCAAGCAGGACCCCAGCACGGGACAGTCGATTCAAAGCTACGCCTACAACAGCGAAGAGCGCATGAGTGAAGTGCGCGATGGCGAAGGCAATCTGGTCGCGGAGTACTACTACGATCCGTTTGGGCGGAGGCTGTGGGCCAAAGGGCTAGACCGTGCAGATAAAACGGCTTACCTAATGAGCGATGAGGGGTACGCAGGGTCAGTGGATCTGGGAGGAGAAACCGTGGGTTCGGTTGAGCTAATTGTGTTTCCACCCGATTCGGCTTGGGCATCTGATCCGATACTGACTACTCATGTTGAGAGTTCAACGGGTCAGCGAACGGTTGTGTACATGTTTAACGAGGGGCGTGGCGCAACCGGCGCCAGCCTTGTTTCAGGCGGCAGCATTGTGAGGAGTCAACGAGCTTCGTTTGGAGAGTCCAGCCATTTGATTACGCGTGAACTCAAATTTCCCGGCCAAGTTCATGATGAAAGAGCAAAGCTAACTTATAACTGGCATCGATGGTACGACTCCACCATCGGTCGTTATATTTCAGTCGATCCGAAGATGTTGAAGGGGTCGTTGAATTTATTCTCCTTCGCGGCGTCGAATCCGATGTCTTATTCCGATCCGGACGGCCGGTTAGCGATAACTCCAAGTTGCAAGAAATTTTCTCGTGCAATCGAATTTGCCGATTTACTTATGCGACTTCAACTGACTCGTTGTAGAGACCGTTCTTGCGGGGATTGCAAAGAATCCCAAACATGCAAACAAATTACCGAGTTCTTTGAAGCTATTGTAAAGGCTTCGGATACTACCCAAGTAAAGTGCGTCGATAGCTCGATCTACCAAGCGGATGACTACGTGACCGGAACGAGCGACGGCAGAGGAGGAAATGTTAGTCATGCGTGTGGTTGGATGCGAGGTTCCGGAAACATGACCCTGACACCCAGCGGGTTGAATCAGAACAGCGGTTGTGGTTGCTTGCAGTCCACAATATTTCACGAGTTAACACATTCAATCCTGAATATGCCGGCAGCTCAAGGAGCAGAAGATAGCCCCTTTTCCCCGGAGCACCAGGTAATCTATCCGTGGGAGGACACGTGCTTTGATTGCTCATCGGTAACCCGAGATTACTATACGATCCCGGAGTCAATACCAACTATGGAACCGATAAGCGTCTCATCAGGGGGTTAACGATGAAATACAAATTTGCACTAATTACTGCACTTCTTACTTATTCAACAGCTTCCTCTGCGTGTAAGTGCGCAAAGACGACTCGCGATCTCCTATTGGAAGCCGACAGGGTTTTAATTTGCAAAATGGGCAATACCGTAGCGTCAAGTGAGCTACGCGCTGATGATGTGTGGGAATTCCAGGACCAAGGGGATTGTTCGGTACGTTACCAGCTAAAAGGAAAGCTGCCTCCAATTATAAAATTGCTGTCACCGCAGCAATACAATAGTTCGTGTAATCCCCCCCGGCTCATTCCGGGTATGCACTATCTCCTGATCTTGGGGCGTTCAAATGAACTGACTCCTTGTTCAGGAACGCGCATTCTTTCCGACGACGAATCTGACCATCGCAAGATTGCGTTCGCAGTGGAGCGCGCATTGAATTCGACGCTGGAGGATTCAGTGGAGCTCGATCGTTTGATGAATCCATTCTTTAGCGGTGAAGTGCCATTGCCCAGCAATCGCTAGGGCACTGGGAGGATCGAAGAATGGGGTCACGCCTTGTATTGCCACAGTGGCCTCAACCCGCGATCGCCCAGACTCCGTCTACGACATTTGAGCGGCACCGGCCGTACCCGGACCCTGACCGGCCCCGACGGCGCCATCACCCGCTACGCCTTCGAGCCCGCGTAGCCCGCGTAGGGCGGGTCTTTGACCCGCCTCTTTGTGATCTCGGTTGGCCGCGGCCCGCGTAAGCGTCGTATTGCGAAGTCGGGTCAGGCCTAGCTTCGTAGCATCCAGTGTCGGTTTTAATCAAGATCAAAGTTAAGTGTTGCCACCATCAATCAAAGTGAAGCCTCCTGTGAGATTCCCTGCATTAATTCGC
>NZ_JACYTR010000013.1 GCF_014841215.1 Pseudomarimonas arenosa
CGTAGCAGCCGACCGAGCGTAGCGAAGGCGCAGGCTACGAAGTAGCCGTTGCTGCGTAGCAGCCGAACAACGCGGCAATCGGTGCAAAGGACCTCAGGGCGAATGCCCTGCGTAGCCGCGCAGCGGCCGAATGAGGGCCGTGCCAGCGGCGAAAGACCGCGAGCACGTTGTCATCCAGCGAGAGTTGTTCGAGAACGTTGCTGTGCCTGGGCTGGCGGTGTCTTTCGGCGCGACCTTATGAAATATCCGGGCTAAGTGATCAACAAGGCTTTCTAGGGTCGTCCACCCGCGATAGGCATAATTGGGGCTGACCTCAACCTGGGAACGGCGCCGATGAGTGGCCACGGCTTTCTCGATATCGCCTTGGTGTTTCTGATTGCAGCCGTGCTGGCGGTGCCACTGTTCCGCGCCCTGGGCCTGGGGGCGGTGCTTGGCTATCTGGCGGCCGGCGTGGTGATCGGGCCACATCTGCTGGGCCTGGTGCCGGACCCGAGCGCGGTGCTGGCGGCGTCGGAATTCGGTGTGGTGATGCTGCTGTTCATCATCGGGCTGGAGCTGTCGCCGGCGCGGCTGTGGGTGATGCGCCGCCAGGTGTTTGGCGTCGGCAGCCTGCAGGTGCTGGGCAGTGCCCTGTTGTTGGGCCTGCTGCTCGTCTGGCTGCCGCTGGGCTGGAAGGCCGGCCTCATCGTTGCCCTGGGGCTGGCCCTGTCTTCGACCGCCGTCGGCCTGCAGCTGCTGGCCGAACGCAAGGAGCTGCCCGCTCACTACGGGCGGCTGGCCTTCGCCATCCTGCTGTTCCAGGACATTGCGGCGATCCCGTTGCTGGCGGCGGTACCCCTGCTCGGCGTGGTCAAGGCCGGCGCTGCCGAACAGTCGGTCGGCAACCTGATTGCCAATGCGGTGCTGGCGATTGCCGCGGTGATCCTGGTCGGCCGCTGGCTGTTGCGCCATCTGTTTCGCGCCGTGGCCAGGAACGGTTCGGTCGAAGTGTTCTCCGCCAGCACCCTGCTGGTGGTGGTGGGCACCGCCTGGCTGATGCACTCGGCCGGCCTTAGCATGGGGTTGGGTGCCTTTCTGGCCGGCCTGCTGCTGGCCGATTCCGAGTTTCGCCACGAGCTGGAATCGCATATCGATCCATTCAAGGGTCTGTTGCTCGGTCTGTTCTTTATTGCCGTCGGCATGTCGATCGATCTCAATGTGGTGGCGCGCGAACCGATTCTGATCGCGCTGGGGGTTGCCGCCTTACTGCTGATAAAGTTCCTGCTGCTGTTTGCCCTGGGCCGCGGCAGTGGGCTTGATTCGGCCGGCGCCCTGCGACTTGGCGCCGTGTTGTCGATGGGCGGCGAGTTCGCCTTCGTAGTGTTTGCCGAGGCATTCAAGGCCGGCCTACTCGATGCAGTGATGCGCGACAAGCTGGTGGTGATCGTCGGTCTGTCGATGGCAGCCACCCCACCGCTGCTGCTGTTGATCGATCGCCTGATCGCCAGCCAACCGAAACCGGCGCCGACTCGGGCCGCCGACACCATCGATCACGAACACCCGCGGGTGATCATTGCCGGCTTCGGCCGCATGGGGCAAATCGTTGGCCGCATGCTGACTGCCTCGAAGATTGCCTATACCGCGCTGGAGAACAGTGCCGAGCAGGTCGACTTCTCACGCCGTTTCGGCAGCAAGATCTACTACGGCGATCCTGCGCGGCCGGATCTTCTGCGCGCAGCCCATGCCGAGCGAGCGGAAGTCATCGTGGTAACCACCGACGACCCGGAAGCCAATCTGCGCACGGTGCGGGTGATCAAGCGGCTGTTTCCGCACCTGAAGATCCTGGCCCGGGCACGCAACCGGCAGCACGCATTCCGGCTGATGGACCTGGGCGTTGATCAGGTCATTCGCGAAACCTTCTACTCATCAATAGAGCTGGCCCGGCATACCTTGCAGGCAGTCGGCGCCGACGATGCCGACGCGCAACGACGGGTCGATCGCTTTATCCAGCACGATGAGGAGCTGCTGCGCGAACAGCACCTGCTGTACGACGATGAAGCGGCCCTGATCCAATCGTCCAAGGAAGCGCGCAGTGAACTGGCGCGGCTGTTCGCCGCCGACGCCGAGCGCCCGCTGGACAGCGAGGGCAGTCAGGGCGCGCGCGACTCCGGTACGGCTGCCAGCGCTGCTGTAGCAGCAGGTGATCGTTCCAAGGTACCGAACAACCAGTCGCCGAGCGGATAGCTGATATTGAAGTTGACCCGGGTCATCGCTGCCGGATCGTGATGATGGGCGTGCAACCAGCGCAGTCGACGAATCAACCCGACCCGCGCCAGCCAGTGCCGTTCCGGCAGGTGGTAGGCCAGGTGAAACACCTCGTAGTTGAGGTAGTACAGAACACCCGATGCCAGAGCCAGCCAGGCGACGTTGTCCGATACCAGCCAGGCCAGGACAAACCACAGCGGCACACCAAAACCGCCGAAGAAGAAGGTCACCAGCAGGGGCGGAAACAGCACCGCGCACAGATCGCGCAGCTGATCGAACGGCATGTGTTGATGGGTAAAGAAGCGATGATGCTGACCGGCATGTCGCTTGTAGATCAGACCGAGGCCGGGAAACGGTCGATGCATCGGAAACCGATGTCCAAAGTACTCGGCAAGATTGGCGTACAGCAAGGCCGCCGGCACCACCAGCCATTCCAGCGGTTGAACCTGCTGCAGTTGCCAAAGCATCAGCACAATTGCCAGCAGCCCGCCAGCGAAAGTGAACAGCAGATGACAAGGCGCACAGTAGCGCCGTGGAATCTCCTTCTGCCGATACTCATCGCGAAAGCGCGCGTTGGCTGCCTGTTTCATGCTGGGTCATGCCTGCCGATGCAGTAGCCCGGCGACACGCCTGGGCAACTCGCTCATCATTGCGCAGATTGACGGCCGGCGCGAATCCAGGGCGCGAGTCAGTTCAGCGGCAGCACCCGCTGGCGCTCTATATCGACGTACAGCCCGGCGCCTTTGCCCAGCTGTTCGACAATGCGCCGAAGACCGCTGAGTCGATCGAGTATGCGCACCAGACCGGCACTGCCGAGCTGACCGCGGCTGCCCAAGCGCAACAACTCAGCCTTGGCGCCCTGGTAGGCCGACTCAAACTCGTCGAGCTGCTGCTGCAGGCGTTCGGATGAGGACTCATGGCCCCCCTGAGAGAAGGCGGCCGCCACCCGGTCCAGGGCGCCGGCAGCCGAGAGATGCACCGACGCCAGGCGCTCGGCCACCGCTGGATCGGCCTCGGCCAGCGGTGCTTGATGCGACAACTCGACCGCACGCTCGCCGGCAGCGCGCAGATATTGGGCGATGCGCAGGGCGCGCGGCAGACTGTGCTCGATGCGTTCCACGCCGCCGGTTTCAATGCTGGGGATGAAGTCCATGATGGCGCTGGCCACACGCTCCAATCGCGAGTGCTCATTGCCCAGGTCGATCTCACTGCCAGGCTCCTGACTGAGCACCGCCCGCGACATCGCCAACGCGTTGTTGCCCAATCGCGCCAGCTCACTCAGCACGGCATCTACCGCCAAGGCCGGTGTGCGCAGCACGTTGCGATCGAGATGGCGCACGATATCCGCCTGACTGTCGATCCTGCCAGCAAAGTGGCGCTCCAGCCATGCCACCAAACCTGCTGTTAAAGGCCAGATGGCCAGCAGACCCAGCACATTGATCAGGGTGTGCAGCAAGGCCAGTACGGTGGCCGGATGCTGATCGCCCCCCGCTGGCAATGCCAGCCACAGTGACAGCTGCAGCAGCCAGGGCAGGATGAGGAAGGCCAAGCTGCCACCACACAGATTGAACGCCACGTGCGCCGCTGCGGTGCGCCGAGCGGCCGCAGTGGCGCCGATGCTGGCGAAGATCGCCGTCGAGGTGGTGCCAAGATTGGCGCCGATGACCATCGCTGCGGCGGCCGACAAAGGCAGCAGGCCTTGTGCAGCGGCGGTCAGAGTCACCGCCAGAGCAGCGCTGGAGCTTTGCATCAGCACGGTGAGGAACACGCCGGCCAGGGCAAACAGCAGACGCGACAGCCAAACGCCCTGTTCGGAGGCGCCCAGTGCCCAGCTCTGATCAATGTCGGCAAAGGCCCCTTTCAACACATCAAGGCCGAGAAAGAACACGCCAAAACCGACCAGCGCCTGACCGAGGGCCGCGCGCCGCCCCTTGCTGGCAATCCACAGCCCCATGCCCAGGGCCACCGCCGGTAGGGCAAACGCTTGCAGCTTGATATCGAAGCCGACCAGGGCGACGATCCAGGAGGTGAACGTGGTGCCGACATTGGCGCCGAACACCACGCCGATTGCCTGACCCAGGCTGAGCAGACCAGCATTGACGAAACCGATGGTGGCGAACACCACGGCGCTGGAGCTCTGCACCAGGGCGGTGATCAGCACACCGGAGCCAACGGCCCGCCACAGACTGCCGGTAGCCCGCGCCAGCATCTGCCGCAGCGCCGGCCCAGCGGCAAACTTCAGCCCGTCGCTCATCAGCCGCATGCCGAGCAGGAACAGGCCGATGCCGCCAGCGAATTGGGTGATGGCTGTCAGATCCATAGCGCCGCGCCATTCTTGGTCAAGTTCAGGGTGCCATGAACATGGCGCAACAGGTAAGACAGGTACTCAAGTCACGCCAGAAAAAGGCCCGGGGTTCCCCAGGCCTTGTCGAGTCAACGTAGTCGGGCGTTAAAGCAAACCATTGATCATGTGTTCAGATCGAACCGATCGAGGTTCATCACCTTGTTCCAGGCGGCGACGAAGTCGTTGACGAACTTCTCTTTCGAGTCGGACTGGGCATAGACCTCGGCCAGGGCACGCAGCTGTGAGCTGGAGCCGAACACCAGGTCGACCACGGTGCCGGTCCACTTGACGGCGCCGCTCTTGCGGTCGCGGCCTTCGAGCACGTTCTTGTCTGCCTTGGAGCGCTGCCACTCGGTGCTCATGTCGAGCAGGTTGACGAAGAAGTCATTGCTCAGCACTTCGGGACGATCAGTGAATACGCCGTGCTTGGCCTCTTCGGTATTGGCGTTCAGCACGCGCAGGCCGCCGACCAGCACGGTCATCTCGGGGGCAGTAAGGGTGAGCAGCTGGGCCTTGTCGATCAGCAGCTCGGCGGCGTGATCGGCGTAATCATTGACCACGAAGTTGCGGAAACCGTCGGCGCGCGGCTCCAGCGGTGCAAACGCGTCGGCATCGGTTTGTTCCGCCGAGGCGTCGGTGCGGCCTGGGCTGAACGGCACCGTGATCGAAACGCCCGCTTTCTTGGCCGCCGCTTCCACTGCAGCACAGCCGCCCAGCACGATGGTATCGGCGAGAGAGATGCGCTTGTTGCCGCTGGCCGAATCGTTGAAAGCCTTCTGCACCGCCTCGAGCTTAGCCAGGACTTTGCCCAACTCGGCCGGCGAATTGGCGATCCAGTCCTTCTGCGGGGCGAGGCGAATGCGCGCGCCGTTGGCCCCGCCGCGCTTGTCACTGCCGCGGAAGGTCGAGGCCGAGGCCCAGGCCGTACGCACCAGCTGCGCAATCGACAGGCCGCTGGCCAGCAGTTTCGCCTTCAGATCAGCAATGTCCTTGGAATCGACCAGATCGTGATCGACCGCCGGCACCGGATCCTGCCAGATCAGCTCTTCTGTCGGCACCAGCTTGCCGAGGTAGCGTGCCTTCGGGCCCATGTCGCGATGGGTGAGCTTGAACCAGGCGCGAGCGAAAGCGTCGGCGAATGCTTTTGGATCATCCTTGAATCGACGCGAGATCTTCTCGTAGGCCGGATCCATGCGCATCGCCATGTCTGCCGTGGTCATCATCGGCGCATGCCGCTTGCTGGGATCATGAGCGTCGGGCACCGTGCCATCACCGCTGCTGCCCTTGGGCTTCCACTGATTCGCCCCAGCCGGACTCTTGGTCAGTTCCCACTCGTAGCCGAACAGGGTGTCGAAGTAACTGTTGTCCCATTGAATCGGGGTCGGCGTCCAAGCGCCTTCGATACCACTGGTGATGGTATCGCCGCCCTTGCCTGAGCCAAAACTGTTCTTCCAGCCAAGGCCTTGCTGTTCAATGTCGGCCCCCTCGGGCTCACGCCCCACATGCTTGGGATCACCGGCGCCGTGCGCCTTGCCAAAGGTGTGGCCGCCGGCGGTGAGCGCCACGGTTTCCTCGTCGTTCATTGCCATCCGGGCGAAGGTCTCGCGGATATCACGCGCCGAAGCCAGCGGATCGGGATTGCCGTTCGGGCCTTCGGGATTGACGTAGATCAGGCCCATCTGCACCGCGGCCAGCGGGTTCTGCAAGTCGCGATCGCCGCTGTAGCGCTGATCGGCCAGCCACTCGCCCTCCGGGCCCCAGTAGATATCGTCTTCCGCTTCCCAGATATCGGCACGGCCGCCGCCGAAACCAAATGTTTTGAAGCCCATCGACTCCAGGGCGACGTTGCCGGTGAGGATGAACAGGTCGGCCCAGGACAGCGCCCGACCATACTTCTGCTTGATCGGCCACAGCAGACGGCGGGCCTTGTCGAGATTGCCATTGTCCGGCCAGCTGTTCTCCGGCGCAAAGCGCTGCGCACCGTTACCAGCACCGCCGCGACCGTCACCAATGCGATAGGTACCCGCAGCATGCCAGGCCATGCGAATGAAGAACGGGCCGTAGTGACCGTAGTCGGCCGGCCACCAGTCTTGCGAATCGGTCATCAGGGCGGTGAGATCCTTGATCACCGCATCGAGGTTGAGCTTCTTGAACTCTTCGGTGTAGTCGAATGCCTCGCCCATCGGGTTCGATTTCGAGGAATGCTGATGGAGAATCTTCAGGTTAAGTTGCTCCGGCCACCAGTCAGCGTTGCTGGGGCCCTGACCGCGCACGGCCTGGGTGTGCGCTCCCGAGAACGGGCATTTCGATTCGTTCGACATGGCTCTCTCCTTTGGCGACGTGGATTCGACGTGTCCTGCCACTGTAGTCCCCGCAACAGCCATCGATCCAAGCGATTCTTTCGATAGCAGCAATAGATGCGGTGAATCACCGACCGCAAGCCGCGCTCGGCGAGTCGCTACCTTGCCACGATAGGGTTACCGATGGGGAAGGGCCGGAGCCTGACGTGCGTACTGCCGAAGATCTCGCGCACGCCATGTGTGCGGCCAGGGGCCGCCCTACGAATCCGTCTTGCGCAGCAAGCGCGCCATCGATGGCGCTGTGGTCTCGTCGAGTTCAGCCGCAATATCGACAAAACCGCGCAGCACGGCGATCTCGTGCGCCCGCCGATTGAGCTGGTCGCGAGCCTGACGATCGGCGCCGGCGGCCAACAATTGGCGCAGCGGCTGCATCAAACCATGCAGGGCGCATAGATGCAGGGCGGCAAAGCCGCGCTGATCGCGGCGCTCGAGGTCGGGCTTGTGGCGCAGCAGGATCTCCAGCTGCGCACCCAGACATTCTTCGTCCAAGGGGTGACCGGCTTCGGCACGGGCGCCGAGCAGCAACAGCAACGGCGACAGGCCATTGCCGCCAGGCTGATCGGCCAGCTCAGCGGCACAGCTTAGCAAGGCGTTCCAGCACGCCATCAGCCGCGTGCGATCGCGCGCGGCGCAGCCGAACTGGGCCAGGGCATGCAGGGCAGTATTGCCGTTCTCGTCGGTGCGTCGTGCATCGGCACCACGGTCGATCAGCATCACCAGCATTTCCGGCAAGCCCAGCGCCGCTGCCACCATCAGCGGCGTCACGCCACCCGGCAGAGCCTGATTGAGATCGACACCGGCGTCGAGCAGCACTTCCACGACGGCCCGGTGACGCATGCTGATTGCGGCGGTCAACGGGCTGGCACCACTGGGCGCGGTCACCTGCAGATCAGCGCGTTGACGAATCAGGCAGCGCACACAATCGAGGTGGCCGCCACCGGCAGCGCGCAACAGGGCGCTGGCCCCCTGGGCGTCGCGACCATCGACCGACAGACCGAGCATCAGCAGGCGCTCCACTGCATGGGCGTCGCCGAGTCGCGCAGCTTCCACCAGATCGGCCTCCCGCAGCGGTCGACCGGGCAGCTGCCAGCCGCGCCAATCCAGCCAGTCGTACACATCCGCCTGCGCATGCCGCAGACTCAGCCCATACGGCGAGCAGCCTTCGGCGTTGCTGAGTTCGATCTGCGCACCGTAGCGCAGCAGCAGCGCGCAGCCGTGCGCATCGCCATAGCGCGCCGCCAGATGCAGAGCGGTGTCGCCATTGGCATCGGCGGCATTCGGATCGACGCCACAGCGCAGCAGGCGCTCGGTCAGCGCCGCGCTGCCCAGCCGCAGCGACTGATGCAGGGCCGTGCTGCCTTGCCAGGGGGCGAAGATTTCGGCGCCCGCCTCGACGCGCTGAATCGCCCAGCGCTGCCACTCGGCATCCAGCTTGCGCAGTGACTGCAATACTCGCGCCAGCGGAAAACCGCCCCAACTGACTCCGCGCCGTGCCAGCGCGTGTAGCAGCCCAGCCTGCAACGGGCGCAGGGTGCGCATCGCCGGGTCGGGCACTGCCTGCAGAAATTCTGCGGGCAAGGCACCGATCAATCGATCCAGGGCCTGCTGCCCCAGCTGCTCGCCCTGACGCAGCACAAAGTCAAACAACTCGTTAGGATCGATCTGCGAGGCGCGCAGCACTGCATCGACGCGCCACAAATCCTGCTCGGCGAGCGCCTCATCGAGCCGCACCGGCCACGGGCGAACATCGTGTTCCACCGCCTGTTGCAGCACTTCCAGATCGGCTTCGGTACCAAGACAGCTGGGTAGCTGACAGCTTGGATCAAGCACCTTGACCAGCGGCCAGCGCCCGAGATCGATCGCGCATTGGAGGGCGTGTCGGCCATCGCCAGCCGGCTGCGCAGGATCGACGCCCAGGGCCAGCAGGGACGCCACGGTGTCGGCGTTGGCCCTCGGTGATTGACAGGCCAGCAGCAGCGCATTGCGGCCGTGTGGATCCTGAACATCGACCTTGGGTGAGGCCTTGGTCAACGCGGAGATCACCCCATTGGCACCGGCCCGGGCCGCTTCCAGCAGCGGGGTGACCTGATGATCATCGGCAAGGTCGGGATCGGCGCCGGCCGCCAGCAACAGCTCGGCGATTTCCCTGTTGCCGGCCAAGGCCGCGCTTAACAGGGCGGTGCGCCCGAGGCGACCCTGCGCATCGACCTTGGCCTTGAACTTCAGCAGTAGCTGCACACCACCGATATCATCATCACCCGCGGCGGCGGCCAGCAGGGCGGGCTGTCCACCGGCGGGCTCGGGCTTGGCCTTGCGTTCCAGCAGGAAGCGCGCCAGGCGCCAATTGCCGCTGGCGCAGGCCACGCCCAGCGGCGAATAGCCATCACGGTTCAAGGCATCGACCTCGGCACCGGCATCGATCAGCAAGGCGGCGACATCAGGCTCACTGATCAAGGCCGCGAAGTGCAGGGCGGTGCGCCCCTCGTTATCGCTGGCCCGCGGGTCGGCGCCATTGGCCAGCAAGGTCATGACCGCGTCGGGCCGTCCGCGCAAACTGTCGCGGGTCGTCACCAGCAGCGGGGTAAGCCCCGCATGCCGTCGATTCAGCTCGGCACCGCCGGCAATCAAACGACGCAGCAGACGTGTGTCAGGCAATACCGCGGCCAGCATCACCAGACTGCGCTGATCGCGATCCTCGGCCGCCGGCAGCAGCTTGGGATCGGCGCCGGCATCCAGCGCAGCCAGAGCATCATCCACTCGCCCCAGACGGGCCGCCGCCATCAGTCGCGCCGATGGATCGCCTGGCAGCAGCACCGGCAGGTAGGTCGGTGTGACCGGCTCTTCGCGCGGCTTGCTAGCCGGATTGGCCCGTGCCGGCTGACTGCCGGGCGGAGCTGGCAGCGGCGTCTCGCTGGCCGACAACCGCGCCGGCTCGACCAGGGCCACCAGGACGAAACTCAGGAACGGCGCGATCAACCACCACCAGGCACCGATCAGGGTCATACGCCAAGGCAGTGGCCAATGACCGATCAAGCCCAGGGCCAAGCCACCGACCAGCAGGCTCAACGCCACCAGGGCGGCCAGCAGACCGCGCGCCGACGAGGGATCGGCGCGAACCAGCCGCCGCGACTCACTCCAGCAGTGCGCCAGCAGCTGCCACGGGCCGCGACGCCGGGGCCGGTCGATATAGGCCAAGGCCAGCAAGGGCCAGATCCGCCATAGTGAGAGCCAGCCCAGGCCCAAGGCCAGACTCAGACCCAGAACGGCCGGCAAGCCATGTTCGCGCAGTTGCAGCAGCGGCCAGGCGCTCAGACCAACCAGGGCGGCGACCAGCAGGGAGACCCAGATCAGACCGACCGGAAAGCGTCGCAGCACGGTCTGGCCGATCGTGGACTCGGGCAGATGCTGCAGAGCCAAGCCAGCACCGGCCAGCTGAGTGGCCATGCCCAACACCACGCCGAACAACCAGTAAGGCTCGACCAGTCGATAACCCACCGTACCCAGCACCGCCCCTAGCAGCCATAGCACCCAGGGCCAGGCGCCGGTGGCCGGCACGCGCTCAGTCTCCAGCATCGGGCGTGGCCAGTAGCTCGGTGATGCTGTCCTTCGGCGGGAACTGCACGTGCACTCCGTGGGTGAGCAGATTGCCACGCACCACCTCGGGATTTTCCCGCGCCAGCTTGCGCTGCGCTGTCAGCTCGATCTCAAGCACGAACTGCAGCCGCCCCAGCGGCTCGCGCAGGGCGGCCGGCAACTTGTGGAAAGCATCGCGCTCAGCCAGATAGACATAGGTCTCGGCGCGCCGAAGGCTCTTGTAGACGTAGCAGTGCATCAGCCGGGGCAGGAATCAAAGCGGCAAGCATACCGCGCCAGCCCCGCCGGGCGCCTGAAGCGTAGCGGGGGGCTGGCGAATTTGGCCAGCGAGATTTCCTGCTCATGCCCTGCCGCGTTTCTGCTCGGCACCGAACAGAGGCCCGGAACCACAACGAGTTGTAGCCCTTCTCGCTGGCGCGCGAGAGCTGGGGAAGGTCGCCGATCCTACTTCTCGCGACCTCAACTATTCGCGTGGGAATGTAGTCGGCGCCGGCGGGGTTTGCGGTCGTTTCGGTGGGTTGCTCTCCAACTCGCGCAGCAGATGCGCCACTGCCGCCTCCAGAGTGGGATCGCGGTCATTGGCATAGGCTTCCGGCCGGTCGATCACTTCCACATCGGGGGCAACACCGGTGTCTTCGACGTCCCAGCGTCCCTCGGTATCGAGGAAACGGAAGGTGGCGGCGAGAATGGTGCCGCCGTCGGCCAGACGCGGGTTGCTGCCCTGGATGCCAATCAAGCCGCCCCAGGTGCGCGTGCCGAACAGCTTGCCCAGGCCGAGCCGGCGGAAGTAGTAAGGCAAGGCGTCGCCACCGGAACTGGACTGGCCGTTGATCAGCATCGCCTTCGGGCCGAGATGAGAAAGCAGCGGCGTGGCGTAGGGCTCCAGCCCCTTCGACTTCCAGTAGTTAAGCGGGCTGCGTGCCAGTAGCTCGATCATGCGGTCGGGAATGAATCCGCCGCCGTTGTAGCGATCATCGAGGATCAGCGCATCGCGCGAGGCATAGGCCAGCAGGCCACGGAACATCTCGCGGCTTCCATCGACCGCGGTGTTCGGCAGATGAATGTAGCCAATCCGACCGCCTGAGGCCTGTTCGACCATGCGGCGACGGCTCTCCACCCAGTCGAGATAGCGCAGATTGCCCTCTGAGGCGATCGGCTTGACCCGCTCGACCCGCGAGTCTGCACTCGGCGAACCTGCAACACGCAGTTCCACCACTTGGTCGGCCTTGCCTTCGAGCAGCTGGTAGACATTGGCCACGCCGCGGGTCGACACACCATCAATGGCGAGGATCAGCTCACCCTCCTTGACCGAAACGCCGGGCTCGGTCAGCGGCGAACGACGGCTCTGGTCCCAGTTCTCGCCGCCAAAGATCCGCCCGACGCGCACATGGCCGCTGTCGTCGGGCTGCAGCTCTGCGCCAAGCAGGCCGCTGGCCACTCGCTTCACCCGCGGCTGGTCGCCACTCTCGACATAGACATGCCCGGCATTGGCCTCACCGGCGATCTCCGACAGCACATAGTCGAGGTCGGCACGACTGCCCAGATGCGGGATCAGGCCTTGATACTTGTCGCGAATCGCCAGCCAGTTCTGCCCATGCATGCCTTCGTCGTAGAACACGTCGCGCAGGATGCGCCAGGCATCCACATACAATTGCTGCCACTCGCGACGCGGCTCAACACGCAGTTTCAGCTCGGAAAGATCGAGTTTGTGCTTGTCGAAATCCTGCCCTGGCTTGGCGTCGATCAGGGCGAAATCCTTGCCGCGCCGTAGCAGAATCTGCTTGCCGTCGGCCGACAGTTCATAGCCGGTGATCTGCCCATAGCTGGTCGCTTCATCGGCATCACGGCCGAGATACTTCAGTTCGGCGCCACCACCATTGCCGCCATTGCTGACCGCTGCCACGTAGGCACCGTCCTGTCCGGCGGCGAGCCCGGCGTAGTTGCCGGGCGGCAGCTTCAAGGCCTGAACGCGCGACGCGAACCCCGGCAGATCGATCCGCAGCGGGGCCTTGTCCGATTTACCTGCGCCGCCCTCGGTCTTGCCGCCAGCACCCGCTTCGTCGCTCAGGTTGCGGTAGAACGGCTCGCCGTCGGCCTGCAGACTGGCGGCGTAAACGCGGGTTGCATTGGTGTAGAGGAAGTTGAATTCGAAGGCGCTGAAGGTCAGGTTGTAGTCGCGATCGGACAGAAAGTACAGCCAGCGCCCCTTGGGATCGAACACCGGGTTGCGTTCGCGACTTTCGTCACCGGTGAGCTGGTAGGTCTTGCCATCGGCGATCGAATACAACCAGATTGAACTGTTGTTGCTCTTGTTGACCTTGGCATAGGCCAGCCAGCGGCTATCCGGCGAGAACACGTAGTCATCCGGGCTGCCGTACTGCCCAACATCGACTTGCACCGAGGTTCCGGTGCTGACCTCGACCACGCTGAGCCGATGTAGCCGATCGGAAATGGCGATGCGGCTGCTGTCCGGCGACCAGACCGGATTGAGGCGCCAGATATCGCCGCCCTGGGTCAGCTGGCGCGGCTGGCCACCGCCGTCCTGACGCCGCACGTAGAGCTCGTATTCACCGCTCTGATCGGAGTAGTAGGCCAGCCAGCGACCATCCGGCGACCAGCGCACGCTGTGCTCACGGGCGTCAGCGCTATGCGCCACATTGCGGGTCGCGCCCTGTTTCACCGGCACAGTGAACAGCTCACCGCGGGCGGCGATAGCGACTCGCTCGGCACCCGGAGCGAGGCTGAAGGAATCGATGAAATCGCGACCATCGACCCAGCGTGGCTGGGTTTCCGGCAAGTCGGCGGCGATCCGGATCGGAATCTCCCGGCTTTGCCCATCGGCCGGATCGAAGTGCCACAGTGATCCGCCCTTCTCGAACACGATGCCGCCCGGGCCGGCGCTGGGCCAAAGCACATCAAAATCGCTGAACGCAGTGAGCTGGCTGGCGTCACCGCCGCTCGCCGGTACGCGATACAGGTTCAAGGTGCCGAGCTCACGATCGGACACGAAGTAGACCTGATCACCGATCCACATCGGCTGCTGGTCGGTACCGATATGGTCGGTCAGCTGCTTCGAAGTATTCGCGGCCAGATCGTAGGTCCAGACATCCTGAGCACGACCGCCGCGATAGCGTTTCCAGGTGCGGAATTCGCGGTCGATCGGAGTGAACGCCAGCGACTGTCCATCCGGGCTGTAGCTGGCCCCGCCCGACTCGGGCATCGGCAGCGGGCGCTCCAGGCCGCCAGCGGCTGGCACGCAATAGGGTCGACCATTGCGCTCACCCCAGGGCGTGCGATTCATCCGCACCAGGATGCACTGGCCGTCCGGACTCCAATCCATCACCCGGTTATCCGTGCCACCGCGCGGCGGCATCACGCCGACATCGTTGTACCAGGTCAGCTGGGTCGGCTCGCCGCCCGCGGCCGGCATCACGAATACCTGGCGGGTGCCGTTGTACTCGGCGGAGAAGGCGATCTGGCGACCATCCGGACTGAACTTTGGATACAGCTCCTGCCCTTCGTGCGAAGTCAGACGGAACGCCGTGCCGCCGGCCAGCGGCGCGGTATACAGGTCGCCGGCATAGCTGAACACCACGCGGTCCTGATGAATATCGGCAAAGCGCAGCAGCTTGCTCGGGCTGTCGGTCTGTGCCGCAGCAGTGAAGCTGGCAGTGCCGAGCAACAGGGCGAGGGAAATCGTCGTGCGAACCATGGCGGCCTCGGTCGTTGATCTGAACCGGCGACCCTAGCAGGACTCGGCAAGGCGAGGAAACTGGCCAAGGTCATGGGCGGCCGGAGCGCGCCCAAACTACGGCGGCCTGCCGGCGGTCACAGCCAGCGTGATCAGCGCGTCATAGGCCACAAGCCCCTGATGAGGCAGTCAGCATGAACCCGATGCGTACTGTTCACGAAGCCATCACCCTGCCGTTCACCGCCGTTTTCGTGATCGGCATCTGTTTCTTCATCAACTGGATGACCTCACCCGGCCACTGGTGGGTGCAGTGGGTGGTCCTCGGCATGGGTATCGCGGTGATCTCGGCCTGGGCGCGAGCCATCAAACTCGCTGTTATCGCCGGCCTGCTGGCGCTGGGCGGCAAGTGGGCCTACGAGCGCTGGGGCGAGCAGGGCAAGGCCAAGCTACGCGAGTTCCTGCAACCGCCGCCGCCTCCCGCTGACTGAGGTGAAGCCGGCCCGGAATGCTCCGGGCCGGCTAGCAATGACGACTAACAGGCTGCCGAAAAACAGGCTGCTGAAACGAGTCTCAGCAACCTGCTAAACGCTCTGTTCAGAGCGCAAATCCGCCGAGTTCGGCACAGGTCCGAACTCGGTTCGGCCGCTTCGCGGCTACGTCGAGCTTCGCTCGAATACGCTGATCAACAACGTACGTTGTTGATCGCGGCGGTACATCCGTGCACCACAGGAATCTCTGACCTTATTCAGAGATTCCCTAGAAATACGCACACTCACGCGGAGAGCGATGAGTGGGCGCAGGTTCGGCGCTTCCGGCCAAGGGCAGCTGCTGCGGACAATTGATCTCGATCAGCGAGGGATCAATGGCCGAACCGCCTTCTGCACCGAAGCCGGCCATGCCTTCCAGCAGGCGTCCCAGCTCACGCTGCAGGTCAGCATTCCGATCGGCCACCGGGCCACTCGGGAAGCCACCCACCGGTGCTTCGGGGCCGATGACCGGCGCAGCTGTGCGTTGAACCGTCGGCATCAAGCTCGGTGCTTCGCCCCACATCAGTTCGCGCAGGTACTCGATCTGCTCAGCAGAGTCGGCAAACTCGACCGTCTTGCCCGCCGTGAGCAGGCCATTGATGTCCTGTGCCGACAGGGCATAGCCGCCGTCACCAGGCTGCACATAGGCAATCGCCTGCTCGCCACCGAGGAAGTGGTTAAGTACGCGCACCTGCTGGGCCGAATCGCCATCCACGCGAATCAGTAGATCGTCGCCGTCACGATGAAAGCTCAGCCGCTCGCGATCGACGCCATCGAAGTACACCCAATCACTGCCGCCACCGCGGTTGTCGATGGTGTCACTGCCATCACCGGCACGGAAGAAGTAGGTGTCGTTGCCGGCACCACCCTGCAACCAGTCGTTACCGTCTTCGCCGACCAGGGTGTCATCGCCGCTGCCACCCAGCAAGCGATCATCACCCGAGCCACTGAACGAGCCGTTTCCTCCGGACAGATAGTCATCGCCATCGCCACCTTCGAGTCGATCGTTTCCGGCGAAGGCAAACAGTTGGTCGTCACCGGCGAGACCACGGATCAGGTCAGTGTCATTGGTACCCAACAGTTGCTCCCCTGCGGCGCTACCTTCGATGGTGTTGGCGTAGTCGCCTTCACCCGGCTCAGGCTCGCCCGGATCCGGTTCGGGATCCGGATCAGGCGCGGGCGCGCCCGGCATTGGGCTGAGGCGAGCAGCGATCGCTGCCGGATTGAGCAGGCTTCCACCGGCCGGCTGGACATAATCCAAGGCGGAATCGGCGCCCAGGAAATGCCCCAGCACGCGCACGCTTTGAGCGAGATTGCCATCGACGTAGATGACCAGATCATCGCCATCGCGACTGAAGCCGAGGCGATCCAGTGAGATGCCGTTGTTGAAGAACAGCACATCGGTGCCGCCGCCGCGATTGTCGATCACGTCTTGACCGCCGCCGTAAACGTAGTGGTCGTTGCCCGCACCACCCAGCATGGTGTCATCGCCGTCTTCGCCGGCCAGGGTGTCATTGCCGGCACCGCCTTCCAGGCGATCGTTGCCCGAGCCGTTACCGCTGCCATTGCCGCCGGCCAGGTAGTCGTTGCCATCGCCGCCTTGCAGCAGGTCGTCACCGGCGAATCCAAACAGCTGGTCGTTGCCGCCCAGACCGTTGAGGTGATCGCGACCATTGCTGCCCAGCAACTGCTCACCGGCGGCGGTGCCCTCGACCACGCGATCGAACTCACCACCCGTACTTCCACCGGCAACCAGGGCGTTGATATCGGCCGTGGTCAGGTAGTTGCCACCGGCAGGCTGCACGAAGTCGATGGCGTGCTCACCACCGAGGAAGTGGTTCAGCACACGCAGTGCCGGCACCTCGTTGCCATCGATGCTGATCAGCAGGTCATCGCCGTCGCGGCTGAAGCTCAGACGATCGCGGGCCACGCCATTGACGAATACGCCGTCGAAGCCGCCGCCGCTGTTGTCGATCACATCGCTGCCCGAGTCGGCATCGATGACGTAGTGATCATCACCGGCGCCGCCGATCAGCAGGTCATCGCCGCCGCCACCGACCAGGGTGTCATTGCCGCTCAGCCCACTTAGCACATTGCTTGCGCTATTACCTGAGAGGTAGTTGTTCAACGCATTGCCGGTGCCATCAATGGCCTGACTGCCCTGCAGGAACAGGATCTCGACGTTGTCGCTCAGGCTGTGATCGACGGTCGCCTGGACCCGGTCGTTGCCGCCCCCGGCCTGCTCCACCACCACATCGTCCGCATGATCAACGATATAGGTATCGTCGCCGACCCCGCCCTCCAGGTGATCGGCATCGCTGCCGCCGTCGAGGTAGTCATTGCCTTCACCACCGAACAGGCGATCCTGATCCTGACCACCGAACAGGGCATCGTTGCCGGCCAGGCCATGCAGCTCGTCCTCGCCCTGCCAGCCGCCGAGGCGGTTGTCGCCCGCATTGCCCTCGATCCGATTGTCGAGCTCGTTGCCGTTGCCGGTGATCACGCCGCTGCCAAGAATCAGGTTCTCGACATTGTCGGCCAGCACCAGATCGGTTTCGAAGTGCCGCTCGACGGTGTCTTCGCCCTGATCTTCGTGTTCCACCACCCGATCGCCGGCCGAGTCGATGATCATGTAGTCGTCGCCCCACCCACCGATCAGCTCGTCGTCGCCGGCGCCGCCGTCGAGACGGTTGTTGCCGTCATTGCCTTCGATCCGATTGTCGCCGGCATTACCGGTGCCGTTCAGATTCTGCTCGTGCAGCAGACGCAGATTTTCCAGCGTGTCGCCCAGCACATAGTCGATGCTGGCCTCGACAGTGTCCTCGCCTTCGGACTCCGCCTCGACCACCTGATCGTCAACGTGGTCCACCACATAGGTGTCGTTGCCGGCACCACCTTCCAGGTAGTCGGCACCCTCGCCGCCATCGAGTCGATTGTCACTGCTGTTGCCGAATAGCTGCTCATCGCCGTCGTGACCGACCAGCTCATAGCCCGCACTTCCCTCGACCAGACGCAGCTCTTCGACATTGCCCGAAGAGCGGAAGTCGCTGCTGGCGTAGACGATGTCATGCCCCTCGCCAGCCGCTTCGATCACCTGGTCGCCCACATTGTCGACGTGATAGACGTCGTCACCGCTGCCACCCAGCATCTGATCGCGACCGCTGCCACCATTCAGCACATCGTTGCCGGCATCGCCGTGCAACTCGTCGTCGCCGGCACGGCCTTCGAGCCGGTCATCCCCGGCCAGACCGCGCAGCACATTGCGTGCCGCATTGCCCTGCAAGGTATCGCTGCGCGCGCTGCCGCTGGCATCGATCTCGGCCTCGCCGACCAGTTCCAGCACCTCGACATTGTCAGGCAGACTCAGGCTGATCGAGCTTTGCACGCGATCGGTTCCTTGATCATCGTGTTCCACCACCTGATCGGCCGCACTGTCGACGCGGTAAACGTCGTCCCCGGCACCGCCTTCCATCAGGTCGTCACCGACGCCGCCATCCAGCAGGTCATTGCCTTCGCCACCGTACAGACGGTCATTGCCAGCAGCGCCCAACAGCTCGTCATCACCGTCTGCGCCGGCCAGATGATCAGCGTCGGCACCGCCGTCCAGACGGTCATTGCCTGCCCCGCCATCGAGGTGATCGCGCCCGGCTTCACCGAACAACTGGTCAGCGCCTTCACCGCCGGTGACAAGATCATCGCCTTCACCGGCGAAAATCACGTCATCACCGGCCAGACCGTCGATCTCGTTGTTCAGTACATTGCCCTGAATCAGGTCCATCCGCGAGGTGCCCAGCAGCACCTGCAGATCAAGATCACTCGGCGAGAGCATCCACGGTGCGCCACTGCCCGAATCGATCATGATGCCGCCCAGCGCCAGTCCGGTGAGCTCGCTGAAGAACTGCTCCAGGCGGATTTCGTCGCCCTCGCTGGTGGCAAAGCTCACCACCAGGCTGGTGCCCTCGCGACGGAAGATCAGCTCATCGAGGCTGAGGTTGCTGATATAGATGGTGGTCTGACCTTGGCGATCAAGAATCGCATCGCGACCATCGCCACGGGCGAAGTAATAGCGGTCATCACCAGCGCCGCCGATCAGACGGTCATCGCCAAGGCCACCGATCAGCTGGTCGTCACCGATACCCCCGTGCAGCTCATCATTGCCTTCGCCGCCAAACAGGCGGTCGTCACCGTAACCACCGTCCAGGTGGTCGTTGCCGGCCTGGCCTTCGAGCAGATCGTTGCCATCGTCGCCTTGCAGCCGGTCATTGCCCTCGCCGCCGAGCAGGCGATCATCGCCCTGGCCGCCATACAGCCGGTCATGACCCTCACCACCGCGCAACTGATCGTTACCGTCCAGACCATACACCGTGTCATCGCCGGCCCCGCCATCGATCACATCATCCTCGGCATAGCCGGTCAGCTGATCGGCCTGTTCAGTACCACGCAAGGCCTCGTTACGCAGCTGCAGGGCACTCCACACGGTGCCATCGGCGAAGCGGATCTCATTGATGCTACTGGCGCCCAGGCCATCATCGCTGAAGTGGTTGCGCACCCGCAGCCGATCGCCATTGGCAAAGCTGAGAATCAGATCCAGACCCTGGCGGGTGACCTGCACATCGCTGGCGCTGATGCCGGCCAGAAACTCGATGCGATCCTGTCTGCCCGGGCTGTTGTCGTAGTTCTCGATTTCATCGCTGCCAAAGCCGGCGGCGAAGCGATAGGTATCGCTACCGGCACCGCCATTCAGCCGGTCATTGCCATTGCCGCCGATCAGGATGTCATTGCCATTGCCACCCAGCAGGGTGTCATTACCGGCGCCGCCATTTAGCTGATCGTTGCCATCCAGGCCCATGATCTGATCGTCACCGCCGAGACCGTCAATAACATCGGCCACGATGCTGCCGTACAGCACATCGGCCTGCTCGGTCACCGGCAGAACGATACGGGCCAGCAGGTCGTTGAGTGACCAGACGGTGCCATCGTGGAAGCGCACCGATTCCAGCACGCCCTCACGCAAATGGCCGTTTTCATCGAACACATTGTCGATGCGAATCGAGCCGGCCTCATCACCGCTGCCGATCTCGATCAGGATTGAGGTCATATCGCGACCGACGCGGATGTCCGCTGCGCTGATCCCTTCCAGGAACACCAACTGGTCGTTGCCCGAGGAATCGTAGATGCGATCGGCGCCGTCGCCAAGGCGATAGTAGTAGGTGTCATTGCCGGCACCGCCGCTCAGCTGGTCATCACCCAAACCACCGATGATCAGCTCGTCGATCGAACGGCCGAGCAGACGATCATTGTGATCGGTGCCGATCAGCGAGGGCGCATTGAACACAGGCGCCAGATCCGGCCAGTGCGCCAGCACCTGTCCGAAGGCCTGCTCCATGGCAGTGCGGAAGTCCGACGAGTAGGTGCCCAGGCCTCGCAACACCTCGACCGCCCGGCCAAGGGCGTCGAGATCGCCCTGGCTGCGCATCTCACCGGCAGCGCTCACGAATTCAGCCCAGTCGACCAAGGGCTGACGATAGCCAGAAGCCATGCCTCCTTGGACGAAATCAGAAAGCTCCGCATCGGTCTGCGCCAGCAATTGGGCGCGAACGAACTGGGCAAAGCGATTGAACTCGGCAATCAGTAACGGGGCGGCACCACCGTGCGGATTGGGGTCACGCTGCCCCCAGCACCATGTACCGAGATAGCCCCGCCCGACCAACTGTTCCAACACAATCAGTTGCCGCGCATCCATCACATGGCCATAGTGGCTCCTGGGGTCGCGGCTGTTCGGGTCGACATCGGTGACACCGGCCCACTGGAAGATCAGGCCTTCCAGCATTGCATCGCGTGCACCAGCATCGGTCTCCGCCATAAAGGCCTCTACCATCGCACGCAACACCGGGTCGCCGGCCATCGCCTGCCGCAGATCGGGCAGATTGCCAAAGCCACGCGCGTTCGGCAGGCGCAACAGCTCGTTGCTGATCTCACCCTCGAAGTCGGCAATCCGCCGCCCGGCGTCGACGTCGAACCAGACATCGCTGACCGCTGCAGTGGAACCGTCTGTTCGAGTCGCTGTGCCTTCCTGGCGGTGCGCCTGGCCGGCGCTATCGATGCGAGTCGAATCCTGCCACTGGGTATTGATCGATGCGATGCCGGCCTGCTCCAAGGTCAGCAGTTCGCCCTCATCGGTGCGACCATTGCCATTGGCGTCGCGCCATACACGCAGCTCGGCAAACCCGCTGTCCGTCGCGTCGATCACCCCGTCCTGATTCTCATCCAGCTCACGCAGCGCTTCGAAACCATGCGCCGCCAGACTGCCATTGGCCAAACGGGTATTGCTGCCAAACATCTCGCGACCGGAATCGATCCGCCCGTTGCCATCCAGATCGCGCACCAGGAACCCATCATCGGCCCCGGCCCAGGCCGTGCTCTCACGCATGCCATTGGCATCGTGATCGAAGTAGCGATGGCGGCTCCGCTCGACCGTCTCCACCCCATCGCCATCCAGATCGATCACAATCGGCGAAGTGCGCGTCTCGGCATCGTCGAAGTCCGGATCTTCATCGTTGTCGTCGTCGTCGTCGTCTTCCTCTTCCTCGAGCACGATTCCGAGGTCGTTGCTGGGCTTGGAGAACTCGTTGATCGTAATCGACTCTCCCGACTCATTGGTCACGGTCAGGGTGTCGCCGCTCAGCACATAGGTAAAGCGACCGTCTTCGCTGTAGTACGTGTTGGCCGGATCGCCTTCCTCATGCACACCACCGACCAGTTGCGCGCCGTTCCATAGCACTTCTCCGCTACCATCTTCGTCGCGCAACGAATCTCCATTGCCGACTCGATAGGTATCAAAGCCGTTGCCGCCAACTAGAACGTCCTCGCCTGCGTCGCCCTGAAGAATGTCCCGTCCCTCACCGCCGTTAAGGAAGTCATTGCCCTCGCCGCCTTCCAGAATGTCGTCGCCGTCCTGGCCAATCAATGCATCTGTTCCGGCCAAACCGCGTAGTGTGTCCTGGACATCTGAGCCAACTAACAGGTCGTTGTGCTGTTGATTGGTTGAAGTCAGGTTGTAGCCGTCACGGGTGGAGCCTTGCAGGGTCCCACCGGCCGCGTCCATGACCTGGATATCGAGATAGTTGATGTCCGCAACGCCAACCACTGTGTTGTCCGGGTTGTTAACCCGTTCAACGAAGCGATCCAGCAGCGCGTCCCCAGCGACCGCTAGACTTTGCTCCAATGTCTGTACAGCTGAGCGACTGGCGTCAGCCACATGCGCCAGAACGGCAGCATAGTCGTTGTTGGCTCGGCCCACGTTCGCGCTGTAGCGCTGTTCGTAGGCCATGATGATCGAGCGATGCTCGGTATACATTCGGTACACGTCAACGCTGGCGTCGTCACTGATGTTCGATGCGTCAACGCCCGACTCGTAGAGTCCGAACAGCTGACTTTCGAAGTAGCGCCGCTTGGCGATGCCGTTACCCGCTGACGCCCCCCCATTATTGCGGTAGCGCATGTCATACCAAACGGCCGCGCGATCGCCAGCTGCAATGGAAGCCTGCATGTTCGGCCCCACCAGGGCAGGGCTGTTCCAGCAGAATGAAAGAAGGGCCAGACGCTCATAGCTCTGCGTTACGCCAGCGGCTCGGCCATCGAGCACGGTCTCATAACGCGGCGCCAGTTCGTCGAAAATCTCACGCACTTGGTCGTCGGTCAGCTCAAAGCTGGCGCTTGGATCGCCAAGATAGTTCTGAATCAGCAGATCAACCTGATTGTTATTGGCGGCCACTTGCCCGCGCCAATCGGTCGAGAAGATCGCCGCCAGCGAATTGAACAGGGTTTGATTCGCCGTTGATGAGGTGGGGCTCCACGCGGCGTCTCCCAGAACGACCTGCAAGACTTCAACCAGATTGTCCCGCACACGTAAGTTGAAGCCGCAGCCAATGGTCGGAATGCCAACATTGTCGGCATAAGTAGTGCGGGCCGGATGCCCGCTTTCTTCGAGCTGCAGGATGATCAGGTAGCGCAAATACTCGTAAGTACCAGGTGTCGCACTGCTGCCGCTGGGCAGAGGGGTGTAGGTGATAGGCATAGCTTGTTCTCGCAGGCGAGCAAGCCCGGCCCGGCTGCGCGGACACTTCTGGCAATTCGCTCAGATTCAGGGCTTGCGGTGAATAGTCTGTTGTGAGTTCGATGCGACTAGAGCTCAGCGTCCGTGCTGTATTCCTCCTTTCCTCATTGAATTGTGTGGCGCGCTACGCGCTTTTTATCTTCGTGCTTCAGGGCCTGCTCGGCAGCCTGCCTCTACGGTGGTCGCCTTGGTGGACTCAGGCTGGCCTGAAAATCCGCAAGCTAGGCCGCTAAGGGAACTGCGTCCGAACACGCACTTGCGGTTGGGCGCTGAACTTGCACATCGGCGGCAGACTGCTTGTAGGGAAAAAAGCCAGATAATCACCATCCACCTCCCCCATCAGGACCGCGCGGCCCTGGTAGTCAAACACACGCGGTTGGCGAAACTGCTTGCGAGGGAGGAACCCCTGGGCGTCTTCCGGCGCGAGCGCCTGACTCAATTCACTGTTCTTGAACTCGCCGGTGGCGGCGTCGACCTCAATCAACCACTCATAGATGCCTCCGCACCCACTGCCCGAGTGGTGCTGAAGGTGAGCGAGCTGAATCGAGGACTCCGAATCCGACACCGGCAGCTGTAGTGATCTGAGCTCGTCGACACTCCGACCGACAAGCATTCGGTACTCGCCGGGCACGGCAGCCTGTTCGCTCCAGGGCAAGGTCGGGAGTTGACCCGATGCAATCGCTTCGCAAAGGGAGGGTTCTTCCGAATGCTCGACCTTGAGTGCTATTTCAGAGATCGACTCGATCAGACACAGGGGCTTGCGCCGTGAGTCAACGAATCGCGAGACGATCCTCGGCGTGTCGTCGCTGGCCATGCTGACTACGAGCAGCTCGCCATCAAGGGTATACAACCGATCTCGAGTCCCCCACGCAGCCCAGCGTAGCTCCTCTTGCATCTCCACCGACAAGGCTTCCGATCCATGCCATTGCAAGGCTTCAAAGGACTCGTTCTTCAGCGCCTCAAGCGAGATCACCGAGGATGTACTACATGAACCCGTGCTCGTCACCCTGATGAGCGCATCGAAGCCTGATTCCGCGTCGAGTCTAATAGCTCCTTCCATCTGATATAGCCCAGTTGCACTGATCTGTTCAGCCAACTCATTGGCTAACGCCACGTCTGACACTGTCGCAATGCTTTCCGCCAGCAAACCAGCATTGCTGGCAGCAACGACTCGCTCACATGTGTGGGCATCGCTCGATGCAGCAATAGGAGCACCTAGCGCCAAAGCAAGCAGCAGTAAAGCGCAAGCTCTTAAGTTCTGCTGGACACGATCAAGCCTCGTGGCTCGAACCTCTCGCATCTCCACTCCCTCATTAGATGATCTGTTCAATGTCTCGACCACTTGACCACCAAGGTCACCACGGTATTGAGGAGACAGCCGAGTGCATTACTAGAGTCGACATTGACTTAGTCCTCTGCAACTCGAGTTTGCTGTGACTGCTTCTCGCTCCAGATTCTCTCTTGCGCGAGATATCGAATGGGCCGCGCTTTACCTGATTGCAAAATCAGGCCAATGCCCAAGTCCGGCAACAGGGCGGCGCGTGGGTGGCTGCTGTTGGCGCGGTAACGCCAAGCGACGCCGCTGTTGAGGTCCACAAGCTCGACCTTGCCCTTGCCGTAAGTTCCTGCCAGCACCAACCAGGGCTCGCCGGCAGTGAAGCCGGCCCAGTTCACTGTCTGCAGCGTAATGTTGTAGCTGCGTCGCGGTTGCAGGTTGTTCGCATCCCATTCGATCACCTGCGGCGCCTGCTTGTCCCGATGAGCCTGAGAGGCAGAAATCAATCGATCCTGATCGACAAACATCAAAGCGTAGATTCGCTGAGCGCGGAACTCTGCTGATACCGGCTGCTGCTGACTGATCTGCAAGTTTGGCGAACCGTCCTGGTCAACAAGACGCATTATCGAGATCAGGCCATCCGAGGTTCCGACGGCGATTCGATCGGACTCGGCTCCCACTGCAAGCGCATCCACTTCGCCCTCGAATTTGAGCGCTTTTCTGAGCAAACTGCGCTTTGCATGATCGTAAATCAGTAGACGATCAGAGTCGGCGATGAGATAGATGCCCGGACGGAGACTCGCTGCGATCGGCCCAGGCGCAATCATGTCTGAGAGTGCGTGCAAGAGCTCACCCGTTCGCGCGTCCCAAATTCTCGTTCCGCGTTCATCCGACCTGTCTGGATGCCCAGAACGCGAGTTACTGAGCAAGATGCCATCTTTGGCACCAAACGCCAGAAACTCGGTGCGCCATGGGTGGGCCTGAAAGGCGGTGCGTGAACCGGGCTGGTTTGGGTCCCATAGCTCAAGCCGACCACTTTCCCGACCTACGGCCAGCATCTTCAGTTCGGGATCGTAGACCACCGTGCTGGGGCGATCATCGATTTCTTTGTTGGCCGCAATGAATGTCTGCCAAAAGCTCTCTGCCGTCCTTTCGTCTAGTTCAGACATGGCCCACAGCGCAAGCAACGATACGGCCGGCACCAGTAGCAAGCCGATGACCAACCACCAGGGCTTTCGCGCCGGCCGCGCATCGGGTGATTTTGTCTCTTTGCTCATCTCCTTGTTAAGACCTCATGTTGGGCGATTCCCGCTGCAGCAGGCCAGACGCGGTGTAGCAGCCAGTTAAGTGTAGCAAGTTCGCAGACGATTGATTGATCACATCGCTCGCCCGGGATTCTGCAAGGCTTCTCTTGTTCGCGTCGCCAGGCTCACAGTGGCGTTGTGCGCACTGGCTTCTGGCGTAAGCGTGGACTCTTTGATCAGCGCAATCTGGCCATCAATCAGGAACAGGCCGTCCTCGCTACCCCACCCTGCCCAGGTGAGCGCCTCCTGCGCCTGAGTGGGCAACTGTTGCCACCCCAACCATCGCAGCGCCTCGGGCCCCTCACGCTCAAACGCGTCTAGCCCGATCAGGGCGCTGGAACTGCATGATCCGGCGCTGATCATCCGAACCAAGGGTTCCACCACGCCGGGGGTGGCGACGTTGATGACTTCGGCATGCTGAACTTCGCCGTTTGCCAAGGCGGACGCGAGCACATCGCTTGCAATCGGCGCCATCGCTTCGGCAAGTCTGGCCTGCGACAACTGCCCCGCGTTGCTCGCTTCGATCACCTTGTCGCACCACGGGTGTGGAGCACAGATTGCGAGCGTCGGGGCCAGCACGGCGATCAGGCCAAACAGGCAAGCTGTCTCGCCCATACCTGCGCCCTTACTACCCCGGCCTGGAATGGCAGTCCAAGCAATCCGCACGGCTGCAAATCCCCTGCTCATCGCTCCCTCAGCGCCTCTGATGAATGGCTGCGCAGCGGACTGAGCAGAAAGTCGATGATGCGCCGCTGACCGGTCTTCACCTCAACGCTGACGTTCATACCAGCGCTGAGCCGCACATCGACGCCGTCAATGGTGAGCGCGGATCGCTCGAGGCGCACCCGGGCGGGAAAGACCAGCCCGAGTTGTTCGTCCTGGGCGGCGTCGAGCGAAACCGATTCAACTTCGCCTTCGAGGTGGCCATACCGGGTGTAGGGAAAGCTCTCCACCTTTACCGTTACGATCTGGCCGCTGCGGACAAAGCCAATGTCCTTGTTCAGTACCTGCGCCTCGATCTCCAGCGACTCATCATCGGGCACCACCACCATCAACGGCTGTGCCGGTGTCACCACGCCGCCGACGCTATGCACGGCCAGTTGTTGCACGGTGCCGCTGACCGGTGCGCGCAGGGCCATCAGGCGATCGCGCTGGTCGGCCTTGGCCAGCTCTGCCTGCAACTGCCGGGCTTGCTCGGCGGCTTCACGTTGACCGTCGAGCACTTGGCGTCGGGTGTCATTGCGCAGCACATCGAGTTCGTCCTTGGCAGCCGCCAGTGCGGAACGCACTTCATGCAGGCGATTGCGCTGGGCCGCCAGATCACGCTCGGCATCGATGCGCTGCTGCTCGACCAGCAGATAGTCGTGGCGGCCGACATGACCCTTCTCCACCAGGCGGCCGTAGTCCAGCGCTCGTTCGGCGGCGATCCTGGCCGAGGCATTGAGCGGCTCGACGCTGGCGCTCAGCGTGTCCAGTTCGGCCTGACGCTGTGCGATGCTGGCTTCCAGCGCCTGATGGCGGGCGCGATACGCCTCGAACTGACTGCTGGCGAGTTGCTGCTCGGCGCTCAACCGGCTTTCCGGTAGATCTGCCGGCAGATCGTCGGCGGCCGCCAGCAGCGGCGCACTGCCGGTTTGCAGGCCCAACGCCAGGGCGCTGAAGCGAAGCTCGGCCAAGCGCGCGTCGAGCAGGCCGGTTCGGGCTTGCTGCAGGTCGGCCTGGGCGAGGGTGGCATCCAGTTCGATCAGCAGGTCACCGGCCTGCACGCTCTGGCCATCGCGCACCAGGATGCGCTTGACCACCGCGGTCTCGACCGGCTGCACCAGTTTGCTGCGCGAGCCGACCACGGTGCGGCCCTGTGCCACCGCCACGATATCGACCTGGCCGACGCAGGCCCAGATCAAGGCCACGCTGAACAAGGCGATCAGACAGCGCATCGTCCATCGGGCCGTCGGTGAAGTCGGTTGTTCGATCAGTTCAAGATGCGCGGGCAGAAAGGCAAGCTCATCCGGGCTGCGCTTGACCGGCTCCATGCTGGCGCGCTCAGCCCAGGCACCGCGCCAGACGGCGGCATAGCGCTTTAGTAAGGCGACCCAGGCGGCGCTCATCTAACCCTCACCCTGCTGCAGTCGATGCAGACGTGCATAGTGGCCGCCGACCCGATCCACCAAGTCATCATGGCGACCACTTTCGACGATCTGGCCGCGATCGATCACCACGATGCGGTGGGCGCGACGCACGGTGGACAGGCGGTGGGCAATGATCAACACGGTGCGACCACGGCAGATCTCGCGCATATTGCTCATCACCGCGTGTTCGGATTCGTAGTCCAGCGCGCTGGTTGCTTCGTCAAAGATCAGAATGCGTGGATTGCCGACCAGGGCGCGGGCAATCGCGATGCGCTGGCGCTGACCGCCGGACAGGCCACAGCCGTGCTCGCCGACCTCGGTGTCATAGCCCTCCGGCAGGCCGACAATGAATTCGTGCGCCCCGGCCAGTTTGGCCGCTTGAACAATACGTTCCATTGGAAGGCCGGGGTCAACTAGGGCGATATTGTCGCGAATGCTGCGATTGAACAGGAAGTTTTCTTGCAGCACCACACCGAGCTGGCGACGCAGCCAGGCCGGATCGGCCAGGGCCAGGTCCTGGCCATCGACCAACACGCGGCCGCTTTCCGGCGTGTACAGGCGCTGCACCAGCTTGGTCAGGGTGCTCTTGCCCGAGCCGCTGCGGCCAACGATGCCGATCACTTCGCCCGGGGCAATATCGAGATCAATGCCGGCCAGCACTTCAGCCGCATCCGGCCGATAGCGAAAGCGCACCCGCTCGAAGCTGACCCGGCCCTGCAGGGCCGGCAGTTGCAGCTTGCTGCCGGCCACCTCGGTGCGGGTGTTGAGGATGTCGCCGAGCCGCTCGACGGCAATGCCGACTTGCTGAAAATCCTGCCACAACTGGGCCAATCGCAGGATCGGCGCGGTCACCTGTCCCGACAGCATATTGAAGGCGATCAGCTGCCCGACGGTCAGCTCGCCTTCGATCACCAGCTTGGCGCCCCAGTACAGCACCGCCACGCTGACCAGCTTCTGCACCAGCTGTATCGATTGCTGGCCAAAAGTGGCAACCTTGGTCACTCCAAAACCGGCACTCACATAACCTGCCAGTTGGTTGTCCCAGGTGCGGGTGACGCGTGGATCCACCGCCATCGCCTTGACCGTACCAATACCGCTAATGGTTTCGACCAGAAAGGCCTGATTGTCGGCGCCGCGGGCGAATTTCTCGTTCAGCCGGCGGCGCAGCAGGGGCGTGATGGCGGCCGAGATCAGCGCGTAAATTGGCAGTGAGGCCAGTACGATCAAGGTCAGCCAGCCGCTGTAGTAAGCCATCACCGCCAGGAACACGCCGGCGAACAGCAGATCCAGCACCGAGGTCAGCGCCTGGCCGGTAAGGAAGCCGCGCACACTTTCCAACTCGCGCACCCGCGCAATGGTGTCGCCAACCCGACGCGCCTCGAAATAGGCCAGCGGCAGGGCCAGCACATGGCGAAACAGCTTGGCTCCCAGCTCAACGTCGATCTTGCTGGTGGTGTGGGCAAACACATAACTGCGCAGCCCGTTCAACAGCACATCGAACAGGGCAATCGAGGCCAGGCCAATCACGATGACATCCAGCGTGGTCAGACCGCGGTGCACCAGCACCTTGTCCATCACCACCTGGTAGAACAGCGGGGTGACCAGGGCCAGCAGCTGGATGAACAGCGACACCACCAGCACTTCCGCCAACAGACGGCGATACTTGACCACCGCGGGGATGAACCAGCTGAAGTCAAAGCGGGTCAACTGAGCGGCCAATCCGGCGCGTGAGGTGACCTGCAGCAGCTGGCCCTGGTAGCGCTCGGCAAACTGCTCGGGGCTCAGTCGAACCGGGCGCTTCAGGCGCAGATCGTGGATCAGCACACCCTCCGGGCCGAGCTTGGCGAGCAGGAAGGCCTCATCGTCGTCGCGCAAGGCCATTGCCGGCAGGGCCACTTTGTCCAATCGCGCGATCGGTTGCGCGTTGATCTGTGCCTTCAGCCCCAGTCGACGCGCCGCCAACAGCAATTCAGTGCGATCAAGACACTCGCCTTGCCGGCCAAATTCATGTGCCAATTGCTCGGGATCGGCTGCCACGCCGTGCAGCTGGGCCAGCAAGACCAGGCCCTGCAGACCGAGATCCGGGGTTTGCTCGCGCGCTGCCGACAACTGATCGTCCGCCAACGCGGCACTTCCGTGTGCCACTTCCGTCTTCCCTGTGTAGGCCTCGCCGACAAACGCGAAGGAACCGTGAATTGTGACGGTCGAAAGGGAAAAAGATCAAGCCGCTTGTGTTGTCCGAGGTTCAGCTTCGCGAACGCTTGAACAGGGCGTTGAGACGCCATGCGGGCTAACCCGGATATGTCATGAGGTCGCGCCGAAAGACTCCGCCAGCCTAACCTGTCGTTGCAGGGCCCTGCGTAGCCGCAGGCAGCATGCGCTGACCCAAGTCATCCAGAATGCTGCGCCAGGCCTGCTGTTCCTCGGCCGGCAGCGGCTCGACCTCATTCAGGGCGGCGAGCAGGAAATCAGATAACTCGATCAGGTGTGCCGGCGCCACCCCGGCCTCGAGATGACGCCTGCCCAGCGCGCCAAGCACAAAATTCAGACTGCCGCCGTACTCATAGCTGTTCAGCACCAGACAGACCATCTGCAGGAACATCATCTCCTGCTCGGCCATGTCGCGCTGAAAATGCTGCCGATACTCAGGGCGACGCTCGAACATGTGCCGGTAGAAGGCGCGGGCGATCCGGCCCTCCCGGCTGCGCAGCCGACGCCAGGAGCGCTGTACGGTGTCCGCCACATCCGCATCGACCATGGTTGCCCTCCAGTGTGGCACCGCCTGCAGCCATTCTACGGTGAGCGCGTGTGCCCGGCTGAGGCGGGTCCAGACTTGAACCGCCGGAAGATTGTCGGACAATGCTCGGCTCTGCGGCCTTGGGGCCGAGATCCTGGTGATCGTCTTGAATCTTCCCGACTACCCGTTCCAAGGCCAGCGTTTCGAAGTGCGTCCGGGCCTTTCCATGCACTACCTCGACGAAGGCCCGAAGGATGGCGACGTCATCGTCATGCTGCATGGCAACCCCAGCTGGTCGTACTACTGGCGGCATCTGGTGCTGGCCCTGCGCGGCCGCTACCGCTGCATCGTGCCCGACCATATCGGCATGGGGAATTCCGACAAGCCGGGCGATTCGAAGTACGCCTACACCTTGCAGTCTCGGGTGGATGATCTCAGTGCCCTGCTCAAGCACCTTGGCATCGAGCGCGATATCACCCTGGCGGTGCACGACTGGGGCGGCATGATCGGCTTTGGCTGGGCGCTGTCGCACGCCGAAGCGGTAAGACGCTTGATCATCACCAATACCGGAGCGTTTCCCCTGCCCCCGGCCAAGCCCATGCCCTGGCAGCTGGTCCTTGGGCGAAACTCACTGTTCGGTGCCTTCCTCATTCGCGCCTTCAACGCCTTTGCCGCAGGCGCAGCGAGGTACGGTGTTGAGCAGCGCATGCGCCCCGATGTGCGCGACGCCTATGTCGCGCCCTACAACAGCTGGAAGAACCGTATCGCCACCTTGAGATTCGTGCAGGACATCCCGCTCTCGCCGCGTGATCGCGCCTGGTCGCTGGTCGAACAAGCCGGCAAGCGACTGCCCGAGTTCGCCGACCGCCCGACCATCATCGGCTGGGGCTTGAACGACTTCGTGTTCGACAAGCACTTCCTCGCTGGCTTCACCTCGGCCCTGCCGAATGCCGAGGTACACGCCTGGGAAGATGCCGGCCACTACTTACTGGAAGACAAGCACGCCCAGTTCGTGCCGAAGGTGCTGAAGTTTCTGGAGCGAAATCCGTTGCGCTGAGCCACTGGAAAACGCGGTCCGGTCATCCGCGCCCCCTCATGAAATATCCGGGTTAGGAAGGCGACTCGCCGGATCATGGTTTACGGCAGGGATTCGAAGCCGTTGTGAAAGATCCCGTCACCCCCCGCCGCTTCGACCGCACCCAGGTCATTGAAGAAGTCCTCGGCGATACTGCCGGCGAAGGGAAAATTGACCACGCCGGGAGCGTCGCGGCCACGCGCCCGGCCAAAGAAGTCGAGGCCGGCGTCTACCCGCACCGCGCTGCAGCCATCAATGGCCCGACTGCCGATGACGGGGGTGCCATCGGCGGCCAGCTGCGGATCAGCTTGCGTCGGACCATCGGAGAACAGGCCGGGGGCGATCTCTTCGGACGAGCTTGGAAGACTGGCCTCGTTGGGGTGGGTCAGCAAACAGCCGCGGTGCCTCAGGCTCGCCCCGCTCTGCGGATTCCAGACCTGCATGGTCGACGAGTGGACGATGCTGCCGCTGAGGTCGAGCTGGCTGTTCCAGACTTCGGCCATATGATTCAAACCGCCATTGCCGAGTACCGTGGTGTGCTGCAACAGGTGCGGGCCGGGCGCAAATAGCTGAAACAACACGGGCCCCAGACCACCGGCCGTCGAGCCCGCCGCGCTGTTCTCATGCACTCGGCTATTGCGCAGGCGAAACCGCGCGTTATTGATGTAGGCCACGGCCGCGCGACCGCTGTCCTGGTTGAAGGCAATCAGGCTGCGCTGGATGTCGACCAAGGCGGGCTGAGCGGAAGTCGCCGTGGCATAGACGACGGCAGCGCCGGGCGCCGAGGCAGATCCGTTGCCAAGACTCAGGTTACCTGCGAACAGGCTACAGGCATTGAGGGAACGCAGCTGGCCCAGGATCGGCGCTGAAAGTGTGCAGGGCGTGCTGCGACGATGAAACACGCTCAAAGACGCCGAGTTTCTCAGATAAAAGGCGCCCCCACGATCGCGGGCGAAATTATTGGTGTAGGCCGCGCCGGCGAGTTGCGCGCTGGTGGTGGCCGAATTGTCGCTATCGAGGTAAACCGCACCGCCGCGGTGCCCAGAATTGTTGTTCATCCACAGCAGATAGGGTGAACTGCTGGCCGAGTCGATCTCGATCGAGGAATGCAGGCTGTAGATCGCCCCGCCATAGCCGCGCCCGCTGACGCCGTCCTCACCGGCGCTGTTGTTGGAGAGATTGATTGCCGCAGTGAAACCAAGTGTAGTGTCGAGGCTGAACAGACCGCCGCAATCATCCAGGTAGATGCCGCCGCCGTTGCCTGCGCTGTGGTTCTGCAGCACGCTGGCCCAGCCGAGCAGCACACTGCTGAGGCTGCCCTGGCAGTAGATGCCACCGCCGCGCCCCGTGCTGGTCTCGGCGCGATTGTTGCCAACGCTACTGCCATTGATCAATTCCAGCCGTGCCCCCGACAGCACGGCCACACCGCCGCCACGTGCAGCTCGACTGTCCAGCACAGCACTGCGATCGAGCTTGACCGCACCCGCGCCACTCACTCGGAGGCCTGCGCCGTAGCCAAACTCATCGGTGAAACTCGTGGTGTTGCCGCCTGAGAGCGCGATCTCGCGCAGGGTCACCTGGCGCGCGGGCGAAGCGGGAAGCTCGATGCGCATCACCCGCCCGACCGATCCGCTGCTCAGACGGATGGTGCTGCGGTTGCCATCATTGGCAGAGAACTCATCGGAACACTGGCTGAAATTGCCCTCGATGCTGATATCGGCCTGTGGGTTGAGCAGGGCATAGGCCTCACCGACGGCATTCAATTCAAACTCGATATCAGCCCGCGCAATCTTGATCCGATGCGGCCCTGCCGGATCCGCCACGGCAGCGCTGATCGCCGCCTGCAGATCGGTATGGGTACAGCCTGGATCACTGACCGGGCCGACACTGAACACAGCACTCTGCGCCGACGTCGGCAGCAGGCAAAGGCTGCTCAAGACAACGGTCGCGTGGAACAGGGCGTGTTTGAGCATGGCGGGCAAGGAATTCCGGATCTGATTGAGGATCGTAAGAAGTGGTCGTCAACCGCCAAGGGGGTTGCCCGGCTTGATCACCGCAGCGGCACTGATGTCGGCCGGCCAGACGCGCCTGCTATGCTGCGGAAGGGGCCAATCTCAGGGGCATACATGGCAGAGGCCAGACCCAACACCGCTGACGCGTCAACGCTATGGCGCCAACGTCTGCGCGCGGCGGTACTGCCGACGGTGGCCGATGGCGCTGCCTGGAAGGCCCTGCTCGACTGCAAGGATGATCTCGAGGCCCTGCAACAGCAGATCGCCGCCGACCTGCCGATCGCGCTGTCGGTGCTCTGTGAGGCCAATCGCTCGCCGCGCATCGCTGCCAATCTGAGCGGTCTGCAGCACGCCTTGCGCATGTTCGGCTGCGTCGCCCTGCTGAAACAGCTGCAGCGCTATCCCGGCGATCGTCTCGACCCGACTCAGCCAACGCATCGACAGGTGTTGCAGGCGCTGGCCGACAGCCGACTGGCCTGCTTGATCCATGCCCGCTGGATGCTACATGACGTGGCCGGGGATGCCGACTATCGCTTCTGGGTCACCGCCCTGCTCGGTGTGATGCGCTGGAAACTGCCCCTGATCGATCCGGCATTGTGCGCCGAGCTCGATCGGCGAGTTGCCGCTGGCGAACGCCGTGCCGCGGCGGAGCGCGCCCTGCTTGGCCTGAGCACCGCTCAGCTCACTACGCAACACCTGCAGGATCTGGGTTTCGCCATGGCCGAGGATCTGGCCAAACGGATGCAGCTGCCGCCAGGCCTGATGCGCGCTGCCGCACGCCTGGCACGCGACAACGAACGTCCCCTGTCAGCCGCGCCTGAACTCGCTCGTCGACTGCGCGAACCGATGCTGAGCTGCCGCCTGGCCTACGCCCTGGCGCTGGAAGCGCAGAACGACTGGCACTCACAGCGAACCGATCTGTTATTGCGGATCGCGGCCACCTGCTTCGGCCGCTCGGTGTCCAGTCTGCGCTATGACCTGGAACGTGCCGCCCTGCAGGCCAGTGAGGAGTCGGCCTACGGGCGCGAACTGCTGGCGCCGGCGGCGCGGATGATCCGCTTACCGCACCCTCGGCCAGACCACCGACGCGCCGACGACAGCACGCCGAGCACTGAAGCGAGCCAGCTGCTGGCCGGCCATTCGGCGCTGAGCGCCCCGCACCCGGCAAACCGACCGGTCCCGCGCCCGGCCGACTTCATTGCCCGCTGCATCAAGCAGGAGTTTTCCTCGACCGGTGAGTTCCTCGCTGCCGCCGCCCAGCACCTGCAACAACAGGGCATTGGTCGCTGCGCCCTGCTGCTCAGAATGCGCAACCCGGAACGCATCGGCGTCTACTTCGCTCATGGCTTCAGCGATGCCAAAGCCGCCCGCGCGATTCAGTTTCCGCCCGAGCAGGGCGGCCTGCTGAAAGGACTGTTAAGCAATCCGCGTGCCGCGCTGCTGATTGCACCGGCCCAGCTGGAATCACTGAACGGCAAGTTGCCGCAGGCACTTGAGTCATGGCAGCCTGAGCGCGGACTGATGCTGGCCAGCGTGGCGGTCAACAACACGGCGGTGGGACTGTGGTGGGCCGAACCGGCTGCTCCGCACAGCGCCGACCCGCAGCAACTGGCCGCCCTGCGCCAGATGATGCATGGCTTTGGCGCCGAGTTCACCCGCCTGCTGCGGGCGCACAGTGCGACGCAGCAGGCAAAGGCCCGCAGCGCCGCATCGAGCACCTGAGGGTGATGATTGCAACCCGACAGCGCGCTGGGTGGCGCTCATTGTCCTCCACAAGGACCTGGTACGGTCACCCCTCACCACGTCCAGATGCACAGCGCGAAGCCATGAAAGCAGGCAAAGAACAGGGCGATGCACGTAGCGCCCAGCGATCCCAGCAGACAGCGCGTCTTTGCCAGTCTGGCGCTCTCCTGCCGCCAGCAGAAAAGACTCAGGCCCAGCCCTGACAGCGCGAATGCTGGCAACAACAATGTGCTCACCAGGATGCCGATGGCAACCGCATTGATCTGTCCAAGCGTGGTCAGCTCCAGTTGCAGCATCAGCACCATGAAGACCAGCAGCGACAGCAGGGCCAGGCTTGGCAGTCGTCGCAACCATCGGTTGTGTAGCGCATTGCGGCGGCCAAACGGTGCGGTAAGCAGGGCGATTGTGCTGAGCCCGGCGGCGAGCAAGGGCGCAACGGCCGAGAATCCAGAGACCCGCTCCATGAACAGACCCCCATTGAGATCGAGGGCAATCACGCGCCCGCCCTGCCGGATCATGGCCGAACGGATCAGACCGCTGCTGTCGTTGGTCAGGCGGCTGTCGTCCGGCGAGCTGTAGCCGCTGGGCTCGGACAGCGGGGCCTGCACATACAGCTGCCGGGCATCATCGGGATCACGCCAGACCCGGACCACACCGAGCAACCAATTGATGCCGGCGCCAAGTTCGGGGCGCGTGTCACGGCGGCGGTACCACCCCTCGACATCGCCGCTGATCGCCACCTTGGATGGCGTTTCGCCTGGCGGCGCGGGCTGGCTGACGATGAACTGCGCCAACGGGTCAGCCAGTTCGCCCACCTCATCGGTGTTGACCATCAACACGTAGCCCAACCCGCGCTGTGGCTGGTACTGCAGCGTCGCACCCGCTCCATACACACTGCCGGTATGGCCCAGCCACTCAACGCCATGCGCGGCGCTGCGCTGCACGCCCAGACCATAGCCCCAGTGCAGCCCTGCCTTGGCGGCGAGCGTGGAATGCACCGACTTCATCGCCCGCACTCTGTCTGCAGCCAACACACCCGGCGCGCTGGCTCCATCGCTCATCAGAAAGCGACCAAGCCGCGCCAGGTCTTCTGGTGTGCTCCACAAGGCACCGGCTGCGCGATCGGGCATCGGCAGCAAGGGCACCGCCTGCATGCCGGCGCCGCGATAGCCGGTTGCATGCTCGCGCTGCGTTGCTTCGGCGATGGTCAGAACGCTGTCGACCATTCCGAGCGGCTGCAGCACCTCGCTGCGGATGATGTCCTCCCACAACAGGCCGGTCTGCCGCTCCATGATCGCGGCCAGCAAGGCATAGCCGGGATTGGCATAGCTCATCATCGAGCCCGGCCGCCAGCGAGCAGTCAATGGCCGCGGATCGGCGTGCAGACTGGCGAGATGGCCCTGGCGCAGCTCTTCCCGAACGAACAATTTGCCGAGACTGGTGTCGTCGAAGCCAGCCGTGTGTTCGAGCAGGTGCACAACCCGGATCGGATCAGTTGCTTCCCAGGCATTCACCACCGGCGCTTCCGGCAACAGTTCGCGGACCGGCGTGTCCAGAGCAAACCTGCCCTGCTCGACCATCCGCAGTACCGCGATAGCGGTCAGCGTCTTGGTGATTGAGCCGGCGCGCATCAGGGTACGCCCACTCATCGGCTGCTTGCGTGCCACATCGGCGCTACCCAGGGCGCCGGCGGCAACTATGCCTTGGCGATCGAACAGGGCGTAGCTGACACCGCGAACACCACCGCTATCGATCAGTGTCTGCAGCTGCGTCCGCAGGCTTTCTGGGGCGGCGGCACAAACAGGGTTGCCCAACAGTGCGAGCGACAGGATCAGCCAGCGCAGCGGGGCCGGTATCGGTATCACGGTGGTAGTTCTCTTGGTTCCGCTCGGGACGCGAGCACCGACCCAGTCTGCCCGCGAACGCCAGAGAAGTTGTCCGCGATCCGGATTGTGGACATCAACGCCGCGATGTCGCTGAGTCGGCCGTCGAGGGCTTCACGGTCTGTTTTGCCGCCGCCATTGGCTGGGTGTCAACCCGGTTTCGCGCTTGAAGGCGGCATTGAACACCGTGCGCGAACCAAATCCGGCATCAAGCTGGATGGCGAGGAGCTTGTCGCCGCTGCGAGCCGGGTCGCGGAGCAAGGCGCACGCGGCTTCTACTCGCGCAGCATTGATCAGATCATTGAAGTTCCGCCCTAGATGTTGATTGATCGCCGCAGAAACCTGCTTGGCCGGGGCACCCAGCTGCGCCGCCAAGGTCTGCACGGTCAGCTCCGCATCAAGATGGGGCCTGGCCTCGTGCAGGTGTCGTTGGATCCGTTCTGCCAACGAGGCCAAGACGGTGTTCTGGTCCTCCGCGCACTCTTGCCGCGTTGGAGCTGCTGCCAAGGCCGGCTCGTCGAGGCTGATGCCGGCGAACAACGCTGGTTGCTGCAAGCCTCGCCAGACCAGCGCCCCCACGAAGCACAGTGCGCCCAGATAGATGGCGATGATCAAGCCAGGCTCCGAGCCGGGCCAATGCGGTCGCAGAGCCACCCGCAGTACGTCGAGCAGGAACACCAGCAGCAGGCCGCAAATGGCACGTCGCAGCCAGACCAGACTTTGCGCTTCGAACGCTGAATGCGTGGCACGCAATGCGCGGTGGTATCGATCGAGTTCGCGCAGGGCCAGCAACAGATAGACACTCGCACTGCAACCCGCCAGCCACCAGACAGAACTGCTCAGTTCGGGCCATGCCAGCAATGCCAACGGCATCAGCACCACGGGCAGCGCATGCCAGATTCCAAGTCCTGGCCTTTCGCGCCATCCCAAATGACGCGCCAGGGCCAGGATCAGCGGCCCGTAGCTGAAGTCCAGGCCCGCAGCAATTTCCGCCGGTCCTGGAAAACCATGACTTAACGCGAGATTCCATCCGAGCTGCAGGCCGAGCAAGCCCAGAAATGCCGCCAAGGGCCAAAGCCGCCGCTGCCAGAACAGCAGGACGGACAGCAGCAGACTCGGCAGCATGACCAAGGCCTGCAGCAACTCGATGGTGGTGAAGACCGGCATGGCATAAGTATGGCCAAACACCGCCGCAGCGCCATGCTGTCGAGACCGAATCTCCTGCGCCGAAATCAACAGGGCGAAGCCTCCAGCGGTTTCAGCGGCGAGCCCGATCTGCGCCAGCCGAGCGGGCCCCGGGGACTGCTCGGCTGGCGGCGCGGCCAAGAGCAACGCCCTGCTTCGCGTATGCTGCAACCGGGATACGCAGGTGACGCCGCGATTCGGCGGTCTCGCCCAGGTTAGCCAAGGGCTCGGGGGAGCGGGGCGATGACGGAGCACACCGGAGGTTCTCAGGAAACCAGCGAAGGTCTGGTGCGCCGTATCGGCACCGGGGCGCTCGGCGCCAACATCGTCAACCTGGTGGTCGGCGCCGGCATTTTCACCTTGCCCGGCATCGTCGCGGCGCAGCTGGGGCCGGCCGCGATTCTGGCCTATCTGGCCTGTGCGGTGACGGTGAGCATGGTGTTCCTGTGCTATGCCGAAGTGGGCAGTCGGATATCGCGCAGCGGCGGCAGCTACACCTACATCGCTGAAGCCTTTGGCCCGTTTGCCGGCTTTGTGGCCTCCACCCTGTTCTGGTTGGGCTGGTCGGTGCTGGCCGATGCCGCGCTGGCCATTGCGTTGACCGATGCCCTCGCACTGGTCATTCCAGCGCTGGCCGAAGGCGCGCCGCGCAACCTGTTCCTGATCGCACTGTTCGGGTTCCTGGCCATGGTGAACATTGCCGGCCTGAAATCCGGCGTGCGCCTGGTACTGCTGACCACCATCGCCAAACTGCTGCCGCTGCTTTTGCTGACCGGCGTAGGTCTGTTTGCCATGCGCCTCGATCAGTTGCACATCGATACGTGGCCAACGCTGCAAGACTTCGGTGCATCCGTGCTGATCCTGTTCTTCGCCTTTGCCGGCGCCGAAACCGCCCTCAACACCAGCGGTGAGATCAAGGACCCGGCCAGAACGGTTCCGCGCGGGCTGCTGCTCGGTGTCGGCGGCGTGTTCATCCTCTATGTGCTGCTGCAGGGCGTATCGCAGGGCGCCCTGGGCGCGGATCTCGCCGGCAACACCGAAGCGCCGCTGTCAGCCGTGGCCAACCACGTGCTCGGCGACTGGGGCGGTCAGTTGTTGCTATTGGCGATGATCGTTTCGATCTTCGGCGCGCTCAGCGGCGACGTCCTCAACACACCACGTTTGATCTTCGCTTCCGCCCGCGACGGACTGCTGCCTGGCGTGCTGGCTAAGGTGCACCCGCGACACCGCACGCCCCACGTGGCCATCGCCTTCTTCGCTGCCGCAGGCTGCGTGTTTGCGCTCACCGGCAGCTTCAAACTGCTGGCCGTCGTAGCCTCCGGCGCCATCTTGCTGATCTATCTGGGCGTGGCCCTGGCGGTGATCGCGCTACGTCGGCGGCATGGACCGCCGGAGCCGGGACAGTTCCGCATTCCCGGCGGTCCGCTGGTGCCAATGCTCAGCGCGGCAGTGATCATCTGGCTGCTACTGCAGATGAGCGCACAGGAGGCAATTGGCGCCGGCCTGCTGCTGGCCGTCACGGTCCTGATGTATGTCATCCGTGGGCTGCTACGGCGAGGTTAGCCCGGATGTTTCATGAGGGGGTGCGGATGATCACCGAGGACTTTGCGCCGAGTGCAAGGCGCGACGAGTCCATGAGGGCGTCGAACGGTCTGCTTTGCCGAGGCTGGCTGCGGCAGGCTGAGCCAGCGTTGGCCGCGGTCGGTGAATGCCAACACAGACTTTGCCGCAACGCACCCTGAAGCGAGTGCCCGCGAGCTTGCCTTATTGGCGCGCCTTCCATGGCAGTCTTTAACACGCCGCTTGACCCAAGCTCAGTAGTCTCAGCGCGCCCCCTGCGTGAGGTAGTCCAAGCTCACCGCCAGCAGCCCTTTAACACCTACATCCAGCGCCTGCTCGTCGAGGTGGAACATCGGCGAGTGATTGCTGGGCGCCTCGGCGATAGGCGTTTCCTTCGGCGTCGAGCCGACAAAGAAGAACAGGCCCGGTGCGCGCTGAGCATAGAGGCTGAAGTCTTCGGCACCCATCACCCGATCCATCTCGATCACCTGGTCCGGCCCGACGACGCTGCCGAGCACCGGTAGCATGCGTGCAGTGAGTTCGGGGTTGTTCACCGTCACTGGATTGCCGGCATCGGCCGGCACCTGCAGCTCCACCGTGGCGCCGTGGGCGGCGGCGGTGTGTTCGGCCACCCGGCGCAGGCGCTGATGAACCTCCTTGCGCATGCCCTCATCGAAACTGCGGATGGTGCCAACCAGCTCGACGCTGTCCGGGATGATGTTGTAGCGGATGCCGCCCTTGATGGCGCCATAGCTCAGCACCACCGGCAGCCGGCTGATATCCATCTCGCGCGAAACGATGTGTTGCGAGGAGCTGATCAGCTCGGCGCTGATGGCGATCGGATCAATGCCGCCCCAGGGCCTTGAACCATGGGTCTGCCGCCCCTTCACCACGATGCCGAAGCGATCCGAAGCGGCCATGAACGGGCCGCTACGATAACCAATCGTTCCGACAGGAAGCGCGCTCCATACATGCAAGCCAAACACCGCTTCTGGCTTGAAATCGTCAAAGATGCCCTGCTGCAGCATCATCGAGGCGCCGCCTTCCTCGCCTTCCGGGGGGCCTTCTTCGGCCGGCTGAAAGATGAACAGCACTTCACCCGGCAGCTCTGCACGCTGTTTCACCAAGGCCTCGGCCACGCCCATCAGGATCGAGGTATGCGCGTCATGGCCGCAGGCATGCATCACGCCAACGGTTTCGCCGCGGTACTCGGTGGTCACCTTGGAAGCAAACGGCAGGTCGGTCTGTTCGGTAACCGGCAAGGCATCCATATCGGCGCGCAAGGCAATGCGCGGGCCGGGCTTGCCGCCCTTCAAGCGCGCGGTGACGCCGGTATGCGCAATTCCGGTGCGCACGTCTTCGAGCCCGAGCTGACCTAGATGCTCGGCGACCAAGGCGGCGGTGCGCGTCTCGCGATTGCCCAGCTCCGGGTGCTGATGAATGTCGCGACGCCACGCCACCACCTTGGACTTCACCTCGGCGGCCAGCTGCTGAACCTGCGGATCCAGCGGGCTGGCCTGAAGCATGGATGACCCAGCCAACCCGAGGCAGACCAGGAGTGCGGCGCGAAGCGAATGCGAAACAGCGGTTGAGGTACTGGACATGCGAATCCTCGAAGTCAGTGAAGGTGGAAGGCAGGCACTGTCACCCTACTCGACCTGGGCGGACCTGGACGTGGCTTGCGCCGCGATGATCCGCGGCGATTCGGCCAACGGCCGAATACCAAACTGCGGATAGACCTCAGCCGGCAGGAACATCTTGCCATCCTGCACCACCATGCGTATGTGTTTGATGGCTTTCAGATCCTGGGTCGGATCGCCGGCCACCAGGAAGAAATCGGCGCGCTTGCCGCGCTCAATCGAACCGAGCTGCTGATGTTGGCCAAGATACTCGGCCATATCGTAGGTCCCGCGGCGCAGGGCTTCGGCAGGACTCATGCCTATGGCGGCGAACAGTTCCAGTTCGCGATGGAAGGTGAATCCGCCACCCAGATCAGTGCCTGGAATGAGCAGTACGCCACGCTGATGCATCATCCGCAGCAGCTCCAGGAGCTTCTGATAGCTGGCACGGTAAGCCTGATCATCGCCTTTCTCTGCCAGATCCAGCCAGGCCTGCTTGGCATCGCGCTGATGACCGACCGGCATATGGTCGAAGTAATCGCGCTGCCCCAGCGGCACGTCGCCGTTGCGGCCCAGCATGGCGGCTTCGTGAATGGCAATCGTCGGCTCCACCGCAACCTTGTGTTCAAGGATGGCGGCCAGGGTGGCCTGCACCGCGTCGCTGTCAAGATCCAGCGACGCCAGTCGACGCAGGGCGGTGATGCGCAGCAGGGTACGGGTGTCCTCATCCGGCGCCAGCACCCAGCCGAGCATGATCTGATTGATGTGGGTGAGCTCGTCATAGCCGGCGTCGATCATCGCATCGGCAGTGGAGAACGCCGGCACATGACCGGCGACGCGCAGACCCAGCCGCTGCGCCTCGGCGATCACCGCCGGCGACCAGGCCGGATTCAGGCTGTTGTACAGCTTCACCTGCCAATAGCCGCGGGCGGCGTACCAACGCACCGCCTCGATCGCCGCCTGTTCGCTGTCCACCAATCGACCATTGTTGGAACTGAACGGGCTCTTGCCTTCGATGAAGCCGCTGCGGGTGATGCGTGGGCCGATCAATTCGCCAGTTTCGATGCGCCCGATCATCTGCGCCAGCAACTCGTTGTTGTTGCCCATGTCTCGCATCGAAGTGACGCCAGCCAGCACGTTGAGCACGGCGCTGCTATCCGAGCTGTGGGCGTGCATTTCGAACAGGCCCGGCACCAGGGTGCCGCCTTCGCCTTCAACCAGGGTCTCGCCTTCGGTGCCCGGGGTGTCGAGCGGCTGCAGACTGCTGATCTGCGCGCCCGACACCACCACGCTCAACGGTTCGCTCAGGTCAAGTGTGGCTGGCTGAAACACCCGCACATTACGGATGCGTAGCGGTCCGTCGAAACGATGCGTGTAGGACTGCGCCAGCGCTTTGAGTCGACGCGCGGCCAGATCAACCACCAGCTGTCGCAGCCGCTCTTCGTGCATCTGATGACCTTCACGCACCAGCACAGTACGTCCACCGACGTAGGCGAACAGGGCATTGTCGTCATCGAGCAGGATATAGCTCGGGTTCAAGTCGAGCCCGCTGATCGCCAGCGCGCGCAAGCCGATATCCTGACCCTCGGTAGTGAGGGTCAGGGTGTGCTGCAACTCAAGGCGCATTTCGCCAGCAGGCAGGGTAGCCATACGGCCGCCGTCTGCCGCCAGCAGCGCCCGGGCATACATGCCCAGCGCCCAGGGACTGGCCGATTGGCCGATGTACATGGCCGGCGTCGTCAGTCTGGTACGACCCTCCCCACTGGCATCGTGCCATTGCGCGCCGCGCCGGCTGCGGGTGAACACTTCATCGACACGACTACCGAAGGTGGTGGCGCCCTGAATCGACCAGCTGATCGGCAAACCCTGGTCATCAAGCTGCAAGCGCTCCTTGATGGTCGGACCGCGTCCGTTGTTCTTGATGTCGAAGTCGATCTCGATGGTTCGAACGCCATCGTCGTGCTGATGCGAAACGTGCAGATGCCCCACCCGCGCAGCGCTGATCAACACCGCGAAGCGTTCCGTCGAATCGGCGGCCAGCGCGACTGAGCACAGCGACGTCGCCCACAGCAGACAAAGCCATCGAGTCCATCCTGGCATACGCATGTTCGCGGTTCCGTTTGGCAGCAGACCGCACTGTGCAGAGCGCCAGCAGGGAGCGCAACCCCGGTCCGCCCACCATGGCGTATGCTTGCGGCCCCGCCACACCGACCGACGCACTTGAACGATCTGCTTGCCGCCCTGCTGCTCGGCATCATCGAAGGGCTGACCGAGTTCTTGCCGATTTCCAGTACCGGCCATCTGCTGATCGCCCAGCACTGGCTCGGACGACGCTCGGATCTGTTCAATATCGCCGTGCAATCGGGTGCGATTCTGGCGGTGAGTCTGGTCTATCGGCAGCGCCTGTGGAGCCTGGCCAGCGGCTGGCGTGAGCCTGAGCAGCGTGACTACGCATTGAAGTTGATCGGCGCCTTTGCGGTCACTGCGGTGTTGGGCCTGATCGCCAAGCTGGCCGGCGTGGAGCTGCCCGAGAGCGTGCTGCCGGTGGCGGCGGCGCTGATGCTGGGCGGCATCGCCATTCTGTGGATTGAGGGCCGCAGCGAGCACTTCGAGGCGCTGACCCGCATCACCTGGCGAGTGGCCATCATCGTCGGCGCGGCGCAGGTGATTGCCGGCGTGTTCCCCGGCACCTCGCGCTCGGCGGCAGCGATCTTCGCGGCCCTGCTAGCCGGCATCGGCAACCGCCCGGCGGCCACCGAGTTCGCCTTCCTGGTTGGCATTCCGACCATGTTTGCCGCCACCGGCTTCGAGATTCTGCGCTATTTCCTCAACGGCGGCAGCGGCGAAGCCTGGGCCGATCTCGGCGTGGCCTTCGTTGCTGCCACCGTGACCGGCTTTATTGCCGTGCGCTGGCTGCTCGGCTACGTCAAATCACATCGTTTCACTGTGTTTGCCTGGTACCGCATTGCCCTGGGCCTGTTGCTGATCGGCCTGCTGTGGGATTGGTGACGGGTGATTGGCCCGATTGCAGGCGCGGAGAGGGACACTGCAACTTCATCCAAGCTCCGGTAGGCTTAGTGCATGAACATCAACAGCACTGCAATCTGCCTGGCCCTGCTCTGCATCTGCAGCACCGCGGCGGCCAGCGGCATCGAATATCGCGGTGAGGCCCGGGCCACCGACTCGGGCAACCTGCTGTATGCCGAGCACCACTACCTGCGCACCGAAGGCGGGCGACCGCGGGAACGCCTGGTGATGTATCGCTGCCCCAGCGGCGAGGCCTTTGCCCGCAAGACAGTGAGCTATGGCGAGCCGCCCTACGCCCCGAGTTTTCGCATGGACGATGCGCGACTTGGCTATGCCGAGGGCTTCTCGCGCGGCAAGGCGGCTGGCGAGGCCCTGGTCCAGCGTGCCTCCAACCAGCCGGCTGAAACCGACGCGATCAGCTTGGGCGAGTCCCTGGTGGTCGATGCCGGCTTCGATGAGTTCGTGCGCAGTCACTGGGAGGAGCTGCAGGCCGGCAAGAAAGTCAGCCTGCGCTTTCTGGTCCCCAGTCGCCTGGCAGCCTACGGCTTCAAGCTGCAGAAGACCGGCGAGGAGAATCTGTACGGCGAGTCGGCCAGTACCTTTCGGCTCGCATTGTCGGGGCTGTTCGGCTGGTTTGCCGACGCCATCGATGTCAGTTATCGCAACTCCGATCGCCGCCTGATGCGCTTTGTCGGCCTGTCGAACATACGCGCCAGCGCCGATGAGAATCTGGTCGCCGATATCCAGTTCCCGCCGGCCGAGCAACGCGATGCGCTGGACGACGGCCGCTGGCAGCAGGCCGAGCAGGAACCGCTGGTGGCCTGTCAGCTCGGCCGCTAACGCATAGGGAGCGTCTTGGACGCAGCATCGGTGCATCGAGCGATGTGTGCGGTGCGTTCGAGATGCACCCTATGCCACTGGCATGGCCCTTGCTGGACAAGGGCTCACCCCCTGGCCAAGCTTGCCCCATGTCTCTTTCGCTGCGACTTACTCTGGCCCTTGCCGCCCTGATCGTCGGCCTGGCCCTGGCCGCCCTGCTCGGCCTGCGCGCACTGACCGCGGATCTGCGCCAGGCCTTGGGCCAGACGGTCACCGAAGTCAGCCATTCGCTGGTCACCGTGCTCGATTTTGATCAGCGCGAGGAGCAGCGCGTCATTGAGCGCCCGGAGGCCGGTGCCGGCCAGGAATCGACCCTGCAGCGAGAAATGCGGGTGGTGGTCAATGGCCGCGAACTGAACGCCGAGGAGATTGCCGCGATGAAGGCCGAGGGCCGCCTGCTGACACCCGAACTGCAGCACTTCAGCTTCCAACCGGGCGAAGACGAACCGGGCAAGGTACATGTCGAGTTCAAGCGCGCGCTGAATTCCGATGACGCGGCGCTGTGGCTGCATCGGGCCGATGGCGGCGCCCTGGCGATCCCCATTTCGGGATCGCCCACCGAAGCGGCGGTCGAGCGCTTCAGTCGTCATCTGTGGCTGGGATTTGTCGCCTTTCTGCTGGTCGGCATCGGACTGGCCGCGCTGATTGCGCGGCGCGTCACCGCACCGCTGCGGCAGTTGGCAGCGGCCGCCGAGCGGGTCGGACATGGTGCCCTGGGCGAGCAACTCGCTGCGCAAGGCCCAAGCGAGGTCCAGCGCAGCATCGAAGCCTTCAATCGGATGAGTCGTGACCTGGCCCAGCTGCAGCAGCAGCAGGAGCGCCGTCGCGACCAGCGCGAGCTGGCCGAACTGGGTGAAATCGGCCGCGGTCTGGCGCACTCATTGCGCAATCCCCTGCACGCACTAGGCCTGAGCCTCGATGCCTTGCGCCAGCAGGTGGGTGATGATCAACAAGGCGAGCGGCTCGGCGCGCAGGGTCGCGAACAGCTGGCCAGGATCGATCAGGCGCTGCGCGGTTTCCTGGCACTGTCGGCCAGCACCGATGCCCAGCCCGAATCGGTGCGGGTGGGGGAGATCATCGACGATGTGTTGCTGGAAGCCAGCCAGCGCGCCCAGGGCCGGGTGCAGTGGCGTCGCGACGTTGACGACTGCCAGCTGCGTGCGGTGGCGGTTGAAGTGCGCATCATGCTGCAAGCCCTGGTGGTGAACGCACTCGAGGCCAGCCCCGACGGCGCCACGGTCAGCATTCGGGCCGGCCGGCAGGGCCAGTCGGTGCTGATCGAGGTTGACGATGAGGGCCCTGGCCTTAACGAATCGATTCGCCAGCGTCTGTTTCAGCCGCATGTCAGCAGCAAGCCCAGTGGTGCCGGCATGGGCCTGTTTCTGGCTGAACGCCTGGCGCGGCGGCGCTATCGCGGCGAGATTCAGCTGCTGAGCCGCGAGGGCCGGGGCATTCGCGCCCAGCTGCGGCTGCACGATCGGCAGGCGGATCAGGAGCCCTTGCATGCGCCAGAGTGAGACGCGCGGTCGCCTGCTGCTGGTTGAGGATGATCCGGCGCAACGCGAGTTGGTAGGCAATATTCTGCGCGGCGTCGGCTTCGCGCTGAGTCAGGCGGAAAGCCAGTCACAGGCGCTGGAGACCTTGGACCAGCCCGATCTGGTCGGCGTGCTGTCGGACTATCGGCTGGCCGAAGGCGATGGCCTGGCGCTGTTGCAGGAGGTCAGACAAAGGCGCCCGGAGCTCAGCTTCATTCTGATGACCGCGTACGGCAGCATTCAACATGCCGTTCAAGCGGTGCGCGCTGGCGCCGACGACTATCTGACCAAACCGTTTGAACGTCAGGCCTTGCTGCTGACCCTGGACAAGGCGCTGCGCACACGCGACCTGCGCGAGGAAAATCGTCGACTGAACGATGCGTTAGGCGAGCGCGAGCGACTGGTCGATTTGATCGGCCGCGCACCGGCCATGCAGCGTCTGTACCGACAGATCGAGCGCTTGGCAGTCACCGATGCCACGGTGCTGATCGGCGGCGAATCGGGCACGGGCAAGGAACTGGTAGCGCGGGCCCTGCACAAGCTGTCACGACGCAATGAGCGGCCGTTTGTGGCGGTGAACTGCGCGGCCATCCCGGAAGGCCTGGTGGAAGCGGAGTTCTTCGGCGCCGAGAAAGGCGCCTACACCGGGGCGCAGGCAGCGCGTCGAGGGCACTTCGAAAACGCCGATGGCGGCACGCTGTTCCTCGATGAGATCGGCGAGCTGCCGCTGTCGCTGCAGCCCAAACTGCTGCGTGCCTTGCAGGAGAGCAGAATCAGCCGGGTCGGCTCATCACGCGAAGTCGAGGTCGATGTGCGAGTGCTGGCTGCCAGCAATCGCGATCTTGCGCAGGAGGTGCGCGAAGGTCGCTTCCGCGAGGATCTGTACTGGCGGCTCAATGTGGTCAGTCTGCAGCTGCCGCCGCTGCGCGAACGCCGCGAAGACATACCGCTACTGGTCGAGCATCTGGCCGCGCGCGCTGCCCGACAACATGGACTTCCACCGACGCTGTTTCCCAAGCACGTGCTGCGGGCGCTGATCGATCGTCCCTGGAGCGGCAATGTGCGTGAACTGGCCAACAGCGTCGAACGCCTGCTGCTGCTGGCTGAGGACGGCGAGCCACGGATCGAGGACCTGCCCGACGGCCCCAGACGCAGCGCCAGCCCCGAGTTCCTGCTGCCGCCTGAAGGACTGGACTGGGAAACCCTGGAGCGCTCCCTGCTGAGCCAGGCCTTGCAGCAGGCGCAGGGGCAGAAGAAGCGCGCCGCCCAGCTGCTCGGCCTGCCTTACAAGGCGTTTCTGTATCGGGTGGAAAAATACGGCCTGGACTCCTGAGCTGAGCAGGCACTGGCAGCCGGCTGAAGCCGCAATCCCGATTTCGGGACCGCAATCCCCAATTCGGTATGGGTGCCTGAGCTCATACCTGCCTGGCGCTTCGAGACCATGCCTTCGGCGCCCGCAAGGATCCGCCGCCTGCCCGTGGAATGCTGCGCAAGCCATTGAATTATGAGGCGAAACTGGACGATCGCTGAGCCTGCCTGCCGACCACAGCACGCCTTGGCACGGCTTCTGCAATTACATCCTCGGGCAAGCCAGGCAGGGGCCGACAGGATCCCGGCCTCTGCCTGCAAGCCAACGCTCGGGGCGCAGATTTGCCCCATGTCACAGCAACATTCAAACGGAGTGAGTGAAGACATGATCAACCGCAACCTTAACACCCTGTTCAACGGACCACTGCTGCTCGGCGTCTTGCTCGGCGCCGGCGCCCTGCTGTCGGCGCCCAGCCAGGCTTCGGACGTCGCCAATGTGCGGATCATCAATGCCAGCGGCGAAGAAGCGGTCGAGATCGATCTCGATCAGCTGGCAGTGGGCGAAAGTCGGCAGCTGACCTCCAGCTCGGGCAAGCCGGCCATCGTGACCCGCACCGAGAGCGGGCTCAGCGTCGAAGTCGCCGGCAAGACCACCGAAGTCAGTCTGGCCAGCCCCGGCCATGCCGGCGTATGGCACGCCGATGCCGGCGACGGCAAGGTCAAGATCATCGAGCTCGACGATGAAAGCCTGCATGAAGGCGCCGATGGCGAACGCCACGAGCGCAAGGTGGTGATCATGCACAAGGGCGGCGAAGATGCCCGCCTGAGTGAAGATGAAATCGCCGTCTTGATCGCCGATGCCGAGCAGGACATCGACGACAGCGTCGAAGTCGGCAAGGACAAGGTGATCGTCACCCGCAAGGTGATCAAACACGAGCAGCACGACTGATCCAAGCCGCTGCCCGCTGGACAACGCCCGCAATCGCGGGCGTTGTTGTTTGCGCGGCGCCACATGCGTTTCGCCAATTGCCAGATAAAATGCGGAGTCGACGTCACTTTCCGCATCATGCTCAAGATTACCCCCTCGATCAGCATTCCCGACCACGAGTTGCAGGAGCGCTTTGTGCGCGCCAGCGGTCCTGGGGGCCAGAACGTGAACAAGGTTGCCACCGCCGTGGAGCTGCGCTTCGACGTCGCCGGCTCCGACGCGCTGCCGCCCGGGCTGAGGCAGCGCCTGCTGCAGAAGGCTGATCGGCGGATGACCGAAGACGGCGTGATGGTGATTCTGGCGCAGCGCTTTCGCACTCAGGAGCGCAATCGCCAGGATGCCCGCGAGCGCCTGCAGCGCGCCCTGTTGAGCGTATTGCAGCCGCCCAAACCACGGGTTGCCACCAAACCAACCCGAGCCTCGAAAGAGCGTCGCCTGCTCAGCAAGCGCGAGCGCGCCTCGATCAAGCGCGAGCGTGCGGCGCGCAGCTGGGACAAAGATTGATGGGCGGCGTGGTCGAACAGGCGCTGCCGGCCGGTGCCCCGCAGCGCCATGGCTGGCTGGTGCGCGGCTTTGGCCGGATGGTGTTGGCCCTCGGCGGCTGGCGCGTGGTCGGCAGCTTCCCCGACCAGCCCAAGCTGGTCATGCTGGCGGTACCGCACACCTCGGCCTGGGACGGCATCTGGGGCCTGGCGGCCAAGCTGGCGCTCGGCGTGGATATCCGCTTTCTGGCCAAGGCCGAGCTGTTTCGTGGACTCAATCGTTTCTGGCTGGGGCCGATCCTGCGCTGGTTTGGCGCGGTGCCGGCCGATCGCCATGCCGCCACCGGCCTGGTCGGCCAGACCGTCGACCTGCTGCACTCGCGACCGGTGATGTGGGTGACGCTGGCGCCGGAAGGCACCCGCAAGCCAGGCAAACCCTGGCGCAGCGGCTTTTGGCATATTGCACGCCAGGCCGACGTGCCGGTGTTCTGCGCCTGGTTCGATTACCCCAGTCGACGCATCGGCCTGGGCGACTGCATCCACATGAGCGACGATTGCGAAGCCGACATTGCCCGCTTGCGCGAATACTATCGGCCTTACCGCGGCAAGCATCGCGGAGTGAACTGATCGACCTTGCATGGTGGAGCCCGGCGAAGCTCTCGCTCCGCCTGGCGCTCTGGTTCTGTCGGCGCAACCTCATGAAATATCCAGGTTGGGGTAAAGTGAGGTCTCCCCAGCCCCAGAGAATTCAGCATGGCCGAACTGCAGCATGTGCTCTGTGTCGAGGATGAACCCGACATCCGAACCGTGGCGCAAATCGCCCTGGAAACGGTTGGCGGTTTGCGCACCAGCTTCTGTCCTTCGGGGGTGGAAGCGCTGGAAACCGCGCGCAGCTGCCGGCCCGACCTGATCGTGCTCGATGTGATGATGCCGGGGCTGGATGGGCCGGGCGCGCTGAAGCAATTGCGCAGTGATCCGCAGACGCGCGAAATCCCGGTGGTGTTCATGACTGCCAAGGTGCAGCCCAACGAGGTCGACGAGCTGAAATCCTTGGGTGCGCTGGACGTGGTCGCCAAGCCTTTCGACCCGATGAAACTGGCCCAGCAACTGCGCGAGATCTGGGCCCGCCGCTCGTGAACGAACAACGCGCCGCCCAGGCGCTGGCGCAGCTTGAGGCTCTGAAGCGCGACTACAAGGTCCGTACGCGGGCGGTGGTGGAATCCCTGGCGGTGCGGCTGCAACAAAGCGCCGATGAAGATGTGTTGGCCGAGGTCGAGTCACAGCTGCACAAGCTGGCCGGCTCGGGTGGCAGCTTTGGCTACACCGAGTTGAGTCGGGCCGCGCGCCAGTTGGAACTGAAAGTTCGCGGCCTGCGCAACGCCGCTGATGTCTCGACCGCTTTCGATGCCGATGGCCTGGCCGAGCAGATCGCCGACCTGGGCCAGCATCTGGGCACACCGGGAGATCCGCTGAGCGGCCCGCGGCTCAGCAGCAGGCGCGCAACGCAGGACAACTTTGTCGTGCTGCTCGAGCCCAACCAGAGCGAGGCGGAGCGGCTGGCCGCCACCCTGCTGCAATTCGGTCACGATGTGCGCGTCAAGAGCAGTCTCGACGAGCTGGCCGCGGAGGTAGGCAATCAGCCCCCCGAGGCACTGATCATCGACCTCGACTGCGAAGGCGGAGGCCAGGACAGCATTCGCCGAATTTTCGATCGCGTGCAGACCCTGCGCGACGACGGCGATCTCTCACAGAGCGTCGTCTTCTATCTCTCCACCGATGATTCCACCGAGCTGCGGCTATCCGCCGCGCGCGCCGCGGCCAGCGGCTTGTTCGTCAAACCGATCGATCCGATGGCCATCGTCGACCGGCTCGAACTGGCCCGACAGCACCGTGCCGCGCCACGCTTCAAGGTGCTGGTGGTGGACGATGACATCCTGCTGGCACGTCATCATGCGACCATCCTTGAAGCGGGCGGATTCGACGTCGAGGTGGTGGAGAACCCCTATGCCACGCTGGATGTGATGGCGCGCTTCCGCCCCGATCTGGTTCTGCTCGACATCTACATGCCGGGCTGCTCGGGCACCGAGCTGGCGCGCGTGATACGCATGCATGAAGACTGGCTGGCAACGCCGATCGTTTACCTGTCAGCAGAAACCGATGTCGATCTGCAGCTCACCGCGACCAGCGAGGGCGCCGACGACTTTCTGACCAAGCCAATCAGCGATGGACACCTGGTGGCGGCTGCACGCAATCGCTGCGAGCGCGCCTATCAGATGTCGATGCTGATCAACCGCGACAGTCTGACCGGCCTGTTAAAGCACGCCCGAATCAAGGAGGAACTGATCAACGAGGTCAGTCGTTCGCGGCGCAGCAGGTTACCGCTGTCGGTGGTGATGGCTGATATCGATCACTTCAAGAAGGTCAATGACACCTACGGTCACCCCGCTGGCGACCAGGTGATTCGCGCCCTGGGCAATCTGATGCGGCAACGGGTGCGGGCCAGCGATCGAATTGGACGTTATGGAGGCGAGGAGTTCATGCTGGTGCTGCCCAACTGCCGGGCTGACTCAGCGCAGCAGCTTGCCGACGACATCCGTCAGCGCTTCAAGGCGTTGCAGTTTGCCGCCAAGAATCAGCAGTTCAGCGTGACCTTGAGCGCCGGCATCGCCTGCAGCGAAGAGGTGGCCGACGCCACCGCCCTGATCGCCGTGGCCGACGAGGCCCTGTATCGAGCCAAACAGAACGGCCGCGATCGCAGTGAGATTGGCACGGCACCGTAGGATTCGGCCTGGCTGCCAGGCGCAAGAACCTGGGCGTTGCGGCGCAGTCTACTATCTGCAGCTCGGCTGGAAGCCGTAGATCAACGCCGCCACCTCATCGGCATGGCTGAGAAAGGGTGCATGTCCGCCTGACTCGATGCGTGCATAGGCACCGCCACAGAGTTCGGCCGCCTGCTGCATGCCCTGCCAGGGCACCAGCCGATCGCGACGGCCAGCCAGCCACAGACTGGGCAGGTTCAAGGTCGACAGACCAGCGCGACAATCGCCCTGTTCGAGCAGGCTCAGCCCACTGCTGAGGATCGCCGGATCCGGCTCACCGCGGTCGAAAACGTGGGCACGCAGTTCACGCAGGTCAGCGCGCATCTGGTCCGAACCATGAGCTTCCAGGGCGATGAAGCGGTCGATGGTGGCCGCGTAGTCAGCGGCCAGATCGCGGGCAAATTGACGGAACACTTCGGCCTCGACCGCATGCGGCCAGTGTTCGCGACGCACGAAGCACGGCGAACCGCAGAGCACGATCAAGCCCTGCAGACGTTCGGGGCGCAGAAGCGCCGCTTCGATCGCCAACAGACCGCCCAGTGACCAACCCAGCCAGGGCGCACAGGGCAGCGCATCGAGCAATTGATCGATGACCTGGGTGCGGTCCAGCGCCAGACTCAGCGCACGGCTGTGGCCGTGCCCAGGCAGATCAACCAGATGCAGCTCAAAGTGCTGCTGCAGGCGTTGGCTCAGCGGCCTGAAGATGCCGCCATGCATGGCCCAACCGTGCAGCATCACCAAGGGCGGCCCCTTGCCCACCACGTCGACATGCAAGGTCACTCACGCGCCTCCCGCTCCTGGCCGAGCACGGTGTGCAGCGCCTGCAACAAGCGATCGACGTCATCCTCAGTGTGTCGGGCCGACAGGGCGATTCGCAGCCTGGCCTGGCCCGCCGGCACGGTCGGCGGCCGAATCGCCCCGACCCAGATGCCCTGTTCAGCCAGGGCCGCCGCAACGCGCATGCAGCGCGCGTCGTCGCCCAGCAGCAGCGGCTGTATCGCTGTGCGGCTCGGCAGCAGAGGCAGCCCAAGCTCGGCCGCAGCGCCGACAAACCGATCGACCATCGCATGCAGCTGAGCGCGTCGCTGTGCTCCCTCATCGCTGGCGATGATGCGCAGAGCGGCGCGCGCCGCCGCGGCGAGCGGCGCCGGCAGAGCGGTGGCAAACAGATACGGTCGTGCTGACTGCAGAATCGCCTCGATCCACTCCTGCTGGCCGGCGACCACGCCGCCGTAGGCACCGAAGGCCTTACCCAGAGTCACCAGCTGCAACGGCAGTTGATCTTGAACACCCAATTCCGCCGCCGTGCCGCGACCACATGCACCCAGCACACCGGCGCCGTGCGCATCATCGACATACAACAAGACCGATTCGCGCTGACACAGGGCAGTCAGCTCCTGGAGTGGCGCAAGGTCACCATCCATGCTGAACACCCCATCGGTGGCCAGCAAGGCCGGGCGCTCGGCGGACTGCAGCTGACGTTCGGCAGCCGCCACGTCGGCATGCGGATAACGCCGCAACAGGGCGCCGGACAACTTGGCTCCGTCCAACAGGCAGGCGTGGTTCAGCTTGTCCTGAACACAGAGGTCCGCCGGTGACAGCAGCCCCTGCAGCACACCAAGATTGGCCAGATAGCCCGAACCGAACAATAGCGCGGCCGGCTGGCCCAACCATTCGGCGACTTCCCGCTCCAGCGCGGCATGCTCAGGTCCGTGACCGAGAATCAGATGGGCCGAGCGCGCGCCAACACCCTGAGTCTCGATCGCCCGCGCAGCCGCCGCCTTTAGCGCCGGATGATCGGCCAGACCGAGATAATCATTGTCTGCCAAGCCCAGATACTCGCGCCCTTCGACCACCACCCGGGCGCCAGGCTGCGGCTCGGCCAGGCGCAGTCGGCGCAGCCGCGACTGCTGGGCGCGCTCGCTTTGTTGCAGCTGGTGGCGTTGGACTAGCGAAGGGCGCGGCATGTCGGCGGTTGCCCGTCTCCCCCGCCAGGGGGAGGGGCTTCACATCAGGCGGCCTGCGAGGACTCGCACTCGATCGACACATGCACGCTGCCGTCATGGCCGCTCGGCTGCACCGCCATCGGGCGCAATCCAAGGCGGGCGAACAGGGCCTGATCGCGCTCGGTATCCGGGTTGCCGGTGGTCAGCAACTTCTCGCCATAGAAGATCGAATTGGCGCCGGCGCTGAAGCACAGCGCCTGCAATTCATCACTCATGGTTTCGCGCCCGGCCGACAACCGCACCATCGATGCCGGCATCAGCAGACGGGCCACCGCAATGGTGCGCACGAATTCGAAGGCGTCGAGTTCGGCAGTACCGTGCAGCGGGGTGCCCTCCACCTGAACCAGCCGATTGATCGGCACCGACTGCGGATGCTCGGCCAGATTGGCCAGGGTCTGCAGCAAACCGGCGCGCTGCTCGCGACTCTCACCCATGCCGACGATGCCGCCGCAACAGGTCTTCATTCCAGCCTTGCGCACGTTATCCAAGGTATCGAGGCGATCCTGATAGCCGCGGGTGTGGATCACCTCGTTGTAATACTCCGGTGCGGTGTCGAGATTGTGGTTGTAGTAGTCGAGCCCGGCGCCTTTCAGTGTGCAGGCCTGATCCTCGCTCAGCATGCCCAGAGTGGCACAGGTTTCCATGCCCAGCGCGCGCACTGCGCTGACCATTTCGGCGACCTGGGCAACATCCTTGTCCTTCGGACTGCGCCAGGCTGCGCCCATGCAGAAGCGCGTGGCGCCGGCGTCCTTGGCGGTCTGCGCCCTCTTAACCACTTCTTCAACCGAGAGTAGTTTGTGTGCCTTGAGACCGGTGTTGAAGCGGGCCGATTGCGGGCAATAGCCGCAATCCTCCGGGCAGCCGCCGGTCTTGATCGACAACAGGGTCGAGACCTGCACTTCGGCCGGGTCGAAATGCTGGCGATGCGCGCTCTGCGCCCGGAACAGCAATTCCGGCAGGGGCAAATCGAACAGCGCGACAACCTCTTCGCGACTCCAATCGTGACGCAGTGCTTGACTCATGACTATCCTTGGCTTTCTCACCGGCGTATGGCGCCGGCAACGCGTGGGCGAGCAGTCTGGGAAGCCAGGCGGAGACTGTCAACTTGAGCCAATCCATACCCTGGCGTGCGGTCCTGGGGCAAGGCCTGAATCTGCTGCTGCCGCGGCGCTGCCTGGCCTGTGGCATGAACAGCCCGGCCGAGCAGGCCTTCTGCCCACCCTGCCTCACCGAGTTGCCCTGGCTGGGCCGCGCCTGTCAGCGCTGCGCCCTGCCCTTGCCGGCCGCCGAGCCCAGCGCACTGTGCGGCCGCTGCCTGCGCCGAACACCGCCGCAGCGCAGCGCCCTGGCGCTCTTTCTCTATGCCGACCCGATCGATCGACTGCTGGCACGGCTGAAGTTTTCCGCCGATCTCGCCGCCGGCGCCGGGTTGGCCACGCAGCTGCAGGCGCTGCTCGATCAGCGCCTGTCGCCGACAGACCTCGACCTGCTGCTGCCGCTGCCTCTGCATGCACAGCGGTGGCGCGAGCGCGGCTACAACCAGAGCGCCGAACTGCTGCGCGGCTGCGCGTCGGCCTGGCGCGCGCGGCTGGCGCCGGAGCTGCTGACCCGCAACCGGGCCAGCGCCCCGCAATCCGACCTCAATGCCGGTCAACGCCGACGCAACGTGCGCGGCGTGTTCAGCGCCAGCGAGCGGGTCGCTGGACGCCGGGTGTTGCTGGTCGACGACGTCATCACTACCGGTTCCACCCTGAGTGAGGCAACCCGCACCCTGCTCGCCGCGGGTGCCGCCGAGGTGCACTGGCTGGCGCTGGCCCGAGCGCCGAGCCGACGCTGAGCCGGTGCGATCAGACCGCTCGCCGCAGGCGCTCGGCGCGCTTCTTCGGATCGGGATGAGTGCTCAGCCAGGCCGCCTTGGCGTCCGATAGACGGGCCAGCTTGTCCAGCGCTGATACCGAGGCCGGCCGGCTGAACTTGCGCCGCCCCATAAAGGCCAGGCCATAGTCATCGGCCTGCTTCTCATTGCCCTGCGAGTGCTGGGCGGTGATCACCTTGACGATCAGATCGCCCAGCGCGCTGTCGGCCAGACGCGCCACCCTGTCATTGCCGGAGGCGACGGCCGCGTCCTGTGCCGCGCTGGCGGTGAGCGCGGTCTGCAGCCGCTTGCGCTGGTGCTGATGCGCCACATGGCCGATTTCGTGGCCGATGACGAAGCGCAGTTCGTCATCATCCATCATGTCCATCAGGCCGGAGTACAGGCGCACGCTGCCATCCGGCGTGACATGGGCATTGATGTCCTGGGTCAGATAGACCTTGTAGTTCAGCGCCAGCCCCTGATCTTCGTCGAGACCCCGGGTCACGGCCAGCAAGCGCTTGGCATAGGGGTCGGAGAACGGTGCGATACGCGCGCGCTGATCGTAGTAGCTCGCCATCTGTGCACCGTACTGCCGTACCTGCTCGTCACTCAGGGTGGCGGCCTTCAAGGCCTTGGCGCCGGCGCCGAACAGGCCGCCCAGGCTACGCTCGCCGGCCACGGCGAGACCCGACACCGCCAGGCTGCCGCCGGCCATCAAGAACTGTCTGCGATCCATCGTTTTGCTCCAATTGCATAAGGGGTAGCGGAACGCCGCTCGAACGGAGGGCGCACCACAGTGAGTTACGTAATTTCGTTGGATAATTGATCAGGCGGGCCAGCCCGAGGGTGGACGCCGACCCAGGCGTGGGCTACTGAGAGTCACCCGCAGGTGTTCAGCCGCCTGCGCTGTTCATCAACCACTGTTTTCGCCAACCTGTCATCGCCGAGCCGGAGACACCTACGCTTGCAGATCGAGACCGAACGTCACGCCCTACGTCTGTTCCGTCAGCTGCTCGATCTGGATCACGAGGCCGAACCGGCCTTCTGGGCCGAGCTTGAGCGCCAGCCGAGCGCGGTGGCGGCGCGAGTGCGCAGCCTGCTGCGTGGCCATGCCAACGCCACCGATCGACTCGGCCGCATGGTCACCGACGATGTCGAATCGGCGCCGCGGCCGGCGCAGCTCGGACGCTTCCGGCTGCTGCGTGACCTCGGTCGCGGCGGCATGGGTCAGGTCGCCGAGGCCGAGTGTGACCACCAGGACTTTCAGCAGCGGGTGGCACTGAAGTGGGTGCGAGAGGCACAGCTTGACGCCGCCGCCCGCGAGCGCTTTCAGTTCGAACGCCATGTGCTGGCCCAGCTCAGTCATCCGCACATCGCCCAGCTGATCGACGGTGGGCGCAGCGCCGACGGCGTGCTGTGGTATGCCATGGAGCTGGTGCAAGGCCAGGATCTGCTCAGCCACTGCCAGTCCGCTGCGCTCGACCTGCGACACCGGGTGAAACTGCTGGTGGAGCTGTGCGAAGCAGTGGCGCATGCGCATCGGCACTCCATCCTGCATCGCGATATCAAGCCTGGCAATGTGCTGGTCACCGCCGAAGGCAAGCTCAAGCTGATCGATTTCGGCATTGCCAAGGCGCTGGACTTCGATAGCGGGCTGACCGTCGACAGCGCTCCGATGACCCCGCGCTACGCGGCACCGGAACAACGCGCCGGTGAGCGGCCGACCACCGGAACCGACCTCTGGCAGATTGGCGCACTGGCGCATGAACTGCTTACTGGGCGGCCGCCGCAGGTACATGACGACGGCGAAGCGCAGCGCGCCAGCGACACCCTCGACCCAAGCGAGAGTGCCGACGACGGCCGTCTGCCGCTGCCAGCCAAGGCGCTGCGGCGCGCCCTGCAGGGCGATCTCGACGCCATCCTGCGCCGTGCCCTGCGGCGCCAGCCCGATGATCGCTATGCCAGCGCCGACGCACTGCGCGCCGACCTGGCTGACTGGCTGGCCGGTCGCGCCATCGCCCTGCGCCGGCATGAGCGCTGGTACCTGCTGCGGCGCTTTGCCCGCAGACATCACTGGGCCTTGGGCTTCGCCGCACTGGCCATTCTGGGGCTGGTCGGCGGCGGCACCCTGGCCCTGCTGTTCGCCCAACGCGCCAGTCAGCAGGCCGAGATCGCCGAGCGCAGCAGTGCCCTGCTATCGGAAATGTTCGTTGGCAATTACAACGCGCCCAATCTGGCCAGCATGACCCTGGGTGAGTTCTTCAGCCACGCCATCGACACTGCCATTGCCGATCAGCAACTGCCGGCCGAGCATCGCTATGAATTGCTCTACGACCTGTATCCGCGGGCGCTGGAGATGCGCGCGTTCGCCGCCGCTGAGCGTGCCGCGCGGGAACTGCTGGTTTTGGGTCCACAGGCTGGCGGCGCGCTGTCTTTGCACAGCGCGATTGCGCATGACATGGTGGCCGGCGTGCTGCCGTTCAGTCGGGGCTACGCCGCGATCGCGGAGATCGAGCAGCATGTCGATGCCGCCGAGCGGATCTATCAACAGCTGGGCCTGACTGACAACCCGGAGTACGGCACCACTCATTTGCGCGTGCGACTGCGGCTGGCGGAGTTGCGCGGCGATGCGCCGCAGTTGATCGCACTGGCTCGACAGGGCCAGAACGACGGCCGTCATCTGCGCATTGGCCTGCGCCTGAACATGCGCCCCTGGCTGGTGCGCGGATTGCTGCTCGACGGCCAATACGCCGCTGCAGCAGCTGCAGCCAAGCAGTTGCTGGCCGATGCCGAAGCCGCAGCGATCGATACCCCAAGCCTGAACAATATGCTCGACTGGCTGCGCAGCCTGCACTGCGAAGCGCAGGCCCAGGCCGCACCGGCAGCGGCGCTTGGCACCTGCCAAGCCTTGCTGGATCGCCTGCAAGCCGAAGGTCGATGGCAGACCCGCAATGCGCTTGATGCATTGACTGCCATCGCCAGCGCCGAAGCGGCCCTGGGCCGGCATCAACTGGCGCTGGCCAATCTGGATCGCGCCGACGCCCTGCGCAATGTGATCGAGGGCACGGCCAGCACTTCGCGCGAACGACAGCTGGCCAAGGCAGCACGCGCACGGTCGCTGCTGGTCGTGGGCGAGGCCAGCGCGGCGACGGCGCTGTTCGAGGACGCCCTGCAGCAGTTGTTGCTGCATCTGCCCGAACACCACCCTCAGGCCCTGCGCCTGCGTATCGAGCTGATCGAGGCACTGCTTCAGTCTGCTGACCATAACAAGGCGTTGCTTTGGATGCACGAGCGGCTCGAGACAGAGCACCTGGCGCCGGACTGGCGTCGGCGCTGGCAACGGATCGTCAAGCAGCTGGCGGCACGGCGACCGAGGCCAGACGCATGACCACGCCACAGGACCTGGCACTGTTCGAACAGATCTATGGCGAGCTGAAGCGGCGGGCACGGGCCCTGCGCCGCTCGCATCCCAGCCACACCCTGGACACCACTGCCCTGGTGCACGAGTCGTTTCTGAAGCTGATCGAGTCACGCACCCAGATCCACGACCGCACCCATCTGTTTCGCACCGCCGCCTTGGCGATGCGGCAGATCCTGATCGATGCCCTGCGCGAGCGACAGGCGGAAAAGCGCGGCGGCAATCTGCAGCGGGTCGAGCTGTCCGATATCGAACTGCCGCAGGACGACCCGGCCTTCGGTTTCAACCGGGTGTCGCAGTCGCTCGATCGCTTACGCGAGGTCGATCCGCGCCTGGCCGATGTATTTCTGTTGCGTGCCTTCGCGGGACTCAACTTCGAGGACATCGGCGAGCTGACCGATGTGTCGCGGGCCACCGCGCAGCGCGACTTCGAGGCAGCCCGCGCCTATCTGCTCAGCACGGTGGAGCCCGATTGACCGACATCGCTGCCTGGTGAGCAGGCAGAAGGCACATTTGCGTTACTTCAAACACCCTCTTCAACCTAAGCCCAGGGGAATTCATGGCCTGTTCCGCCGACCTCGCCGATCTCGAATCACGCATCGCCACCACACTCGATCGGATTGAATGCTTCGCCTACGCCGAGGCCGCCGAGCCGGCCATGGAACTGGTCGACAGCGCGGCCGAACGAACGGAAGTCATCGCCCTGTTGGCCTACTTCGATCTGCAGCTCGACGGCATCGAGGCGCACTACCGCATAGAGCGCTCGCGTCTGCCGCTCGATGCGCATCTGCAGCGGGCGGCGCAGTCCGCCCAGACGCTGAAGGCGGAGCTGCCGCTGGCACTGAGCGTCAAGGCGGCTGGGCTGGCCAGCGCGGGCGATCTGACGGCGGCCCGACGACTATGCGCCGAGGGACTACGCCAGCACCCCGCCGACTACGCCCTGTCGATGCAGTTGGCCGAACTCGAACGTGATGTCGATCCGCAGGCAGCGCGCCTGTTGTGGCGGCAGATGTGCCAGGACTTCCCGCAGCGCGCCCGACCGTTCTATCGCCTCGGCCTCGACGCCCAGGGAGATCCGGCGGAGCGCATCGAGGCCCTGCAGCGCGCCGCCGATCTGGCGAGCAGCGACGGCCTGAGCCAGTACAACTGCGGCACTCAGCTGTACCTGCTCGGCGCTGACGGCGCGGCGGTAGAACGATTGCAGCGGGCGCGAGAGCAGCTCGGACCGAGCAATTCGGTGCTGCACAATCTGGCCCTGGCACTGAAAGCCAGTGGCGACCTGCAGGCCGCCCTGGATACCTGGCTTGAGCTGCTGCAGCACGAACCGGACTGGAGCTGGATCGTCGCCTCAGTGGCCGAAACCCTGGCCGAGCTGGGTCGCTACAGCGATGCGCGGCAACACTGGCGTCACTACGACGAGATTGCCTCGCCGGACTGCGAGTTCTATCCGCGCTATCTGAAGCATCTCTGGAACTACGATCAGTTCGAAGCCCTGCGCCAGCGCAGCCTGGCCCGGTTGGAGCTCAGCGTCGACGGCGATACCTTGATGTATCTCGGCCTCGCCGAGCAAGGCTTGGGTGACCACGCTGCGGCACTGGCGGCGTTTGCCAAGGCCAGGTCAAGCAGCGACTACTACGGCTACGTCGAACTGATGGCGATGGCGCAGAACGATCTCGGCAATCCTCGAGAGGCCCTGGCGCTAGCCGATCAGGCGCTGACGATGCGCCCGGAAACCGGTCGCGCCATCGGCGAGAAGGCCGCTGCCCTGTACCTGCTGCAGCAAGATCGCGAGGCCGATGCGCTGCTCGCTGGCTACCGTGGTCCGATGCGCTTTCTGTACCGGCGCTGCGCCGAGCTGATGGCCGCCCAGCGACGCTTCGAACTGGCCGCCAAACTGTTCGAAGCACAGCTGCGCGTCACACCCAAGGTCGCCCACACCACCTCCCGTTGCGCCGACTGCTACCGCGACGCCAACCAGCGCACGCGGGCGGCCGACCTGTATCGACAAGCCGAACTGCTGGCCAAGGCTGAGGGTGATCAGCGTCTGGCCGATTTCTGCCACGGCCAGCACAAATCCTTGAGCAAACGCCGCCGTTGGTGGCCGTTCGGCTGAATTTGAGCCTCCGCGATCGACATCACTCACCTCACCCGTACCGCCATGAAATGTCCTGCTTGCGACTGGCCGAATCGAGACGATGCTGTCAGCTGCTTCAACTGTCGAATTGAGCTGGGCGCTCGCGCCGCGCCCAGCGCTGCAACGCCCAACGGTCGGATTTCGGTGTTAGGAAGATCCGGGCGGGCACCTGAGGCAAAACCAACCACCAGGACGCCGCACCAAAGCCGGGCGAGCGGCAAGGCAGCGCCTGTGCAAGGCCGCATACGGGCCCAGAGAGTGACTCACGAGCTGGCCGATCAGGATGTTGTGGTGCATGCCCTGCCGCGGATTCCCGCCTTTCTGATCGACGCGGTGGTCGTGGCCCTGCTCGCGCTGCCGCTGCTGTGGCTGACGATACTGAACACCCAGTCTCTGCGCCAGGCGCTTGGTGCGGATGCAACTCTGGCATTGCTACTGTTGCCGTCCTTGCTTCTGCTCATGCTGCCGGCGCTGATGGACAGCCTCAGCAGCGGCTCGATCGGCAAGCGGATGATGCAGCTGCGTGTGGTTGACGCCCGCGGCCGCCGACCGAACCTGCTGCGCTCCCTGTCCCGCCACGCAGTGAAACTGCTCGTTCATGGGCTGTTGCCGGGAATATGGCTGCTGGCCGAGCGTCTGCTGTTGCGCGGCCTCAATGTGCACGACTGGCTGTGCGGTACGCGCGTGGTGGCCAGCGGCGCCAGCGCCGCGCAGCTGGCGCGGGTGCTGCCAGCCAGCTTTGCCCCTACCCTACTGGGGCAGGCACTGCGCGCCGTGTTTGCGATCGGCGCAGCGCTGCTGCTGTTTCTGGTCGGCAGCGCCTGGCTGGCAGTCATCCTGGTCGAACCGAACCCGACCCGAAAGGCACTGGCACCATTGGTAGAGCAAGCTCGCGGCATCAGCCGGGCCAGCGAAAACCAGTTCTACAAGACCGGTCGATTCACCGACAACCTGAGCGAACTCGGCCTGGCTGAGCAGACCGCTTTCAGTACGGTGAAATTCAACGCGCAGAACGGCAGTTTCATCCTGCGCTTGAACAGTGAGTTCAGTGAGCTGCATGGTCGATCACTGCTGCTCTACCCGGAGCTCAAGCGCGGCGATCGGGCCGAGGTGCGACGCTGGCGCTGCGGCAGCCCGGACATCACTGCAGAACACCTGCCGTTTGGCTGCCGCGATTCGGTGGCCGGCTACGAGTAGCGAAACGCAGCCCATGGGGCCTTGAAGTTGAACAGGATGTTCAAACGCCAAGCGCCGAATCAGACATTGGTGCCGGCAGCCTTCAACCACAGGGCGGCGGCGATCCCGGCAAAGATCAGCAGGCCGGTCCAGTTGTTGGATAAAAAGGCACGAAAACAGGCCTCGCGCTGACGCCGACGGGCGACCCAGAATTGCCAGCCCACCTGCACAGCAGCGGCGCCGACCGCGACGTGATAAGGCCAAGGCAAGCCGACCCGATCGCCGATCATCAGCAACCCGGCAAAGAAGGCCAGATAGATTGCCGCCTGAGCTGCGAGATCCATGTCGCCAAACAGAATCGCGGTGGATTTGGCACTCATGCGGATATCGTCGTCGCGGTCGACCATGGCATACCAGGTGTCGTAGCCGGTCGACCACAGCACATTGGCAGCAAACAGCAGCCAGGCCAGCGGCGGCACCTCGTTCTGTACCGCGGCAAAAGCCATCGGAATCGACCAGCCAAAGGCCAGGCCGAGGTAGACCTGGGGAAACCAGGTGTGGCGCTTCAAGTAGGGATAGCTGGCCGCCAGGATCACCCCGACCACGCTCAGCTGGATGGTCAGGGTATTGGTCAGCAGCACCAGGCCAAAGGCGGCCAGAGCCAGCACCGCAAACAGCGCCAGGGCCTCGCGCGGGCCGACCTCGCCGGTGGCCAGCGGCCGGCCCTTGGTACGCTCGACGTGCGGGTCGAGCCAGCGGTCGGCATAGTCATTGATCACGCAGCCAGCCGAGCGCATCAGCCATACCCCGGCGCTGAAGATCAACAGCAGATTCCAGGGCGGTATGCCCTCGGCGGCCAACCACAGACCCCACCAGGTCGGCCACAACAGCAGCAACCAGCCAATCGGCCGGTCGGCCCGGATCAGGCGCCAATAGCGGTCAAGACGCTTGCGCCAGTCGCTGGGCGGCGCTGACGCTACCGCGGCTCGAGCGGCTGGCGGGCTGCGCTCTGGCGGGCTTGCCAGCGGCCTCTTCGGCTGCCCCGGACGGGCGGCGGCACTGCCCGCTACCTGGGTATTGGAAGGAGCGACATTCGGATTGACAGCCTTCGCCAGTGGACGATTCTGCGCCGGCTTGCCGGGATTGGCTCTGGCTCCATTGGTCGGAGTAACCGCTGCCCGCGCGGCCTTCGGCTTACCGCCAACTGCAGAAGCTGCAGGCTTGGTGGCGGCTGGCTTGGTGGCGGCTGGCTTGGTGGCGGCTGGCTTGGTGGCGGCTGGCTTGGTGGCGGCTGGCTTGGCCGCTACTGCTGCGGGATTGCCAACTACGGGCTGGCCTGCGGAGGGCTTGGCCAGCGCAGGACGGGGCACAGCCTGGCCGGCGCCGACAGTCGGTGCTGCCGCACTCGGCGGCGCTGCGGGCTTGGGTCGATTCGGCGGACGTGGTGGTGGGGCGGCGCTCATCGCCGCCAAGCCTAGCAGGTTGGATGGTCGGCAAGCGCGCTGCCTGCGCTCATTCGCCCGGGTCGGCTGGCGGGACGGGCGGCGCTACATGCGATCGTGGCTGCCGGCCGGAACCGATGATCGCCACCGCACGCAGTTCCACCGGTGCGCCTTCGGCCAGCAAGGCGGTGGTGCCGACCGCGCTCCAGGCCGGATAGTGGTCTGGGAAATACTTGCGATGGATCGGCAGGTAACGCCGGAACTCGGCCTGAAAGCTCGCGGTATCGGTCGGTTCGGTGTGAAAGCTGCTCAGCTCGACCACATCAGCCAGTTCCGCCCCGGCTGCCTGCAGATGCGCCTTCAGCTGCTGATACATCCACTCGACCCGCTCTTCGTAGCTGTTGCCGACCGCGGCCGGGATACCCGAGACGATCACCTGGTCACCGACCCGAACCACCGGGGTGTAACCAAACTGGTGATAACTGCCGGCCCATCCGGGCGGCGCGAAATGCTCTCGGCTCGGCGCAGGGCTCGCTGTTGCCGTCGCTTCGGCGCTTCCACGCTCGGCCCGGATGCTGACACAACCGCTGACTAAGAGACTGATCGACAAGGAAATGATGGCAAGATTGCGCACGGAAGTTGAGCCTGGTTGAGAACCAGGCTCCTTCTAGGGCGAACGGCGTCACGTCCGCCTGTACCGTTCGTCATGCTCAGCACCACGGGCCCGTTCAGGCCGCCCTCTCGTTTCCACAAGGAGGCTTGCAAGATGTCATCCACCGGACAAGGCAGCGCTGGCAATGTATTGGCCGCCCTGTGCAGTTTCTTTATCCCCGGCCTTGGCCAGCTATTGCAAGGGCGCTGGATTCTGGCCGCGTTTCAGTTCGTACTGGCTGCCCTGCTATGGCTGATCCTGCTTGGCTGGATCATCCATCTGTGGTCGATCGTCGATGCCGCCATGTTCAGGCCGCGCTGACCGACCTGATCAGGCGATCAAGGCGCCGCGAATCATGTAGTAGAGGGCCGCCGCCATCAGCGCCGAAGCCGGCACGGTGATAATCCAGGCGGCCACCACCTTGAGCATGATCGAACGCTTGACCAGGGCTTGACGATGCACCTTGCGCAGGCTCTTGCGCTCGGCCTTGGAGATCGGCGTCAGGCCAGCCTTGGTCTGCGCCTTCAGGGCGCGGATCATTTCGCTCTTCTCGGCCCGTGAGGCGGCTTCGAAGCGGGCAAAAAAGGCCTCCACCTCGTGCTTTTCGGTCTCCTGCGCCTGATGATGCGCCTCGATATCGTGAATCACGCGCTGGTAGTTGGCCTTCAGGTACTCGCGCAGAAAGCCAACGCCGAAGACACCGCCGATAGCGACGTGGGTGGTGCTGATCGGCAAGCCCAACTGCGAGGCGATGATCACCGTGAGGGTGGCCGACATGGCGATGCAATAGGCGCGCATCGGATCGATCTCGGTGATTTCACTGCCAACGGTGCGAATCAGCCGAGGACCGTACAGGGCCAGACCGACCGACAGGCCCAGCGCGCCCAGCAGCATGATCCACAGCGGCACTGATGCCTTGGTGCTGATGCCGTGGTGAATCAGCGAGTCGTAGACCGCGGCCAGCGGACCGATCGCGTTGGCCACGTCGTTGGAACCATGGGCGAAGCTGAGCAGGGCCGCTGCCGCCATCAGCGGCACGGTGAACAGCCGATTGACCGACTCGCGATCACTATTGAGCTGCTCCGACCGGCGGTCGATCCAGTGGCGGACACCAAACCAGGTCAGCAGGGCCACCGCGGCACCGATCGCCAAGGCCATCGGGAAGCTCACCTTCACCAGCTTCGACAGGCCCTTGAGCAACAGATAGCTGGCAAAGGCCCAGGCCATCAGGGCCAGCAGCAGTGGCACCATTCTTCTGGAGGCGGCCACCAGGTCAGCTTGATAGGTGATCCGGCGTTTGATCACGTAAAGCAGGCCGGCAGCAATCAAGCCGCCCAGCACCGGCGAGACCACCCAGCTGGCGGCGATCTGTCCCATGGTCGCCCAGTTGGCAATATCCCAGCCGGCCGCGGCGATGCCGGCACCGAGTACGCCGCCGACGATCGAATGGGTGGTCGACACCGGCGCTCCAATGGCCGTGGCCAGGTTCAGCCACAAGGCACCGGCCAGCAGGGCCGCCATCATCAGCCAGACGAATACGTCGGAATCACCCACTCGGCTCGGATCGATGATGTCGCTCTTGATCGTGCCGACCACCTCGCCACCGGCGATGATCGCGCCCAGGGCTTCGAATACCGCGGCGATACCGATCGCCAGCCCCATGCTGATCGCCCGTGCGCCGACCGCCGGGCCAACGTTGTTGGCGACATCGTTGGCACCGATGTTCATCGCCATATAGGCGCCGAATGCCGCCGCCACCACCAGGGTCAGGCTGACCTTGCCGAACTGCAGCCAGACCAGCAGGCTGGCACCAACCACGAAGGCTACGGCCAGCGCCAGGCGCAGCCAGTCAAAGCCTTTCGGCATGCTCTCGGGGGCGGTCATGGCAGGGTTTCCGGCGACGAAGGGCGGCAATGATGCCAAACCCGGCTGCAGCGGGCGAGTGGCCCTGCCGCGATCAGCCGGCTTTGCGGGTTCTCACCCAGGCCTCGAACTCGCGGGCACCGAGCGGGCGCGAGAACAGGTAGCCCTGCGCCTCATCGCAGCCAATTTCGCGCAAGCGCTTGCGTGCGGCGTCGGTTTCAACCCCCTCGGCCACCACCCGCAGACGCAGGGCGTGGGCCAGACCGACAATGGCCTCGCTGATCCGCTCGATGGCCGGATCTTCGAACAGATGAAACACGAAGCTGCGGTCGATTTTCAGGTGCCGTACCGGAAAGCGGTGCAGGTAATGCAGGTTGGAAAAGCCAGTGCCGAAGTCGTCCACCGACAGACTGACCCCGTGGGTTTCCAGCAAGGCGAAGGTGCGTCTTAACACCTCGCTATCGCGCATAAGGGCCGATTCGGTGAGTTCCAGCTCAAGCCGCTCCGGCGCCCAGCCGACTTTCTGGCAGGTGTCGATCACCATGGCGCCGAACTCTGAATCACGCAGCTGGATGGCCGACACGTTCACTGCGATGCGCTCGAAGGGGATGCCTTCCTGATCCCACTTCCTCGCCTGTCGACAGGCCTGCTCCAGCACCCAGCGACCGATCGGAATGATCTCGCCGCAGTCTTCGGCGATCGGGATGAACTCTGCCGGCGACCGCGGATCGCCGCTGGGGCCGATCCAGCGCAGCAGAGTTTCGATGCCTCGCACCCGCCCATCGGCGAGATCAATGGTCGGCTGATAGGCAAGATAGAACTCGTTGCGGGTCAGGGCCTGACGCAGTTCCTGCTCCAGGGTCGCCTTGCGCTGAATCTGCTCGAAGAAGGCGTCGCTGTAAAAGGCGTAGCTGTTGCGCCCGCCCTCCTTGGCCGCGTACATCGCGGTATCGGCCGCGCGCATCAGTTGCTCCAGGGTCGGCGTGTTGTCGTTCAACACCGCGATACCAATGCTGGCGCCGACGCTGACCCCGGTGTCGCCCAACAACACCGGTTGATTCACCGCATCGATGATCTTTTGCGCCACCCGGCCGGCATCTTCCACCCGCTTCAGCTCGCGCAGCAGTACCAGGAATTCATCGCCGCTCTGCCGTGCCACCACGTCGCCAGAACGCACCGCGGCACGAATCCGTCCGGCCACATCAAGCAATAGTTGGTCACCGGCTTCATGACCGAGGGTGTCATTGACGTGCTTGAAGCGATCGAGATCGAGGAACATCAGCGCCAGCGCACTGCCACTGCGTCTGGCTGCTGCCACGGCGGTGGCGGCCAGTTCGCGGAACTGGAAGCGGTTCGGCAATCCGGTCAGCGTATCGTAGTGCGCCAGCTGCTCGATCCGCTCACCGGCCTCGCGCTCGGCGGTGATATCGCGAGTCAAGCCGGTGATGCGGAATGGCTTACCATCACGCCTTTCCAAACGTCCTGTTATGCGCAACCAGATTCGCTCTTCGTCCGGAGTGACGAACTGCACTTCAATGGTATCGAGCTCGCGTTCGCCATTGAGCATGCGCGCCACCGCCGCTTCGAAGATCTCGCGTGAGTGGCCGAGGTACATATGCTTGGTCGAGTCGATCCCGACCGGCTTGCCAACCGGAATACCGTGAATGCGGTAGTTCTCTTCGGTCCAACGCAGCTCATTGGTCCAGATGTTGTATTCCCAGCCGCCGATGTGCCCAACCTGGGCGACTCGATCGAGCATCTCATTGCGAATCCGCTCCGACTCCTCGCGCGCCAGGCGTGAGGTGATGTCATGCATCACCCCGATCAAGCGCTCGATATGGCCATTGCCGTCGCGGATCACTTCGCCGCGCGCCACCAGACGGCGCGGTGCGCCATCGGCGCCCGGCATGTCGACTTCGATATTGAACGGCTTGCCGCCCACGCGCAGCGAAATGAAGGCCTTACGGAAGGCCTCGCGCGAGTCGCCGCTTAACAGCTGGAACAGCAGCTCGGGATCTCGCAGCCGATGACCGTGCTGCAGGCCGGTGATGCGGTACAGGCCTTCCGAACACCACAGCGACTGGCTGTTCGGATCCCAGGCCCAGGCCCCGGTATCACCGAGGCGCTCGGCCTCACCGAGCAGGACCTCGCGATCACGCAGCTGGGCTTCGAGTTCCTTGTAGCCGCTGATGTCGATATGGGTGCCAAGGATGCGCCGCACCCGGCCCTCCGGCGTCCAGGTCTGGGCGTGGCCGCGCGCCAGCACCCAGCGCCAGCGGCCGTCGGCATGGCGCAACCGGTACTCGGCGCGCAATTCCTTGCAGCGCCCGCGCAGGTACTGGGCTACGGCATGCTGCACTGCCTGCCGGTCATCGTCGTGGATGCGCGAGAAATAGTCGCCGATGCTGATTTCCTGCGACTCCGGGCCCACCCCGAAGGCGGCGTGCCAGGGCGAAGGAAAGCGCACCATGCGCTCATCGAGCTTCCAGTCCCAGAGTTCTTCCGCCGCCACCTCGTCGATCGCCCGACGACGATCGAGGTCGCGCGGATCTTCGACCCGGCTGTCCAACGACAGACTGAAGCCGCACACCGAACCCAAGTCATCGGTCAGCGCCGTCATCAGGCAATCGAAGCTGGCCCCCTCGCTGTCCAGCTGCCAGCGCACCGCGCGATCGGCATTGACATGCAGCTGGTGCTTGGCCTGCTCGATCGGCTCGCGCAGATCGGCCCAGATCGAGCTCTCGAGCAGCCGCTGGGCCGGCGCATTGCCATCCAACCAGTCACCCGCCTGATCCAGCAGGACCAGGGCATAAGGCAGCGGATGTTGCAGCAAGCTATGGGTAATGACGCGGTCCATGCCCGAACTACATGCTCGATCGTTGCGGTTGAGTGAAACGCGCTCATCATGCGCGCTTTTCTGCAGCGGTGCTCGAACCGGCCAGGTCCGAGTCCCACTGCCTCTCAGCGCGGCCAGTGAAGCCCTGCCCTGGCTGAGCGGCAGGCCGTCAGCATACCCGCCCGGCCCGGTCACCGAGCAAGCACGGGCTGCGAAATGGTCGGAACGGCCGCCCAACGGCGACCGGAAATCGTTCCGCGCCTGATATCGCGCGCCAAGGACGGCGCGGCCTTGCCGCGGCCGGCTTGCCGTGAGCCTGTCGAACGGTTGCGCTGAAAACCTCCAGAGCCTGGCCCGGACTTGATCCGGGGAGGGAGGTCTCAGCAGCTTACTAGCGCAAAGGACCTCAGGGCGAATGCCCTGCGTAGCCGCGCAGCGGCCGAATGAGGGCCGTGCCAGCGCCGAAAGATCGCGAACACTCTGCTATCTCAACACCATCGGTCGAAACTCTCACCCCGCTTGGAATTGCCGGATCTTTCGGCGCGACCTCATGAAATGTCCGGGCTAGCTGCGCGCCTTGTCCAGGGCCGGCAGTTGCTCCAGCATGCCCAGCAGTTCCACCGGGTCCAGCGCGTTGAGCAGGCGCAGCCCGGCGCGCAGCAGCTCTGATTTGGCGGTCTTGCGGCCGGCTTTCTTGGCGCGCTTCTTCAGCTCGGCAATCAGCGCGTAGTCGTCCTCCGGCATGCGGAAGCGATCCTTCACCTCACGCAGCACGCGCACCCCGGGCTCACTGGCCGGTGGCACGATCGGGCCCTTGGCCTGCTTTCGCTTGCCCGCCTTTGGCGCTTGCTTGCCCTTGCCGGCCTTGTGCTTCGGCTGATCCGCGCCGGCTTTGGCACGGCTGGCCTTGCCGGCCTCGGCGGGCTTGCGCTGCGCCTTGGCCTGCTTGCCGCTCTTCTTGACTTTCGACTTCACCGACGTGTCGGCATCCGGCTGAGCGGCTGGCGTGGCCACCGATTCAACCACTGACGACTTGGATTGGCGCTTGCTCATAGCAGAACTCAAAGAGACGGCCGACCAGCTTAGCCAGCCGGACCACCTACCCTCTACCGTGCTGGCATGACAGTTTTATGACAACTCCGCGTCCGATCAGTCGAGCCGGAAGGTCACCACCCGCTGCAACGGCTGCGGTTCCGCCAATGGCTCAAAACGCCAGCGACGCGCGGCCTGGATGGCTTCGCGCTCAAACCAGCCGGAAGGCTCCGCCGCCACGACTTCGACATCATCCACCGAACCATCGGTCTGCACCACGAAACGGACTTCGACGAAACCCTCGATGCGCTTGCGCAGCGCCTGATTCGGGTAGCGTGGCGCCACGCTGCTGAGCAGGCGCGGCTCGACCCTGGCCACCTGCGGCGGGGCTTCGACCACGCTGGGCGGCGGTGCGCTGGTCACCGGCGGCGTCGTGGTGGTCGGCGGATTCACGGCCGCGGCAGACGGACCGCTCGGCACCGTGCTGCTGGGTGCCGCCGTGCTGGCGGTGGCTGGCGGCGCCGGCTCGGCACGGCTGGCCGGCGGCGGCGTAATCGTCGGCTGAACCGGCGCTGCCACCGGGCGCGGTTGTGCGGCGGCCAGGCGGGCCTGCCGTTCGGCTTCGCGGGCGGTGGCCAGACGCTGCTGCAAACGGGCCACGGTTTCGGCCGCCTGACCGGTGACACGCAAGGCCTGCAGCACCTGCTCGGCCTCGTCCCAATTGGATTCTGACAACGCGCCCTCGACGCGCATCAGGCCCAGCGGCACCAGATCGCGAATCGCCGCGCGCGCGGTGTCGGCCGGACTCTGGTCAGACAGCGCGTCGAACAGACGACGCTTGCTTTCCGGCTCGCTCTGGACCGGCGCCTGCTCGCTGAGCTCGATGATGCGCAGGTAGTACTCCACCGCGTTGTTGCCAGGTGGCTGAAAGCGGCGGCCGTCGGCCAAGGCCTGCTGCGCCTGCCGCAACAACTGTTCTACCGACATCTCAGCCGGCACACTGGGTGCGACCACCGCCGGCGCCTCAGGGGCGCTGGGCGGCGTGGCCGTGGTCTGCGCCGGCGGCGCCGTCGACTCACCGCCACAGGCGGCCAGCAGGGCTGCCAGCAGCATGCCGCCGAAAGGAACGGCCGCGGATACAAAGCGCCTTTGGATCGGCGCTACTGGCGGCTTGATGAACTGACCTGTCGACTGCATAACAACTCGCTTGCAAGAGGGTGAAAGCTTGTCCCGGGGTTTGGCGACGGCGAACCAGCCAGCGCGTGGTTCCGACTGGTTACCAGACAACGGCAAGCGTTGACCCGCTGTGGCCCGCGCGGCTGGGTGCCCGAGCGCAGTTCGGGGGTTAGCCCGAGTTTGCCGCAGTCATAGCCTAAAAACCGTGCCGACCCGCCCAGTTCCGACGGCAGTTTTTACATTTTCTTCGCATTGCTGACCAACGCGCGCAGGGGCCGGCCGCGTACGATGCCCTGATCGGATGACGGCCCCATGACACGCGGGAAAACATCGAGCACGGCGCGCTGCCTGCGTCAAGACGCTGACAAATGGCGCCAAGGGCCTACACTGTGCCCGGCCAGCTGGCCGCGCCCGCGGCCGCCGCGCCGTTATCTGTCTCCGATGGAATGGCATGCCCGACCCGTGCAATATTGCTGATGCCCTGCGCCGCGCCGCCGCGCAACGCCCAGAGGCGATCGCGATCCGCTGCCCAACCGGCCGCAATTCCGATGGAACAGTGCGTTATGAGGGCGGACTCAGCTATGCCGAACTCGATCGACGCAGTGATGCCATCGCCCGCGGCCTGATCGACTACGGGCTCGCACCCGGCACGCGCTGCGCCCTGATGGTAAGACCATCACCGGAGCTGTTCCTGTGCATGTTTGCGCTGTTTCGCGCCGGCATCGTGCCCGTGCTGATCGACCCCGGCATCAGCAAGAAAGCCCTGAAGCAATGCCTGGCCGAAGCTGCGCCCCTGGGCTTTATCGGCATTCCTCTGGCGCAGCTGGCCAGGGTGTTGCTGGGCTGGGCGCGCGGTCAGGTCAAACGGGTGATCACGGTCGGCACCAAACTCACGCTGGGCGGCACCGTGCTGGCCGAAATCGAGGCGCGCGGACGGCGCAGCTCTACCGAGCTGCCGCTCACGCAGGGCGATGATGTCGCCGCCATCCTCTTCACCTCGGGTTCCACCGGCATACCGAAAGGCGTGACCTACCGACAGCGGCATTTCATCGCCCAGATCGAACTGCTGCGCCGCGCCTTCGGCATCGAGTCCGGTGGGGTCAACCTGCCGACCTTTCCGCCGTTCGCGCTGTTTGATCCGGCCCTGGGCTACACCAGCATCATTCCTGACATGGATCCGACCCGGCCGGCGAAGGCCGATCCGCGGCGACTGGTCAGTGCCTTGCGGCAATTCAAGATCGACCAGATGTTTGGCTCGCCGGCCCTGCTCGATGTATTGAGTCGTTATGGTCAGCAACACAAGCTGCGCCTGCCGCAGCTGAAGCGGGTGCTATCGGCCGGCGCGCCGGTGCCACCCGAGGTGGTCGCCCGCATGCAGCCGATGCTGGCCGATGGCGGTGAGATCTGGACCCCTTACGGCGCCACCGAGTGCCTGCCGGTGGCGGTCATCGAGGGCCGCGAATTGCGCCAGACACGGATTGCCACCGAGGCCGGCGCCGGCACCTGTGTCGGACGACCGGTGCCACCGAACGAGGTCCGGCTGATCGCCATCAGTGATCAACCGATCCCCGACTGGCAGGATTGCCAGCCGGTGAAACGCGGTGAGGTGGGTGAGATCACGGTGGCCGGCCCGAGTGCTACCGACGAGTATTTTCGCCGCCCAGAGGCCACTGCCCTGGCCAAGATCCGCGAGCGGCTGGCCGATGGCAGCGAACGCATCGTGCACCGGATGGGTGATCTCGGCTGGTTCGACGACCATGGCCGACTGTGGTTCTGTGGGCGCAAGTCGCAGCGGGTCGACAGCGCCGACGGGCCGCTGTTCACTGAACAGGTCGAACCGGTATTCAATCTGCACCCACAGGTCCGTCGCAGCGCCCTGGTCGGCATCGGCCCGCGCGGCCAGCAGCGGGCGGTGCTGTGCGTGGAGCTGGAGCCGACAGCGGGCAAGCCTGATCTCAAGGCCTTGACGCGGGAACTGCGCGCCCTGGGCGAGCGCCACGCCCATACCCGACGCATCGATGGCTTCCTGGTCCACCCCGGCTTTCCAGTCGACATCCGCCACAACGCCAAGATCGGTCGTGAGGCACTGGCGGTGTGGGCGGCGCAGCGTCCGCTGCTCGGCCCGTGAACCAGGCCGCACTCGCCCAGGCGTTTCAATCAGCGCAGTATTGGCTCTGCCCGCAGCCCAGCGATCAGTTTCCGCACCAGCACTTCAGCGTTGATCAGGCGAAGCTCAAAGCGACTGGCTGGCTGTGCACTCGGCTTGGCCCGAACCCGCCCGCCGTGGCCGCTCTGCTGCACCGACATGCGGTCAGCCAGGCCCAGCTGATCACCGCCTGCAACCCGCAAGGGCGCCCGGCCAGCCCGACATTCAATCGCCAGGTCATGCCGCGTCTGCTGGCCGCATTGGCCGAACGGGACCAGGCCTGGATGCCCGCCGTAGCCATGGCCGACGACGGCAGCTGGTGCGAACCGGGCTGTCTGCTGCTTGGCACCAGCCTCGCCCTGGCTCGACAATGGGCAGCAGAATTCGATCAAGCGGCCTGGGTTGAGTACGATGCCCTGGGCCACGCCCATCTGCATTGGGCAAGTGACACGCAGGCAACAAGGGGACAGGAATGCGGGTGATGGTGACCGGAGGCGGAGGCTTCCTCGGGCAAGCCCTGTGCCGGGAATTGCGCGCGCGCAACTATCAGGTCAGCAGCATTGCCCGCTCGGAGTATGCGGCGCTGACTGAGCTTGGCGTTAAGCAGTACCGGGCCGACCTGGCCGATTTTGCCGCACTTAGCGAAGCTCTGCGCGAGCACGATGCAGTGTTTCATGTCGCTGCCAAAGCGGGTGCCTGGGGCCGCTTCCAGGACTATTTCGATGCCAATGTCGCCGGCACGCGCAATCTGATCGCCGCCTGCCGGATGAACAAGGTGCGCACCCTGGTTTACACCTCAACGCCCAGCGTGGCGCATCAGGGTCACGTGGCGGTCGAGGGGCTGAGCGCAGAACAGGCGCCACTGGCGCGGCGCTATCGGGCGGTGTACCCGGCTACCAAGGCAGTGGCCGAGGCCGCCGTGCTGGAGGCCAACGACGCCGAACTGGCCACCGTGGCGCTGCGCCCGCGGCTGATCTGGGGGCCCGGCGACAACCACCTGTTGCCGCGTCTGCTCGAGCGCGCCAAGGCCGACAAGCTGCGCTTCATCGGCGACGGCGGCAACCGCATCGACACCACCTATATCGACAATGCCGTGTCCGCCCATCTGGCCGCATTCGATCATCTGCACGACCAGATCGACGCGCGCTGTGCCGGCAAGGCCTATTTCATCAGCAACGGCGAGCCGAAACCCATTGCCGACGTCATCAACAGCCTGCTACGCGCGGCGGGCGGGCCGATGGTTACCAAGACCGTGCCGTTCCGCCCCGCCTACTGGCTGGGCCTGGCCTGCGAGCTGATCTGGCGCTGGTTGCCGCCGGACCGCGAGCCGCCGATGACCCGCTTCATCGCCGAACAGCTGGTGACGCCGCACTGGTATGACATCGGCCCGGCCCGGCACGACTTTGGCTACCAGCCCAAGGTGATGTTCATCGAGGGCATCAAACGCCTGCAGGAGTCGCTGCGCGGAAAGAGCTGATCAATATCTGGCAATGATTTCGATCATTTGCCACCCGATCGACCCACGCCTGCAGAATCGCAACAGCACGTTTGGCTGCAATTCGAATCAAACTACGCAGAAGCTGCCAAATTTGGTCATTTTCACCCTGATTTGACCGCTGAAAGGTGGTGAAATTCGCTTTCTCTGCACCTGGTCGCGCTCTATGCTTGCTCCATCCAGTGCTGGATACCCCCACCCAATGGGATTCCGATCACCCACTGCCGGCATTGGTGGCCAGGCCAACTTGCGCCTGGTTGCCAGCAATCCCGAAGCGCAGAGCGCCGACGGGCGACGGGCGCACTACGCGATGCTGTTGCAGCGGGTACGCAGTGGCGACCGCATCGCCGAGTCGGAATTGGTGCTGGCCCTGTCGGAACCGCTGTCCGTGGTGCTGCGGCAGCGCGCCAAGGGCCGCGAAGGACTGGAAGATCTGCATCAGGACGCCCTGATGGCGGTGCTGGCGGCGGCGCGCGAGGGCCGCATCGAGCACCCCGAGGCGCTGATCAGTTACGCCATCGAAACCGCCAAACTGCTGGCGCTCAACGCCTGGCGCAAGCAGGAGCGGCAACGCACCGATGCCGACAGTGAGCAAATTGATCGGGTAGCCGAGCCGCAAGCCTCGGCCTGGGACACCTTGAGCCGCGAGCAACTGCGCGACAACGTCCGCGCCGTGCTGTCCTCGCTGCCCAATGCGCGCGACCGCGCTGTGCTGTATAGCTACTACATCGAAGAACAGCCCAGTCGCACCGTGCAGGGTCAGCATGCGCTGGACAGCGTGCAGCTTGGTCGTGTGCTGCATCGAGCAAGACAACGATTCCTTGCCATGTGGAAGGCGTTGCGCCTGGATTCTCCGGAGGACTGACCATGTTCGCCTCACGCACCCCGCTCAGCCCGCAGGACAATGCCGCGATTCGCGCCTGGCGTCGCGGCGAAATGAACGAGTCCGAAGCCGAGGCCTTCGAAACCCGCTTGTTCCTCGAGCCCGAATTGCTGGAGGCGGCCAAGCTCGACCAGCAGATCGAACATGGCCTGCGTGCAGCCGGCAATGACCTGCTCAAGGTCAAGTCGCAGCCCAACCGGCTGATCCGGCAGGCACTGCCGCTGGCCCTGGCGGCCGGTCTCGGCGCACTGGCCGTTTTGCCCCTGAGCGCCTTGCTGCAGAAGGGCCCGGAAAGCCACGCCAATGTCGAATGGGTGAGCCTGGATGTGCGTCGCGGCATCGCCGACCTGCCCCTGATCGCCCCACGCGCAGACACCGAACTGGTGGCGCTGGAGATCGGCGCACCGTCCGACGCGCCCCGCTTCGATGTCGAACTGCGCGACCGCCGCTCACAGGATCTGCTGCTGAGCTTCGAGGCCCTGACCGCCAGCGACGGCCTGATCAGCCTCGCCTTCGCCCGCGATGCCCTGACCAACGGCGAATACCGCGTGCGCGTGTTCGAGCAAGGCCGCCGCGATCAGGCCGGCCTTGAGCTGAGCTTTCGCTATCAGCCGTAGGGTGGATCTTGACCTGAGGTCTCCTCACTTTCTTGTCTAGTTCTTCGCTGCGCGAGCCTGGCTGCGTTGCTCGGCGCTGGACACGGGAGTTGGTGCGGATCACCGCCTTGGATCGCCTCAACATCCGGTTCCGAGCCCAGCGCTCGGTGTAAAGGTCGAGCCAAACTCTCAAGCCGCCGATTCGACGCTCAACCGAAACTCAACCGAAAGTGGCGGTGCTCCGACGTCCGATAACCCCGACTCGCTCCTTCCCGCGTTAACAGGCTGCTGAGACTCATTTCAGCAAGCTTGATTTTGCGCACCACGGACGGCGCGCGCGGGTACCAAACACGTAAGTGTTTGATTCCCAGCAAACCGTTCGACAGGCTCACGGCAGGTGTGGCGCGGCTCTGCCGCGACCGGCTTGCCGTGAGCCTGCCGAACGGCGGTCCCTGAGCTCGTCGAAGGGTTGCGCTGAAAACTTCCTGGATGGAGGTTCTTCAGCAGCCTGTTAAGGCTTACGCTGCCGCTTGGCAGACCGACCGACAACGAAGGAAAACCTATGCGCCTGACGCTCGCCGTACTGCTCGCCTCATTCGCCAGCGGCACCCACGCTGCCGATCCCGACTATTCCCTCACTGTGTACTCCTCGGCCCAGCCCGGCGCCATCGACAGCGAGAACCTGGCCAACTACGGCAGCAACCTGCCGGGCTATGCCCTGGTCCGCGACAAGCGACGGATGACGTTGTCGCGCGGCCGCAGCGAGCTGCGCTTTTCCGATGTGGCGGCGCGGATGGACCCGACCACGGTGGGCATCGCCTCATTAAGCGATCCTGGTGGCACCCGGGTGATCGAGCAGAACTACCAGTACGATCTGGTCAGCGGACAAAAGCTGCTGGAGCGCTTTCTCGATCAAACCATCAGTGTCGAGCAGGTGCGCGGCGATGCACTGGAGACCATCAGCGGCAAGCTGTTATCGGCGCAGAACGGCCTGACCTTGCAAACTGGCGGCGGCGAGCTGGTGACCTTGAATAGCTGGAGCGGGATCCGCTTTCCCTCCCTGCCCGGCGGGCTGATCACCAAGCCGACGCTGGTCTGGCTGATCGACTCAGCCAAGGGCGGTCCGCAGGACGTGCGGGTGTCCTACCAGGCCAAGGGCATCACTTGGTGGGCCGACTACAATGGCGTGCTGGACGAATCTCAGGGTTGCCGGCTGCAACTCGGCGCCTGGGTGACCCTGGTCAACCAAAGCGGCGGCAGCTTCGCCAACGCCCAGCTCAAGCTGGTGGCCGGCGAGGTCAACCGGGCACCGGCGGCGATGCCGCAACCGATGGGCGCAATGATGAAGCGCACCATGGTCGCCGAGGCGATGGCCGATGAAGGCTTCAGCGAGCAAAGTCTGTTCGAGTATCACCTCTACACCCTGGGTCGGCGCACCGATCTGCCAGACAACTCAACCAAACAGCTGGAGTTGTTTCCGGCAGCCAATGGCGTCAGCTGCGAAAAGCAGCTGGTGTTCACTGCAGCGCCTCAGATGCGTGCCTACTACGGCAGTCCGAACACCAACCAAGGCTATGCCGCCACTCAGGATGGCACGGTCGGGGTGTATCTGGAGTTCGACAATCGCAAGGAAAACGGCATGGGCATGCCGCTACCCGCCGGCCGAGTGCGGGTCAACCAACTCAACCCCAACGATGGCAGCCTGGAATTCATCGGCGAAGACCTGATCAAACACACACCACGCAACGAAACCCTTAACATCAAACTTGGTGAGGCTTTCGATGTAGTAGGCGAGCGCCGGCAGACCGATTTCCGAGTCGACGTCAAAGCCAAATGGATGGAAGAAAGCTTCGAAGTCAGCGTGCGCAATCGCAAGGAAGAGAGCGTCAAGCTGGTGGTGCGTGAATATCTCTACCGCTGGAGTGGCTGGCACATCACCACACAAAGCCACCCGCATCAGAAGAAAGATCAGCTTACCGCCGACTTCCCGCTAACGATTGCCGCCGATGGCGAGGCAAAGCTGCGCTATACCGTGCGCTATACCTGGTAGGCCCGATCTTGGTCAGCCGGCGCCGACCATAGCCCTCCTTCCCGCTCGGCAACCCAGCGGGAAAGGGCGGGTAGTTGGAGCGGCGTCATTACAGTCCACTGCCACCACCCGGATCGCTGCCGCCACCCTCGCCATTGCCGAGCAACTCCAGAATGAGATCCAGCAACAGCTCGACTGCCGATGATTCTTCCTGTTCAGTCGCCTCGGAGCTGCTGTCCGCACTGTTTGCCTGTTCGCTGGCCGATAGCGGCGAAGAGGTAAGCAGACCACATGTCAGCACACAGCTGGCCAGCAAGCGTCCCCAGTGTCGTCCGTCGCAGCCCAGACGCTGTTTGGCCTTGGCCAGCGCTTGCGTGTCGAAAAACAGCGAACGCTCCTCGGCACTGCTCAAGGCATTTGAGGTAGCTGGGCGACAAAGCGCACTGGACGCCTGACCACGAACGCCCACCATCATTCGCAACCACGACAGGAAATTGCCACGCATGACCCGCTCTCCGGCACCGCAGACCATCTGCGGCTTCGATAACTAGGTGTCGCGGGCTGGCGAATTCTCTCAGCTGCACGACCGCGGGCAGAGCTGGTCTGGCTAACCAGCCACCGACCTGCGGCGCCCGCCGGCAGCGATAGTCGAACCGTCGCAACTGCGCCCGCTCGACTTCTTAACGCAATGTTCGATCAAAACACAAGGAGATTGAAAGACGACTCATTGCGCACAGCATGCCAACGGACTGCTGGCCAAGTCTGTGCCGCAGGCCCGGCGGCGAACCGTTCATGCCGGTCTTCCAACCGTTGAGCAGGAGTGAACACTCAGGGTTGCGAAACTGGCTGCGAAATGGGTCCTCGTTGCAACCAGAACCAGCCAGCCCAATGGCTGGGATGACGAAACGCACGCTGCGCCCGTACCGCCTGCTGGGCTTTCAGAAGGGCCAGCTGCGGTTGATCTGCATGCGCTGACCAGGCCTGATGGAGAGCGGTTGAAAATACTCTGGACGCCCGATCATTGACCGCCCAGCGCGAGCCGACCACAACCTTTGCACCGGCACTACTGACCGCTCCGGCAAGACCACCCATCCCCATGCTGCCGCTGGCGCGACTGTAGCCGGACTCGCAGGCGCTGAGAATCACCGCTTCGCTGGCCAGTGACAAGTGCTGCACTCTAACGCTGCTAAGAAAGCTGCTACCAGACCGATTACCTACACTCAGCCACAGCCCGGAGTCTTCCTCGACTCGTCGTGCTCCGCTGCCATGCGCTGCGACATGCAACAAGGTGTTGGGAGCCGCCAGCGCCTGGGTGATGTTCGTCAGGCTGACCTGATCGCTACGAAGTTGGGGCAACTGCGGCCAGGCCTGCGCGACTTCATCGAGTTCTCTGTCGACCTGGGTCAGCACCGCCTGCTCAGCGACCGTCTGTGCGGCCGCAATCAGGCGCAACTGGTCGATCTGCAGTGGCGCCATGGCGTGCAGTGACTGCAATAAGACGATCGAGCGCTGGGCGGATTCGGATTCGAACAAGGCATATGGAATCGCCGCGCTCTGTGCATCCGCCAGGATCATCACACGTGTGGCATTGGCGGTGATATCTCGCCAGTGCAGCGCATCGGTCAACCATGCACTGAGCGGATCGATATCATCGACTGCAGCGTGTCCGGCGGCGAGCAGCTCAAGCAGATCAGAAATCGCGCGACGCAATTGGGCCGGATTCGACAGCGGCCGACTTTGCCATTCGGCATTACCAGTGCGCCAAAGCAGTACGCCGAGTTGTCGACCCAATACCGGGTAAACCAGTACGTCGCCGGGCGACAAGGCCACCAGACGCGAAGGCTGCGACTCAAACTCAGGTTCGGGCAACTGCTCAGCGTTTGCTATCCAGGCCAGATGACGATCATCGGTGTTGCTCAATGCGCCGCCCAACCAGGCACTGGCGACGGCGTCTTCCAGCGCATCAAGCGCGTCACCCTGGCGCTGTGAGGGCGGCTGCAACGATAGTTGCCGCAGCCGTTCCAGTTGCTCTACCAGGGCCAACTCCGCCTCCGGCCCGGACTGACTGCGACGATAGCGCCATAGGTTGATTTCCTGCACGCTGCGGATCAATGCATGTCGCAGGCCGGGGCTGCGCAGTTGCCCGATGCTCGCCTCGACCTGTCGTAACAACGTGTTCAGCACCTGCGAGAATTGCGCAGCCGGAGCAAGCAGCCAGTCCCCTGCACAGCACAGCAGCGCCTCGGCGGCATCGAGGGCACTGACCCAGCGCCCCAGGCGCATATCCTCGCGCAGTGCCTGCAGCAGTCGCTCTTGAACATCCTGTTTCGCTCCGAGTCTTACCGACAGCCGCAGTAACCTCCCCTGCTGTGGCGGAGTCAAGGCCTGTGCCGCCGCCAACGCAAGCTGTTCCGCCGCCTGTTCGGTGCGGCCCAGTGCATGCAGAATCTCGCTGCGATCGAGCGCCCAGTTTCCAGCAAAATCGTCGACGCTGACGTATTGCTGGTCGCCGAAACGATCGATCACGGCAAGCGCCTCCTCATGCCGCTCCAGGCGATACAGCGCATGCGCCTGGGACAGCAGATTGGTGCGCAGGCGGCTCTGCGCCGAGCTCAAGGTCAGGCTGCGTTCGGCGCGCTCATACCAGGTCAGGGCTCGAGCATCATCACCGGCCAGGCTGTAGGCGTTTCCGACCAGGCTTTGCACGTGGCCGACTTCGGCACGGGCGTCGATGGCCTGAAACAAAGCCTCGGCACGCGCCAGATGACTCAGCGCAGCCTCGAAGTCACCACGCCACTTGGCGGCCGCCGAGCGCAGTGTCCACAGGCGGGCAATCCGATCGCGATCACCGCTGGGCTCGATCAGCGCCGCGGCCTGCTGCAAAGTCTCTCGCGCCTCCTGAAAGCGACCAAATCGGCTCAGTGCGGTGAACCGATTGAGCAAGGCATTGCCCTGTTCAATCGGCATCTTTGCAGCAGCAAAGCGCTCGGCCGCCTCGGTCAGACAATCGATCGATCCGGGGTCGGCATTCAGACGACGCAGGATGCATACATCATGTAGCGCCCAACTGGCGGCAATTCGGTAGCCATGCTGATCGAGCTGGGCGGCGGCCTGCTGCATCAAGGACTGGGCGCTGCCATCGCCCTGGCTCATGCGGTTCTGCGCCTGACTGAACAAGGCGATGGCTTTGCCGCCGGAGGTATAGCGCGGATCGGCCAGTAAGCGCTGAGCGATCCGATCAGCCAGCGCCATGAAGCCCGCACCGCGGGCGACCGAGAGTAACTGCAGATCGATCCATTGCTCGATCCGAGGATCGCTGGTCTGTGCGCGCAGCATCCAGAGCCGCCAACTGAAATCGCGCGCCAGCTCAGTGCTGCCCTGTTCTCGATACTGTGCACTTTGCACCGCCAACGCCTGCAGTGCCTGACCCAGAGCCCATTCATCGCCGCCCGGCTGGCCGGCACAACCAAGCTCAACCTCGATGTTCTGTCCCGGTTCTGCGCCTTCCACCTGCAGAACGAACTCCGGCTGCTCACTGGCGGCAATCCATACCGGCTCCCGTGCGCTGTACAGCATCGAGCTATCACTGCGCCCGGCCGCCGTGATCGGCTGCAGATCAACATCACGCTCGCAGAGAAAGGCAATCCGACCGGCATCTGGCAGTGCCGGCAGCCTCAGCACACCGCTTTCAGTCACCTGCAGAGTAGTGGTTTGCCGCTCACAGGCATGCGAGGGCATGCCGCCGACCAGCAGCAATACGCTGCACGCGACGCCCCAGGCGACGGTATGCTTCACTGACTCGGACCGGTGTCTTTCAATACGGCACGGCGAAATGAGTCTGGCGGGGTTCTGGTCTACTGAACATGCGCATCCACCGAAGCTCGAATGACCGAACAGCATGGTGGCTGATCATTGCGGTGATTGCCAGTGCGGGAAGGCCCAATCCGGCGCAGGCCGACGACTGCCGAGCCTTCAGTGCGGCCAAAGTCACACCCGTGATTGAGCTGTACACCTCGGAGGGCTGCAACAGCTGTCCGGCGGCAGAACGCTGGCTGGCATCGCAGCTGAAGGACGATTCGCTGATCGCCCTGGCCTTCCACGTCGACTATTGGGACTACCTCGGCTGGCATGATCGATTTGCCTCCCCCAGGTTCAGTCGCCGTCAGCACGACCGTGTGCAACAGGCCGGCGGCCGGGTCAGCTACACGCCACAGCTGATGATCGGCACGCGTACACAGGTGAACTGGCGTTCGTCCGCCGAGCTGCAGTCAGCGCTGCAAGCAGCCGCGGTACCTGCGCAGCTGCATCTGGAGCTGCGGCTGCAACCGACGCCCGGGTCGCTGCAGGTCGAAGTGCTGGCTCAGCCGATCGCCCCCCGCGACTGGCCAGACCTGGACATGCTCCTGTGGGTCGCGGTGCTCGAAGATGATCTGACCTCCTCGGTGCGGGCCGGCGAAAACCGCGGTCAGCAACTCCACCACCAGCGCGTGGTAAGACAGTGGCTTGGCCCCCAGCGACTCCACGCGACACGGCCGCAGCTGCACAGCGCGATCGAGTGGCAGGCCGACTGGCAACGGTCGGCGACGCGCATAGCGGCGATCGTTCAGGCAGCGCAGGACGGACGCGTGCTGGCCGCGGTCGAACAGCACTTGGCTAAGTGCTTGGCTTGGCAGTGAAGAAAGGGTGCAGGGAGCACCGGGCTTGGCTACACTCGTGCCGTTTGATCGGCCAGGCCCCTGGCCCGTTTCGAGCCCATTGATTGGAGAACAGTGAATGCGCAGCGGCAATCCTGCACTTGGCGATACCTTCCTCGACGTTGGCAGCGGGCAGCTCAGCGACCGCAGCCAAGGCGTGATGACGATGGACGGCACGGTCAACAAGACCGCCATCCTGCTGGCCTTGACCGTGATGATGGCCGGCTTCACTTGGTCGATGGTCGACGGCCCGGAGACGGTGGCGCGGGTGATGCCTCTGACCATCGGCGGCGCCATCGCCGGTCTGGTGCTGGCCTTGATCACCGTGTTCAAGAAGACCTGGGCTCCGGTCACCGCGCCCCTGTATGCGCTGGCCGAAGGCCTGTTCATCGGCGGGATTTCTGCCTGGTTCGAACTGCGTTTTCCGGGCATCGTGATGCAGGCGGTGGGGCTGACCTTCGGCGTGTTTGCCGCCATGCTGGCGCTGTATCGCAGCCGGGTAATCAAGGTCACCGAGAAGTTCAAAATGGGCGTGGCGGCCGCCACTCTCGGCATCTTTGCCTTCTACCTGATCAACTTCGTGGCCAGTTTCTTCGGCTGGTCGTCGTCCCTGCTCGACTCCACCAATGGCAGCATGATGAGCATCGGCTTCTCGCTGATCGTGGTCGGCATCGCGGCGCTGAATCTGGTCCTGGACTTTGACCTGGTGGAAGAAGGAGTCAATGGCGGCGCACCGAAATTCATGGAGTGGTATGCCGGCTTCGCCTTGCTGGTCACCCTGGTCTGGCTGTACATCGAAATGCTGCGCCTGCTGGCCAAGCTGCAGTCGCGCGAGTGATCAACCGGTGATACAGCGAAAAGGGCGCCTGCGGGCGCCCTCTTTGTTTGGCTGCGGCGCTTAGCGATGCGTGACAGCAGCCGGATTCTGATCAGCCTGTTGCTTGGCCTGCTTGGCGGCGCGCTGCTGCGCGGCACCGATCCCGCGCTGCTGACGGCAGCGCAAGTCCTGGTGTTGGTCGGCGAGCTGTGGTTGAAGCTGCTGCAGATGAGCGTATTGCCGCTGATCGTTGCGCTGCTGATCAGCGGCGTCTGCAGTGCCGGCGAGCAGGCCGGCCGGCACCAGCTGGCGCTGCGCAGTCTGGCGGTGTTTGCTGTACTCCTGCTCGGCTCGACACTGATCTCGGCCACCACGGTGCCCCTGCTCTTGCACATCTGGCCGGTCGATCCGGCCGCCGCCGAGGCCCTGCGTCAAGGGGTCAGCACTGCGTCTCCGGAACTCGGCGCCGCGCCACCGATCAGCGCCTGGCTTCTGAACAGCCTGCCCAGCAATCCGTTTCAGGCCGCCGCCGAGGGCGCGGTGCTGCCCTTGATTGTCTTCGTGCTGCTGTTTGCCCTGGCCGCAGCACGCCTGGAGGCGGCCAAGCGCGCAGCGATCGCAAGCTTTTTTGAGGCCGCCGGCGAGGCTCTGCTCGGTGTGGTGCGGGCGGTGCTGCGGCTGGCCCCGATCGGAGTGTTCGGCCTGGCGCTGGCGGTCGGTTTGCGCGGCGGCGTAGCGGCGGCCGGCGCCATTGCCCACTACTTGCTGCTGATCTGCGCGCTGGCGACCCTGCTGATTGCGTTGCTGTATCCGCTGGCCCTGGGTCTTGGGCGACTTCGGCTACTGCAGTTCAGCCGCGCCGCGGCGCCGGCCCAGGCCGTGGCTTTCAGCACCCAGAGCTCGCTGGCCTCACTGCCGGCCATGCTGCAGGCCTGTATCGAGGGCCTCAGTCTGCCGCCGCGGGTAGTGGATATCGCCCTGCCACTGGCGGTATCGCTGTTCAAGTTCACCAGCCCAGCGCTGAATCTGGCCGTGGTGCTGTTTGTCGGTCACCTCTATGGTGTCGAGTTCAGCGCTGCCAGTCTGCTGGCCGGCGTAGCCGTCGCCCTGCTTACCAGCATTGGCGTCGCTGGCATTCCGGGTCAGGCTTCCTTTCTCACCACCACGGTGCCAATTGCCGCGGTGATGGGCGTGCCGAACGAACTGCTTTTTCTGCTGCTCGCCGTCGAAGTGCTGCCCGACCTGCTTCGCACCGTGGGCAATGTCAGCGCCGACATGGTGGCCTGCGCCATCATCGCCCGCGATCAGTCGCCCGTTCTCAACCCTTCGTCGCCTGACGAACCTCGTAGTTAAGAATCGCACGGCGCTCGAGCGCATAGGCTTGTAGCTGGGGAAAGAAGCGTTCGAAGTGCCAGCTGACCTGCTGTTCGAACTCACGCAGCTCGACCAGGGCCGCCAGCAGATGATCACCCTTGCGCGACAGGCGTCGGGCGATAGCCGCCACCGCCCGCTGCACCGCTTCGAAGTGCCGGTACGAATGCAGCCAGTCATGACGGCGCATGCGGCTGATCACCACCTGCACGTGCAAGGGCAGCTGCGCCGAACAGGCGCCGAGGGCGCGATAGAAGCGCGCGGCAAACTGATCCAGCGGTTCATCGCAGTAGTGCGACCAGCGACGTGCCAGTAGATGGTCAAAGTACACGTCGAGTGCAATGCGAGCGAACAGACGCAGCGGCGCACGGCAGCAGTGACGCGCCGCGCGCACCTCGGGGTGGCGATCAGTGTAGGAATCGATATAGCGATGCAGCCACATCTCGTGCTGCAGTTCGAGGCTCAGGTGATCGGCATCGCGCGGGCGCATGAAATCACCGAGAAAGGCGCCAATCATGGCGTCTTCGCTGTGGTTCGCCAGCAGGATGTGGGCCAGATAGTTCATTGCCCATGGTTCTGCGCCCCACGCGGGACTTGAGTTCCAGCATAGCGCCACCGCCAACGGCGCGTCAGCAGGCGCAGCGGCCCTCGCTACCGTGGACCGCGGCCCGATCAGCGTTGCGCTGATGAAATCTGCCGTTCTATGCGCGGCGAGGTGGCCTTCGAGGCTGCTCATGGCCACGCGCTGCCGCTCAACTCGCTGTTCGCTTCGCAGTCTGTATCGGTTGCCACGACAGGCGCGCGACCACACGCGTCTCATCAGCGTGCAGGGTAAACAGCCAACCGTTGCGCTCGCACAGCCGCTGAACGATGCCCAGACCCAGACCATAGCCGCCGTGAGGCGACGCCGGTTCGATCGACCCTGGCTGCCCGTCGTCGTCAGCGCTCACCTGATTGGTGACCAGAAGCTCATGCGCGTTGATGAGAATCTTGATCGGCCCCTGCCCATCGAGCGTCTGCTCGAACGCGTTTCGCACCAGGTTGTTGAGGGCGATGAAGAAAGCCTGCGGATGGCCGCATACCCTGGGTGTTGCCAGTTCGTTGACAACAACGTCGACGCACTTGCCGCTCAACAGGTAACGCTGCTGATCTACCGCTTGGCTCACCATCGGCATCACCAAGAACTGCTCGTCGTACAGGCCATCATCGATCTCTCTGGCCAGACACAAGAACATTTCAACCGTGGCCTTCATTTCGAGCGTCGCACGCCTCGCCCGCTCGACGGCCATCGCATCAGCCGGCGAAAGATCGCTTTGTTCAAGCAACTCAAGCGCGCCGGTTATCACCGTGATCGGCGTTCGCAACTCATGACTCGCCGATCCGGTGAAGTACCGCTCCCGCGCGACAAAGGCGCTGATTCGCTCGAGCGTCTTCTCAATCGTCGCCGCCAGCATGCCCACCTCATCATCGCCGAACCGGCCCGAGTCGATGCGTCTGTGATCCCCATCCGATAGATGTTGCAGATCGATCTCTGCGACCACTTTGGCCAGCTGCGCGACGGGCGCGACGGCTCTGCGCATTACCACAAGTCCCAGAGCAAAACCCAGCGTGCCGAGCGCACCGACAACGCTGGTGATGACGAGCAGCAACCACCAATCCTCTGACGAAGCCGCCTCAATCCCGGTAACGTCCAGCACAACGAAGGCTCGCCCTTGCGCGTTGTCGGCAGTCACGACGGCGACATGCAACTGTTCGGATTCAAATTCGTACAGCCCCGCTTCGGGATCTGATTGCGCCCATTCCCTGAGTGACTCCGGCAGGCTGCCAACGGCATCGTATCCCTGAAGGTTCAGCGTCAGATCGGGATAGCTCTGGGCCGCACGTCGCAACTGATTGGTGAGCACGCGATCCTCGCTCAGCCTGATTGCAGCGTAAAAGGCGAGGCCCCAGGCCACGCTGAGCAAAGCGACACAAGTCGCAAACGCGATTGCGACGCGCCTGCGCAAACTGTGCCGGTACACTACCGATCATCCTCCGCAATGCGGTACCCGATGCGATGCACGGTATGGATCAGCGGCTTGTGGAACGGCTTGTCGACGGCCTGTCGAAGTTTGTACATATGCGAGCGGAGCCCATCGCCATCAGGGCGTTCGTCAGCCCATAACAGTGTTTCAAGATCGTCGCGAGTCACCACCGATGGCGACTCTTCCATCAGTCTTTGAAGGATCTTGATGCCGGCATGGTGGAGGTGGATGCGCCGCCCTGCGCGATGCAATTGCAGCGTGGATCTATTCAGAACCAGATCACCCACAGTCAGCAGGCTGTCGGCCTTTCGGTGAGTTCGCTTGTACAAGGCCTGCAGCCGCGCATGCAGCTCCTGCAATGCAAACGGCTTGACCAGGTAATCATCGGCTCCCGCCGCGAACCCCCCTAAGCCTGTCGTCGAGCGTATCTCTCGCCGTAAGCATAATCACGGGCGTTTCTGCATGGGCGCCGGCGCGCAGCTTTTGGCAGAAACTCAGACCATCCAAGCCAGGAAGCATCAGATCCAGAACGATGAGGTCAAACGGATTCGTTGCGGCCAGGCGCATTGCGCTCAGACCATCGTAAGCGAAGTCGAGAATGTAACCGTGCTTTTCGAGATACGCGGCAATGTTCGCGCAAATGTCGCGGTTGTCCTCCACCACCAGCGCTCTGATTGGCGCTGATCCAAGCGCGGATACCATCTGACGCCTCCTCACCAGGCGTAGTCGAATCGCAGACCGATAAGCGGCTCGGCTTCGCTGTCGTCCTCCACGTCGACGCCTCTGCGGTAGTCAAACTCGGTGTCATCGGTCGACGAGGCTGCCGTCACATTGATCACATCTAGAAACGCCGTCATGTCAATAGGACCAAAGGCGCGACGATAGTCAATCCGAACGTTAAGAAGCCCGTAATCACTCTTGCGACCGACATTCCGCTCAATGGTCTCTCTCGAAAAGCGCAATGGCTGTCCGGGCCCCAACACGTCTGAGTGCACAACGAAGACATCGTCTGGTCTGCCGGAAAGATACTTGTAGCGCCCAGCCACCTTCCAACGATCGCTGATCTCCCAGGTCAGGCCGAGGGTAGCGACGTGCTCTCGACTGAACTCAGCGGCAACGTCGCCACGACCGTCCTTCCGGTCAACCACAGCATCGTTGTAGGAGTAGGTGGCGGTGGCGTAAATGCCTTCGCGAACCATGCCATTGACCACTACATCGACGCCATGCGATGAACCATCGCCGTTGTTTGCAAACGTTCCGTTTGCTCGGTCGAGGTCGACTACCAGATTGTCGAGGTTCTGATAATAGGCTTCGGTCAGTATCGACCAGCGCTCGTTCGGGAAGTACTCAAAGCCAAAGCTGCCATGCGTGACCTCTTCGTTTTCGAGGTCGTTCAGCTCGTTGGCCGCAAGGTTGAGAAACCGCGGCGACTGGTGAAAAAGCCCTGCGCTTGCAAAGTACCTGATCGCCCTGCTCGGCCGCCAGTTGACGCTGAACCTGGGCGACGTCAAGGTCTCGTCGGTAAGGCCATCCCGATCAAGCCGCATGCCGGTACGGAAATCCCATTTTCCATGTTCGAATACCTGATCGATATAGCCTGCATAGCTGGTTTCCTTCCGTCGCAGCGAGGCGTTGATGTTCTCGGGAGTCAGCACAATGAAACGCTGATCAGGGTCGGGCCTGAAGTCGTCATTGTCATAGACGAAACGAATCCAGTCTCCATCCAGAACGGTGCTGTAGTCCAACTCAACTCGCGTGACATGAATGCCGGCATTGAACACGCCCCATCGATTCGCTGTCCGGAAGTCGCTGCGCCAGCCAAGCTCGGTCTCATCTTCCCTGACGGTGATGATGTCTTCCCGCACCGGAAAACCGGAGGCCGGTGTGCCCGGGGGAACGAGATCGGGAAAAGCTTCACCCTGGGCACTGATCTTGTCACTTGCTCGGTAGTAGACCTTGTTGGTCCAGACAGCCTCTTCGCTGATCAACGATCGCAGCGTCAGGCCATACAGATCGCTATCCTGCTCGGTATCCAGAAGCGATGCATCCTCGAAGTTGGGCGACTCGAAGACATGGGTCACATCGCGACTAAAGTCCTCGTGCGTATCAATGAGCAGCACTTCCAGGGTGTTATTGGTGCCGATCGGCATCACAGACTTGATGATCACATCTCTCAAGACAGGCTCGCCGATGTCGAGTTCTTCGATGTCTTCGAATAGTGCACCGAAGTCCAGTCGCCGGGCGGAAACCAGCAAGGTAGAGCCATCAGTGATGCCGGCCGGGCCGTCGTAGCCCACTTCAAGGCCTGCCAGGTCGTAGCGCAGACTGGCCGAAGGACTGGGATTTCCATCAGCGACCTGGAGCTTGAGCAGCGATGCAGATCGACCGCCGTACGCCGGACCCCATCCCCCCGGTGAGAACTCCGCACCACTGATCACATTCGGCGCGAAGATCGAGAAGCGGCCACCGCCGCCAACGTCCTCGTCTTCGCCCAGTGTTGCATCAAAATGCACCGCCTTGTCGAACGGAAAGTCGTCAACGAATACCAGGTTATCTCGTGGGCCACGACCTCGCACGCTGAAGCTTGCAAACTCGCTGTTGGATGCCAGGCCAGGTAGCCCGTCCAGCGACAGCAGCGGATCTGCGCCACCTCCCACGGCACTGCGCAACGCCTCTCTATCGAGAAATGTGCTGGAAACCGATGCAAGGTCATCCGCCGCCCGCGCCCGCACCACCACCGCGTCAAGTGCGTTCGCGCTGAGTTCGAACTCGACCCGCGTGTTCTTGCGGGTCACCACACGTACGCTTGGCGCATAGGCCGAAGAATAGCCGGCCTTGGTCGCATTCGCGGAATACAGGCCGGGGTCGAGTTGCTCAACGACAACGCGCCCTTGCGCGTCGGTTTCGACCGTCCGTGTGGAACTGGTTTCCCGTTCCGTCAGCATGATCTGCACGCCGGAGAGCGGCCGCTCGCTGTTCTGATCTTTCACAACCAGGGTCAGAGCGCCCGGCGCTTCTGCGGCCAGGGCAGAGAGCGGACCGATCGCCAGGAACGCCAGTAGAGTCAACCAGACTGCCGAATTCGAGAGCCTACCCATCGTGCTATCCCCCAAGAAATGACCGAGATGAGACGCAGGAAGGCTAACAACGCGAATGTGGCAACAAAGTCGCTCGGATGTGAAATGCGGGTGTGAGCTGACCAGCCTTTCGAATCGCGCTTTGCCGAAGAGTCCGGAGACATCGCGTTGCCCGCCCATGACTTGTGGCAGGCTCGCTATACCGAAGTTCTGCATAGTCTTGTGCTCAGACTATGTAGGAGCTCGCGATGTCAGCGACCCCCAACAACGAAACCCTGGCCGACCTGCTGCTGCGCAAGTTCCACAAGGAATTGTCGGCCGGCACGGTGTCGCTGGCCTTGCTGGCAGTGCTGGACTGGGCCAAGCAACCGATGTACGGCTACCAGATCGCCAAGACCCTGGAACGCCACGGCAGTGGCGTGCTGAGTGGCAAGCAGAGTGCGCTGTACCCGGTGCTGCGCAACCTCGAGGCCGCCGGGCTCCTGGCCAGCGAGGTCGAGCCCTCGGTCAGCGGGCCTCCACGGCGCTACTACTCGATTACTGCCGACGGACGCCGGGTGCTGGAGACCTGGCGCCAGGCCTGGACAGCCACACGTGATTCGCTCGACACCATCCTGAGAGGACATCTGTCATGACATCGCCTGATCCCACCGGCAGTTCGCTGCCGCGCTCGGTAGCCGAGTATCTGGTGCAGCTGCGCCAGGCCCTGGCCGGCGCCGATCCGGCGCTGATTCAGGATGCGCTGTACGACGCCGAAGAGTACCTTCGCGCGGAACTGGCGCTGGAAACCACCAAGGGCGGTGCCCGCCGCAGCGAAGCCGAGGTACTGGCGGCGCTGGCATCGAGCTATGGCGCCCCGGCCGAAGTGGCGGAGATCTATCGCGATACTGAACTCAAGGTTCAGACGGCACTGCGAGCGCCGGCGCCGCCGCCGCAGCGCTCGGGCTGGGCGCGGGTATTCGGCGTTATCGTTGAGGCCCGCACCTATGGTGCTCTGCTGTACATGTTGTTGGCCTTGGCCACCGGTGTGTTCTATTTCAGCTGGGTAACCGTCGGCATCTCGCTGTCGCTGGGCCTGTCGATCCTGATCATCGGACTGCCCTTTGTCGTGTTGTTCTTCGGTTCGGTGCGGGTATTGTCCCTGGTTGAAGGCCGCCTGGTGGAAGCCTTGCTGGGCGAGCGCATGCCACGGCGCCCGGTGTACAGCGACCAGCAGCAGCCGCTGCTGACCCGCATCGGTCAGATGTTCAGTGACCCACGCAGCTGGGCCTCGATGCTGTACTTCGTTCTGATGCTGCCGCTTGGCATCCTGTATTCGGTACTGACCATCACCCTGTTGTCGCTGTCCAGCGGCTTTATTGCCTCGCCCATCGTGGCCCTGTTTGGCGCTCAGCGTGTTCAGTTCAGCATGGGAGATGGATGGATGTTCGGCCACCCGGTCGGTGTCACCTATGCCGACCAGGTCTGGTGGGCTCTTCCCCTGCTGTTCGTGCTGGGCTGGACGCTGCTGTTCCTCACCTTGCACCTGGCCCGCGGCCTCGGTTTTCTGCATGCCGCTTTGGCCAAGCAGCTACTGGTCAAGCCTGGTGAATGAGGCGGATCGGGAAGCGCAGAACGCAATCCGATGTTCAGGCTCGCAGCGCCTGCAGGCGCCTGACATCGCTGACACAGGCGATTGCTGAGCCAAGCCCAGCGAGGCGCCGGACACTCGGCGGGCCACAGGCCACCAGGGCAGCCATAACATTGCATTTCACTGCCGTGACTTTGCCCGACGCTCTCGCTCGCGCTGCCGAGCCTGCTCGATGATGCGCTCGCGCTGCTCCGCTTCAAGTTCGGTCGTGCGTCGTTGTCGACTGCGCCACCACCACCAGGTCACCACGCCCCACACTGCCAGCCAGCCGCTCCAACTGATGAAGGTCAATGCACCGGCAATGCGGGTGTCGTACTCGAGCAAACCCCAATGACCCAGCAGATAGGCCCAGTCATGTTCACCGCCGCCGACCAGGGGCAAGGCCTGGGTGCGTGCATCTCCCAGGTACAGGGCGACATAGCGGAAATTCTCGAAGAACCAGATGGCGCAGGCTGCCGCTGAAAACCACTGCTCACGGCGCGCGAAATGCCAGGTCGTGGCAATCGGAAAAACGAATTGTCCTAAGGTACCTCCCAGCCAGCCCATGGTATTGCCGAACAACCCAAAGGCCGGGTGACCGGCTTCGTGAAAGGCCAGATTGACGTGGTCGAGAATCGGCACGAAGTCAAAGCTCAGCACCCACACTGCCGCCAGCAGCACAGCTGTGCTGAACCCCAGGTAGCGCTGACCATCCAAGGCGGGCAATCGATCGATCAATTGGCTAAGGGCGGCCAGCATGGGTTCGAACCAGGAACAGGGTGTGCTGCGCCATCCTAGCAGGGCAGACCGGCAATACATCTGTGCGACCCTGATCTCGGCCTGGGCCAGGGCTTCTTGTTACCCTTTCGACAAGGTGTGAGCGATATGAGCCGATGACCCAATCAGCGCGCTGGACCCTGGCCCTGACATTGCTGAGCTTCGTAGTGATGGCGCCGAATGCGGATGCCACCCCGGAGCCGGTGCCCGATCAGGTTCATCGCCTGCCGCTCAGCGGCGCTCTGGTGCAGAACACGGTGACTGCCCAGTTGCAGGATCGTCGCGGTCTGATGTGGTTTGGCACCCTGGGCGGACTGAATGTCTACGACGGCTATGAGTTCCGCCGCTTCCCCAGCCATCCTCGTGATGCCAGTGCCCTGGCCGAAGTCGATATCGCCGCCTTGCACGAGGATGCGGCGGGGCATATCTGGGTGGCGGGCTTCCAGGGCTGGCTGGATCGCATCGAGCCCAGCAGCGGCCGGGTCAGCCACTACGGCCCGCGCTTGCTGGCTGCCTTGCACGGGTCACACGACGTCAATGCCCCGCCATCACGCGGCAGCGCGGGGTTTGTCGAAGCTGTCGACGGCGGTCTGTGGATCGGTAACAGCCTCGGCTTGCATCGCTATTGGCCGGCCGAAGATCGCCTGACTTCCATCCACACACTGGGCCCAGTGACCGATCTGGCGAGCGCCGGTGAGGGCAGCCTGTGGCTGGGTGGACCGCAGGGACTGATCCGCTGGCACCCAGAGCACGGCGTGCAGGCTGAGTACCGCCATGCGCCGCACGATCCGCGGTCGCTGAGCGATAACGGGGTAACCCGTCTGCTGGTCGATCCGGACGGTGGATTATGGGTGGGTACCGGCCACGGCCTGAACTACCTGCCGCCTGCCGGCACTGCCTTCCAGCGCTTTCAGCATGACGTTGACGACCCGCAAAGCCTGGGCGGAAACGTCGTCCTGGCCTTGCTGCGCGATCGCCAGGGGCGCCTTTGGGTCGGCGGTCAGTCGGGCGGACTTAGCCTGAAGATCGAGCGGGGATTTCATGTCCTGCATCACGAGCCGGACAATCCGCTCAGTCTGGCGGTCGATGACGTGTGGTCGCTGTATCAGGATCGCAGCGGGCTGATCTGGGTGGGCACGGCTGGCGGCGGGCTGAATCAGATCAATCCCCTGCGATTTCGCTTCGACTCCTTGCGCGCCGTGCCGCACAGCGAGAACAGCCTGCGCTCGCCATTCGTCTGGGATATTGTCGGTGATCGACATGGCCGGCTATGGATGACCACCCTGGCCGGCCTGGAGCGCTTCGACCCTGCTGACAAGACATTTCGCCTGTTTCAACCAACGCCCGGAGAACGCGCCAGCAACCAGCTGCAGTCATTGTTGCTGGATCGCGATGGCACGCTGTGGGTCGGCTCGGTAGAGGGCGTGCTGTACCGATTCGATGCAGATAACGAGCAGTTTGAGCAGATCATCGACCCAAGCCGGAGCGATGGACGCCTGGGCAACGGCCGAGTCTGGTATCTCAGCGAAGATCCCGACACCGGCCAGCTGTGGATCTCGGCGGGCAACGAATGGCTGCGCTTTGATCGAGACCAGCGGCAAGTGCTGGAGCGACATCAACGACTGGGCGGGCAATCGCTGGTTGGCGCTGCTGTGCGGGTGTCGCTGTATGACAGTGACGGCGTACTTTGGCTCGGTGGCGGCAATGCCCTGCTGCGCCGAGAACCCGGCGCGGTAGAGTTTCAGGCCATTCAGCATGATCCACAACAGAGCGATTCACTGAGCGAAAGTTCGGTCCGTGCGTTGTACGAGGATCCGCAGGGCAATCTCTGGATAGGCACCCAGAACGGGCTGAACCGACTCAGTGCCGAGAATCGTCGGCGACAGATCTATCGCTTCGATCTGTTCAGCGCCGCCGACGGCATGAGCAACAGCACGGTGTATGGAATTCTGGCTGATTCCAGCGGCGCCCTGTGGATCAGCACCAATGCCGGTCTGTCGCGATTCGACCCGCAAGACCAAGGCTTCGACAACTTCGATGCCGGTGATGGCCTGCAGGCCAACGAAATGAACGGCGGCGCCGAATGGCAGGCAGCCGATGGCCGGCTTTATTTCGGCGGCGTTGCTGGCGTGGTGCATTTTCATCCGGCCGACATCAGTCCGCATCAGCACGTTCCAGCGGTGCTGTTCACCGACGTCGGCCGGCTGGGCAAGGATCGGCAACGCGTGTTTCACCCACCAAGCGGCATGCTCGAACTCGGACCGCATGATCTCGGCCTTTCGTTGGGTTTTGCCGTGGCCGACTACCATGTGCCAGAGAAGAATCGCTTTCGCTACCGATTGCTGGGGCAGAGCGAACAATGGGTGGAGACCACGCGTCCGCATTTCGAGTTGATTCGACCGGCTGCAGGCGACTATCGGCTGGAGCTCCTCGGGGCGCAGCGCGATGACGTATGGAGCGAACAGCCAGCAATACTTGAGATTCGAGTGCATCCGCCCTGGTGGGCGACGCGCAGTGCCTATCTGGCCTATGCGCTAGGCCTGGGGCTGCTGGCCTGGGCATACCACCAGGCACAGCGAGCGCGCCTGCAGCGCGAGCGCGAGTTCAGCCAGCAGCTGGCTCAAGCCCAGTCGCTGGCTGAGGCCAACTATCGCTTGGCGGAACGCCATGCTCAGATCGACACGCTCACCGAACTGCCCAATCGCGCCTCCTTGATGGAAGCACTGGAACGCTATCTGCGGGTCACTCAGGCCAGCCGCACACCCCTGGCCCTGCTGGTAATCAACCTCGATCGCTTTCAACGCATCAACGACACCTTGGGACATCAGGCAGGAGACCAGATTCTGCGCAAGACCGCGGAGCGACTGGCCGCCCAGGTACGTGGTGAGGACTGGCTGGCCCGTGTTGGCAGCGACGAGTTTGCCTTGATTGCGGTGGGCCAAAGCCAGGAACGCAGCAACGCCTGGCTGGATACCCTGACCACTCGACTGGCCGGCGCCATCGGTGCTGCCCACGAACTGCAGGATCCGCCGCTGCGGGTCACCGCCAGCATCGGTATCTGCAGTTTTCGTCATGAGGACGAACAGCCGGGTGATCTCTACACTCGGGCCGATATCGCCATGCACCTGGCCAAACAAGCCGGCGGCAACTGCATGCGCCACTATGTCACCGGACAGCGCGAACAGCAGCAAGCCCGGCTCAATATCGAGAGCCGTTTGCGTGGTGCCGTGCAGCGCAACGAAATGCGCGCCGTGTACCAACCGCTGATCGATCTGCGCAGTGGTCATCTGAGCGGATTCGAATCCTTGATTCGCTGGCAGCCCGCCAATGGCGAGCCGGTGTATCCGGATCAGTTCATTCCGGTCGCTGAGGAGTCCGGCTTGATCGTCGAACTTGGCCTCTGGATGCTGGAAGAGGTATGCCAGCGCTGGGCGGCCTGGGGCCACCCCGACTGGCGTGTCGCGGTGAACATCTCCGCCCATCATCTGCGTAGCGCGTCCCTGGTCGAACAGGTCGATTCGATCCTGCGCCACCATCGAGTGCCGGCGCATTGCCTGAAGCTCGAGCTGACTGAATCGGCCATGATGGAATACGCCGAGTCGGCGGTGGCCCAGCTCAGTGCGCTTCGGCAGCGCGGGGTGAAGATCTCCATCGACGATTTCGGCACCGGCTTCTCTTCACTGGCGCACCTCCAACGCCTGCCTGTTGACGAGCTGAAGATCGATCGTAGCTTCGTCAATGGTCTCAGCCAGGGCGAGCACAATCGAAAGATTGTGCGCTCGATCATTCAACTCGGTCATGCGCTTAAACTTGATGTGGTGGCGGAAGGGATCGAGGAGCCGGGCACCGTTGCCTTTCTGCAAGGGCTGGAGTGCGATATTGGGCAGGGCTACCTGTTCGACCGGCCGCAGCCGGCAGACAATCTGCAGCGCTGGTTGAGCGGCGAACCGGTGCAGTTTGCCGACGTCTCGCCGATTTCCGCCCGCCAAGGGTGAACCTGAGCGTGAGCGCAATGCACCCGCCGATGGCGGCTCAGAAGCGATGCGCCAACTGAGTGCAAGAGTTGCAACATTGTTGGTCGACACTGTGCTCGTCGAGGCTGTCCGGGTTTGCTTGAATAGGACGGGCGGCGCAGAGGAGCATCCCATGTATGTCGAACAATTGAGCCCGGAATCGGCCATGCAGCTGCGGCCGGCGCAATTCGATGCCTTGGCAGGCCTGCTGCAGGACGTGGTCGCCGGGGGCGCATCGGTCGGGTTTCTGGCGCCACTCAGTGCCCGTACCGCGCGCGCTTACTGGCGTGGCGTGGTCGCCGCGCTGGGGGAGGAGTTGGGCCTGTGGCTGGCGTATGAGGGTGAGCATATCGTCGGTGCGGTGCAGCTGGCCCAATGCAGCAAGGACAATGGCCGCCACCGCGGTGAGGTGCAGAAGCTGTTCGTGCTGCGCACCCACCGCGGTCGCGGCATTGCCCGCGCGCTGATCGAAACGGTGGAACGGCATGCGGTGAGGCGTGGCCTGCGCCTGCTGGTGCTCGACACCGAGGCCGGCAGTCCGGCGGAACGCCTGTATCGCCGGCTCGGCTGGCAGGAGGCCGGAATGATCCCCGACTACGCACTCAGCCCGGATGGCCGCCTGCACCCGACGGTGTATTTCTACAAGTCGCTGACTCCGCATAAGCCGCTAGCTAAGGACGCGTCGCACAACAGCGCAGCCGAGCATGTGCACCTGGTGATGATCTGAGCTGTGGTGGGCCACAGGCCTGTCGTGAGCCTGTGGAATGGCCCACCCTACGATGCGGCCTGCCCTACGTCGGTGGCCTACCGTACGTCCATTCGTCGCCGACCGAGCCCTAACCCGGGTATTTCATGAGGTCGCGCCGAAAGATCCGGGCTAACGCTCCGAATGCCCCGACTCGAAATAGTCATGCCGGGTGAACAATTCGGGCTTGACCAGATCGACAAAGGCGCGCGCCTGCGGGCTGAGGTATTTGCCCTTGCGAATCACGATGCCATAGCTGCGCGGGGGGAAGTATTCGCGCAGATTGCGGATTGCCAATTGCTCGCGATCGCGCTCGGTCAGGCAGATGCCGGTAACGATCGAGATGCCCAGGCCCATCGCCACATACTGTTTGATCACTTCCCAACCGCCGACCTCCAGCGCCACGGTATACGGCACGCGGCGCTGCTGGAACACCAGGTCAACCAAACGATAGGTGGTGAGCCGCTTGGGCGGCAGGATCAATCCATACGGCGACAGGTCTTCCAAGCGCAGCGGGTCTTTCTGCGCCAGCGGATGATCCAGCGGCGCGATCAGCATCGGGTCGAAACTATGCGTGGCGGCGTAGTCGATATCGTTCGGCACATCCAGCATTGACCCTACCGCCAGATCCACCTCATCCGAGCGAATCCGCGCCAGGCCGTCGAGACCGGTGACGTTATGCAGCTTCAGCTGCACCTCGGGATGCTGCTCGCGAAAGGCCTGCACCAGCGGCGGCAGCAGGTACAGGATGGTTGAACTGCCAGCGGCGATATTCAGCTCACCGGCATCCAGGCCCTTCAAGCGATGGCGAAACTCGCCTTCAAATCCATCAATACCATCGACCAAGGGCCGGGCTATTTCATATAGCACCTCACCCTCCCGCGTCATTGCCAAGCGCCGCCCCAGACGCTCGAACAAGGACACTCCCAGCGCCTTCTCCAAGGCCGCCAACTGCAGGCTCACCGCCGGCTGGCTCAGAAACAAAGCCTCCGCCGCCCGCGTCACCGTCCCCAACCGTGCCGCATGGCAGAAGGCTCGCAGCTGCTTGAGTTTGGCGCCTTTGTAGTAGTGCATCAGCAGACGGGATTCGGGATTTGGGATTCGGGATTCGTGGGCCCCGGCGGGTTCACGCTGAGCCGAAAAAGGGAGAGCCCCGGACAATCGCTTTGCATGCGTTTCTCTCGCAACGAATAGGACCGACAGGCAAGGAATACGACCGTCATCGCCCGCAGGAAGGCGGTTAAGTGCTTGATCGGTGAAGGTTTCCCTCGCAACAACTGCGGAGCGAGGCCCGCTCTTGCGAATCTCAAATCCCGAATCTCGAATCCCGGCTTTTCAAACACCCGTTTAAGTATCTGAAAAGTGTCATGTATTAATAAAACTAATTTAGACCATTGAAACATTTGCTTTCCAAACGGGCAAGTTCGGTTCTATGGTCGAATGCCATGGTGCAGTGCAACGGAGACCGACAATGGCCGCGGTGTTGATGGAAACGGGAACCGCTTTGGTGCAAGGGCCGAAGGTGGCGGGGGTAGAAACGGTATTGACCCCGGAGGCGCTGTCGCTGCTTACCGAGCTGCATCGCCGTTTCGAGTCGACCCGCCAGGCCTTGCTCGGCGCGCGCAAGACGGCGCAGAAGTGCTACGACAAGGGCGTGCTGCCCAACTTCCGCGAGGATACCCGCTATATCCGCGAGGGCGACTGGAAGGTAGCGGAGATCCCGCCTGCCTTGCAGGACCGGCGGATCGAGATCACCGGGCCGGTCGACCGCAAGATGATCATCAATGCGCTGAATTCAGGCGCCAAGGTGTTCATGGCCGACTTCGAGGACAGCAGCTCGCCGACCTGGGCCAATATGATCGAGGGCCAGATCAATCTGCGCGACGCGGTTGCCGGCTCGATCGATTTCACCGCTGACAACGGCAAGCAGTACGCCCTCGATCCCGAATCCAAGACCGTGCTGCTGGTGCGCCCACGCGGCTGGCATCTGGATGAGAAGCACATCGAAGTCGACGGCAGCCCGATCTCCGGCGGCCTGTTCGATCTCGCCCTGTTCGCCTTCCACAACGCCCAGGCCCTGCAACAACGCCAGCGCGGCCCCTACTTCTATCTGCCCAAGCTGCAGACCATGGAAGAGGCGGCGCTGTGGGATGAGGTGATGGCCTTCCTGGAAGTGCGCCTCGGCCTGCCGATCGGCTGCATGAAGGCCACCGTACTGATCGAAGCACTGCCCGCCGTGTTCCAGATGGACGAAATCCTGTTCGCCCTGAAGGATCGCATCGTCGGCCTCAACTGCGGCCGCTGGGACTACATCTTCTCCTATATCAAGACGTTCCGCCGACACAAGGACCGGGTGCTGCCGGAGCGCAGCCAGGTTGGCATGACCGCGCCGTTCCTGAAAGCCTATTCGGAACTGCTGATCAAGACCTGCCATCGTCGCGGCTGCCACGCCATGGGCGGCATGGCGGCGCAGATCCCGATCAACAACGATGCCGCGGCCAACGAGGCGGCGATGCAGCGGGTGCGCGCCGACAAGCTGCGCGAAGCCAGCGCCGGTCACGACGGCACCTGGGTGGCCCATCCCGGCCTGATTCCGCTCGCCAAGGAGATCTTCGACCAGCACATGCCGGAGGCCAATCAGATCGCCAGCAAGCCGCGCAGCGAGGTCGAAGTCAGCCGCGATGAACTGATCGCCGCACCCAGCGGCAGCATCAGCCGCGCCGGCTTTCTTAACAACATCGATGTCTGCGTGCGCTACCTCGCTGCCTGGCTCGACGGCCTCGGCTGCGTGCCGATCCACTATCTGATGGAAGACGCCGCCACCGCCGAGATCAGTCGCACCCAGCTATGGCAATGGCTGCATGTCGGCGGCCTCAAACTGGACGACGGCAGCGCGATCGACTGGGCACTGTTCGACATGGCCTTGTCCGGTGTTGCCGAACGGTTGCCGGAATCCGGCCTGCCCGGTCAGAACCGAGTGCCGGAAGCGGTACGCATGCTGGGCGAGCTGACTCGCGCCCACGAGCTGGCCGACTTCATCACCCTGCCGGCCTATCAGCGTCTGGCCTGAAGCCGCCGGCGCGCGCACTACCTACTGTTTCACCAACGCTGCAGCGCGGCGCAGGCCGCAACCCCACTACAGGAAAGACCATGATGAGCAAGCAAGCCGAACAGATCGCCGCCCTGCAAAAGGACTGGAACAGCAATCCGCGATGGAAGCAGGTCAAGCGCACCTACTCCGCCGCCGACGTGGTCCGTCTTCGCGGCAGCCTGCAGCCCGAGCACACCCTGGCCAAGCGCGGCGCTGAGCAGCTTTGGAAGCTCGTCAATGGCGGCGCCAAGAAGGGTTACGTCAACGCGTTTGGCGCGATCTCGGCCGGTCAGGCCATGCAACAGGCCAAGGCTGGTCTGGAAGCGGTGTATCTGTCCGGCTGGCAGGTAGCCGCCGACGGCAACACCTCGGAAACCATGTACCCGGATCAGTCGCTGTACGCCTACGACTCGGTGCCGACCATGGTACGCCGCATTAACAACACGTTCCAGCGCGCCGACGAGATCCAGTGGAAGAACATCTGCGACGGCAAGATGAAGGCCGAAGAGGCAATCGACTTCTTCCTGCCGATCGTCGCCGATGCCGAAGCCGGTTTCGGAGGCGTGCTGAACGCCTATGAGCTAATGAAGAACATGATCGTTGCCGGCGCTGCGGGCGTGCACTTCGAAGATCAGCTGGCGGCGGTGAAGAAGTGCGGTCATATGGGCGGCAAGGTGCTGGTGCCGACCGGTGAGGCGGTGCAGAAGCTGATCGCCGCGCGTCTGGCCGCCGACGTGCTCGGCGTGCCGACCCTGATCCTGGCCCGTACCGACGCCGAAGCGGCCAACCTGATCACCTCGAATCACGACGCCAATGATCAGAGCTTCCTCACCGGCGAGCGCACCGCCGAAGGCTTCTATCGGGTGAAGAACGGTCTCGAGCAGTCGATCTCGCGCGGCGTGGCCTATGCGCCGTATGCTGACTTGGTCTGGTGCGAAACCGGCACGCCGGACCTTGGCTTTGCCCGCGAGTTCGCCCAGGCCGTGCATGCCGCGCACCCGGGCAAGTTGCTCAGCTACAACTGCTCACCGAGCTTCAACTGGAAAAAGAACCTCGACGACAAGACCATCGCCAAGTTTCAGGATGAGCTCTCCGCGCTCGGCTACAAGTATCAGTTCATCACCCTGGCCGGCATCCACATCAACTGGTTCAACACCTTCAAGTTCGCCTACGACTACGCCCGCGGCGAAGGCATGCGCCATTACGTCGAGCAGGTGCAGGAGCGCGAGTTCGAAGCACGCGAGAAGGGCTATACCTTCGTCTCGCATCAGCAGGAAGTCGGTGCCGGCTACTTCGACGACGTCACCACGGTCATTCAGGGCGGCTCATCCAGCGTCACCGCATTGACCGGTTCAACCGAAGAAGAGCAGTTCTACGACAACAAGCCGAAAGCGGCCTAACAACCCGTTTTGTCAACACAGACCCCGCCGGAGGCGGGGTTTCTGTGCTCCGGGGGGAGGAACAGCGGCCGACCTTGTCGGCCGTTTGTTTTTGCCAGGCGCCCGTTCGTCGACCGACCTCTCCGATTGATCGGCGCAATCTGCCGCTGGGCGCAAAACGCGGCGGCGCTCGCACATTTGCCCTCTGCCGGTTGCTAGTGTGCAGCAGCTTTCACCGCAGCATCACACGCAACGGAAAACGCGGCCTTGCCATCGACCTGCAATCGACGTGAGTTCGTTACCACGCTGTTCGGCATCGGCGGCCTCGCCCTCTTGCCCGGCTCGGTTCGCCACGCCCTCGGCAATCCAAACCCTCGGTTAAAAGGGGCAGCCGACTTGCCGCTGGTGCGACTACGCTGCGTCGAGAACGTGGTGCAGGCCGGTTTCTGCTTCGGTCAGGCCCTGGCGCCGGGCGTGCTGCCCGCTGGATGGCAACTGCATAGTGATCAGACCAGCCTGCAAACCGTGGTGCTGAACCGCTGGCCCGACGGCAGTGCGAAGTGGGTAGTACTGGCCGGTCAGGTCGATTTACTGGCGGAGCAAACGCTCGATCTGAACCTGAGCCGCGTGCCGACAGTCAGCGCCAGCGGGCTCACCGAAGCTGACCTTGCTACCGCCCTGCCCACCGTGCTGCTGGGCTTCGCCGGCCACAGCGTGCAACTTAACTCATTGCTCGGTATTGCCAGTCAGGATCTTGGCGGCAGTTGGTCTGCTGGCCGAGTGCGCACGGTATTTGCTGGGCCCGAATGCAGCAGCTGGCAGTACTACGCGCCACTGGGTGACGACCCGCAGCTCAGCGCCTGGTTCGAAGTCAGACTGTGGCGCAATCAGGAAGTCGAACTACTGGCCTGGATCGAGAACGGTCGACTGCAAGCGCCCAATCCAGGTAGTCGCGCCGGGCTCGCCAGCCTGAGTATAGGTGGAACTCAACGCTATGCAGGGAGCTTGGACATCCCGCATCATGCTCGCTGCTTGTTGGCGTCCGGCAGGATCAGTCATCGCAGCGCAACGACGGCCGCCGTGGAAGTGCTGCACGACACCGAGCATTGGCAAGGCAGTGGCCTGGTGCCCAGCTACTACGGCCAAACCCCGACCAACGCCGCACTGTTTGGCTCCTTGTACACCGAGTACGCACCATTGAACCAGGGCGGCTTCCCGGCCGCCATGGGCAGCACGGGCTACCACGCATCGATCGGCCTGTTGCCGGAATGGGAGGCTGCGTTTTTCACCAGCGGCGGAGATCAACGTGCGCTGCAAGCGGTGCTGGCCAATGCCGCCGCGGCGGGTCGTTACGCGATTCACTATCGCGATGAAACCAGCAACCAACCGCTGCGCTTTTCGTCCTATCCGCATTTGTGCCTGAGCTCCACGTTGTCGGGCGTCAGCAGCGCCGGCAGCAGCAGCACCAACCACACGACACCGGCCAACGCCGGCAGCGCCCCGCCGACCTGGGCGACCTCACACCATCCCTCGGTAGGCTATCTCGCCTACCTGTTAAGCGGTTGGCAGTATTTTCTGCAGGAGATTCAGTTCTCGGCCACGCTGGGCTTCTTGAAGCAGTCCGATCTCACCCGACAGTACAGCGCCGGCATTCTGCGCACCGACAGCGGATCCAACACCACCCGCGGTGCGGCCTGGTCTTTGCGCACACTCACCCAGGCCGCCTGCGCCACGCCTGACGACGATCCGATCCGCAGTGAGTTGTTGGCAAGCCTGGCTGCCAATGTCGATTACTACCACCAGCGCTACATCGAGACCCCCAGCTGCCCGCAGGGATTCTGTACGCCGTACAGCGACTACAGCAGCGGCGACGGCGTGTATCTCCACGCCGCCTGGATGGAGGATTTTCTCACCGCAGCGTTTGGCTATCTGCTGAGCCTGCGCTTGCTGACCGGCCCCAGCGCGGCACGACTGAACACTTTCTTTGCCTGGAAGGCGCAATCCATCGTCGGTCGATTCGGCGCCCAGGGCAGCCTCACGGAATACAACTATCGCGATGCCGCGCAATACACCATCGCCGTCGCTCCCAGTGATAGCGTCGACTGGGCCGGCGGCAGCGGTCCCTGGTACGCCGATTTCGGCGCGCTCTATGCCGATACCCTGGGCCATGCCAATGAGAGCGAGCCCGGTGACACCCTGCGCGGCGCTTACTATCCTGAATCGACCAGCTATTGGGGCAATCTGCAGCCTGCGCTCGCTTATGCAGTCACCCATCGGGTGCCAGGCGCAGAAACTGCCTATCAACGCATGACCGGCGCCAGCAACTGGGCGCAGATTCTGGCCGGTTGGAACCAGACTCCGGTCTGGGGCGTGCGCCCTTCATCAGCCCCATTCGAGGTGTTCAGCAACGGCTTTGAAGCGGAGGCTGCGCCATGACAACGATACGGCGGCGTGAACTGCTGCTGGCGAGCGGCGGCTTGTCGCTTGGACTCTTAGCATCACACTTCGCTTCGGCAGCGGGCCTTGGCAATGGCTGGCCGCAATGGCGCCGGCAGCTACGAGCGATGCGCTGGGGCATTGTGCCCACCGGCAATACCTTGCCCGGCATCAATCCCGCCCGCGATCCGGCCCTCAATCCGCGTCTGGCGAGCAACCCGAATGACGATCGTGGCCCTTGGGGCGGCGTGCTCGGCATGGCCGGGATCATCGTGCCTTGGTGCGGCGCCTGCTACGACCGTGACGCTGACGCCCTGTGGCTACCGCTCGGCGGTGGCCATGCCGACTATGCCGGCAATGAAGCCTACACACTCTGTTTGGCTGATGAGCTGCCGACCTGGCGCATGCCACGCCCGCCGTCGGGATCGATTCCCCTCGGACTGATCGACCTGAATGACGGCCAGGAAGCCAGCGGCGATTACGCCGATGGCCGCCCTCGGGCGATTCATAGCTACAACAAGCACTGCTATGTGCCCGGGCTCGGCCCCTTGTGCACCGTGCAAGGCTCGACTGCGTTCAGCGGTCAGGCCGGCACCGCCCGCACCTTGCTGCTCAACGAGATGGACGGCGAATGGAGCACGCTGACCAGCCATCCCGCGATGGGCGTCGGCTATGGCGCCGCCTGTTATGACAGCAGTCTGAACCGTGTGTGGTGGCTGGGTGCGGGCACCAGCAAGCTGAGCTGGCTCGATCTCGATCTGCAACAGTGGAACCTGCTGAGCAGTGGCTCGACCTCGCAGGAATGGAGCTACCACGCACTCACCCATGTGCCCGGCCATGAGATTCTGGTGCAGCTCAGCGATGATATCGCCAACGGCTTTGCGGTCTGGGATATCAGCAGCGGCCAGCGCCTGAACCCCGGCGTCGACAACACCCGGCCCGCCCATCTGGCCAGCGCTGGTGGCAAGGCTGGCGGCGTCTGGGTACCCAGCTTGAATGCGATCGCGCTCTGGCATAACACCACGCTCGGCAGCACCGGCGCCATCAGCCTGCTGCGCGCCCCCGATCAGCCACGCGATCAACCCTGGAGCTGGGACAGCCTGGCACTGCTGGACAACGCCGTGTTGCCCAGCACTGCGCAAGCCGCCGGAACTTATGGCCGCTTCGGGTACGCACCGAACCTCGATGGCTTCTATCTGCTCAACAGTTTGGGCGGTCCGCTGCTGTTCTTTGCCCTGAGTGATGGCAATGGCGTGTTCGCCAGCGGTTTTGAACAGCCAGCCTGAGCCGCCGGCGTCGGGAACCTGCTGCCCAGCTGGGCTCACTCCAGTGTGGCGGATCGGGCAGCAATTCGCGTTCCTGCGATTGACACCCCGGCTCCCGCAGGCCTATTGATGGCCGAGCATCGCCAGCGACCCATCTGCCCAGACTTGGAGGAGCATTCCAAGGCGACGACCCATGAGCAAGCCCGACGCCCCGACACCGACACCACGTTCGCAGCGCACTCCGGAGGACCTGTTCCGCACCGGTGGCGCCGCCAGCTGGGTCGAGCAGGCTGACGAGGCGTTCTGGCAGCAGCAGATCGGCGAGCGCCTCGGCCCCTACGAGTTGGTCGAACTCATCGGCGAGGGCGGCATGTCAGTGGTGTTTCGCGGCCGCCGTGCCGACGGCGCGTTCGAGCGCGAGGTGGCGATCAAGTTCATTCGCCAAAGTCGTGATGCCGAGCGCCTGCTGGACGAGGCCAAGGCCGTGGCCGCACTGAAGCACCCCGGCATCGTCGACTTGATCGATGCCGGTCGCTGGAACAATGACATTCCGTATCTGGTGCTGGAGCTGGTCGACGGCGTGACGCTGGATCGCTACGTTAAGGAACAGCGGCCGGGCTTCGGGCAACGGCTCGACCTGTGGCTGGCGATCGGCGATGCGGTGGCCTTTGCCCACTCGCACTTCCTGGCGCATCGCGATATCAAGCCCGCCAATATTCTGATCGAGACCAGCGGTCGACCGCGTCTGGTCGACTTTGGCATCGCCAGCGGTATGCAGCTGGCCGATGCAGGCAGCGACCCGCGTGCGGGAACGCCGTATTACATGGCCCCGGAGCAGTGGTCAGATAGCGCTTCCAGCGATCACGGCGCCGCCGATCAATATGCGCTCGGCCTGTTGCTGGCCGAGTTGCTGCTCGATCGACGGATTCGTCACTACCGGGCCGACGGCACGACCTTGGACAGCGCTTCCAGCCTGGCGCTCACCTGGTCCAGCCTCGATGGCCAGCAGCGGACCGCGCTTAGCCAGTCGCTTGGTCTAAGCCGCGGTCGGCTTGGTCGCCGACTGGCCGGCGATCTGAGCGCAGTCATCGCCAAGGCAACCGAAGATGACCCGGGGCAGCGCTATCGTTCGGTGGCCGAGCTGTCGGCTGAGGTGCGCCGCTGGCGTGATGGCTACTGCGTTGAGGCGCGGCCGGCTGGGCCGGCAAAGCGGCTGCGAAAGCTGGTCTGGCGCCGACGACGGCTGGTCGGTGTAACGGCGATCCTGGCGCTGCTGCTAGCTGTACAGACCACCGCCACTATTCTGCGCCTCAATGAGGAGCGCGATCGCGCCTTGCAGGCCGAAGCGAACGCGCGCGCCAGCAGTCGCTTTCTGGTCGATCTGCTGGCCTCAGTCGATCCGATGCAAGGCAAGATGGAACAGTTCACGCCCAAACAGTTGTTCCTCCGCGCCATGGAGCGTGCTGAGGATCTACCTGAAGCCAGCAGTGCGCGTGGAGAGATTCTGCTCGCATTGGGCGAGCTCGGCATTGGCTTGTCCGAACTTGAGCGGGCAGACAGTCTGTTGCAACGAGCCAGGGCCGCGTTTGAAGAATCGCAGGCACTCGATGGCGCCATCGAAGCACGCCTTTCTCGAGAGTACGCGCGACTCAACTACTATCGTGGCAAGAACGAGGAAGCCTTCGACCACGCCAAGAGAGCCTGGACACAAATGCGCGGGCTACGCGGCGAGCAGGATCGAGAAACCTTTGAGATTGCGCTCGACATGGCCACCCTGAATCCCGATCGTCTGGCCGGCGCTCATGCATTGACTGCAGCACTGGAAAGTCCGTTCCTGGATCCAGGCCTTAGCCAGGAAGCGCGCAATTGGCGCCTGACCGTGCTGATCAATCTGTCATTCGCACACGACGCCGCCGGCCAGCACGATCAGGCATTGCTAGCCGCCGACCAGGCCCTGCAGTTGGCCGATGAAAGCACGCAGTTCCACCTGATGCCAGCGATTCTGAGCTCACGAGCTTACATTCAGTTCCACCGCGGCGAGCTGGCCGATGCGCGGCGCAATGAACAGCAAGCGCTTGACCTCAAGCGCGAGCTGTTTTCGCCGGCTCACCTCGGCATCTTCAGCTCACTCGATACCCTGGCGCGCATCGAGGCCGCTGCACAGGACATGCCGGCGTTGTTGGCGCTGGCGCAGCAAGCACTGGCCGAGCTCGATCGAGGGAAGATTGACCAATGGATCTACACCGGCAAGCAGCGGGTCTGGGGCGGTCGTGCAGCGCTGGCCGAATTGCGCTTGGGCCATCCCGAGCTGGCGGTCGCACGCCTGCAGCAGATCGAATCGAGCTTTGGCCATAACGAGCCCGATGCCTTCGATGCCGTCTGCGCCCATGTGTATCAACAGGCCGGGCGCAGCGATCTGGCCCAGCCCTGTCTACAGCGTTGGCGTGCAACACCACAGCGCGCCGAGTGGGTGCGGGAAGAAGTAGTCGACTTTGCCCTGGAACTGTCGACCGACACCGATGCTTCGGATTGACTACTGCGGATCGACGAATCCGGCCAGAAAGCGTCGCGATTCGGTCCAATGGCGCTCGACGCTCCTAACACTCAGGTCCAGCGCATCGGCGGTTTCCTTGGTGCCATAGCCGGCGAAGAACTTGCATTCGAACACCTTCAATGCCTCGGCATCCCGCTGCGCCAACGCCAGGATGCCCTGCTCGAACGAGGTGACCCGCTCCGGCGTCCAGTCGATACTCGCCACCATCCCTTCCAGGGTGACGTCGGCCTGCTGACCCTTGCGTTTGGCAGTGGCGAAGTAGCGCAGCTGGTCGAGCACGATCTGCCGCATCGCCGTTGCCGCTACAGCAAAGAAATGATTGCGATCCTGGTAAGCTGCACCGCCGCTGCCGAACATCTTCAGATAGGCCTCATGCACCAGGGTAGTGGCACCGACCTGCTGCCCGGCGGCACGCTGACCGGCAATTCGGCGCAACTGCGGGTAGACGATCTGAAACACCTGATCGCGCGCCGCGTTGTCGCCATCCGACCAACGGCGCAACAACACGGTGATATCGGCAGCGTCGGTCACAGCTCGGCTCCGGAAGTCCCGTCGCCATGGTAGCCGGGCCCTTGCCGACCGGCTAGCGACTTGCTGATAACCGGGACAACTCAGGGCGGCATAGGCTGGTTCAGCTGAATCGGATTGCCCAATGGGTCGGTCAGAATGGCGATCCGCACACCCAGATTCGGCTCTTCGAAGGCGGACACGTTCAAGGTCGCGCCCAAGGCGACCAGTCGATCACTGCTCTGTTGCAAGTCCTCGACCCAGACCACCAGTTTGCTCGGTCCATGCACCAGATCGCGCTCAAACGCGCCCCGCGGGTTCGGCGCTGCCTTGTCTGACTGCAATATCTCCAGGCTGAGCGTCGCCGAGCACAGCAGACGCATCTTCAGCCCGTGCTCTGGAAAATCGCGACTGAGGGCCCGCTGCATATTCAGGCCGGCCTGGTAGAACCGCTCGGCCTGTTCAATGTCGGCCACCGATAGCGCGGCTCCCACCCTCGCCGTGGCACAGGCTTGAGCAGCCGACGAAGCGGAGGCCTGCAGACTGGCCAGCGAGAGCAAACTCACGGTCGCGATCACCTTGAACATGTCATTTCACCTTGTTCGAAGTCAGGCCAGGCCAAGGTAGAGCAGGGTGATGCCGATCGCATTCACCGTCATGTGCGCTGCGATATTGCTGACGATCGAGCGTCGCCACAGCCAGAACAGAGCCAGCAGCAGGCCAGTCACACCGGTGCTGATCACCCCGCTGACTCCCTGATAAGCATGCGCCAGCGCGAAGGCGAGTGAACTGCAGATCAACACCGGCAACAGCGCCCGCCGCCCGAACAGGCGCAGCCCAAAGCCGATCAGGAAGCCGCGAAACAGTAGCTCTTCCATCACGCCGCCGATCAGCAGACCGGCGGCCAGCAATTGCAGGTAGGCCGGCAGATTGCCCTGAATGCTGCCGAGGGCGCGAAGATCCACCGGCGGACCGCCGATCCACTCAGCCAGCGGTTCGATCGCCAGATCGCTCAAGGCCACCAGCAGCAAGCCGGCTGCCACGCCTTCCAGACATTGCCTGCCGCGCGATTGCGTCGAGCCGCTCAAGGCGCGGCGCACCGCGGCGGAGAGCGTTATCAGGCACAGCAGGATCAGGCTGGCAAGGATCACGCCGGCGCCCGGTATGGCCAGCACGATGGCCAGGATAGCCAGCCACCACAGCGAGTAACGTCGGCGCGTGACCTGATAGCTGACGGCCGCCTCCGTCGACGGAGTGGCCAGTGAAGTCTGCATAGGGAACGGCTGCTCTAGGGTGTTGCGAATAAGAACGCCAAAACGGCGAGGTTCCGCCAAGGCGTTGCCGGTCTCGCGCAGGTCCCAGGGTTGGCGGATCTGCGCCGCCTCGGCGTTTACCGGAGCAAGCCTTGCCCGACGCGAGGCAGCTTGCCTGGAGACCCTTTCGATGAACACCCGCTTCAACCTTGCCTTGCTCAGCCTCGCGCTGTGTCTGCCCCTGGTGGCCAACGCGTCTACCTCCTGGATCAGCAATCCACTCGAAACTCAGCGCGTCGATCTGCCGGAAGGCAGTGTCGAGATCCTGGTACCGCAAGGGATGCAGCTTGATGATCGCAACGCCCGCAGCAATATGGCCGACTGGAAGCCGGAAGTCGGCCCTAGTTACAAGGGGCCGTCGATTTCGATCTTTCTCGATCCCTATCCGCCGAAATCCGTGCAGGAGGCCAGCGCCGATGCCATCGGCTCGCGCAGCAATACCACGGTGACGCGCGCCGAGGCAGTCGATGGTGGCTATCTGATTGTCTACTCAGTGGGCGACAGCTCGGCGCACGCCGCCAGCTGGCGCTCGATCGGCAAGCGTTCGCTGAAGTGCCGCACTCGCCTGTCGCGAGAACGCGGCCAGCCTTCGATGGCCGAAGCCCTGGCCTGGGCCGAGAAAATCTGCAGCAGTGCCAGCGCCAGCGCGACAAGCCCAAGGGCGGTCGCGGCAGGCGCCGCCGCCGGCGCGCAGATCAGCGACGCAACGGTGGGACTGAGCATCACCCTGCCGGCCGGCTGGGTCAGTCAACGCGATCCGCAGGGCGGCCCGATTCAATTCGGCAGCACGGCGACCGCGATGAGCAAGGGTCCGGGCGATGACGCCGTCGGCGGCATGCTGTTTACCGGCAGCGTGGCGCAGATGGGCAAGGATCCGGTCGCCCTGCTGGATCGGTTTGTGGAGAAGACCACCCAGGGCGCCCAGGATCGCGGCAAAGCCTCGAGCCTGCGCATCAAGGGTCGCCCCGCGGCGCGGCTGAACTATTCCGGCACCATGTCTGGTGTCAAGGCGATGTACTCCTTCTATGCCATCGTCGGCGAGCGTAACGTGGTGTTAATCATGGGCGTCGATGGCAGCCGCGGCAAACACCTGGCTGCCCTGGCCGAGATGGCGATGAGTGCCTCGATCAATTGACGGCGCTTTGGCGGATTGACGGCGTCTAGTTGAACAACTCGGAGCTCGACAGCCAGGGCCAGCGCCAGTATCGCTTCAAGCTAGGGGAGGTCTGAACAAGTCCATCCTGGACTTTTCAGACGCGCCGAGCTCGGCACAGGTCCGAACTCGTCTTACGCTGATCAACAACTACGTTGTTGGTCGCGGCGGTGCATCCTTGCACCGCGCGAATCTCTGAACTTGTTCAGAGATTCCCTAGGCGCCAAGGTTCTCGATCGCTTGGAGCAACGTTGGGATTCGGCCATGAGGGGACGGTGGCGCCTTGCTGTCCTTCTCCCCTTGGGAGAAGGTGCCCGAAGGGCGGATGAGGGTACGAATACGCCGTGAGGGTCGTTGCAAACGACCATTGAGGAAACCGGGTCCTCAACCCCGGCCCCTCTCCCACGGGGAGCGGGGGGACCGCTTCGGTTCGCCGCCACGCTGGCTGAGCTTGTCGAAGCCAGCCGACCCAGCATTGCAACCTCAATGCTCGCGTGGTCACCTTCAGGGCTCGCTTCGGTGAGGCACCCTTCGACGGGCTCAGGGTGCGTCAAGGCGATTCCATCGCTTTGAGCGGTCGATGGCCGACATCATGTCAGGAAGCACCAAAGCCAAAGCACCCGCATCGGACCGCTCGAACGCGTAGCCAAGGTGTCGTCTAGCCCGGATATTTCATGAGGTCGCGCCGAAAGATCCGGCAATTCCAAGCGGGGCGAGAGTTTCGACCGATGGTGTTGAGATAGCAGAGTGTTCGCGATCTTTCGGCGCTGGCACGGCCCTCATTCGGCCG
>NZ_JACYTR010000130.1 GCF_014841215.1 Pseudomarimonas arenosa
GCGCAGGCCCAGTCCTTGCCGGTGCGCTTGAGCGTCAGGCCCTCGGATTCGATCAGGCGGGTCAGGGCTACCGATGAGCGCAAGCGCTCCACCTCGGGCTCGGGTATGCGGGCCATCGTCATCTCTCCAAAACGTGTCAAGAGGTTTCGCGACAAAAAACCTCAAAACGAATATACTCCGTTTCGGAGATTTCGAACAAGCAGGCGGAAAACCGGAGCTACCGTATGGGCAACATCCGCAGCATCGCTTCACACCCCATGGCTATTTCCGACGACGAGCGCGCCTTCTTCATCGAGCTCGGCCAGCGCATCGCCCAACGCCGTAAAGATCAGGGCATCACCCAGATGCAGCTCGCTGAGCTGCTCGGCGTGTCGCAACAAGCGATGAATTCGTTTGAGAAAGGCCGGCGCCGCGTGCCGGTGTCCTCGCTGCCGGCGATTGCCCGTGCGGTCGGCGCCACGCTGGATGAGCTTATCGTTGATGATGAGCCGCCGGCGGCCAAAGCCGCGCCCAAAAAGCGCGGCCCAGCCCCCAAGATTCAACAACAACTTGAACAACTCAGCCGCTTGCCCAAAGCCAAGCAACGCGCTGTGATGCAGGTGCTCGACTCGGTGCTGGCGCAGGCCGATCATTGAGCCCGTTTCTGGAGAATGCCCCATGAGCACCGCCATCGATCACATCACCGAAAAGCTGGCGCATTTGCCGCCCGAACGACTGGCCGAGGTCGTCGATTTCGTCGACTTTATCGCCGAGCGTGAGCAGGAACGTGGATTGGTACGCGCCGCGCAAACGACCAGTGAAGTGCGGCTCGCCCAGCTCTGGAACAACGACGCCGATGCCGCCTATGACCGGCTATAGCTTCGGCGACGTGGTGTTGGTGCCGTTTCCGTTCACCGATCAGACCGGCAAGAAACAACGCCCCGCCGTCGTCGTCAGTTCCGATCGCTACCAGCGCGAACGGCCCGATCTCATCCTGATGCCGATCACCAGCCAGAATCCCGGCTCGACCCGTTTCGGGGATGTGCCGGTCAGCGACACCCAAGCCGCCGGCCTGCTGATGCCCGGCGTGATCAAGCCGATTCTCTTTACCGTCGAGGCCACCCTGGTGCGCAAAGCACTCGGCCAGCTCGGCAACGACGATCAACGCGCCGTGCGGCACACCATCGCGCAGTTGATTGGGTAGTGCATGCGACAACGCCCGGCGAGGCCGGGCGTTGTGGGGGAAGTCAGCGTTAGCGGCGGGTGTAGGGCGGGTCTTGACCCGCCAAAGGAACACACGACACGGCCCAATTCGTCGCATCAGACCCGACACCACACAACGATTACGCGGGCCACGGCCAACCGAGATAACAAGGCGGCGGGTCAAAGACCCGCCCTACGCGGGCTCGGTGCTGGCGCAGGCCGATCATTGAGCCCGTTTCTGGAGAATGCCCCATGAGCACCGCCATCGATCACATCACCGAAAAGCTGGCGCATTTGCCGCCCGAACGACTGGCCGAGGTCGTCGATTTCGTCGATTTTATCGCCGAGCGCGAGCAGGAGCGCGGTTTGGTGCGCGCCGCGCAAACGACCAGTGAAGTGCGGCTCGCCCAACTTTGGAACAACGACGCCGATGCCGCCTATGACCGGCTATAGCTTCGGCGACGTGGTGTTGGTGCCGTTTCCATTCACCGATCAGACCGGCAAGAAACAACGCCCCGCCGTCGTCGTCAGTTCCGATCGTTACCAGCGCGAACGGCCCGACCTCATCCTGATGCCGATCACCAGCCAGAATCCCGGCTCCACCCGATTCGGTGATGTACCGGTCAGTGACACCCAAGCCGCCGGCCTGCTGATGCCCGGCGTCATCAAGCCGATCCTCTTTACCGTCGAGGCCAACCTGGTGCGCAAAACACTCGGCCGGCTCGGCAACGACGATCAACGCGCCGTGCGGCATACCGTCGCGCAGTTGATTGGGTAGCGGATGCGACAACGCCCGGCGAGGCCGGGCGTTGTGGGGGAAGTGAGCGTTAGGCAGTGGCGGGTTAAGAACCCGCCCTACGCGGGCTTGACCCGCCGTACAGCGGT
>NZ_JACYTR010000131.1 GCF_014841215.1 Pseudomarimonas arenosa
GCCTTTTCGAGTCCTTCAATCTCATAGCGGTCGAGTGCAATCCACGAGGTGGCGGCTAGTTCGATGCGCTGAGCGCGCAAGTGGGCGTTGACGGCTGACAGAACGGCGCTCTGGTCTTGAGCTGGTGACGTTGCTGAGATCGCCGCGCCTAGTAATGCTGCAAGAGTATTCAAGGTAAGCCTAACGCCGTATTGAGCAGCCGTGGCACGACTGCGTATCAGAAAACACCATGACCTCTCCCCACGGTCTGCTCGAATACGTAGTTATGTGCGCCCACGCCAATAGCCAGGTGCCTTGCGATGCGGAGCGACTGCAAGGATGTAAAGAAGATCGCCGTTCACCAAGTAGTAAACCGTGAAGGGAAACTTCTTTACACTCAAGCGACGAACCCCGGGCTCGCAGACAACAGGATGAGCCAACGGAAATTCTAGAAGGGCATCTACAGCCTCACGCACAGCGCTCTGGTAGCGAGCTCCGAGTCCGGGGGCCTGGGATTCGTAATAAGCGACTTGCCCTAGATACTCAGCCCTAGCGGCTGGGTGGAAGTCGGATTTCAACGAAAATGGGCCTCGGCCTCACGGAACACATCTTCTGCCGCGATGCCTTGTGTTTCCCCCGACAGGAGTTGTTTGGCTCGTGCCGATGCTTCAGCCTGCCACAGCAACTCAAGCTCTTGATCCGAAAGCCCTTCTAGACTGGCAAGCAGATCTCGAGCCAGTTGAGCTCTTTCGTCGACGGGCAACGCCAGTGCTTCTCGTTCTAGGGTGCTGAAGTCCATGGCCTGATTCTAACCCGAGAGCGTCAGGTTGCCACTGCCCGTCTCATGAGACCTGCGACTAGCTGGCAGGGGGACATAACGCCGTATTGAGCTGCCGTTGGCCGGCAGACTAACAGAAAACACCATGACATCTCCCAACGGTCAGCTCGAATACGTAGTTAGGGTACACCTGCAAGCGAGGGCGCTTGCCCGCTGCCGCCTGACCTGCCTGCGCGCCAGTAGTGTACCTCAAGCGGCCACGACCGCAGAGGAGCCTGAGAGCCAAAAGTACCAAGTACTACCGCTAAGAAGACTCAGGCAAGCGAATAATCGCGAGGAGTGTGGGCTTGCGTGCACGACACCGCTGAGCGGGCAAAACTGGGGCTCAAAAGAGCGAGGAGCGAAGGCCCTGGCATGCAGAGGCAGAAGGCGAGGAGTCGATGACGCCAGAAGCCCACGCTGTTGCGCCACCGACCTGAAGGTGCCGCCAATGAAGCTCGCGAAGATTTCACTTGGCACTTGCGACACCCAAGCCAAGCTGTAGCCTAACGCCGTATTGAGCTGCCGTTGGCCGACAGCGTATCAGAAAACACCATGCCCTCTCCCAACGGTCAGCTCGAATACGTAGTTAGCCTTCAGTTTCCGGATTCTTCAGGCGGCGAAGAATTTCGAGATATTCGATGTCATCATTGGGGTCATCGTAGTTCCCTATGACGTGACTAGCCATACCACACTGAATATTGAAGCTCTCTTCAGTGACAGGAATTGATGGTGCATAAATGAGTACCCGATCACCGAGCCAGGCGAACGCAGGGAAATGCGCATTCGTCTCCTTCGGCTGACCGAGGCGCATGGGTACGCGCTCTCCAGGCTTGAGCGCGCCCTTGAAAGACTCGACGACTGTCAGGTCTGACGCCAACACTGACTCGAAGCGGTCATCTTCAGACGGGATTCGCTCAGTGGGTCCTACGGTCGCGAGAAACACAAACCGTGACTGGGCGAATACACGACCAAGAATCTCCTCGGCAGTGCCGTCAACGATACAGGCACCGGCGGCAAAGGGGCAGAGGAGAACAAGAGCTAGAACGACTCGAGACATTGGGGCCTGAAGGCTAACGCCGTATTGAGCAGCCGTGGCACGAAAGCGTATCAGAAAACACCATGACATCTCCCCACGGTCTGCTCGAATACGTAGTTGGGCGGCTCCGGCCGAAAACCAGGGGGCTAGGATACGCACTCAGAGATCGGAAGGACTCGCGGAGTTGCTCAGCTTGCGCAGAAAGGACAACCACAGC
>NZ_JACYTR010000132.1 GCF_014841215.1 Pseudomarimonas arenosa
TGCGGCCCAGGCGAAACCGGCAGCTAAGGAAAAATCGGCACTAACGCATTGTCGCGTCGGGAGATTTTGGCATCCGCCGCTGAAGTGCACGTCAAGTGTTGGGTATACCGGCTATTACCACGATGACGAGTCGGGACTTAACTACGCGCAGCAGCGCTATCAGCTCCCCGGAATCGGACGGTTCCTGCAGGTGGATCCGTGGGAGGGGGATGCACAACGCCCGATTACACTTAACAAGTACCTCTACGCGAACGGCAATCCACTGTACTACCTGGATCCCGACGGTCGTCAGGCCTGTGGGGAGTGTTTCGCACTAGCACACGCCACGAGTGACGAAGAGCGTGGACGGGTGCTGCGAAACCTAGCCAATCGAGATCCGCTGATTGGCCGCACCGTGGGCGCGGCGATCCCCGTGGTGCAAGGTGCCCGAGAGACCACCAGCCTCGTGGAGGACATCGGTTCCTCTGATCCGGAAGCGCAGCAACGCATGGCTGCTCGGCGCGCCGGGTGGGAGGCTGAGCAGCGGGAGTGGATGCCGTATGCGCTCAGTGGACCGGGCGGCATAGGCAGAAAAGTATTTGAGGATGTCGGCGCCAGCATAGGCACGCATGCGGGCGAGCTGCGAGTGGCGCTGGACCGGAACGACTACGTGGGTCAAGGCGAAGCCTTGACTGGACTGGCCGGTGACGCGGCGACGGTGGGTGGCGGAACGGTCATAGTTAGGCGAGTGGTTAAGAGCGCGGCGAAATCTGCGCCTGTCACGGTTGTCGAGAATCCGAGCGGCCCGAACTCGGACCTTGATCGCCGGCTATCGATGCTGGCCGAGAATGATTTTGTTGGGGATTCGATTGAGCATCCTGTTCGTCGTGATCCGCTGCCGGAAGGCGTCGATCCCTACCAGTTGAAATTGTTCCCCGACAAGGCTTATGAAAGACGTGTTGACTACGGCAACACGCCAACTGCTCAGCAGAAAGCCTCTGTGCCACCCGGCATGGAGTTTGATCACGATCCGGTTTTGGTTCGGCATTACTTCGAGGGGCCTGGAAGTGGACGGTTGCCTGGGTACAACCTAACCGCGGAGGAGCGCCGAGCAATGGCTGCTAGTCCGCAATCCGGTCGTGCGGCCACGCCGACCGAACAGCGTAAGCAGGGAGCTGAGTCTGCGAAGTACTCGAAAGCACAGAAGAAAAAATGGGGGCTTGATCAGCTATGAAGCACGTTGGCTATGTGGCGTCAGAAGGAGGCCCTTTTTTGATCGCGGACGCCGATTGCGCAAGGGAATGGAGTGGTGTGGACGGTGACTCTTACGACGCACTTTGCATGCAACTGGACAACGCGGGTGCCGGGCGTCTTCACCGACTGGGACTTGATCTACTTCGAGGGCTGTCGTGGGAGCCTGGCTCTGGCGTCGCAGATGTATTCTGCGCATCGAACAGTGTGTTGATTTGTTCGCCGTCTGGCCTTCCTCAATCTGAGTTTCCAGTTGCAAACGAATTGAATGGCGAGCGATTGGAGATTCCTTCTGGAGTTCTCGCGATCTTGTGGGCGCCTGAGAACGGCGAGTGCATTCTTCGAGAAGACACTCAACTTCATGAAGCGCGCCCGCCCTCTGGCAGCCTCGCCGTCGATGGGTCGAGTCTTCTGATCCCGGTCGCCTCGGGGACGTATTTCGTCAGTGAGTGCAACCGGGATAATAGCGGGAATGCGGCCAACTTTCTTTGGATACGTTGGTCTCCCTAGCAAGGTAGGTTTAGCCTGCATAACCTGCAAGTTAGCTGTGAAGCCTGTCGTTCTTCTGTGTATTAGTTGGAGCAACAAGACGGTATGGCTGCTATTTATCGCGATGATCGAAACAGTATCGTTTGACCCACTCCTCACCGCGCGTACGGCGGGTTGTTGTACCGCGCGTACGTCGGGTTGTTGTAGGGCGGGTTTTTAACCCGCCGTTTAGTCATTGACTATGGCCGTCGATCCACGGCCTGCTGCTCCGCCTTGGCGC
>NZ_JACYTR010000133.1 GCF_014841215.1 Pseudomarimonas arenosa
AAGTTCGCCTTGAACGGTACACTCTGTCATGACGGCGTGGTCCTTGTTATTCAGCGTAGACAACTGAATCTTAAGGGAAAACCACGCCGTCACTCATTCTTCTGATGAAATATCCGGGCTAGCTGCGCATAGGCGTCGCGATAGCTCGGCCAATCGCCTTGGGCAAAGGCGGCGTCAGCCTGCTCAAGGGTTTCCGCCAGCCGACTTCCGGCCTGGGCACTCAGGGCAAACATCAGACAGCCGCACAGGGCGACTCGGGCAATCCGGCTCATGATCCAAATCTCATTGACGCGCCACAGCGCAACGGCCGCCAGACTGCGGCGCCGGGCTGCGGGCGTCGCCTCAGTTTCGGATCTGAGACGTCGCAGAGGCCGCGTATTCGCTGGGGCTCTGGCCGGTGGCGGCCTTGAAGGCGCGGTTGAACGAGGCCTTGGAATTGAAACCGGCGGCGAGGCCGATCTCCAGGATGGAGTCGGCGTTGCCTGCGCTCAGCGCCTGTTTGGCGGCCTCCACCCGCAGTCCGTTCAGCCAGGCCTGCACGTTCCGGCCGCTGCCGGCATTGATCAGAAAGGAGAGATAATGCGTTTTCAGACCCAGCTGGTCGGCCAGTTGGTCGACCTTCAGTCCGGGTTCGCGGAACAGGCCACGCGCCAGCACTTCCTCGCGCACCTGCGGGTACAGCTGCGCCGTCTGTTCCCCGTCGAGGCGCGGCTCGCGGGCGGCGACGATCGATGTTGTCGAGGCGGCTGGCGCGGGCGCAGCGTCCTGCGGCGGCGTTGTGGGTGCCAGCGATAGGGCAAAGTCGCGCCAATGACTGGTCGCAATCAGACTGGCGGCATAGAAAAACAAGGCGAGTCCCAGTGCGGCGATCAGGTCGGTCGGCAGACCCCACTCACCCCAGCGGTGGCCGAACAGGAAATGCAGCCAGAGCAGGACCAGGAAGCCAAGAAACACATCGGTGGCGCGGGCAAAGTTTCGCCGCAGCCGATCCCCTTCAGCGGCTCGACGCAGTCGGCAACGCAGCGCCAGCAGATAGGCAAACATCGACACCGCCTTGCCGAGTCCAAACACGGTGGATTCCAGCGGAATCGAAACCGTGTGTTCAACGAAGTCGCGCTTGGCCGCGCCGCTCTGCAGTAGAAAGGGAAGGAACCAGCACAGCGCAAGCAGGGCCGGCAGGTAATGCAGCCAGTCGATCCGGCGCGGACGCGGCGAATCCAGACTGCGCACGAACAGCCACAGTCCCGGCCCAAACAGAAACGGCATCCACACCGTTGCCCGCAACAGATGCGGCCAGTCACGCCAGGCCCCGGCCTGCACCAGCCACTGTTCCAGCAAGACCAGCAGCACTGCCGACAACGCGATTAACAGATGCAGATAACCGTAGGGATTACGCTGGCGCAGCCGCCATAGCTGCCAGCACAGCATCAGGCCCTGGGCAAAGCCGACCGCCAACAGCAAATGGATGAGCAGGGACATGTATGAGTCGATCGAGGCCGCGGAGAGGTGAGCGTGTCTGCCGACTCGGCCAGCCATACCGCGACCGCTCGACAACCTGGCCGCAGTTTATCGCTTGCCCGTACAGCTGCTGGCCGCGCCTACAGAAGGCACCGTTGGCGTCAGTGTCAGTCGATAGGGCTGGCAGGTCGAGTAGAGCCCCGCCATCGGATGTCGCCGTTGATCGGGCGCTTAGCCCGGATATTTCATGAGGTCGCGCCGAAAGATCCGGCAATTCCAAGCGGGGCGAGAGTTTCGACCGATGGTGTTGAGATAACAGAGTGTTCGTGATCTTTCGGCGCTGGCACGGCCCTCATTCGGCCGCTGCGCGGCTACGCAGGGATTCGCCCTGAGGTCCTTTGCGCCGATTGCCGCGTTGTTCGGCTGCTACGCAGCAACGGCTACTTCGTAGCCTGCGCCTTCGCTATGCTCGGTCGGCTGCTACGCAGCAACGGCTACTTCGTA
>NZ_JACYTR010000134.1 GCF_014841215.1 Pseudomarimonas arenosa
CGATCGGGTCGCCCTGAGCGGATTGCGCCGCTCAGGGCTCCCACACCACCGGACATGCGGGTCCGCATCCGGCGGTTGCGTGGAGCGGCTAAGCCGCGGAGTGCCAGGGAAGACCGAAGCCCCAGCGACTGAGCCGGGCGTTCGGAAGCGCGGTGTGGAGAACAGGGTGGCGGGCCATGCGCCAAGCGCCGCGACGGCTCCAGGCCTGGCCGAGGGCACGGCCCTGGATGCCAAGACGTTGCAGCGCCCGCAGACGCCCACGCGGATGGTGCCAGCGCAGCCAGAAGTATTTCCGCTGGTGCCGACGAATCCAACCGCTGAGCCCGCACACTTGCCGCCAGCAGGTGGCAAAGCGGAAATAGCCCCACCAGCCGGTGAGGTACTCCCGCCAGCGCTGGGGCCGTTCCGTCAACGGCAACGAACAACGCGCATCCCACTGCGCGCGGACTTCGTCCTTGAGCCGTTCGAGGCTGCGCGGCGCCAGGTCGATCTCACCGTTGGCATGCAGCCGGAAACCGAGCAAGGTCGCCCCGTCGCTGGGGCCTCTGCCGCTCTTGTCGGCATTGACTTCCAGCTTCAGATGGCGCTGTAACCACTGGCTAAGACTGGCCAGCAGTCGCTCGGCCGCCCGCAGACTGCCGATGTACAACTGGATGTCGTCGGCATAGCGCACAAACGCGATGCCTCGTGCCTCCAGTTCGCGATCCAGCGACGTCAGGTAGATATTGGCCAGCAGCGGACTCAGAGGACCGCCTTGCGGCGTTCCACGTTGCCGTTTCTCCCGCCGGCCGTCGGCCTGCACCATCGGCGCCCGCAGATACTGCCCGATCAGGCGCAGCACCCGCTTGTCGGTGACCTCGCGCTTCACCTGCTCCATCAGGATGTCGTGGTCCACCTGGTCAAAGAACTGCTTGAGATCCAGATCCACCACATACCGTTTCCCTGACAGAACGTGGTCCCGCGCCGCCGCCACCGCGTCGTGCGCCGAGCGGCCACGTCGAAAACCGTACGAGTGCTCGCTCATCTTGGGCTCGAACACCTCGCCCAATACCTGTGACAACCCCTGCTGGATCAACCGGTCTTGCACGTTCGGTATCCCCAACAGGCGTTCACCCCCGTTCGGTTTCGGGATCGTCACCGCGCGTACCGCGCCAGGGCGGTACGTGCCGGCCACCAGCTTCTCGGCGATGCCGGGCCAGTGGCTGACCAGATGCCGGTGAGTAGCGTCCACCGTCTTCCGATCCACACCCCCGGCACCCGCGTTCGCTTTCACCTGCTGCCAGGCCGCCACCATGTTCTCGCGCGATACCACGCGCTCCATCATTCCTTCCATGACTTTCCTTACAGACCCCTTCTGGCATCCGACCGCGCGAACCGCCTGGCTGCCGAGTACGCCAGCGGCCATCCCGAGTTCCACTCGGTTCCGCCGCCGCCGGCCAAGGGGTGGCTGCCGCAGTTGCAGCGCCGCCTTGGTGTCGCTCAACCCGCCACGCCGTTCGGCTGTGGGACTGTGGTCCTCTCTGCACGCTTCGGCCCTTCATGCCCTCTCACGGCACCACTATGGCCTCTGCTGACTTCCACTCCGCTCTCACGGCGCGGATCTCCCCGAGTAAGAACATCGACTCTCACTTCATCCCGTCAGGCTCTACCGGGTACGTCTTCGGATGGACTTCGGGTTTCGCTGTTCCTAGCCAGCTCACCGCCCGTACCCGGCCTCACCACCTGTGCGTGCTCCTACGGTCAAAGTTTCGCTTTCCGCTTCCTCCAGCCGCCCCTCG
>NZ_JACYTR010000135.1 GCF_014841215.1 Pseudomarimonas arenosa
TTTACGCGAACCACGGACAGAAGCGATCACACTGCGGCGGGTCGAGACCCGCCGTACGGTCGTACGGGTTAACCCGCCGTACGCGCGGTACGGTCCTATGGGTTTAACCCGCCGTACGGTCGTTACGGGTTTCACGGAGATTCGACGATTCTTATGCTGTCCACTCGCATCAGTCGAGTAAATCCACCGGATCCATTAGTCCTTTCTATCCTTCCAGTCACTGCAATGTAAGAATTAACACTCGGCTGCAACTCCTTCCACGCAGGCAAGATCCCCGGTGTCCCCAGCTTAGGGCCGGCAAGAGGAACAGAGGCAATCCAAAAATTGTTCTCGGCGCTCTCTCGATTCGTGTACAGCACCATGCCTCCATTATGCAACCCTAGCCATCCCACAACCTCCACGGACTCCGAAGTGTCGAATGTGTCGGACAACACAACGTTCAGAGGGATGCGGCGAACTGAGCTTTCAAGAACACATTCAACAGCACCCCCTGGCTTTCCAAACAGATAGTAAACGCTGCCTTCAGCGGACGCGGCCCCACCCTCGGACTGCAGCGACATGCTTCGCTGAGCCAGCACATAGCGTCCGATCACATTACGAGCTTCAACTCCATGCCCGAGTTCGATCGAGTTCGACCCGCTATGCAAGGGCATCGCTGCACGCATGTCACGATTTGCCGCTGCTTCTCTGCTCGGGAACAGAGCCAGTTGACACTCTGGACCATAACCCAGCACGCCACCAACCACAGCGCCTTCTTGCAAAGACGATGTGTCGATTCCAGCGTGCACCGGAACAGCCGCGCTCGCCGCGGCGGAGCATCCTGATGCAATCATCGCTGAAACTATCAGTTTAGTAATCGTATTCATAGTGGCAGTTATTCGCGTTGCCTGCTACAGGGAAATACAACAGCTTGTTTGAACCGGCAGGAGTCATCCAGCCATTTTGCCCCTCTGCCCGGTATGCATCCAGATCGCCTGGGCTAAAGGCTCCCGGTTTCACCAAGACTTTCCCGCCAACTTTACGAGTGAAATCCCCCCCCTGCTCAAAAAAGTAAAGGTCGTTCTCGTTTATTGTGTGGGGCCCAGCAAGTGGATGAGCATGAAGGTCGCCAAGGTCGGCCCCGCCCGCGGGCTCCCAGGCGGTCGTGGTTACGCCGATATGGGATTCCCAAGTTTCGAGGTCACCAAAGCCAATGGATCCATTCGCTTCCCTGTGGATTCTGACGGCGTATTCGAAATTGCTAGCAAGAGTGGCAGACGATACCGACGGTGCAATTCGCTTAAGAGCCCCGAGCAACTTTGCTTCAGGCTCCGCCGGCATGCCCGGACCCGGAGTGCACAATTTCGAACCCGCTACTGAGCCGGCCCTCCTGTAGCCGACAGATTGTCTTGACCTCAGACTCGTTCTCTTCATCGCATAACTCAAAGCCGCACTACCCGCCCCATTCCCAAACTTCCCCCCCGTCGCCACAGCACGTCAAACCTGGACACCCACCAAATCGCCGTTGGATCGCGGTAGGGCCGCCGGTCACCCGGCGCCCCCCGCACAGATCCGGACGTGCGCTGCTAACGCATCCGGCTCTTGCATCGAGTTAGAACGCGAAGCGTTGGTTCGGATACGGGTGGACGATT
>NZ_JACYTR010000136.1 GCF_014841215.1 Pseudomarimonas arenosa
GCTACGCGGGACTGCGTCCCGATCTCGCCCAAGTGGGCCCACCACTTGGGCTCGTCGCGCCTTGCACTCGACGCAAAGTCCTCGGTGATCATCCGCGCCCCCTCATGAAATATCCGGGTTAGCAGGGAATCAAACACGTACGTGTTTGGTTCCCGCGGGCGCCGTCCGTGGCGCGCAAATCAGGCTGCTGAAATGAGTCTCTGCAGCCTGTTAGCGCTCGACGCTCTTGCTCTCCGCCACGCCAACGTTGCTGGTTTCGGCGCGCTTGCCGGTTCGGTGCAACAGGGGGTGCAGGAACACGCCGGCGATGACGATGGCGGCGCCCAGGTAGAACGATTGCGTCAGTTGCTGCTGTTCCGAGAACAGGATGCCGGCGAGCAGCATGGCGTAGATCGGTTCGAGGTTGACCGCGAGCTGAGCAGAGAATGCGCTGAGGTGACGAAGCGCATGCAGGGAAAGTGCGAACGGAAACAGGGTGCAGGCCAGGGCGAGGGTGAGCAGCCAGGCCCAGTCGGCCGGTGAGGGCAGGGTCCACGGAGTGCCGCCCTGGCCGGGAATCAATAGGTCGACCCAGGGCGAAATCAAGGTCAGACACAGTACGCCGGCGCCAAGCTCCAGAGCGGTCACGGTCAGTGCGTCGGTCCTGTGAACGAGGTGCTTGTTAAGTGAGCCGAACACAGCGACCAGAAAGGCCGATAGCACGCCGATCAGCATGCCAAACCACATATCTCCCGGCGTGGCTCCCACCACCAGCGCAACTCCCGGGACCACGCCGATGCCGATGGCGAGGTCGCGCCAGTCGGGCATACGGCGATGCATGGCCGGTTCCAGCACGGAAAGAAACACGGGGCCGAGGGCGATACAGGTGGCGGCTATCGACGCATTGGAGAGCTTGATCGAGGCGTAGAAGGTGAGCCAGTGCAAGGCCACCAGGGCGCCGACGCCGGCGAAGGCGAGCAGGCTGCGGGCGTCGAGTTCGGTCAAGGCGCGGCGCACGCGCGGAATGCACAACAGCACCAGGGTGACGATCAGCATGCGCCACCAGACCAGCGGAAGTGCAGCGAGTACGATCAGCTTGCCGAGGATGGCGGTGAAGCCCCACAGCACGACGCAAAGGTGGATTTGCAGGTAAGCGCTGCGGGGTGCGGGAGGTGCTGGCATGTGTGGGAGTTGGAAGGGCAGTCGTTGCGTTGGTCAGGTGGAAGTGTAGGCTATGCGGCCACTGGCGGAACCCCCTGGCGGGGGAGGGGCCGGGGGAGAGACCGATGCGCACTGATTTTCGCGCCGGCTGGTGCCCCGGAACTCCCTCCCCGATGTTCGGGGAGGGCCGGGGTGGGGTTAGCCCGGATATTTCGTGAGGTCGCGCCGAAAGATCCGGCGATTCCAAGCGGGGCCAGAGTTTCGACCGATGGTGTTGAGATAACAGAGTGTTCGCGATCTTTCGGCGCTGGCACGGCCCTCATTCGGCCGCTGCGCGGCTACGCAGGGCATTCGCCCTGAGGT
>NZ_JACYTR010000137.1 GCF_014841215.1 Pseudomarimonas arenosa
CGGAATGTGTCAATGGTTTGAGACAGCTTGAATCGTGATTTTAGTGAGCTTTGTTCCCCGTTGACGCTGATTGATCGAGCGGTCGATTGATAAAGACCTGTTCTGGAACGATGGGTGGGCTGGGGCGTCGATTCTTGAAGCGATTGGGCGTTTGCTCAAACGCTGTGTTCAAAATGGCTTGCCGTGCCTCGGTGATGGCTGGCGCACGGCCTTGATGGACGGCGGAGGGTGTCATCAAGCCGATGCCCGTATGACGGTGGTGTTCATTGTAGTGCTGGAAAAATGGCCCTAGCACCTGGCGCCCGTGGTCGAGGCTGCAAAAGTAGCTCGGAAATGTCGGCGCGTACTTTGTCGTCTTAAACAGCGCTTCGCTAAACGGGTTGTCGTTGCTTTGGCGTGGCCGCGAAAAACTCGCTTCAATGCCAAGATCGACCAGCAGTTCGGCCAGCGTTTTGGAACGCATCGGCGCGCCTCGGTCGGCGTGCAATGTCACTTGCCCTTTGGCAACGCCTTCTCGCAGCGCACACTTTTCGACCAGTTCGCGCGCCAGGCCGGCATTTTCTCGGCTGCTCAGCAACCAGCCCACGACATAGCGACTGTACACATCCATCACCACGTACAAGTACAGATAGCTCCACTTCACTGATGTCTTGAGCTTGGTGATATCCCACGACCACAGTTGATTCGGACCCGTGGTGACGAGTTCGGGCCGTGCGTGCACTACCGCCGGCCGCTGGTGACGACGCTCGCCCACTGCATGTTCGGCGTCGAGGAGGCGGTACATGGTACGAATCGAGCACAAGTACCGTCCTTCGTCGAGCAGGGTGGCATATACCTGATGCGGTGCTCGATCAACAAATCGCGGGCTCATCAATTCGTCCAACACGGCGCTTCGCTCGGATTCGCTCAGCTTCAACGGAGGCTCACGCCGCGTCGCGTGAGGCGCCTTGGGGTGGCGTTTGCGATGCACCGTCGAGCGCGACAGTCCCAGACTTCCACAGGCGCGTACCGCCCCCACCTCACAGGCTAAGTCGGGCAACAGGTTCATAGCGATTCCTCGCTGCTCGGCAGTCCGAGCAGCGCACACAACTTTTTTTGCGCATCAATAATCGCCTCCGCTTGCTTGAGCCGCTTCTCCGATCGCGCCAACTGCGCCTCAAGTTTCGCTATTCTTGCGCGCTCCAAGCGCTTGGGATCGGGTTTCCGGCCACGTTTGGGCTCAATCGCTGCGGCATCCAACGCCGCCACTTGCTGCCGCCAATTGCACAAATGCGAGGAATACAAACGCTCACGGCGAAGCAGTGCACCAAGCTCACCGTCAGGCAAATTCTCCGCAAGTGCCACAATCTTGCGTTTGTAAGCGAGTGTGAAACGACGCCTGGAAGCCTTTGCAGCCACTTCATTGGGCTGGAGAGAAGTCGCAGACGACATGGCCGATTTGGGGCTCTCGGAAA
>NZ_JACYTR010000138.1 GCF_014841215.1 Pseudomarimonas arenosa
CCCGGATTTGTGTAAGTCCGCTCCAGGCTAGGCGGCCCGCCTCAACTCTGCATCCTGCTGCATCGCTTCGTCCAGCTTCTTCTTCGCGCCCTTTGCCCAGCCCTGCCATTTTGGCAACTTGATAGATGCTTGCTTAACATAGACATCGGTCGGCGTAAGCGCGTCGCCACCGTCAGCCGGTTCGAGCGCCCAATGCGGCCGAACATCGTTATAGCGCTGGCGAAATGCATCCAGCTTTTCGCGCGAATCTTGGGGGTTGTCGTAGAGCTGCCAATACACCTCCTCCCGTTTCAGTGTCTGATGGAACCGTTCCAACAAACCCAACTGCTGCGGTGTTCGGTAGCGTGTACGGACGTGTCGGAACTTGTCCTTGATGGCTGACTGAAAGCGACGAGCCAGGAAGCAGCTGCCGTTGTCGGTGACGAGAAAAGGCGTCCTTTCCAGCGGTCCATGCAAGCGCTCCGCTTCCTTGATCGCCAGCTCGATCGCGGCGCTGACCTCCGGGGCCGAATAGCTTGCGGTCAGATGGCAGGCGAGCAGGTAGCGACTGAAGTAGTCGATGACCGTGACCGCATACCACCAGCCGTACCCCGGAATATGGATGTACGTCACGTCCGCCTGCCACAACGCATTCGGCCGTGTTGGTAACAGCTCGAACAGCTTGGCGCTTTGGTACAGCTCGGCTTTCGTCGCTCGCCGCTTCTGCATCAAACCTTCCGCCTTGAACACCGCATGCACGAACTTCTTGCTGACGAGGTGGCCGGCGCGGCGCAGAACGATCGCCAACCGCTTGTAGCCCCACCACGGGTTCTTCGTCGCAAAGTCGACCACCGTGGCCTTCAGCGCTTCGTCTAGCGGCTTCCGCGCTGGCCCAGGACGCTTCGGCTCCGCCGCCGGCCGGTGGTACCAGCTCGACGCCGCCACGCCAAGCACACGCAGCAGCGGCTTCAACCGAGCTGACTCTCTCTCTGCTTCGATCATGGCCCGCAGCTTTGCAGTCAGAGCGACGGGCCCGAGAGCTTTTTTAGGATGCGGTTCGCTATCGTCAGCTCGCCGATCACCTGCTCGCGCGTCTCAATCTCTCGCTGCAGCTTAGCCAGTTCCTTGGTGGCCGCGGTATCGCTGCCCTTACCGCCGAGCTGCGCCTTGCCACCGGCGATGAACTCGTCGCGCCAGCGGTACAGTGTTGGCTCGCTGACCCCAGCCCGGCGGGCGATCTGCGCCGCCGGCTCCTCCTTCCTCAATAGCGCCAATACCAGGTCTACGCGCTTCTCTGCAGGCATTTCGCTCTTGCGTCCCATGTCTTGCTCCTCGATGGTTGTCTATCATTTCATCGGGTCCAAGGATCTGGGGGCAAGACA
>NZ_JACYTR010000139.1 GCF_014841215.1 Pseudomarimonas arenosa
GCTCGGAAGTTGAGCTTGCCCGCGATCAAGAAGATGACGGTGCGGATCGTGTCGAAACGAGAGAATCCGCGAGCCCGGCGTTTGGCAGCTTGGAAGAGTCCGTTGAGGGCTTCGAGAAAGCCGTTGGTTTGCCGGGTTCTTGCCCAAGCCACGATGCCTTCCAAATGCCTGCGCACCAAGTCTGCGACCTTCTTCATCGGTTCGACCTTGGAGCGCATGACACAGGTGCACCAGCGTGTGAGCATGGTCCGCACGACGTTGATCTGCTTGCGTTCGAGGATCTGTCGGAGTTGTTCCTTGTACAGCCACGCACGAGCCGTCCGAACGGTGGACATGCGTGCGATCAGGGCATCGAGGTCCGCGATCGCTTCCGAGTCAAGCAGGGCGCGATCCTTGAGCAGGATCCAACGCATGCCCTTGAGCGACTTGTCATCGCGCTGCTCAATGCGCCGCGTGGTATCCACGGCGGTATTGGCGTGGCAGATGACGTGGAACTTGTCGAAGGTGAGTTGAGCGTTGGGCATCGTGTCGGTACAGCCCTTGATGAAAGCGGGCGACATGTCGATGCTGATCGATCGGATCTGCTCGGGAGGGCACCCCTTGGCCTGCAGCTCGGTCGCGATGTCGCGGATGGTCTGCAGCCCGCATCCCTCAGCGACCGAAATGACTCTGCGCCTATCCGCATCCGCGGCCAGAGTGACATAGTCATGACCCTTGGCCCGCGAGGTTTCGTCGATAGCCAGCGACGTCACACCGCTGTAGTCCGCAGTGTCGAGCGCCAGGGCCACATAACGCCGGCAGATCTGCAGCACGCGATACGGCGAGATGCCCACCAGGCGGGCAACCGCCGCGAAGGGCATTTGCGGCGCGAGCATCAGCACGAGTGCCTCGAAGAGCAGGGTGAATCCCGACAATTTGCCAGCGAACGGCGGCGTCACCAGGCGAACCGAACCATCCGGCAACTGCACCCGTGGCGTGCGGACCTCAAGAACGCACTCGTGCTGAAAGAAGTTCAAGTGCCGATACCGCTTAGTGAGCGTGTCGTACGCCGGATGAACGCCCTCAACCCCCTCGATTTGGAACCGGCTGCCCGGCACAAAGTCGATCCGAATCGTCAGTGTCCTGTCCTTGTCGCTGAACTGCAGTCCCGCCACGAACCAGGGCGCCGCAATCCCCAAAGCAGCTTCGAACAACTTGTCGTGCATGGGTCTCACTCTCCGAAATCAGCCTGCGCTCGACAAAACGGAGGCTGTCGGCGTCAGACCAAAATTCTCAGTTACCCACTTGGAATTCGATAGAGGC
>NZ_JACYTR010000014.1 GCF_014841215.1 Pseudomarimonas arenosa
ATTGAACAGTGCCACCACCGCATCGTGCTCAATCAGGCGCTCGCGGTTCTTGCTGAACACGGTAGGGACCCACACCGCATCGTCCATGGACAGGCCAATGAACCAACGGAACAGCAGGTTGTAATGGGTCTGCTCCATCAGCTGACGCTCAGAGCGCACGCTGTAGAAGATCTGCAGCAGCATTGCTCGCAGCAATTTCTCCGGCGCAATGCTGGGCCGTCCGCCCCGGCGATCCTCGGCGTACATGCGTTGAAACAGGCTGTCGAGTCGAGCCAACGCCCGATTCACACGCTCGCGAATCGGCCGCAACGGGTGGTCCTTGGGAACGAAGTCGTCCAGCTTACGGACCGTGAACAACTGCTCCATGAAGACATCGGCTCCGCGCATCGGGCTTCCTTGCCAGCGGTGTATCTGAAGGATGAGACAAGTTTACGATGCGAGGAGGTATTTCAGCAGCCTGTTAGGCGACAACTATCTTGACGCGGCGCGGTCTTGAAGGCACAACAGACAGGTTAGGGGATTTGCAATTGATGCTATGACCTGGTGGCTTTTGAGTGTGACGTACCAGCTGCTTCTGCCTGGCCGCCGCCGCTTCTTGCCGCCATTTCGGGTCTTCGGGTTGGCCGCTTTCGTTTCTGGCGTGTGCTGCTATTGGGAGTTTGCATCAGTCCGCGCGTATCGGTGACCTGGTGAATGACTTCGCTGTAGTGATCCAGCCTTCGGTTCAGGCACTTGACGTGTTGTGGCGGCACGGCGATGACATTCTGCACCGCCCAGTTGGGGTTGATTTCGACCCGACGAACACGTTTGCCGGAGGGCTGAAACAGCCAGATGCAACTGCGATGAATATCGATGGCAGCGTACAGGCCATTTTCCAGGTGCAGGACGTTTTGCAGCCATTCGTCCAGGCCGGCTCGACTGCTGCTCGGTGGGCAGGCGTCCATGGACACCACTCGATTCACTTCGAATGATTCGTCAAGGAAGATGGCTCGTCCGCGTCGGGTGTCGGTGACCAGATACTGGTGTTGCCAGCCCGGCTCGAAGCCGTGTGGGCTGAGTAGTCCGTTGAGCACTTCGCGTGATTCGCCCTGGCGATTCACCAGCAAAGCACTGCCGTGGTGAAACAGCGTGACCAGAAAACTCTGGTCATCACGGTAGCGAGCGTTGTTCAGATGGGCGGCCGTGAGCCCGGTGGGCAGGCCGAATCCACGCCAGGCGTCGGGGTTGTCGACTACCACGCAATGTGGGTCGCTGTCGAAGCGCGCCTGGCCGCCGCGGTTGATCCTGATTCCCGCGGGCGAGATGTTGTAGCCGTGTTCCCAGGCGTTCCATGCCATGGTCAGCTCGCAGCGTTCGATGTCGAATTCAAGCACGGTGTCGAATCCGGTGGACACCACCAACAGCCGCGATCCGTCGGGCGAAAAGTACACGGAGTGCAGTTGAGCAAACCATGGGTTGCGATACACGTGCGTGGTGTGCTCACAGGCGTCGTAAATGCGAACTTCATCGCCAGCCGCGACGGCGAGTCGCATTTCACGCCGGTCCAGGCCAAATGGCTCGCGAATCTGCATTTTCTCCGAATGCCCATTGCGCAGCGCCTGCTGGACCAACAAGCCGTCACGGTAGGGGCGGAGTGTGCGCCCTCCCAAGACTTTGAGCGATCGCCCGCCGCACAAGCGCTTGCGCATGATTCGATTCAAGGCGCGCTGTTGCTGGTGCTTTACCGTGAAGACCAGATCCAGGTGGTTGCCAAGAGTTGAATCGTTTGTGTAGTCGGCCAAGGATTCGCAGTGCGTAACGGCGGCGAGCTTGCGAACAGTATTGAGCACGTTTCGCAGCTGCCCAACGTGTGGTAGTTGATTGGCATTGAGTATGCGCTTTAGCATGCAGCGTCGCCCCCTCCGAACGACTCGCACCGCACCGCAATTCTTGCCGGTTTGGCGTGCTATGAGTGAATTCAAAACATCGCGTTGAGTTACGAGTCAACGATGGTGCTTTGTTTCCTTTCGAACAGAATGGCTGAACCTGCGGTTCAAACAGCCGACAAGCAGCGAGATGTGCGCACGGGAACTGGGTCCATGGCTACGGGCTCAGCTGTGCCTGGCGCTGTCCTCATCATTTTCAAACGGGGAGGAATGCGGCTGATCCTCTCTACGCAGAGCGACAGCAGATACTCAGGAAAGGGATTCATGCTCCAGAACAACCAGCGGGTTGGGTCGTCTGACAGTTCGGCGTGAACTTGCATATCCAGAGATCGCTGGCAGGGAAAGCTGAACCAGAACTGGTCCAAAGGAATGGATAGCCCCATGCCCCGCGCCTTGATGTACGACTCTTTCAGAGTCCAATACTCGTAGAACTGCCTCTGCTGCGCTTCGGGAGGAAGGCGGGCAAGTTGGTCGGCTTCGTCGGCAGCAAAAAAGTGACTGGCGATATCCAGCGGGGCCGGGCGCGACACGAAGTTCTCGACGTCTACACCAAGCTGGGTGTGTCGGGCGACGGCCAGGACGATCAGACTCTTGGTGTGCGAAAGGTTGAACTGCAACCAGTCCGCTCCCGGCAACCGGCTAGAAATTCTCGGCTGCCCGTAGGGGTTGTAGTCGAATCGCCATTCAGACGGCGGAAGGTCGGCGTAGCGCGACAACGTGGTGCGCAGCATGGCGCGCGTCACCAGGTAGCGAATCTGGTCGTTCTCGAAACGAAAGCGGCCGATCTGTTGACGTTCGTCCTCGGTGAGCAGGCTGCGATATGCCAATAGTGTGGCCGGGTCGAACTGAGTGTAGTGCCACGTCCAAAGATGCACGTCGTTGTTGCCTAGCATTGGCTGGGTCCGAATGGGCCGGGCAAGCGGCCGAGCGCAGTTTGTGCCCGCCCTTGCTGCTGTTGCGCTATGGCCTTGCCCTTCCGACAGGCGGCGCGACGAATCTTCATCCTATGCTTCCGATTCCTGCGCGACGGAGACCTCCAGCAATCCGCGAGTACCGAAGTGGTGCTCGTGAGGATAGCCAAACGCATTGTTTATATAGGTGATGCCATCGATGGTCTTCTGGCGATTGATGTGTGTATGCCCGTAGACATGGGTTCGGGCCCCGAGTTGGCGCAGCTCTGAATCAATGCGAGTGGCGCCGAGCACCGGGTAGAGCTTGCGTTGCGCTTGCGGTATCCATGCCGGCATCAGGTCGAGTCTAGGCATGAAGTGTGAAAAAGTGACGACGTGCTGCACGTCGGCCGGTACCTGAGTCGGGTTGAGAGCGCTGAAATGGCGACTGACCTCAGGTTCGGTCATGCCATTGGGCCAGCGGCAGGCTATGAAGTCCATCCAGGCACGTCTCAGCATGTCGCAAGGGAAGCCGAAGGAAAAGTCATACCAGCCGAGCAGGGGCACGATCATTAGATCGTCATGCCGCAATGGCTGCATGGACGCGCCGGCCTCGGTGGCCGCCCCGGCGACCAGTTCAAACTTGTCCAGCGAGTGCTGCTGTGGCGTATCGCGTACTACCCAGAGTTCATGATTGCCCGGCACAAACAGGGTGTTGCGAAAGCGTGCCGAAAGTTCGCGCAGGCACCATCGCAATACTGGCAAGCGGTCGCTGATATCGCCTGCAACCATCAAAGTGTCATCTCGATAGTCCGACCGTGACAGTGCGCCAACCCATTTGGCGTTGTCGTCGTAGTCGACATGAATGTCGGAGATGGCAAAGAGTCGCATGTGCTGCGTTGAGCCGGGTGCCGATGGGATGACAACATTCTTGTCAGGGTGGTGGGCGAATTACAACCTTGTCGTCAAAACCATCGGTTTGATCGTGTTTGCGGTCAAACGGTTAGTTCGAGTTGGTCGCTGTGGTCATCGCGATGGCGTGTTCTGCGACGGTCGGGATGTCGATGGGGTGTCGGCGTTCTCACCAGAGTGAGTGCCGTAAAGCTGCATGGCGGGAAGAACTATCGGTTTGATCGTGTTTGCATCCAAACGACTGGTTTCGCTTGTTACCGCATAGTCAGTACGAAGAAATGTGCACGCAGCTAAGTCCTTTCGCCGAAACAGTTTGCTATTCGGCGCCTTTAGCCAAGCGCTGTTTCGTGTTGCAGTCCTTGAGAAGTTTGCGTAATGATGAATTGCGCTTCGGGGGAAGTGTGTTGCCATCGAACTGCTTGTTTTGCTGTGATTTAGGCTAAACAGCATGTGATGAGCCTCGCAGTAGTCACTCAGCTGTCTACGAAAAAGCTGGTCGTTCCGACAACACGGCCGGCGGGGCAGATTGCGATGCGGTAACGCAACAATCCCGATGTGTTCTTGCAGATGTCACGCCTTCGTCATGGCTAGCCGGCACTCTTGCGGCGCTTTCGGTGCGGGACACGATGTATTCGTTGGGGGATTGAATGCGGGTCGAATGTGCGGGATCGTGGGGCAGGAAGGCAATAAGATCATCAGCTTGGGTAGCACATAGCCGATTCGCTGACTGCCTGCAACGGCAGGCGGAGTAGCAGCGATGATTGCGGTTCCGCGGCAAGGTGCCGGAGCTTGTCTGAAGTCTCTGTTCAGTGACATGTCAAGAACGGTTGCCGACTCCACCTCGCCTGTTGGCGAGCTCAGGGGCAACCGTTTGTGGGTGCTGAGCCTCCTCAAGCGAATGTTTGAGAGATTTGGCGCCGTGCCGAAGCCGTTGGCTCTCGAACACGTCGATGTTCACGAACCCGCCGGATGCGAAAGCCGGCGTGCATCCGCGGTGCAGCGTCTGCTGAGGAATGCGCTGCTCGCTGCTGGAATGAAGTCTTCGCGCGTGTTGTGGTGGTCGACGTTCAAGGACCACAACGGGCAGGGATTCCGTTGTGCGCCGAATGCGTCCCCGAGGGTTCGCGCAGTGGGCGGCTATGTCTGAGAAAGAACTGCCGTCTGCGCATCTTTCCGGCTCTTGCCTCGAAGCAGCCCGCCTGCCCGCCGATGCCGAGCGCCTGGCCACCGCTATCGTGGCGGCCCAGATGCGAGGGCTGTTCGCCGATGCGCAGGGCGAATACGTGCCGACCGAACGCAACGACATGCTGCGCCCCGCGCACCGCCGCTGGCTGGATGCCAATCTGCGTCATTTCGAGGCGCGCCGGCTGGTCGCCATCAATCAGCAAACAGGGCATTGCCGTTTTCTCGTCGACGAGGCTATGGATGCGCTGTGGTCGCGCTGGGACGCGGCGAAGCCGGGCTGGTGCGAAAACGCCAACCACCGCGCCTATCTCAGCCTGATTGAAGCCTGCCTGCGCGGGCTGCCCGATATCTTGACCGGGGCGCTGCCCGCCACCGACGTGCTGTTCCCCGATTCGTCCATGCGTCTGGTCGAGGGCATTTACAAGCACAACCTGATCGCCGATCACTTCAATCGGGTGCTCGGCGAAAACCTGCGTGCGGAATTCGCCGCGCGGGCCGCGGGCGGCGAACGCGGCCTGCGTCTGCTCGAGATCGGTGCCGGCACCGGCGGCACCACCACGGGGCTGCTGCCGATGCTGCGCGGTTTCGGCGATCTAGTTGACGAGTATTGCTACACCGACCTGTCCAAGGCCTTTCTGCTGCATGCGCAGGAGGTCTACAAGCCAGAGTTTCCGGCGCTGCGCACCGCGATTTTCGATGTGGGCAAGCCGCTTGCGCTGCAGCCGATCGAGGGCAACCGCTACGACGCGGTGATCGCCACCAACGTGCTGCACGCCACCTCGAATATGCGCGAGACGCTACGCAACGCCAAGGCCTTGTTGAAGCGCGGCGGCATGCTGCTAGTCAATGAGCTCAGCGAGTGGTCGTGGCAGACGCATTTCACTTTCGGCCTGCTTGACGGCTGGTGGCTGTACGAGGACGAGAAGCTCCGGTTGCCTGACTGCCCGTGCCTGTCCCCGGCGCAGTGGAAATCGCTGTTAAAGGCCGAGCGCTTTCTCGATATCCGCTTCCCGGCTCAGGCCGATCACGGACTGGGTCAGTTGATCCTGACGGCGAAGAGCGACGGCGTGGTGCGTCAGCGCCTAATCCCGCCGGACGCGGCTGTCAGGACGGTTGTGCCTGCCCCTGTGCCGATGGCGCCGCAGCCGGCGACGACAATGGCGACGACAACGACCGACGATGCCGCACTGCGCGCTGCCTGCGCGCTGCTGTTCCGGGAGATGATCGCGGGCGTGCTGCGGATGGGCGTGGGCGAGATCGAAACCCACAAGCCGCTCGAACACTACGGCCTGGACAGCATTCTCGTCGTCCAGCTGACCACGCAGTTCCGCAAGTTGTTCCACAGCGTACGCAGCACGCTGTTCTTCGAAGTGAAGAGCATCGACGGCTTGGTGCAGCACTTCTTCGCCAACGATCGCGCCGCTGTGATGTCGGCGCTCGATGCGCGCGGTGGGACAGCGGCAGCCGTTTCGCCTGCAGACAGTGTGCCGGCTGCGTCGCTCCCTGCGGCGGCAACGGCAACGGCTACGACGGACGATGCGGCGCTGCGCGCTGCCTGCGCGCTGCTGTTCCGGGAGATCGTCGCGGGCGTGCTGCGAATGGAGGTGGGCGAGATCGAAACCCACAAGCCGCTGGAACACTACGGGCTGGACAGCATTTTAGTTGTCCAGCTGACCACGCAGTTCCGCAAGCTTTTTCCGGCCACGCGCAGCACGCTGTTCTTTGAAGTTAAGAGCATCAACGGCCTGGTCGCCCATTTTCTGGAACTCGATCGGGCAAGGGTCGCGCAGGCGACGTGCGTGCACGCGACTGCAGTTTCATCGACGCAGGTGCCGGTGCCGGTGCCGGTGCCGGCCGCGCGCGCGGCGAGTAAAGCGCTGGACCGCTCCGGCCGCCGACGGCTGGCGCGGCGCAGCGATGCGCCAGCCGCACTGCCGATGCAGCCCGCCGCCGAAGCAGCGCCTTGGGTCGACGCGCCCGCTGCGCGTTTCGATGTCGCCATCATCGGCGTCAGCGGCCGCTATCCGCAGGCGCCCGATCTCGACGCGTTCTGGGACAACCTGGCGTCCGGGCGCAGTTGCGCCAGCGAAGTGCCCGCCGACCGTTGGCGCTGGCAGGACTATCACGATGCCGAAAAAGGCAAGGCCGGCAAAAGCTACACGCGCTGGGGCGGATTCCTCGACGACATCGACAAGTTCGATCCGCTGTTCTTCCGTATCGCGCCGAAGGAAGCGAAGAAGATCGATCCGCAGGAACGCCTGTTCCTGGAGACCAGCTATCACGCAATCGAGGACAGCGGCTACACGCCGGCGACGCTGGCTTCGGCTGGCAAGGTCGGCGTGTTTGTCGGGGTAATGAATTCGCGCTACACCGCGCAGCCGTTGTTCTATTCGATCGCCAACCGGGTCTCGTTCCTGTTCGATTTCTCCGGCCCTTCGCTTGCGGTGGACAGCGCCTGCTCTTCATCGCTGACCGCGATCCATCTCGCGTTGGACAGCCTGTACAGCGGCATGTGCGAGGCCGCGATCGCCGGCGGCGTTAGCTTGATCGTCGATCCGCAGCACATGCTGGAACTCTCCGCGCTTGGGATGCTGTCGGAAGGGGCCCAGTGCCGCGCCTTTGGCCGCAACGCCGACGGCTTTGTCGATGCCGAAGGCGTCGGTGCGGTGGTGCTCAAGCCGCTGGACCAGGCCCTGCGCGACGGCGACCACATTTACGCGGTGATCAAGGGCAGCGCGCTGAACACCGGCGGCCGCACCCATGGCTACACGGTGCCCAACCCGGCCGCGCAGGCGGAGGTGGTTGCGTCCGCCTTGGCTCGTGCCAACATCGATTCCGCCGACGTGAGCTACATCGAGGCCCATGGCACCGGCACCGCGCTCGGCGATCCGATCGAAGTCGCCGGCTTGACCAAGGCTTTCCGCGCCAGCCGCCGCGCGCCGGCGAAGGCGGGTGCTGAGCGCCAGCACTGCGCCATCGGCTCGTTGAAATCCAATATCGGCCATTGCGAGTCGGCCGCCGGCATCGCCGCGCTGACCAAGGTGTTGCTGCAGTTCCGGCATGGGCAACTGGTGCCGACCCTGCATGCAGAAGAAGTCAACGACGAGATCGATTTCTCGAGCACGCCGTTCCACCTGCAGCGCAGCCTGGCGCCCTGGCGCCGGCCGGTGCTGAGCGAAGCGGGCGCGGCTCGCGAAGTGCCACGCATCGCCGGCATCTCGTCGTTCGGCGCCGGCGGAGCCAACGCGCATGTGGTGTTGCACGAGCCACCCTCGGCACCGCACAGCGGCGGCCACAACGAAAGTGCCTGTTTGGTGCCCTTGTCGGCACGCACGACCGAGCAGTTGCAGCGGAAAGTCGAGCGCCTGATCGTTTTCCTGCAACGCAACGCTGACACCGCCCTGCGCGACATCGCCTACACCTTGCAGGTTGGACGCGAGGCGATGGACGAACGCATCGCCTTTGTCGCGATGTCGTTGGATGAGCTGCGCGCTCAGTTGCAGGCGGCACACGTCGGCTCGGAGCCGCATCGCGGCAGTGTGCGCAAGCACAAGGAGTTCCTCGCTGCGTGCAAGGCCGATCCCGCATTTGCCGCACGCCGGGACGGCTGGCTGGCTCGGCGGGATCTGGCGCAGATCGCCGAGCACTGGGTCAAGGGTGTCGAGATCGACTGGCCGCAGTTGCATACCGGAGCGTGCCGCAGACGCATCCCGCTGCCGACTTATCCCTTCGCACGCGAGCGTCACTGGATCGAGCCGCAACGCGCGCTGGGCGATGCCCGCAAGGCTGCGGCGAGCCATCCGCTGCTGCAGCGAAACACCTCGACCTTGCGCGGCCCGGCCTACTGCGTCGTCTTGAAGGGCGATGAGCGTTTCCTGCTGCAAGATGCCGCCGGCCGACGGCGCTTGCCGGCGCTGCTGTGCCTGGAAATGGCGCGTGCGGCGATCGCCGCGGCCTATCCCGAGCAGGTCGCCGCCCACGAATTGCGCCTCGAGGACGTGGTCGTCGACGACAGCATCCAGGTCGACGAAGGTTGCGAGCTGCATATCGCGCTGTTGCCCGACAGCCACGATGCGCTGGGCTTCGAAATCTACCTGGTTCGAGACGGGCTTGAGCGCGTGCATTGCCAGGGACATGCGTTGTTCGTGGCGCCGGACGCAGAGCGCGCGCGCGCAGACGTGGCGGCTCTGGGCGCGCGCCTTGCGCAGGGTGTGCCGGCCAGTATCGTGCGCGAGCGGATGGCGACGCGTGGTGCGCAGGCGCTATCCGCGCAGCGCCTCGCGCGCACCGATCGCGAACTTGTAGTCGAACTCGCCGCCGAAACAGCCGGCACCGAGCCGTGGACGCTGCCACTTTCATCGGTGCCATTCGCCGCGGCCTGGCTGCTGGATGAACTCGGGCAGACGCCTGCCGCGCCGTCCGATGTGTCGTTGCGCGCGGTGCAGACAGTTCGGTTGTGGTCCGGCGAGCGTCCAGCGTATTTGGTGCTCCACCAGCGGGACGATCATTCCGGTCGCTGCGACTTCGCGCTGTACGACGCGCAAGGCAATCCCTGCCTCCGTGCGGACGGTGTCGATCTGGCGTGGGCGGGCGCATTCGGCGACGAGCCCGCACCAGAGTCGGCACAAAGCGCGGTCATGCACGGCGGGGTAATCCAAAGCACGGCAAGCCAAGTCGCCGCGGGAGGCAAGGCTGAGGAAACCGTCGCGCCGATGCCGGCCTTGTCCGCGACCGGCACGCGTATCGTCTTTCTGCCGACTGCGACGATTGCGTCCTCTGCGAGAGTGCAGGCGCGCAGCGGCCCGGTCACCGCCAAGCCCAATGCCATGCGATTGCGCGCCATCGAAGAGATCGATGCCGTGCCGGCACTGCGTCCCACGAACACACCCAGGATCGCGTTGCTGTCGCCGAACGCGAATCAAGTGGCAGAGCTCGGCGCGGATGTGGCTGCGGATGCGCTGCCCAAGTGCGTCGAACTGCGCGGGCACGGCAGCGGCGTGTTCTCCATCGTCCTGCCGCAACCCGAACTGGATCGCGCGCTCATCGCCCAGTTGCTGCTGGCGCTGGAACATCTGCGCCCGCGCGAGGACGCCCAGCTAGTGCTGCTGGTCAGCCCCGAGGCCGAGGCCCTGCACGGCAGTCCCGAGGCACTCGACGACGCCATCACGGCCGGGCTGTATCGCGCCGTGGTCGAGTTCCCGCTGCCGACCGTCGCGGTGCTGGGCGGCGGCGCCGACGGCCCCGGCTTCCTGCTCGGCGCGCTCTGTGATTTCATGGTCTGCGCGCGCGAATCGCGCTACGGCTTTTCTGATCCGCGGTGCGCAGCGCAGCCCACGGCGGCGGAGGCCGCATTGCTGGCGGCCCGCTTCGGCGATGCCTGGACGGAAGATCTGATCTGCGTCAGCGGCGCTCTGAGCGGGCGTGAGCTGGCGCAGAAGGGATGGACTGTTCCTGTCGTCGCGCGCGGCGACACGATGGCTGCGGCCTTGTCGCTGGCCGAGCGTATCGCGACCAAGCCGCGGGAATCGCTGCGCCTGCTGAAGAGGCACATGGTCGCCCCGCTGCAGGATTGCGTAGCCCACCTCGGCGCCCACGATCGTCCGAGCGCGGACGCATCCGATGCACTGCCATCGTCCGCGACGGTGCCCGTCGAACTGCCGCAGCCGCGACCGGGCATTGCACTTGAGTATCTGTCCGATTCGACGATTTCGGTGCGCTTGTCTGGCGCGGGCGACGACAGCACCGCGGCCACGGTGTTGCGCGATCTGCGCGCGACGCTGACCGAGCTGGAACAGCTCGCCGGCGGAGCTTCGATCGTGCTGTGCAGCAATCTCGACGGCTTCCTGCCTGCCATCGCCGAGGCCGACGAAGCGCGGCGTGTCGATGCCGAGCTGGCGGCGCTTCAGCAGGTACTGTGCGAGTACCCGTCGCCGGTCGTGGTCGCGTTCGAAGGCGATGCCGATGGCGCTGGCTGGCTGCTGGGATTGAGCGCGGATGCCTGCGTCCACGCCGAACACGCGCGTTATTCGACCGAGGCGCTGTGGCGTCACCCGTCGCTGCTGCAGCGGGCGGCCGTGCTGTTCGACCACCGCCTCGGCGCCAATCGCGCCAAACGTTGTCTGTTCGGGCCGGCGGCGGTCACTGGGGCCGAGCTGGTCTCCGCGGCGGCGGTCGTGGCCGGCGATGCGGCCGACGTGCTGGCGCGTGCAGCGGCGCTGGCGGCTGGGTTTCCGCTGCGTGCAGCCGAAATGCGCACGCGTCGCCGTGCCGCCGCATTGGCCCGGCTTGCAGACATTGCGGTTTCCGATGTGGCCGTCGCTGATGCCGGCCCGCGCGCGGCACGGCGGCCGATGCCCGAATTTCCCGCCATCGAGACCGAACGTCGCGGCAACGGCGTGTTGATCGTGCGCATGGTCGATCGCGAGGCAAAGAACATGTTCTCGCCGGCACTGGTCCGCGGGCTGGAAGAGGTGTTCGCTCACATCGAAGCGTCGGCTGATGACTACCGCGTGGTCGTGCTATGCGGTTACGACACCTATTTCTCTTGTGGCGGCACTCGCGACAGTCTGCTGGCGATCCAGCAGGGCAGGGCCCAGTTCACCGACACCAAGATCTACCAGTTGCCGATGAGCTGCCGCGTGCCGGTGATCGCCGCCATGCAGGGCCACGCGATCGGCGGCGGCTGGGCCCTGGGCATGTTCGCCGACCTGTGTGTGTTCAGCGCCGAAAGCCGCTACATCAGCCCGTACATGCAGTACGGCTTCACGCCGGGCGCCGGCTCGACGCAGATCTTCCCGGCCACGCTTGGCGCCGATCTCGCCCGCGAGACCCTGTTTACCGCCGTCGAGCACAGCGGCAGCGAGCTACTCGCGAAAGGATTGCCGCATGCCTGCGTCCCGCGCGTCGACGTGCTGCCCCACGCGCTGGCGCTGGCCGACGCGATCGCGGCACGGGCGCCCGCCGACGTGCGTGCGCTGAAGCGATACTTCGCCGATCCCGGCCTTGCTGTGGTCGAAGACACCTACGCCCGCGAGCTGGCCCTGCACGCGCAGAGCTTCGTCGGCAAGGCGCACGCCCTGCAGGGTGTGATGCAGCATTTCCACACCGATGAAGACACCGCCGCAGTGCCGGCCGTGACTACACAGGCCGTTGCAGCGCTGCCAGAGATTGCGCTGCCCGACATCGCCCATGCCCTGAGGAGCCTGCTCGCGACTGAGCTGCAAATGGACGCGGACGAGATCGACGAGGACACCCAGTTCGTCGACCTTGGCCTCGATTCGATCACCGGGGTGACCTGGGTGCGCAAGATCAATGCCGCCTACGGCACCCGGATCGAGGCGACCAAGGTCTACAGCCATCCGACCCTGCGCCAGTTCACCGATTTCATCGTCGAACGCGTTGCGCAGCGCGGCGACGCGGGAACGCAGCCTGTCGCCATTGCCGCCAGGCCGGCGCGGCACGCCGCGCAATTCGCCGTTCAACCTGCCGCTGAACATGTGGCTTCGCCGGCTGTATTGCCGATACCGACGACATCTGTGGCCAGCGCGCCGGTCGCGCCGGTCGCAGCGGATGCCGCTGCCGTGGAGGCGAAACTCTCTCTTGCGCTGCGGCACACGCTGGCGCAGGAACTGCACATGCCCGAAGAAGAGATCGACGCGCACCGGCAGTTCGTCGACCTGGGCCTCGATTCGATCACCGGCGTGACCTGGGTGCGCAGGATCAATGCCGCCTACGGCACCCGCATTGAAGCGACCAAGGTCTACAGCCATCCGACCCTGGCCGAGTTCGCGCGCTTTCTGGCTGGCCTGCTGCCGTCGCGTCCCGTCGCGTCGCCGTCTTCGTCGGTGCCGGCGTCGGCGGAACCCGTCGTTATGCAATCGGATGTCGGGCCGCGCGCTGAGCCCCTGCGCCCGGCCGCGCCGGCGGCCCGCACCCTGGTGTCGTGGCGCGGCAAGGCCGAGCTCCGCATCACTGGCATGCGCACGGGCAAGGGCACGGCTGCCGACGCCATCGCCATCATCGGTATCGCCGGCCAATTCCCGCACGCCGCCGATCTCGACGCCTTCTGGCGCAACATCGCCGGCGGTAAGGACTGCATCGATACCGTGCCGCCACAGCGCTGGGATATCGAACGCTACTTCAGCGAGGACATCTCGATTCCCGGCACCACCAACAGCCGCTGGATGGGCGTGCTGGAGGACTGCGACAAGTTCGATCCCTTGTTCTTCAACATTTCGCCGACCGAAGCCGAGAGCATGGACCCGCAGCAGCGGCTGATGCTGCAGAACTGCTGGCACGCGATCGAGAACGCCGCGATCGACCCGCGCAGCCTGTCCGGCAGCCGCTGCGGCGTGTTCATCGGCTGCGGCGCGACCGACTACCACCAGCGGTCGCGCGAACACCAACTCAGCAGCCAGGGCTTTACCGGTGCGGCGATGTCGATCCTGGCCGCGCGCATCGCCTACTTTCTCAATCTGCAGGGGCCGTGCCTGTCGATCGACACCGCCTGCTCATCTTCACTGGTGGCAATCGCCAATGCCTGCGACAGCCTGCTCGCCCACAATTGCGACCTCGCGCTCGCTGGCGGCGTAGCGGTGATGGCGGGGCCGACGATGCACGTCAAAACCGGCCAATCGGGCATGCTGTCGGTCGACGGCCGCTGTTTTGCCTTCGATCATCGGGCGAACGGCTTTGTGCCCAGTGAAGGCGTGGGAACACTGATGCTGAAGCGCCTGGCCGACGCCGAGCGTGACGGCGACATCGTCCACGCGGTGATCCGCGGCTGGGGCGTCAACCAGGATGGCAAGACCAATGGCATCACCGCGCCGAACCCGGTGTCGCAGACGCGCCTGATGCGCGCCGTGTACGACCGCTTCGGGATCGATCCGCAAGACATCCAGCTGATCGAAGCGCATGGCACCGGCACCAAGCTGGGCGATCCGATCGAGGTGGAAGGTCTCACCCAGGCGTTCCGCCATTACACCGAGAAAACCGGCTACTGCGCATTGGGCTCGGTGAAGGGCAACATCGGCCACGCGCTGTACGCGGCCGGCGTCGCCGGCGCGCTGAAACTGGTGCTGGCGCTGAAGCATCGCCAACTGCCGCCGGCGGCGAGCTTCGAGCGGCTCAATCCGCACATCGATCTATCCGACAGCCCGTTCGTGGTCTACACCGCACTGCAACCCTGGCCGGAGAACGCGAAGGGCGGACGTTCGGCCGTGGTCAGCTCGTTCGGGTTCAGCGGCACCAATGCGCATCTGGTGCTGGACGCGGCGCCGACCCGCGATACGCGCCGTGCTACTGAACATCACGTTAGCTCCGCAGGTCCGGCGCTGATTCCGCTGTCGGCCAGAACCACCGAGCAACTGCGACAGCGCGCGCGATTGCTGGCCGACCTGCTGGCGAATCGATTTGTGGCGCGCAACGCCGACAACGCGCCGGCCACGCCGTCGCTGCACGACATCGCCTACACGCTGCAGGTAGGCAGAGAAGCGATGGAGGAGCGCTGCGCCTTGGTCGCGCACTCGCTGGGCGAACTCGAAACGCGGCTGCGTGCGTTTGCCGCAGGCCAGAAACTCGCGGATATGCACCTCGGCAGCAGCCTGTCGCGTGCCGGCAAACTGGCCTTCATCGGTCAGGATGCCGAGCTGAAGAAGGTGCTGATCGATACCTGCCTGCGCGAGGGGAAATTCGCCAAGCTCGCTGAGTTGTGGGTCGATGGCGTCGAGCTTGATTGGGCGAAACTTTATCCGGCCGACGCTGGCCGTGCGCCGCGACGCGTCGAGTTGCCGCTGTATCCGTTCGCCCGCGAGCGCTACTGGCTGGAACAAGATAGCGCAGCAGTGGCGCAGAGCGCAGGCGCAGCGGCGACGATCCATCCGCTGCTGCAGGTCAACGCGTCGACCCTGCACCGGCAGCGCTACCGGTCGATCTTCGACGGCCGCGAGACCTTCCTGCGCGACCACCGCGTGCGTCTCGGCGAGGGCAGGGTCGAGCACGTGCTGCCTGGTGTCGCGTATCTGGAAATGGCGGTGGCGGCGATCGCCGATGCGCTGCCGGATGTCTTCGCCGATGCCGCCTCGACCACATCGCACGGCCGATTGATGCTGCGTGATGTGGTCTGGTGGCGGCCGATCGTGGTTGACGGGCCGGCGAATGTCGAGATCGAACTCGGCGTTGAGGAGGACGGTCTGATCGCATTCGAGATCGCCAGCGGTTCGGGCGATGCGCGTGTTCTGCATTGCCAGGGCGAAGCATGCTTAGTCGATGCGGCTGACCAGGACATGACGGACGCCGAGTTGTTGGCACAGCGCGGCGAATGTTGGAGCGGCGAGGAGATCTACGCCGCCTTCACCCGAATGGGACTGCATTACGGCCCCGCACACCGCGGCATCCGCTCGATTTCGCGGGTCGGCGGCAAACTGATCGCCGACGTCTCGCTCCCCGCCATCGACGGCGACGCCTACCGCATGCCACCCGGAATCATGGACTCCGCACTGCAGGCCTGCATTGGCTTCCTGCCCTCGCTGCAGGCCCTGCCGCAGGCACCGTCGGTGCCGTTCTCGCTGCAGTCCTTGACCTTGCACGCTGCCTGTCCGTCGGACGTGGTGGTGGTGTTGACGCCGGTGAGCAGCCACGACGAAGGCGGCAATGCGGTCGTGGAGAGCTGCGATGTCGCCATATTCGATACCGAGGGTGCGCTTTGCGTCGACATCCGTGGTTTTGGTTGGCGGCCGGTGGGCGGCGACAAGGTCGCAACGCCGGATCACGCACGGACACTAAGTGAGGCGGGCATGGTGGACGCCAGCGTTAAGTGCCACGCGGCCTCGGTGCACCTGGCGCCCACCGATGAAGCCGGTACGGAGATGTTCGACGAACGCTTCTATCGGGAGCTGCTGGACAGCGTTTCCAGAAAGGACATGTCTGCCGAAGATGCGGTTGAACTCGGGTTGCCCTCATGAAGGATTCCTTGCTGACCATCTATCGGGAGGTCGCCGAAGGCCGTCTCGCCCAGGCCGAAGCGCTGGTGCGAATCAAGGCTCTGAAACGACAGGCGTCCGATGCCGCGCAGGGTGTTGTGCTGGCGACACCCGAATGGGGCTTCGCAGCGGCGGCCTCAGTCCAGGCACAACCGGTTGACAGGATTTTCCTCTGGGGCGTCGATCCGGCAGTGGCCGCGACCTTGAAGAAGGCGCGTGCAGACACGCAAATCGAAGCGTTCGTGCCCCCGGCGGACGTCACCGCTGCGGACGGAAGCTTCACCGATGCCGCGCTGCAGGGGCTTTCGGCGATCCAGTCGATGCTGGCGGGCGGGCGGGCTATTCGCGCGCTGGTATTGGTTGCCGATGAGACGGTCGCTTGCGGCTTCGATGCCATGTTCAGGACGGCAATGGAGGAAACGCCGGCCCTGTTTGCACGCGTGATCAGGGTGCCAAGCGATGTCGATGCCGCCGAGCTGGAGCAGATCGTGCGTGACGAATCCTGCACCGATTCGCCGCGCGGCGCGGCGGTTCGCCATGTGCGTGAGGCCGGCAGCCTGCGCCGCGAAGTGCTGCGTTGGCGCGTGCTGGGACAGCATCCCGAAGGCCAGACGCAGAGCGCAGCGCCAGTGGCATTCAAGGAAGGCGGCTGCTATCTGATCACTGGCGGTGCCGGCGGCATCGGCCTGCAGTTCGCGCGCGAGATCGTCGCTCAGTGCCGCTCCGCGCGCATCCTGCTGGCGGGACGCTCGACGCTCACGCCCGAAGGGCGCCGCAGCCTGGATGCGTTGGCGACCCCGCGCCACCGGATCGACTACGTCGAGCTCGACGTGGCCGATCGCAACGCGGTCGACACCCTGGTGGCTCAGTTGCGGACCGAGGGCCAGCCGCTGCACGGCATCCTGCACTGCGCCGGCATCCTTAACGACGGGTTCATCCTGCGCAAAACGCCGTCAACGTTTGCCTCGGTGCTGGCGCCGAAGGTCGCCGGTCTCGTCAATCTCGATCTGGCGACGCGCGACATGCCGCTGGATTTCATCCTGCTGTGTTCGTCTTTCGCCGCCTGCTGGGGCATCGTCGGTCAGGTCGATTACGCCGCCGCCAATGCCTTCATGGACGCATTCGCCGAGCAGCGCAACCGTCTCGCAGCACGCGGCGAACGCCAAGGCCGCTCGCTGTCGGCGAACTGGCCGCTGTGGCAGGACGGCGGGATGCGCATGGACGCCGCCACCCACGAGCGGCTGCACAACCACACCGGCATGCGTCCGCTGTCGACCGCTTCTGCGATGCGCGCGATGTACCGTGGTTTCGAGCTTTCCGCCGAGCGTCTGCTGGTGATGGAAGGCGAGCTTTCGGCGATGCGGGCACTGCTCGCTGCGACCGATTCGCTGGCCCACTCAGCGACGCGTTCCACCAGCCAGTCCAAGACCAGTTCCGCAACGGCATCCGCGGTTGAAGCTGCGTACGCGACCGCGCCTCAGGAACAGGAAACGGCCGTGGCCTCCGCGTCGAGCATGGACGACGTTCTGCGCGAGAAAGCGCTGGATTACCTCTGTCGGCAGCTCTCCCAGGTGCTGAAGATTCCCGCCGCCCGGCTGCGGCCGCAGGCGCCGCTGGAGCAGTACGGCATCGATTCGATCCTGGCGATGAAGCTGGTGACCCACCTCGAAACGATCTTCGGCAGGCTGCCGAAAACGCTGGCGTTTGAATACCAGACCATCGCCCAGCTCAACGAGTACTTCTGCACGGCGCATGCGCAGCGCCTGATCGCTCTGTTGTCGCCGCCCGTGCCCGCCGTGGTCGTGCCATCCAGAACCGATCCGTCCGCGAAAAGCCCATTCGAGTTGGGCCCTGCCGCATCGGCCACCCGATCGTTGCTGCCCGGCAAGCGCAAGGCGCCTCCCGCGTTCGACGCCATGCAGTCGCAGCCGGCGGCACGAATCACTGACGCAGCAAACGCGGACGCCGTCGTAGCGATGACAGGCATCGATAGTCCAGTCATCGACGATGAATCGATGTGTGGTGTGGCGCGTCACCACGAAAGCATTGCCATCGTCGGCATCAGCGGCCGCTATCCGGATGCCTGGGATCTGGACCACTACTGGCGCAACCTGTCGCAGGGTGTGGACTGCATCCGCGAAATCCCCGCCGATCGCTGGCGCTGGCAGGACCACTATCGTCATCCCGAAGACGGCGACGCGCCGGTCACCGGACAGCACAGCAGCCGCTGGGGCGGATTCATCGACGGCGCCTACGAATTTGATCCGCGCTTTTTCAGCATCACGCCGAGAGATGCCGAACAGATCGACCCGCAAGAGCGACTATTCCTGCAGCACGCCTGGATGGCGATCGAGGATGCGGGCTATACCCGCGCCGCGCTGCAGGCCTGCCGCGGCGGCCAAGTGGGCGTGTATGCCGGAGTGATGTACGGCGAATACAACCGCTCGGGCAGCCTGGCCAGCATCGCCAACCGGGTGTCCTACGTTTTCGACCTGCACGGGCCGAGCATGACGCTGGACACCATGTGCTCGTCGTCGCTGACCGCGATCCATCTCGCCTGCCAGGATCTGAAGCAGGGTCGCACCGACATGGCCTTGGCCGGCGGCGTCAATCTCAGCCTGCATCCGGGCAAGTATGCGATGCTCAGCGCCGGCCAATTCATTTCCAGCGACGGCCACTGCCAGAGCTTCGGCGAAGGTGGCGACGGCTACATTCCGGGCGAAGGCGTGGGCGTGGTGGTGCTGAAGCGTCTGTCCGACGCCCTGCGCGACGGCGATGCCATCCATGCGGTGATCCGCGGCAGCGCGCTGAATCACGGCGGCAAGACCAATGGCTACACGGTGCCCAATCCGCAGGCACAGGCCGCGGTGATCTCGGCAGCGCTGAAGGATGCCGGCGTCGATGCGCGGCAGATCAGCTATATCGAAGCGCACGGTACCGGTACCAAGCTCGGCGATCCGATCGAGATCGCGGCCCTTAGCAAGGCGTTCCGCGAACACACTGCAGACGCGGGTTTCTGCCTGATCGGGTCGGCGAAGTCGAACATCGGTCACTGCGAATCGGCGGCCGGAATCGCCGGGCTGACCAAGGTCATCCTGCAGATGCGGCATCGTCAGATCGTGCCCTCGCTGCATTCGCAGCGATTGAATCCCAACATCGATTTCGCCAGCACGCCGTTCGAGGTCAACCAGCGCCTGCGGCCGTGGAATGCGCCGGTGATCGACGGCAGGGAAGCACCGCTGATTGCGGGTATTTCCTCGTTCGGTGCCGGCGGCGGCAACGCCCATCTGATCGTCGAAGCCTATGCCGGCGCTTCCCGGAATGAACACTCCGTTTCGACGGGGCCCTGTGCGGTGCTGCTGTCGGCGCGCAGCCTGGCGCAGCTGCGGCAGAAGGCGGCGGCACTGAAGGTGTTCGTCGAAGCCAATGCCGACATCGACCTGCGCGACCTGGCCTACACCCTGCAGCTTGGGCGCGAGGCGATGGACGAGCGCCTGGCCATGCGGGTGGATTCGCGCGCCGACCTGATCGACAAGCTCGCCGCCTTCCTCGCCGACGAGTCGCCCGAGGACGGCGCGCTCGCCGACGACCTCTACTACGCGCAGTCGCGCCGCCACCGCGAGAGCATCGCGCTGTTCAGCGACGACCGAGATCTCCAGGCCAGCGTCGATGGCTGGTTCGTTGCCGGCAAGCTGTCGCGGCTGCTCGATATCTGGAGTAAAGGTCTCAACCTCGACTGGTCGAAGCTGCACAACGCACCGTTGCCGCGGCGCATGCACCTCCCTGTGTATCCGTTCGCGCGCGAACGCTACCGGCGTGAGGAATCCATGGACGCGCCGGTCGGCGCCGGGGCGGCGCAGGCGATCCATTCGCCACTGCATTCGCTCGTTCACCGCAACGCGTCCAAGCCAGGGCAGCAGCGCTACATCAGTCATTTCCGCGCCGACGATCCGCGGATCACCGGTCTCAGAGCCCAGGGGCGCGTGATCCTTGCGCGCGGTCTGCAGCTCGAAGCGGCCCGGGCCGCGCTGGTGGACGGGCTGGACACACCTGCGCAGGACCCGTTCGAACCGGGCAGGGCCTGGGTGTTGCGCGACGTGCGATTCGGTGCGCCGCGGTCGATGCCCGAGGCGATCGAGCTGGAGATCGCGGTGCTGCCGCCGGGCCATGGGCTACGTCCCGAACCTCAGGTAGCGGCGTTCGAACTGTCTGCGCCCGCCGATGGCCATGTGTTGTGCCAAGGCCTGCTTGATACCAGCGCCGAGTCGGCCGCGCCCATGCTCGACATCTCCGCGCTGTCGCGTGCTGCCTCGATGCTGTTTGCCGACCGTGCCGCGCTGATCGAAGCGCAGCGCGCGATTGGACTTGAAGCCGACGCGCCTTATGCGGTCGTCGCGTCGGTCCAGCGCGCCGCGGATGGACTGTGGCTGACGTTTGAACCGGCCGATGCAGCGAACACCGTGTTCGCGGACTGCGCGATCGACCCGTCCGCCGTCGATGCGGCGATGCTCGCCGCACACTGGCTGACTCCCTCGCCGGATATCCTGCATCTGCCTGCAAGCTTCGCCGAGATGCGCGTGCATGCTGCGCGCGGTCGCCCGCGTTACGCATGGATCCGTCGGCACGCCGCAACGCGGCGCAACGATGCCCCGTGCGTCGATGTGTCCCTGTGTGGTGACGACGGTGCCGTGCTCATCGAAATCACCGCGCTGACCTTGCTGCCCGCCGTGGCGCTTGCCGCGCCTCGTAGTGAACCCACCGCGCCTGCTGCGGCGGCGGTGGCCGCCGCGGCCCCGCAGCTTGCGCCGCAGCCGATGCTGCGCGAGCGCATGCCGGATCGCCGGTTCGAAGGCCGCGCATCGCAGCAGGACCATGCGGTGCACGTCGACGTGCAGTCAGGGTCGTTCGCCGCCAGGCTGCAAAAACCCGGCGCGATCGCGCTGCCATCGACCGCGCAGATCGTGGCCGGCGCGGCGGCCACGCTGGACAAACCCTCGCTGTCGCTTTCAATGCAGGGCGCTGCGCTGCGGGTAAATGGCGATGATCAGGCGCACAGCGAAAAGACCTCGGCTGCATCGGTACTGCTGCGCGATCGCGGCGACGGCATCTTTGCGCTGCGTTTGCCTGCGCCTGAAGATGCCTTGAATTCCGCACTGGTCGATGCGCTGCGACCGGCCCTGACGCATGCGGCCGCGCTGCCCTCACTGAAGGCGCTGCTGATTGAAAGCGATGAGCGCGTCTTTCTGGGTGACGTCGAGGCGGCGCTCGATCACGAGGCCACGCACGCGCTGCTGCGCGAGCTGGCCGCGTTTCCTGCGCCAACGCTGGCCCTGCTCAGCGGCGCGGCGCTCAACACCGGCTTCCAACTCGCCTGTGCCTGCGACCTCGTCATCGCGGTCGACGACCAGGACTACGGTTTCGCCACAGCGCAATCAGGATCGACGGCCGCCGATGCCGCCACGCAGCGCGACTGGCTTGCGGCGCGCTTCGGCCAACCGCTGGCATCGCAGTTGGCAAACCGCGACGGTCCGCTCAGCGGCCGCGAACTGCAGGCGGCCGGGTGGGGCGCGGTGGTGGTGTCGCGCAGCGAGTTCGACGCCACGGTGGAAAAGTACTGCAGCCAGCTCGCCGACAAATCCGCCGACGCGCTGCGGCTGCTGAAACAACACTTGGCTCGCGAGTTCGCTGCCGGCTTTGCCGCGGCCGCATCCGCCAGCGACGCGCTGCTGCAGGAACTCGCGGACAGCAGCTCGGCCGAGAGCGGCGCGAAGATTGACGCTCAATCGACCGACAACGCTATCGAAACCGGTACGCTGACCCTGGCCTCGTCGGTGATCCAGGCCAGCGTCGATGCCGACGGCGTCGTGCTGGTGCGTCTTGAAGACCGCGACGCGCGCAACATGTTCTCCGATGCGCTGATCGCCGGGCTGCAGGAAGTATTCGAGCGCATCGACGCTTCGCTGGCGTGCAAGGTTGTCGTGCTCACCGGCTACGACAGCTATTTTGCTTCCGGCGGCACCCGCGACGGCCTGAAGGCGATCCAGCAGGGCAAGGTACGCTTTACCGACCAGGACGTGTTCCAACTGCCGATGCGCTGCCCGCTGCCGGTGATTGCGGCGATGCAGGGCCACGGCATCGGCGCCGGCTGGACCCTCGGGCTGTTCTGCGACAGCGTGCTTTTCAGCGAGGAAAGCCGCTACCTCAGCCCGTACATGAACTTCGGGTTCACGCCCGGCGCCGGAGCCACCGGCATCCTGCCGCTCCGGCTGGGTTTTGATCTGGCCCGCGACAGCCTGTTCACCGGGCGCGAGATCACCGGCGCGGAACTGGCGCGGCGCAATCCGTCGTTGACCGTGTTGCCGCGCGATCGCGTGCTGGACGAAGCGCTGGCCCTGGCGCGCAGCATTGCCGGGCACGCGCGCGCCGATCTGCTGGCCTGGAAGGCCGCGCGCATGGCGCCGCAGTTCGAAGCCTGGCAGGCGCTGTTCACGCGCGAAGTCGCGATGCACGAAACCACCCTGGTGGGGCAGGCCGACGCGCTGCAGCGCATCGAACAGCGCTTCGCGCCGTCGCAGACCGAACCAGAGGCAGCCGCATTAGAGGCAGCGGTAGGCGCTGCGTCGCGTCGCCCGCCCGCCGCCATGGCTGCTCTACCGAACGATGTCCTGCCGATCATCCGCCGCCTGCTGGCCGAAGAACTGCGCGTGGATGAAGCCGAGATCGAGGCGCTCACGCCCTTCGTCGAATTGGGCCTGGATTCGATCTCCAGCGTCACCTGGATCGGTCGGATCAACGCGCACTTCGGCCTGGCGATCGAAGCGACCAAGGTCTACAGCTATCCGAACCTGCATACGTTCGCCAAGCACATCGGCGAACAGCTCGCGACCGATGCGCAGTCCGGCCAGACTGCCGATGCGGCCGTCGCCAGCACCGCGGAGGCGCCGACGACCTCGCAGGCCGCCAAGCCACAGCGCGGGTCTGCGTCCTTATCAACGTCCGTGTCATCCGCGGTGAGCATCGACCTTGGTGCCGTGCGTCGCACGCTGATCGATCTGCTGGCGCAGGAGCTGCGGCAGACGCCCGATAGCATCGATGCCAATGGCAGTTTCGTCGACCTGGGTCTCGACTCGATTTCCGGTGTCACCTGGGTACGCGCGATCAACCAGCGCTACGACACCTCCATCGAGGCGACCCGCGTCTACACTTACCCAACCGTCGAACAGTTCGCGCGCCTGGTGTGCGACACGCTCGCGCAGCGGGTCGCAGCGGACGCACCGGTCGCCGCCGGCCCGCATGCCACGGCGCCCGCTGCGACGGCGCAACCCGCAGCGGACAGCGCCGCCATCGAACCGTTCGCACCGTCCGCCTGGCCGGTGCTGGTGTCCTGGCGCAGTGCAGACCTGACCGCGGTCGCGGCGCCAGCGCCAGCGGCCGCAATCGGCATGCACCCCACCGAGATCGCGGTGATCGGCATGGCCGGTCGCTTCCCGATGGCGAAGGATGTCGACAGCTTCTGGGACAACATCGTCAACGGTCGCAACTGCATCAGTGAAATTCCGCCTTCGCGCTGGGATACCCGCGACTACTACGTCGAAGGGCAGCCCGGGCTCGGCCAGAGCAATTCGAAGTGGATGGGCGTGCTGGAAGGGCACGACCGCTTCGATCCGCTGTTCTTCGGCCTGTCGCCGTTGGAAGCCGAAGCCATGGATCCGCAGCAGCGCCTCTTCCTGCAGTGCTGCTGGCATGGCATGGAGAACGCCGGCTACACCGCGGAACGTTTGTCCGGCAGCCGGTGCGGCGTGTTCGTCGGCTGCGCCTATGGCGACTACAACCTGCTCTCGCGCGAACTGCAGGTTAGCGCACTCGGGTTCACCGGCGTCGCCGCCTCGATCCTCGCGGCGCGGGTGTCGTACTTCATGAACCTGCAGGGGCCGTGCGTGTCGATCGACACCGCATGCTCATCGTCCCTGGTGGCGATCGCCTCGGCCTGCGACAGCCTGGTCAGCGGCGCATCGGACATCGCGCTCGCTGGCGGGGTGTACGTGATGGCCAATGCCGACATGTTCCTGAAGACCGCGAGTGCGGGCATGCTCTCGCCGGACGGACGCTGCTACACCTTCGATCAGCGCGCGAACGGGTTCGTACCAGGCGAAGGCGTCGGCGTGGTCATGCTCAAGCGCCTGGCCGACGCCGAACGCGACGGCGACACCATCCTCGGCGTGGTGCGCGGCTGGGGCGTGAACCAGGACGGCCGCACCAATGGCATCACCGCGCCGAATGCGGAATCGCAGCAGCGTCTGATGCGCGACGTCTACGACCGCTTCGGCATCGATCCCGGCCGCATCGAACTGGTCGAAGCGCACGGTACTGGCACCAAGCTGGGTGACCCGATCGAAATCGACGGGTTGAAGTCGGCGTTCTTGCAAGCGACCCAGCCGGCGACCGACCGCCGGCAGTACTGCGCGATCGGCTCGGTGAAGACCAACATCGGCCATTGCCTGACCGCCGCCGGCGTGTCCGGCTTCATCAAGCTGCTGCTGGCGCTGAAGCACCGCACGCTGCCGCCCAGCGCCAACTTCGAGACGCCGAACGAGCACATCGATCTCGACGCCAGCCCGTTCTTCGTCAACACGGTTGCCCGTGACTGGACTTCGCCCGACGGCATAGCGCGTCACGCTGCGATCAGCAGCTTCGGCTTCAGCGGCACCAATGCCCACCTGGTGCTGGCCGAACACCAACCGACCACGCCGCTGTCGACTGTTGCCGTCGCGTCGACGATGGCGCCGGATGCCGGCTGCGTCGTGCCGCTGTCGGCGCGCACGCCCGAGCAACTGCTGCGCAAGGCGCAGGATCTACGCGACCTGCTGCAGTCTGGTGCCGCCAGCGATCTGGCCGCGCTGGCCTACAGCCTGCAGTGCCATCGCGACCCGATGGACGAACGACTGGGCTTCGTGGCGCACAGCGTGCCGGACATCATCGACACCTTGGGCGCCTACATCGACGCCACAGCGGCGAACCGGCCGCTGCCGCCTGGCGTGTTCGCCGCGCATGTGCGGCAGGGCCGCGAAGGCGTGCGTCTGCTCAACGAAGACGCCGGCATGTCGGCCCTGGTGATCGACAAGTGCATCGCCGACGGCAATGCACTGAAGCTGTGCGAACTGTGGGTTAAGGGTCTGGCGCTGGACTGGCGCCGGCTGTACGGCGCGCGCAGGCCGCCGAGGGTCGCCCTGCCGCCGTATCCGTTTGCCGATGACGCCTACTGGGTCGTCCCGAGTGAAAGCCTTGCTGCGCCAACGCCGGGCCGCGCTGCCGCTGAGGCTCGGCATCTGCATCCGCTGCTGCAGCAGCAAATCGCTGATCTGAGCGCGCAGGGCTACCGGCCGGCGGCCCATGCACAGGACGCGGACAGCGTGCGGCGGACCGAGCGGATCCATCTGCCGACCTACGCCTTCGCACGCATGCATTGCTGGCTTCCGTCGGAGGAGAAGCCGGGTGCGGCCAACGGTGCGGCCACGGCCGCGCCGCCGCCCGACGGGTACCTGAACAACCTGGACATCATCGCCGGGCTGTTCGCGGAACTGGAGGAGGAAACGATGAGCGCCGCGGAAGTGGCGGCGCGGGTGAAGCAATTGGCTTGAGGCGGATGTTTGAAGGGTAGGGAAAGGCGTTAAGGACTTGAGAGAACGGATGGCATGGTGGATTTCGTCGAATACATCGTTACCGAGCTGAAAAGCAGGCGTCTGGGCAAGGCCAGCGCGCTGGAGCTGATTCGGCAGTTCTCCGGCCGTCGGGCAACGCCAGCGCGGTTGCATCCGCTGCTGCATCTGAATGTCTCGACCCTGACCCGGCAGCGCTACCGCACCCAGCTGAGCGGCAATGAGTTCTTCCTGCGTGACCATCGGGTGAGGATGCCCACGGGCGCCACTGTCGCCGTACTGCCGGGCGTCGCCTATCTGGAGATGGCCCGCGCGGCGGTCGCCGATGCGGTACCCGAGCTTGCAACCACCTCGCTGATTGCATTCGAGAACGTGCTGTGGCTATCGCCGTTCGCGGTCGAAGGCGAGCGCGCGATTTTTATCGAACTCGAGCTGATCGAACTCGATGCAGACGAGGATGTACTCGCATTCAGCGTGTTCAGCGAAACCGACACCGGGCAGCGCATCGATCACGTCTCCGGCCGCGTGCGCTTCCATGATCCTGAGAACTACCGGTTTGACGATGGCGACGCAGCGGCGCTGGATCTGGCCGCACTGCGCGACGCGATGCGCCGTGAACACTGGGATGCCGACGCGGTCTACCGGCGGTACGCGCAGATCGGCATCGACTACGGCCCGGCGCACCGCGGCATCCTCGCCCTGGACAGCGGCGACGGCCAGGTCCTGGCCGATCTCGCGCTACCTGACGCGCTGGCCGGCGAGGACAACGCCGCCTACATCCTGCATCCGTCACTGATCGACAGTGCCCTGCAAGCGGCCATCGGACTGGGTGGGCGCGATGCGCCGCCCGCCGACCCTATGCTGCCCTTTGCGTTGGAATCGCTGCGCATGCTCGGCGACTGCGCGCAGCAACTGCATGCGTTGGTGCGCCGTGTCGATGATTCATCCGACGATGCGACGCAGATCACCCTTGATCTGGATCTCTGCGACGCGAACGGCACGGTCTGCGTGCAGATGCGCGGCTTCCGTGCGCGCCGCTTCGACGCCGGCAGCGCCGCCGCGCAAGCACCTTCCACCGTCGAAACCCTGGTCGCGGTGCCGCAATGGAGCGAACCGCGCCCGCGCCGAACCGCATCGATCGGCACGCCAGACTTCGCGCAACTGCGGGTGCTGCTTTGTGATGATGTCGGCCTCGATTGCGCCGCGCTGTCGGCCCTGCGTCCGGGCAGCGTGGTGGAGTCGCTGTCGGCAGCCGATTCCGCACATCCAGCGCTGCGCTTTGAGGCCATCGCGCTGCAGGTGTTCGAACACTTGCAGAATGCACTGAAGCAGACCGACGGCGAAGCGACGCTGCTGCAATGCGTGATTACCGATAGCGCGGAAGGGCGGCTGCTGACCGGCTTGGGCGGCATGCTGCGAACCGCAGCGCTGGAGCACCCTGCGCTCACCACGCAACTCCTGGTAGTGCAGGCACAGACGACGCCGGAAGCGCTCGCTGCCGATCTGGCCGAAGCCGCCACGCAGCCGCAGCGCTCGCCCCTGCTCTCGTGCGCGGCAGGATTGCGCACGCTCGACTGGACACTCCTGCCTCAGGAACCCACGGTCGGCGACCTGGGCAACTCGCCCTACCGGGAAAACGGGGTCTACCTGATCACCGGCGGCCTCGGCGGTCTCGGCGGCCTGTTCGCTCGCGACATCCTCCAGCATGCACAACGCGCGCAGGTCGTGCTGACCGGGCGCTCGGCGCCGAACGCCGACATTGCCGCGCGACTGGACGCATTTGGGTTTGGCGATCGGCTGCAGTATCGCCAGCTCGACCTGGACGATGCTGCACAATGCCGTCGCGTCATCGATGCGATCGGTGACCTCGGTGCGCTGCGCGGCGTGCTGCACTGCGCCGGTGCGCGCAGCGACGAGTTGATCGTGAAAAAGGCCGTCAACGATGTGGCCGCGGTGCTGGCGCCCAAGGTGCGCGGCAGCTGGCATCTCGACGACGCCAGTGCGAATGCGGATCTCGATTTCTTTGCGCTGTTCTCGTCCGGCGTCTCGGTGTTCGGCAATGTCGGGCAGGCCGATTACGCGGCCGCCAACGGCTTTCTCGACGCGTTCGCAGCCTTCCGCCAGGCGCGCGTCCTGCAAGGACAGCGATCAGGCAAGACGTTGACGATCGACTGGCCGCTGTGGGACGAGGGCGGCATGCGTCCGGATGCCGAGGGCGTGCGCCTGCTGCAGGCACAGACTGGCATGCTGCCGATGCGCAGCGCGTCGGGTATCGCGGTGTTCCGCCGGATGCTGGCGTCCGAATATGCGCAGGCACTGACGGTTGAGGGCGAAGGCGGCCGGCTGCGCCGACTGTTCGATGCGCCGGCGGCCGTTGCGCCGCGCCGTGCGCCGACACGCCAGGCCACACAGGCGCTCGCGACGCGCGAGTTCGATGTTACAGCGGGCGACGCTTCCATAGATGCGGTGGTCGGTTCCGGCAACGGCAGCAGCGAGCTGACGGCGCAGATCCGCGATTTCCTGCGCAGGGAGTTCGCCCCGCTGCTGAAGCTTGCGCCGGCGCAGATCGATATCCACGAGGCACTGGAAAACTACGGCATCAATTCGATCCTGGCGATGAGCCTCACCGCCCAGCTCGAAAAACATCTCGGTCCGTTGTCGAAGACGCTGTTCTTTGAGTATCAGACGGTCGCGGCGCTGGGCGAACATCTGGCGCAGGCCTATCGGGCTCCGCTGCAGACGCTGCTGGCGCCGGCCGTTGAGCAGACGTCGCCGGCCAGCGCTATCGCGCCGGCCGCACCGGCTCCACGAACAGTGCCCGCCGCGGCGCGCCCGGAGGCGCGGCCGTCGCTGCGCGGCAAGGGCCAGGGCCCCAAGGCCGATGGCCTGCTGCGCCGCGCGCCGTCCCCGCACATGACATCCGAGCGCGCGCTATCCGAGCCTATCGCCATCGTCGGGCTCAGCGGGCGCTACCCGGAAGCCGAAACGCTGCAGGATTACTGGCGCAATCTGCGCGACGGCAAGGACTGCGTGGTCGAAATTCCGGAGTCGCGCTGGCGCTGGCAGGACTACTACAGCAGCGACCGCGAACAGCCCGGGCACTACAGCAAGTGGGGCGGTTTCATCACCGGCGTCGATGAGTTCGACGCACAGTTCTTCAACGTCTCGCCGCGTGAAGCGCCCTACATCGACCCGCAGGAGCGGCTGTTCCTGCAGCACGCCTGGATGGCGATGGAGGATGCGGGCTATTCGCGCAAGGGTCTGCAGATGTCGCACGGCGACACCCTGCCCGGCCAGGTCGGCGTGTATGCCGGGGTGATGTACGGCGAGTACAACCGTTCCGGCAGCCTGGCCAGCATCGCCAACCGGGTGTCGTACGTGCTCAACCTGCACGGACCAAGCATGACGCTGGACACCATGTGCTCGTCATCGCTGACCGCGATCCATCTGGCCTGTCAGGATCTCAAGCTGGGCCGCACCGATATGGCGTTGGCCGGTGGCGTCAATCTCAGCATCCACCCCGACAAGTACAGCATGCTGAGCGCGGGGCAATTCATCTCCAGCGACGGCCACTGCCAGAGTTTCGGCGAAGGCGGCGACGGCTATATTCCGGGCGAAGGCGTGGGTGTAGTGGTGCTGAAGCGCTTGTCTGACGCGCGGCGCGATGGCGATGCCATCCATGCCGTGATCCGCGGCAGCGCGCTGAACCACGGCGGCAAAACCAACGGCTACACGGTGCCCAATCCGCAGGCACAGGCCGCGGTGATTTCGGCGGCGCTGAAGGATGCCGGCGTCGATGCGCGTCAGATCAGCTATATCGAAGCGCATGGCACCGGCACCAAGCTGGGCGATCCGATCGAGATCGCGGCCCTTAGCAAGGCGTTCCGCGAACACACCGCGGACGCGGGGTTCTGCCTGATCGGTTCGGCCAAGTCGAACATCGGTCACTGCGAATCGGCGGCAGGCATCGCCGGGCTGACCAAGCTCATCCTGCAGATGCGCCACCGTCAGATTGTGCCGTCATTGCATTCGCAGCGGCTGAATCCCAACATCGATTTCGCCAGCACGCCGTTCGAGGTCAACCAGTCGCTGCGCGAGTGGGACGCGCCGCTGGTCGATGGCAGGCGCATGCCGCGCATCGCCGGCCTGTCCTCGTTCGGCGCCGGCGGCGCGAACGCGCACTTCGTCATCGAAGAACCGGCCGAGAATGCGCAGCCCATCGTGCAGCCCATTGTGCAGACGGGTATGCCGGTTATCGTGCCGCTCTCCGCGCGCAGCTCCGAGCAGCTGCTGCAGGCGGCGCGGAACCTGCTGGCCTTCCTGCAGGACGCCGTGGAAGCGGGTCAGCGGATTGATCTCGCTGCCTTGGCGTACACGCTGCAGGTCGGGCGTGAGCCGATGGAAGAGCGACTGGCTTTCGTCGTCGATTCCGTTGACCGCTTGCAGCAGTTGCTGCGCACATGCGTCGATGCCGGCGCGGCCGCTGCCGCGGTCGACGGCGCCTATCGCGGCAACCTGAAGGCGCACCGCGAGATGCTGGGCCTATTCGCTGCCGATCCCGATTACGAGGAAGCCCTCGGCAAATGGATCGCGCAACGCAAGCTGGCCAAGCTGGCCGAGCTGTGGGCGAAAGGCTTCGATCTTGACTGGCGCAAGTTCCACGGACAGCAGACGCCGTCGCGCATGCATCTGCCGACCTATCCGTTCGCCAGGGACAAATACTGGATCGATCCGATCAAGGGGATGTTCTCCCACATCACCGCAACGGGCGCCGCGTCCGGTACCGAGTCGCGCGCGACCGCCGGCAACGCATTGCATCCGCTGCTGCACGAAAACACCTCCGATCTCGAACAGCTGCGCTACACGTCGCTGTTCCAGCCGGACGCGCCGTTCGTCGTCTCCGACAGCGCCGGCGCGCAGCTGCCCTCGTCGGTGCTGCTGGACATGGCGCGCGCTGCCATCGCCTGTGCCAGGCGCGCGTCGCCCGCCACCGCGGTGGTCGATCTGAGCGACGTGTGTTTCGCCTCGTCCTTCATGGTCGATGGTGCGACCCCGCTGCACATCGCGCTGACCCCATCCGGCGATGATGACAGCATCGAATTCGACATCTTCAGTGGCGAAGGCGAACACGAGTACGTGCACGCGCAGGGCCGCGGCCGGCTGCTGCCGACGCAGGCCGGTGCGATGTCGCCCGCGCAGATTGTAGACACCGCACTGGCCGCATTCGTTGCCACGCCGGTGCTGGAAAAGCCCACTGCCATCGCGCTGCCGGCACCGGCAGCGGTGCCGGCGAACTTCGGCTGTCTGCTGCCGAAGCCGAACGCTTCGCGTCTGCCCATGCTGAATGCGACGACACTGGCCGCGACGATGCCGACTGCGATGGCCACGACCGCGGCCGTGCCCGTCGTGCCGACGGGCAATGCGGCAGCGTCGAACGAGGTGTTAAGGGGCGTGATATCACCGAGCGCCGCTGCACCGCGCATCGCACCGCCCGCGCAGGACGTCCGCGGTTTCCTCAAGCGTACGCTGGCGCAGGCGCTGTATCTCGACGAAGCCACCATCGACGAGGACCGTCCCTTCGTCGATCTGGGTCTGGATTCGATCGTCGGCGTGGAATGGGTCAAGAACATAAACAAGGGCCTGGGTCTGGAAATCGGCGCGACCCGGGTCTACGACTACAGCAATCTGGCGGCGCTGGCTGCCTTTGTCGAAAGCCAGTTGGTCGAAAGCCAGTTGAGCGCCGTGCCAGCCCAGACCGTGACAGCCGAGCGGGCCGTCGCGCGCTCGGCCAGCGTGCAGGCGTCGCCGGCAGCCGCTGCGCCCGAGCCGGTTAAACCTGCGGTCGCCGAGCCTGCTGTTGCCGTTGTACAGCTTGCCCCGACCGCGCAGCCCGCGCCCGTCGCGCCGGCCGTCGTCGGCGTCGACTTCGATGCGCTGAAGCGGTCGTTGCGTTTGAGTTTGGCGCAGGCGCTGTACCTGGACGAAGCCGCGATCGACGACGAGCGCTCGTTCGTCGACCTGGGGCTGGACTCCATCGTCGGCGTGGAATGGGTGAAGGCGATCAACAAGACCTACGGACTTGAGGTCTCGGCGACCCGGGTCTACGACTATTCGAACATCCAGGCACTGGCCCGTTTCCTTCAGGGCGAACTCGCATCGCGTCCACAACCGGCCGTTCCCGCGCCTGCGCTTGAGGCGCCCGCGCGTCCTGAATCCGCCTCCGTGTCAGCGCCCGCCGCGCAGCGCGAAATGCCGGTGACGGCGGCAACGCGGGTGTCCGCTGGCGACGGCATCGTCCTTCAGCGTCGTTCGCGCGCGCCTCAGGCGCGGCCCGCGGTCGCAGAGCCGCGCAACGACGAGAAGATCGCCATTGTCGGCATGTCCGGACGCTATCCCGGCGCTAACAATCTCGACCAGCTCTGGCGCAACCTCGCCGAGGGTCGCAACTCGATCCGCGAAATTCCGCCGGAACGTTGGGACGTGGATGCGTATTACGACCCGACGCCCGGCACACCGGGCAAGGTGTACTGCAAGTGGCTCGGCATGCTCGATGGCGCCGAGCATTTCGACCCGATGTTCTTCCAGATCTCGCCGTCCGAAGCCGAGGTCATGGACCCGCAGCATCGCCTGTTCATGCAGGAAGGCTATCGCGCCTTCCAGGACGCCGGCTATGCCGGCGCCGCGCTGAGCGAGCGCAAGTGCGGCGTCTACATGGGCATTATGAGCAGCGAGTACTCGTTCCTGCTGGCCAAGGGCAATCCGCAGAACATCGAAACGACCAGCAACAGCTTCGCGATCGGCGCGGCGCGGATTGCCTATCACCTGAATCTGAAAGGGCCGGCGATTCCTGTCGACACCGCGTGCTCGTCCTCACTGGTCGCGATCCATCTCGCCTGCCAGGCGCTGTTGAACCACGAAATCGACATGGGGCTCGCCGGAGGCGTGAGCCTGTACCTGATTCCCGAGTCCTACCAGGGCATGTGCCGCGCCGGCATGCTGGCGCACGACGGTCAGTGCAAGACCTTCGACAACAGCGCCGATGGCTTCGTGCCGGGCGAGGGCGTCGGTACGGTGGTACTGAAGCGTATGTCCGACGCCGAGCGCGATGGCGACAGCATCCACGGCGTGATCATCGGCTCCGGCATCAACCAGGACGGCAAGACCAACGGCATCACCGCGCCCAGCGTCAACAGCCAGATCGAGCTGCTGCGCGACACCTATCGCCGCTACGCGATCGACGCCTCGTCGATCGACTACGTGGAAACCCACGGCACCGGAACCAAGCTCGGCGACCCGATCGAACTGGAAGCGCTGTCGACCGTGTTCAAGGAGCACGGCGCCGGCAAGAACGCCTGCGCGCTGGGCGCGGTCAAGACCAATCTCGGTCACACCTCAGGCGCGGCCGGCGTTGCCGGCGTGCACAAAGTGCTGCTGAGCCTGCGCCACAAGGCCTTGGCCCCGAACGTGAACCTGCGGCACGAGAACGCGATGTTCGACTTCGCCGCCTCGCCGTTCTACCTCAGCCGGACCCATCACGACTGGCGTCCGCTGGCGGGTCGCAAGCGTCGCGCAGCGGTCAGTGCATTCGGCTTCAGTGGCACCAATGCCCATGTAGTGATCGAAGAGTACCTGCCCGCGCTGCGTTCAGCGGGCGCGGCCGCGCCAATAGATGCGTCGCCCTGCATCGTCCCGCTATCCGCTCGCAGCGCAGCGCAGCTCATGGTGATGGCACAGGATCTGCTCGCGTTCCTTGACGAGCGCACGGAGATCGCATTGCGCGATCTGGCCTACACCCTGCAGATCGGGCGCGACGCGATGCGCGAGCGCTGCGCGTTCGTCGTCGATTCGGTTGACGAACTGCGCATGCAGTTGCGCGAATTTCTGTCGACTTCCGGCGGCGCCAGCCATCGCGGCACGCTGTCGCGCAGCCAGGATGCCGTGATTCCGACCGAAGAGGCGGCCGATCTGCTGCGGCGAAACGGCCCGCGTCGGTCGGCTGAGCTCGCCGCGCTTTGGGCGCAGGGCGCGACGATCGAATGGCCGTCACTCTACCCGGACCACCTGCCGCAGCGTCTTCACGGCTTGCCGGGCTATCCTTTCGCGAAGGAACGCTACTGGCCACGGCCGGTTGCATCCCTTGCCCCGATCCCAGGTCAGGCCGGCGACCGTGCGCCTGCCGCAACGCCAGCCGTGCCTGCGCCGCTGCCTGCGCTGGGCAAGGAAGAGAAACGGTCGACCTGCTATGCGCCGGTCTGGCGGGACGCCGCGTTACCCGCGCCGCTCGCCGCGTTCGGGCCCGACGACGTGCTGCTGATCATCGACACCGATGATCAACTGTTCGAACAGATCCAGGCGCGCCTGCACATCGCGTCGCCGCTGAAGACCATTTTACTCGTCCGTCTGGGCGATGCCTTCCGCCAGGACGCCGCCGATCACTACTGCGTGGATGCCACTCAGCCGCAGCAGTTCGAGTCGCTGCTGGACACGCTGAGACACCAGGGCCGTACGCCGACCCGGGTGATCCACAATGCCAACGCCGCGCGCCTGTCGCCGCAGCGGACGACCGACGAAGCTATCGAACGCGCCCTGCATGCAGGGATCGATGCACTGTTTGGCTTGTGTAGGGCGCTAGCCGGTGCCGGCGCGCAGCAGGCGCCGTGTGCGTTCGTGTCGTTCTTCCACGCCAGCGCCGAGGCCAACACTGCGCCCTGCGAAGCGTTGGCGGCCTTCTACCGTTCGTTGGCGCTGGAGAACAATCGCTATCACGGCCGCGTGCTGTCGATCGAGCACGACGACATCGATCCCGCGACCAGCGTCATCGACACCGTAACGGCGCTGATCGACGAACTGCAGGCCGCGCCGCAGCGCGAAACCGAAGTCCGCTACCGGACGCAGGGCAGCGCGGCGGGCCAGCGCTCGGTGCGCGCGCTGGCGCTGCAGTCGCCGGAACACGCGACGGCCGGGCCGATGCCGCTCAAGCACGGCGGAACCTACCTCATCACCGGCGGCCTTGGCGGTCTGGGCCGCCTGTTCGCCCGCCATCTGGCTGAACACTACCGCGCCAGGCTGGCCATCAGCGGGCGCTCGACACTCGACGCACGCGGCGAGCAAGCGCTGGAACAACTGCGTGCGCTCGGCGCAGAAGCTGTGTATCTGCAGGCGGACATCACCGATGCGGAGCAGACGCGCACACTGATCGCCGACATCAAGGCGCGCTTCGGCGCACTGAACGGCGTGCTGCATAGCGCCGGCGTCAACGACGATGCGCTGCTGATCCGCAAAGACCACGCACAGTTCCGCCGGGTGCTGGCGCCGAAGGTGCAGGGCACTCTGCAGCTGGACCGATTCACCGCCGAAGAGCCGCTGGATCTGTTTGTGTTGTTCTCCTCGGGCGCTGGCAGCTTCGGCAACGTCGGCCAGACCGACTACGCCTACGCCAACGCCTTCATGGACGCGTTCGCCGACCATCGCGAAGTCGCCCGGGCGCGCGGCACGCGCTACGGCAAAACCCTGTCGATCGGCTGGCCGTACTGGCTGGCCGGCGGTATGCAACTGTCTGCGGCTGGTCTGCGACGTACCGAAGAAAAGACCGGGCTGTGCGCGCTGCCGACCGAGATCGGTTTCGATTACTGGAACATGCTGTTGCGTTCTGGTCTATCGCGCGCGCTGTCGCTGTACGGCTATCCCTCGAAAATCGCCGCCTACTGCGATCCGTCCAGGGCAGTCATGTCGAACGAGCCGGCCGGCGCGGCGGCAATCGACCGCGAGGTTCTGCTGACGCAGACCCGCGCCTATCTGTGCGGGCTGGTGCATGCCGAAACCAGGATTCCGCTCGACCGAATCGAGATCGAAGAGCGTTTCGAGGCGTTCGGCTTCGACTCGATCATGATCGGTCGCTTCCACGCCGCCATGGAACAGGACCTCGGCGATCTGCCGAAGACCCTGATGTACGAATACGAGACTGTGGACGAGTTGGCCGCGTACCTGGTCGATCAAGCGACGGCCGCGCTAACCGTGAAGTTCGCCGGCGAGGGCGTGACACCAGGCGTCGTCAGCGCTGCCGAAAACACGACCAATGCCACGCCATCGACCGCCCCATCCAGCGACAGGCAAACGCAGCCGCCGGTGGCTGCCCCTGCGCTAAATGCGCACACGCATGCCGAGCCGATCGCCATCATCGGCGTGCATGCCTCGTTCCCGCAGGCCGACGATATGGAGGCGCTGTGGGCGCATTTGCGCGCCGGCACCGATCTCATCGAAGAGGTGCCCGCGAACCGTTGGGATGCGGCGTCGTTCTACCACCCCGACCCGGCGCAGTCCGAGCACGGCAAGATCTATTGCAAGCGCGGCGGCTTCCTGCAGGACTTCGATAAGTTCGACGCTGGCTTCTTCAACATCGCCGATGCCGAAGCCGACATCCTCGACCCGCAGGAGCGCCGCTTCCTGCAGTCTGCCTGGTCGGCGATCGAAGACGCCGGCTACACGCGCGAACGCCTGAAGCAGCGCTACCCGAAAGGCAAGAGCGCCGATGTTGGCGTCTACGTCGGCGTGACCACCAACTCCTATCAGATGCTGGCACCCGAAGCCTGGCAGCAGGGGCGCATGGTCACGCCCAGCGCGATGCCCTGGTCGATCGCCAACCGCGTCTCCTACACCCTGGATCTGCAGGGCCCGAGCATTCCAGTCGACACCGCGTGTTCGTCGTCGCTGGTGGCGGTGCATCTGGCCTGCGAAAGCCTGCGCCGCGGCGAGTGCCAGCTCGCGCTGGCTGGCGGCGTCAACCTGTATCTGCATCCGGCCAAGTACCATTCGTTTTGCCATCGTCGGATGCTCGCGCTCGGTGATGCCTGCCGTAGCTACGGTGCCGGCGACGATGGCTTCATCCCCGGCGAAGGCGTGGGCACCCTGGTACTGAAACCGCTGCGTCTGGCCGAACGCGACGGCGACAGGATCTACGGCGTGATTCGCGGCAGCGCCTACGACCACAGCGGCCGTTCCAGCGGCTACGCCACGCCCAACCCGAACGCGCAGGCACAGGTCATCGCGCAAGCGTTGGCCCAGGCCGGCGTACCCGCGCGCAGCATCGGTTTCATCGAAGGCCACGGCACCGGCACGCGAATGGGCGACAGCCTGGAAGTCGCCGCCATCACCCAGGCCTTTGCCCAGCAGACGGCCGACACCGGGTTCTGCGCACTGGCGTCGCTGAAGGCCAACATCGGCCACGCCGAGTCCGCCACCAGTATTGCCGGCATCGCCAAGATCCTGATGCAGTTCAAGCACCGGCAGATCGCGCCGAGCATCCATGCCGAGGTGGTGAATCCGGATATCGATTTCGCCCGCTCGCCGTGCGTGCTGCAGACCGGCCTGAGTGCCTGGGATGCCCCGGCGGGTGCACCGCGTCGGGCCCTGATCAACGCATTCGGTGCCGGCGGCGTCAACGCCTGCGCGGTGCTGGAGGAATATGTTGCTCCGGAATCGGTAACCTCCGCCGACGCGTCTACCGCAGTGTCCGGCTCATCGCTGTTCGTGCTGTCGGCCATGACCATCGAGCGCCTGCGCGAATACGCCGGTCGGTATGTCGATTTTCTCGCGCTCAATCCCGGCTGCGATCTCGCGGCGCTGTGCCGCACCGGGCAGATCGGCCGCGAGGCCATGCCCCAGCGGCTGGCGCTGATCGTCGGCAGTGTGCAGGAACTGCGGCAGACCCTGCAGCGCTGGCTCGACGCCGACATCGGTCTCTCCCGCACGGCACGGCTGTGGCAAGGTGGGGGCGAAGCGGTCGGCCGCACCGCGCGCGAGCAGCGCGAAAAGATGCAAGCGCTGTGCGCCGCCGCCGATCTCGCCGGGTTGGCCGAGTTCTGGACCCAGGGCGGCAAAGTCGATTGGCAGTTGTTGCAGGATTCAGTCGGCGCGACGCTGTGGCCGGCCGCTGGCGCGCCGGTCTATCCGTTCGCACGCGATCGGCATTGGGCAGTCGACCTCGCCGCGATCGAGACGGCACCAGCGAGCACGCCGTCGCGCTTGCATCCGCTGATCTCGCACAATGCCTCGACGCTGGAGCGGGTGCGCTTCGATGCCGCGCTCGCCGGGGATCAGTACTACGCCCTTGATCATCGGATCCAGGGCCAGGCGGTGTTCCCGGGCGCAGGCTTTATCGAAATGGCCTGCATCGCAGCGACGGTCGCTGGTGAACGACGTGTACGCCGGCTCAAGGACATTTATTGGGTTCAGCCGCTAACGCTGACCGGTCCGCAGCCGGATCTCAGGATCGGACTAGGAAATGCGAGCGGCGAGAGCGTGGAATTCGTCGTCACCACCATCGACGACGAACACGAGACCGTCGTGCATTGCGAAGGCAAGGCATGCTTCGACGCTCGCGGTGGTTCGGCGTCGTCATCGCGGGTGTCGCTGCCGGAATGGCGTCAGCGCTGCGGCGAAAGCCATGACGGCGAACGTTACTACCAGCGCTTCCGGCGCCTCGGCTTCGACTATGGCCCGACGTTCCAAGTGATCGACGAGGTGGCGATCGGCAACGGCTGTGCCTTGGCCAGGCTTGTGCTGGAGCCATCCCTGGCGAAGGAATTCGAGCAGTACGTGCTGCATCCCTGCCTGATCGACGGTGCATTGCAGACGGTCGTGGCCCTGCTGGCTGCCGACGAAGGTGGCGTGCCGCACTTGCCGTTTGCGATCGACGAGATCGAAATCCTCGGCACGCTGACGCCGCGTTGCCTCGTGCTGGCGGAGCGTTCCCACGCCAGCGACGGCGCGAGCACCGGCGTGCTGATGTTCAACGTGCACGTCCTCAGTGAAAGCGGCGAAACGCTGGTGAAGATCAGCAACTTCTACCTGCGCGCCCTGCTGCCGCCTGCGTCGGGCATCGCAACCAAGGAACAAACCCGACGTTCAGTGGCGGTGAATGCATGAAGACCTCGGCATCGATGATCGCGAACAACCACTACCCGGTCGGCGAATTCAGCTCCGTGTTCGATGGCAGCGAGCCGTTTCTCGCCGACCACATCATCCAGGGGCAGAAGATCCTGCCGGGCATGGCCTACCTTGAGATCGCCCGCGCCGCGGTGGCGGCATCGGCGCCTCCGGGGAACGACGCCATGCTCGTGCTGAGCGACAGCGTGTTCGTCAATGCATTGACGGTCAAGGGCAAGCGAACGGTCACGGTGCGGGTGTATCCGGGCGCTGCAGCTCAGTTCGGCGTCGAAGTGAGCACCGAGCAGGGTGTGCATTTCCAGACCCGTGTGTCGTTGCAGAAGACATCTGAGTGCCTGACCAACAAGGGCTATGCGCCCGTGCTGGATATCGCGCGGCTGAGCGCTGCGATCACCCGTCCCGGTCCAAGCAAATCGGCGTTCTACCAGACCTTCAGGAATCGCGGCGTTCAGCTGGGTCCGTCGCATCGTGGTGTTGAGGAGATCTTCCTCGGCGACCCAGGCGAGGGTCTGGCCACGATCCGCCTGCCGGGCGCGTCTGCGCGCGGCATGGTGATGGATGCCGGTGCGCTCGACAGCATCATCCAGAGCGGTCTCGCGCTGGTCGATAATCCGGAGGCCGACGTCGTACCGTTCGCGGTGCTGAACACCTTGGTGGTCGGCGCACTGACCGACAGCATGATCGTTCATATCCGTCAGCGCGCCGACGGCATGCACTATGTCGCCGCCGATGAGCAGGGCAATGTGCGGGTAATCATCGAAGGGTTCCAGACCCGCGAGATTGATCTGAACGCCAAGCAGGATCGCTTGAGCTTCTATCGGCCGGTCTGGAAAAACGCAGCGCCGCCAAATGTCGATGACATCGCAGTGCAGGTGGTGGAGGCGAGCGACGACTACGTCGCGACGACCAAGGCGCTACTGGCGGCGGCCCAGTCCCTGGCATCGGACAAGCAGACCCGCTCGGCCCTTGAACTGCACGTTAAAGAGCACAATCAGGCCGCACGCGGGCTGTGGGCGGCGTTGAAGACGGTGTCGATCGAGCATTCGCAGATCGATGTCCGCTTCAAGTCGGGGGGCGCCTATATGGCGCTGACCCACCAGGATGCCGACGCTGACATCGGCAACGAGTTCGAATGGCACAACGGCAGCACCGCGTTGATCAGCGGCGGACTCGGTGCGCTGGGCTTGCTGGTCGCACAGGACATCGCCGAACGCACGACCGGCAGCACCCTGATTCTGCTGAGTCGGCGCGCGCCGAATGAGGCGGAGACTGTGCGCATCGAAGCACTGCGGGCAGCGGGTGCGAACGTGGTTCATCGCCGCTGCGACATCACCCGGCTCGATGAGGTCGAGAAGATCGTCGCCGAGCATTGCGGAATCAATCTCGTGGTGCACGCTGCGGGGCTGCTCGACGACGCCTTGCTGATCCACAAGACCGCCGATGCCATCGACAGGGTACTCGCGCCGAAGCTGCAGGGCATCGAGAACCTCGATCGCGCCACCGCCGGTTGCCCGCTTGAACTGTTCGTTGCGTTCTCGTCGGTCGCTGGCGCGCTCGGCAACGCCGGGCAGTTCGACTATGCAGCCGCGAATGGCTACATGGACGCCTACATCGAAGCGCGCTCGGCGCGCGTGCGTGCACAGCAGGCGCAGGGCCTTTCGCTCGGCATCAACTGGCCGTTGTGGGAAGAAGGGACGATGCAGATCGACGACGCCAGTCGCCAGACGCTCGCCCGCACCTATGCGATCAAGCCCTTACCGAGTGCAGAAGGCCTGAAGGCGTTGCGTCTGGCCCTTGCCTCGCCGCACGCCAATCTGCTGCCGCTTTACGGTCAGAAGCATGCCCATGCAGCCCTGTTCGCGCCGCCGAAGATCGCCGCGGCGGATCTGCGGCCGCAGCACTCCTCGGCCGAACTCGACAAGCTGCAGCGCGAGATCCTGCAGGAGATGCGCCTGCAGGCGGCGCAGCATCTGAAGATGAAGCCGAATCAGATCAACGAGAGCGAAGACTGGACCAACTTCGGTTTCGATTCGATTCTCATCTCAAGCTTCGTCTCGCATCTGAACAACGTCTACGACCTGAATCTGATGCCGACGGCGATGTTCGAGGCGTCGAACCTGCTGCGCTTCAGTCAGTTCCTGGCCGAGAACCACGCGACGCAAATGAGCAGGAAGTTGGGAGGGGCCAAGGCCGCCGCCCCGGCAGCGAAGGTGCCGGCGAATGTCCCGCCACCGGCCGTGTCGGCGGTTGCGGATGGCACCGCGGTGTCGCAGTTCGCCCGCCGATTCCGCGAAGCCTACCGCAACCAGAGCAGCTATCGCGATGAAGACATTGCCGTAGTCGGCATGAGCTGCCGCATCGCCGGTGCGAACAACCCCGATGAATTCTGGCGGATGCTCGATGAGGGGCGCGACATGATCAGCGAGATCCCGCAGGAGCGCTGGGACTGGCGCGACTATCCGGGTGTCAGCCGCTGGGGTTCGTTCGTTCCCGGCATCAAGGAGTTCGATCCGCTGTTCTTCGGTATTTCGCCGGCGGAAGCAAGCTACATGAGCCCAGAGCAGCGGCTGATGATGCAATCGGTCTGGGAATGCATCGAGGATGCCGGCTACGGCGGCGACACGCTGAAGGGCAGCAACACCGGCATCTACGTCGGCGCCGGCCCGAGCAGCTACACCACCATGATGAGCCACCTGCCGGTCGAAGCCTATTCGGTGACTGGCACCTTGTCCTCGGTGGGGCCGAACCGAATCAGCTACTACATGGATTGGCACGGCCCCAGCAATCCCATCGACACCGCCTGCAGCAGTTCGCTGGTGGCGGCACACCGCGCCATCGAGGCGATCCGCGCAGGCCACTGCGATGTGGCCCTGGTCGGTGGCGTGAACGCCTTGCTCTCGCCCGATGTGTACATCAGCTTCGCCAAATCGGGCATGTTGTGCGAAGACGGTCGCTGCAAGACGTTCTCCGACCAAGCGAATGGTTATGTGCGGGGCGAAGGCGTCGGTACGCTGATGCTCAAGTCGCTCAGGGCCGCCCAGCGCGATGGCGACGACATCTACGCCGTCATCAAGGGTGCGGCCGAGAATCACGGCGGACGAACGACCTCGCTGACCGCGCCGAATCCCAACGCCCAGGCCGCGGTGATCCTGCGTGCCATCGAGGACGCCGGGATCGACTTCCAGCGTGTCGGTTACATCGAGTGCCACGGCACCGGCACCGAGCTCGGCGATCCGGTCGAGATCAGCGGATTGAAGGCCGTTGCCAGGGAACTGCTCGACGCCGATGCCACCGCGGAAAAGCAGATCGCCGCGCCCTGTTACCTCGGCAGCATCAAATCCAACATCGGACACCTTGAGTACGGCGCGGGCGTCGTCGGCATGATCAAACTTATCCTGCAGATCCGCCACAAGAAGATCGCGAAGAGCCTGCACTGCGACACGATCAGTCCGTTGATCGACCTCAAACGCACGCCGTACCGCATCGCGCAGCAGGCGGTCGACTGGGAGGTTCCGTCCGGACAGACACGGATTGGCGGGGTCAGCAGCTTCGGCTTCGGTGGCGTGAACGCGCACGTGGTGATTGAGGAATATGTCGATCCCGGCTCAGGCTCCAGCGCGGAGAGCACCGACAACGAGCAACTGCTGGTGTTCTCGGCGCGCAGCGCGGAGACCCTGCACGCGACCCTGCGCGCCTATCCCGAATTCCTCGCCAGGACCGACCGCAGTGCGGACACGCTGCAGCGCATTGCCCACACCCTGCAGACCGGCAGGGCCAGCATGCAAGAGCGGGTGGCCTTTGTAGTCCGTTCGATCGACGAGTTCGATGAGCTGCTGAAGGGCTTCCTGGAGGAGAAGGACGATTTCTACCACCGCAAGGTTTACCGCGGGTCCAGCAAGACCGGCAGCGGCGACAAGCTTGATATCGGCGACACCCAGGCAGGGCAGGAGTTCCTGCGCCGACTGGTCGAGACCGGCGAGATCGGCAAGATCGCGGAACTCTGGGTTAACGGTGCGAAGTTGGATTGGCAGATCCTGCGCCGGTAGCGCGCGGAAATTCAGGACTTTGGTTTCTTGGAGAGGGACAGCATGAGAGCAGTTGGCATCGAAGCAATGAACGTGTTCGCTGGCACCGCATTCCTGGACGTCAGGAAGCTGGCCGAGCATCGCGGGCTCGACACCACCCGGTTTGAGAACCTGCTGATGAAGGAGAAGACCGTCGCGCTACCGTACGAAGACCCGATCACGTTTGCGGTCAACGCCGCGAAGCCCATCGTCGACGCGTTGAGCGCCGAGGAGCGGGACCGCATCGAGATGGTGATCACCTGTACCGAATCGGCCTTCGATTTCGGCAAGTCGATGAGCACGTACTGCCACTCGCTGCTCGGGCTGAACCGCAACTGCCGCCTGTTCGAGATCAAGAACGCCTGCTACTCCGGTGCAGCCGGTATCCAGATGGCGGTGAATTTCGTGCTGTCGCAGGCATCGCCGGGCGCGAAGGCGCTGGTGCTCGCCACCGATATCTCGCGCTTCATGGTCGAGGAGGGCGGCGACGCGCTGACCGCCGACTGGTCGTTCGCCGAACCCAGCAATGGCTCCGGCGCGGTTGCGATGCTGATCAGCGACCAGCCGCACATTTTTCAGGTCGACGTCGGAGCCAATGGTTATTACGGCTACGAAGTCATGGACACCTGCCGGCCCACGGTCGACGGCGACGCCGGCGATTCGGATCTGTCGCTACTTTCTTATCTCGACTGCTGCGAAAACGCCTTCCTGGAATACAAGAAGCGCGTGCCGGAGGCGGAATTCTCCGCCAGCTTCACCTACCTGGCCTATCACTGCCCGTTCGGCGGCATGATCAAGGGCGCGCATCGCAACATGATGCGCAAGATGGCGCAGGCCAAGCCGCAAGAGATCGAAGAGGATTTCCAGCGCCGCGTCACCCCCGGCATGATCCACTGCCAGCGGGTCGCCAACATCATGGGCGCGACCACCGCACTGGCGATCGCCAGCACCATCGACCACGGTGACTTCGAAACCCCGAAGCGCATCGGCGCGTTTTCGTACGGCTCGGGCTGCTGCTCGGAATTCTTCAGCGGCGTGGTGCGCAAGGAAGGCCAGCAGCGCCTGCGTGCAATGGGCATCGAATCGCATCTCGATAAGCGCATCGAGCTGACGATGGAGGAGTACGACCGGCTCCTGGTCGGCAGCAATGCGGTCAAGTTCGGCACCCGCAACGTCGTGCTCGACGACACCTTCATTCCCCGCGCCCGCAGCGCGATGGACAAGCCGGTGCTGTTCCTGAAGGAGATCAAGGAATTCCACCGCGATTACGAGTGGGTTGGCTGATGGACGGTAGCTCGATCAACAGCGCCGAATTCAGCGCGCTGCGCATGCGTTTCGACGACGACATCGCGTACCTGCAGATCCACCGGCCGGACGCGAACAACGCGATCAATGATCGTCTGATTGCCGAATTCGCGTCGGCCCTGGACACCTGCGAGGCGCGGGCGAAGATTGTCGTGGTCGAAGGCCTGCCCGAGGTGTTCTGCTTCGGGGCGGACTTCGCTGAATTGCAGCAGAGCTTCGATGCCGGCGGCCTGCCGCAACAGAACCCAACGCCGCTGTATGAAGCCTGGCGGCGTCTCGCGAGCGGGCCGTATGTGTCGATCGCGCATGTGCGCGGCAAGGCGAATGCTGGAGGGATTGGCTTTGTCGCCGCCTGCGACATCGTGCTTGCCGATTCCGCGGCGATGTTCAGCCTCTCCGAGCTGCTGTTCGGGCTGATGCCAGCCTGCGTGCTGCCGTTCCTGGTGCGTCGGATCGGTTTTGCCAAGGCCAACGCCATGACCCTGTTGACCCAGCCGGTTGGAGTGCAAGTCGCACGCGAGTGGGGCTTGGTCGATGCCTACGAGGACAACAGCGAAAACCTGTTGCGCAAGCACCTGTTAAGACTGCGCCGACTCAACAAGACCAGCGTTGCGCGCTACAAGCGCTACATGGGCGCGATCGAGACTTCGATCGTGGCGGCCGAGCCGCTGGCGCTGGCCGCCAATCGCGAGGTGTTCTCCGATGTTGAGAACCTGCAGCGGATCTCGCGCTACGTGAAGACCGGCCAGTTTCCGTGGGAGGGCGCGGCGTGAGCATCGAAAACGTCGTCGACCTGCAGTTCGTCGCTCCGCACGTTGTGCAGATCAGGATGCAGGACCGGGCGAGCAAGAACACCTTTTCCGAGGCACTCACCGAGGGACTGATGAACGCCTTCGCGCAGGTCGAGCAGCTGCCGGAGTGCAAGGTCGTGGTGTTGACCGGCTACGACAATTACTTCGCCAGCGGCGGCACCCAGGAACAGCTGATGAATCTGTCCGAGGGCCGCGGCGCATTCACCGACCGTGCGCTGTATGGACTGCCCTTGCACTGTCCGGTGCCAGTGATCTCGGCGATGCAGGGGCACGGCATCGGCGGCGGATTCGTGCTGGGCATGTTCGCCGATCTGGTGGTACTGGGCCGAGAGAATATCTACACCGCCAATTTCATGCGCTACGGCTTCACGCCGGGCATGGGTGCGACGTTCATCCTTCCACAGAAGCTGGGCCTGGGCCTGGCGACGGAAATGATGCTCTCGGCGAACAACTACCGCGGCGAAGAGCTGCAGCAGCGTGGGATTCCGTTTCCGGTCGTCGCGCGCGACCAGGTCGTGGCGCATGCGCTGGAACTCGCGCAAACCCTGGCCGAGAAGCCGCGGGTCTCGCTGATTAAGTTCAAGGACCATCTCAGCGCGCCGTTGCGCCAGGCGCTGCCCGCCACGATCGCGCAGGAGGTCGAAATGCATGCGGTGACCTTTGCCCAGCCGGAGGTGAAGGCAAAGATCGCCACGCTGTTCGGTACATGAAATCAGCATCAATCCAAACCAAAGCTCAGATCCATACGCGAACACTTAACAAACGAGATCGCCATGACCCTTGAAGATATCTTTGCCACCATCGTCGACCACACCCGAGAAGTCGTGCCCGGACTCGACGAGTATGCATTCCGGTTCACCGACTCCCTGCGCGAACTTGGCGCGAATTCAATCGAGCGCTCTGAAGTCGTGATGCTGACGCTCGAGTCGCTGTCATTGAAGGCGCCGATGGTTGAATTTGCTAAAGCCGAAAACATGGGCGAGCTGGCGACCCTGATGCACGCCCGGCTCTCAGCCTGCGCCGCGTGAACGTGAATCGCTTTCAGGATGGACGGCTCTGAACATGCGTTCCGCTGAGCCCATCGTCGTCTCCGGCATCGGTGTGACCGCGTCGATCGGCCAAGGCCGGCGCCAGTTCACTGATGCGCTGCTGGCCGGCGAACACCGGTTCGCGGCAATGCAGCGTCCTGGCCGGCAGAAGCCGTCTGCGGCCGACGACGGCGGCGCTCCGTTCATTGGCGCGGAGATCGCCGAGCTGCGCATGCCGGAAGCCATTGCCGCGGCGAAGCTGCGCAACCTGTCGTGGTCGGCCCAGGTGGCGCTGGCGACGCTGCACGAAGCGTGGCAAGACGCCGGGCTCGATGACGTCGATCCGCGCCGGATCGGCCTGATCGTTGGCGGGTCCAACATCCAGCAGCGCGAGCTGGCGCTGAGCCAGGCCAAGTATCGGGACCAAGTGGAGTTCCTGCGTCCGACCCATGCGATGACCTTCATGGATACCGATCTGTGTGGCGTGTGCAGCGAAGTCTTCGGCATCCGCGGCCTCGCCATCACTGTCGGTGGCGCGTCTGCGAGCGGACAGCTGGCCGCGATCCAGGCGATCGAGGCGGTGCGCTCAGGGCAGGTCGATGTCTGCATTGCGCTGGGTGCGCTGATGGATCTCTCGTTCTTCGAGTGCCAGGCGTTCCGTTCGCTGGGCGCGATGGGCTCGGATCGTTTCGCCCGTGAGCCCGAGCGGGCCTGCCGGCCGTTCGACCGCAACCGCGACGGTTTCATCTACGGCGAAGCCTGCGGAGCGATCGTGGTCCGCCGCGCCATCGACGCCACGCGCACCCCGTACGCCGAAGTCAGGGGCTGGGCCATGGCCTGGGACGGCAACCGCAATCCCAACCCATCGCTGGAAGGCGAAACTGCAGTGATCCGCGGCGCCTTGGCAATGGCCGGGCTGTCTGCGGAGGCGATCGACTACGTCAATCCGCACGGCACCGCCTCGGTGGTCGGCGATGAAACCGAACTGGCCGCGCTAAGCGCCACTGGGCTGAATCGCGCCTATCTCAATACAACCAAGTCGCTGCTGGGGCATGCACTCAGTGCCGCCGGCATGGTGGAACTCATAGCGGTGATGCTGCAGATGCAGGTTAAGCGCCTGCATCCGTCGCGCAATCTGGATCAACCCATCGACGCGGGATTCCGCTGGGTGGGTTCGACTGCCATCGATCACGTCGTCGAGCGCGCGCTCAACATGAGCATGGGCTTCGGCGGCATTAATACAGCGATCTGCCTGCAACGCGGCTGATCCCACTTCATACACAGGCTTCAGGAGGATTCGATGAAAACCTACATGTTCCCGGGGCAGGGCTCGCAGGCACGCGGTATGGGCGGCGATCTGTTCGATGAATTCCCGGAGCTGACGGCAAAGGCCGACAAGCTGCTCGGCTACTCGATCAAGGAACTGTGTCTGGAAGATCCGCGGCGCGAACTGAATAACACCCAGTTCACCCAGCCGGCGCTGTACGTGGTCAATGCGCTGTCGTACTACAAGCGGATCCAGGACACCGGCGAGACACCCGATTACCTGGCCGGTCACAGCCTTGGCGAGTTCAATGCGCTGCTGGCGGCCGAATGTTTTAGCTTCGAGACCGGCCTGAAGCTGGTGAAGAAGCGCGGCGAGTTGATGAGCGCGGCGACCGAAGGCGCAATGGCCGCCATCGTCAACGCCAGCCGCGAGCAGGTCGAGGACGTGCTCAAAGAGAACGGGTTGAGCCACGTCGACATCGCCAACCACAACACGCCGCAACAGATCGTCATCTCCGGGCCCACCGCCGACATCGCTGCCTGCCAGGAGATCTTCCAGTTCGACCGGGTGATGTACGTGCCGCTCAATACCAGCGGCGCGTTTCATTCGCGACTGATGATGCCAGCGCGGCAGAAGTTCGAGGCCTTCCTCAAGAAGCGCAAGTTCTCCAAACCGAAGATACCGGTGATTGCCAACCTGACGGCCAAGCCCTACCCGAATGCTGCCGTCGTCGAATACCTGTCGAAGCAGATCTCCAGCACGGTGCAGTGGAGCGACACGATCCACTACCTCATGTCGCTCTCGGATGCGATGGAATTCGTCGAGATTGGCCACGGCAATGTGCTGGCGAAGATGATCCTCAAGATCAAGCAGATCGCCGCGCAGGAAGTCGCGGAGCAGGCGCCGCAAGCACCAGCGCCAGCGCAAGCCGAGGAGAAACCGGAGACTCGGAACGTGCGTGCCGTCGATGCCGTAGCGCCGACGTCGGCAAGCGCCGCGAACGATGCCGGCAACGCGCGTGGAGAATCAAATGACAGTGCGCGCACCGATCGTTTCGCGCTCGCCGAGCAGAAGGTCGCGGCCTGGAACCGCCGCCATCCGGTCGGCACCCGAGTGAAGTCGCTGGTGGAGCACGGCGCGCTGGTCACGCGTACGCCGGCCGTGCTGCTGTTCGGCCATCGTGCGGCCGTCTACATGGAGGGCTTCAACGGTTATTTCGATCTCGACGAGCTGTCACTCGACGATTCGCTTGACCAACAGTCGGCGGCCTGATCCTCCATGCGCCTACCTCTTGTCTTCATGTTTTCCGGGCAAGGCTCGCAGTACCACCAGATGGGACGCGAGCTTTACGACCGGCATCCCAGATTTCGACTGTGGATGGACCACTGCGATGAAATCGCCGCGCCGCTGATCGGCGGCTCGCTCTGCGACGTGCTGTACCGCGACGGCGACAAGGGACAGCCGTTCGATCGCCTGCTGCACACCAATCCGGCGCTGGTCGCGTTCGAGTTCAGCCTGGCGCGGGTGCTGATCGAAGCGGGCGCCAGCCCGGACTATCTGCTTGGCTACAGTCTGGGCGAACTCACTGCCGCGATCGTCGGCGAAGCGCTGTCCATCGAGCAGGGCATCGGCTTGGCGGTCGATTACGCCCGGCTGATTGAGGCTGAAAGCCCGCTGGCGACGATGCTGGCGGTGGTCGACGTGCCCGACATCGAAACGCGCTATGCCGACCAGTTCGCGGGGTGCTGGGTGACCGCGCGCAATTTCGACCGACATCTCGTGGTGACCGGGCCGGTCGACGCGATTGCACCCTTGCGCGAAGCACTGGCGCGAGACGGCGTGGTGCATCAAGTACTGTCTGTTAAGTACGGCTTTCACACCGAAATGCAGCAGGCGCTCGAAGCGCCGTTTATGGCGCTGGCAAGAACCTTGGACTTCGCACCGCTGCGCACGCCGATGGTGTCGTGTCTGGACGGCCGGGTGTACCACGGTGACAGCGATCCCCAGGACTGGCTGCGGCGCATGTGGACCACGTTCCGCCAGCCGGTCGAATTCGCTTCCACGGTGCGCAGTCTGCTCGACAGGGGCGACTTTCATTTCCTCGATGTGGGCCCCAGCGGAACCCTGGCGACCTTCGTCAAGTACCTGCTCCCGGCTGACAGCGCATCAACCTTTAACGATGTGATCAATCCCTTCGGCATGGACGAGCAGAAATACCGCGGCGCGCTGCAGGCGATCGGCCTCAGCGATGCCGCCAGCACCGCGGACGAACTCGGCAACGTCTCCTATTCCGCACGGAGGGCGTTCGTTTGAACCGATTCTTCGAAATGGGCCAGCAAGTGCTGGTATCGCAGCCCTTCAGCAGACTGCTGGGCACGGAGCTGTGCGAGCTTTCCGAGGGCTATGCCGAACTGTCGCTGCGGATCCGCGAGGATTTCAAGCAGAGTTACGGCTTCGTGCATGGCGGCGTCGTCAGCTATCTGGCCGACAACTGCCTGACCTTTGCCGGCGCGACCGTGCTGGGTCAGTGCGTGACCTCGGAATTCAAGATTAATTATGTGATGCCGACCATTGGCGATCTGCTGGTCGCCAAGTCCTCCGTGCTGTCCTTCGCATTACGGCAGGCGGTGTGCGAATGCAAGGTCTACGTCGTTCGCAAACAGGAATCCATCCTGGTCGCGGCGGCACAAGGCACGATCGTCAAGATCGAAACCGATATCAGGACGGCCGCATGAAGGCCGTCGTCTACCACCAGTACGGGTCACCCGATGTTCTGCAGCTACAGGACATGGCGATGCCGGAACTGCGCCCGCATGAGCTACGCATCCGCATGCGTGCCGCTTCGATCAACCCTGCCGATCTCTATATTCTGCGCGGAAGCCCTTACATGCTGCGGCTTCAGATCGGCCTGAAACGCCCGAAGAACAACGGTATTGGCCTCGATTTCGCAGGGGTTGTCGATGCCGTCGGCAGCGATAACACCGGGTTCCGTGTCGGCGATGAAGTGTTCGGCCAGACCGCGCACAATTCCTCCGGTCGCACCCGCGCACTCGCTGAATACCTGTGTGTCGACGCAGCGGTCGCGGTGAAGAAGCCGCAGGGAGTCGGCTTCGCCGAAGCCGCCACCGTCCCGATGGCGGGTTGCACGGCGCTGTACGCCGTGCGCGACTATGGCCAAGTGACGTCCGGACAGCAGGTGCTGATCAACGGCGCGGGCGGCGGAGTGGGTGTGCATGCCGTGCAGCTGGCAAAGCATTTCGGCGCCACGGTGACCGCTGTGTGCAGCGAAGCCAAGCGCTCGCTGATGCAGGACATTGGCGCCGATCATGTCATCGACTATAGAACACATGATTTCACCGAGGGTTCTAACCGCTACGACGTGATCGTCGACACGATCAGTAGCCAAACCCTGCGTCGCTGCCGGCGCGTGCTCGCGCCGCAAGGTCGATTCATCTGGGTGGGAGGACCCAGCACGAACCATTGGGTCGGCCCGCTGCGCCTCGCGCTGAACGTGTTCGCGATGTCGCTGATCGACCGCGGACATCGTTGGATCGTGGTGGCGAAAAATCCCACCGCCGAGGATCTGGCGACCCTCGCCGGGTTGCTGGAGCAAGGGGCGCTTCGCCCGGTCATCGATCGGCGTTTCCCGCTCGGGGACGCTGCCGATGCCTTCCGTCATCTGGAGAAAGGCCATGCGAGCGGAAAGATCGTTGTCGAAATCTGACCTGTGCCGGGGAAGCATCGCGGGCGGAGGCGGCGACCTTGATTCGCCAAAGAACGCCGACATTCTCACGGCGCGCCGCGGACGGAACGCATGGGAACCACTGAACACGTCCGACGAAGCGAACTCGCCCCTTGAGTCAAGGGGCGGCAAAGCCCTGCAGCGCAGGGCTTTGCGGGGATGTGGAGGTAATACGAACGCATGCAGAACCGCAACTTCGATACTCGTTCCGAGCTTCCCAAGGAATGCTGAGCAATGATCGACCACGACACCCTGCACGAGCGCACCGAGACCTATCTCAAATCGCTGATCTGCGACGCGGCGGATGCGGCGCTGGTGTTCGATGCAGAAACGCCGTTCGGCGAACTCGGTGTTAACTCGTTTCTGGTCTTGAAGATACTCAAGCGCCTGGAACAGGATTTCGGCACCTTGCCAAAGACCCTGCTGTTCGAGAACTTCAATGTTCGCGATCTCGCCCGGTATTTCGTCAAGGCGCATACCGACGTGCTGTTAAGCAAATTCCCCGACGTCTCGCCGTCTGCGCCCGCCCAGGCGGAGCCGCGGCTGGCGAATGCTGCCGCGCATCTGGCGCCAGCGCAAGTCAACACTGCTCGAGCGGCTACGATCCCGACGGGCGAAGCGCAGCTGCCGGCGATGGTTGCGCTCAACCATCTGCATCGCTACCCGGAACTCGAACAACGCCGGCGCGAGATCTTCGATCGATACAAGAACGAATCCTCGGTGTCACGCGGCACCGCGATGATCGCGCCACTGCTGTTCTTCGGAGACGCGCAGCACGGTTACTTCAACTGCGGCAAAGGCAAGGGCATCTTGCTGGCGTATGGCTATACCGGCCCGGCAGAGCACTTCCCGCCGCTTGCTGAGCAGCTGTACCAGTACTGCGAAGCACATAGCCTGCAGTTCAATCTGTTCGTCGAAGACCGGCTGCCCGAGCTGTGCGGCAAGCGTTTCTCTGCGACGCCGTTCGGGGTGATGCAGCGGGTGACCAATCTGCCGTCGTTCACGCTGGAAGGCCAGAAGATGAAGCGCCTGCGCTATCAGGTGTCGAAGTTCGCCAACGCCGGCGCCTGCCGTACCGAAGAGTTCGTCTGCGGTAGCGATGCCAAGACCGCCAAGGCGGTGGCCGACATCATCGATCGGTGGTGCGCGACGCGCACCAAGGTCAATCCGCTGATCCACATCGTCAAGGCCGAGATCCTTGCCGGCACCCTGGACCGCGAGCACCGGCTGTTCCTGACCTATGTCGACGATGTCCTGCAGAACGCGATCCTGGTGTCGCCGCTGGCGGCCGGCGCTGGCTATCTGATGGATCTCGAATTCTACGGACCGGACATGCCGCTCGGTGGGCTGGAATTTGCCATCGTCAACATTATCCAGACCCTGCGCGACGAAGGCTGCAGCGTCTTCAGCCTTGGCGGCACCTACGGCTGCAAACTCGCCGATTCGCCCGACGCCGACCCGGCGATCGAGAGCATCCTCGAAGACCTGCGCAGCCAGGACATCTTCAACGACGCCGGCAATCTGCAGTTCAAGAACAAGTTCCGCCCCGAAAGCAAGGACATCTTCCTGTGCCGGGCGGTGGATGCCGGCAAGGCGGACAACGTCCTCGACATTATCCTGATGATCGCCGACCCCTCGATCATGGACGACGAACTTTCAACCGACGACGGGGCGCTCGCGCCAGCGTCCGCCGCAGCAGCGAATGCGGCGCCGACGTCGCCAGGCCTTCCGGCGCCAGCCTCGACCGTCGCCACAACCGTCACGTTCGACATCGCATCCAACCCGCGCTGGAAGGCGCTGGAAGCGGCCGGATTTAATCCGCTGAACATCCCCGCCGAGCAGGTCGACTTCGATCTGAAGACCGACTCCTGGGCGCAGCTGCAGCTGACCGCCATCGACAAGCAGATGGCTTTGCTGTTCGCGCAGATCCAGCGGCCGATCGACGTGAACGCCGGCCTGCGCCGGGTATTTCCGTTCAAGCACTTCACCCTCGCCGAATCAGGACGCGCCGCCGAAGCACTGTTCTGCCAGGTGTGGGAGAAGAAGGGCCGGGTGCCGCAGAATATCCTGTTCCCCAGCACCATCTTCCATCAGATCGACAACGGCTTCTCGCCGGTGGAACTTCCGGTTGCCGATGTGTTCGATCTGCAGTCCGACGCGCCGTTCAAGGGCAATATCGATCTGTCCGCGCTGCGGGCGGAGATCGCCGCCCATGCGGCGGACATCGGCTACGTCTGCATCGAACTCGCCGACAACGCTGCGGGCGGCGGCGCAGTATCGCTGGCGCACCTGCGCGAGGTGAAGGCGCTGCTGCAAGCGCAACGGATTCCGTTGGTGCTCGACGCTACGCGCGTGCTGGAAAACGCGCTGAAGGTGATCGAGCACGATCCCGAATGGCACGATGCCTCGCTGTGGCAAGTCGCCGAGGCGCTGTTGTCGCAGGCCGACGTGGTGATGGTCAGCCTGGCCAAGGATTTCTGCGTCAACAAGGGTGGGCTGATCGCCAGCAACGATCAGGCGCTGCACGATCGGCTGCAAGCTTTGCAACAGCACGGTGGCAAAGCGCTGGACGTCACCGAAAAGAAGTGCATTGCGGCGTCGCTGCAGAACCGCGCCTACCTCGAAACTCAGGTCCGTCGCCGCGTCGATGCCGTGCGTGCGCTGGCAATGCGTCTGGCGGAACGGCAAGTGCCTGTCGTGCGCCCGGCGTCGGCCCACTGCGTGTTGATCGACGTCAAGCGGATTCCGGCGTTTCGTGATCTCCTCGCTCCGGTCGCATCGTTCGCGGCATGGCTGTATCTGGCGACCGGCATCCGTGCAGGGGCACACAGCGTCGGTATGCAGCAGAACACCTCGCTCAACCAGCTGGTCAGGCTGGCCATTCCCGTTGGCCTCAAAGCCGACGAGGTCAAGCAGCTGGGCGACCGGCTGGTGAATGCGTTCGCAGACATCGGCAATATTCCCGATCTCAGCGCCGCCGAAGGCGTGGGCGATCTCAACGCCCGGCTCAGCCTGCATCGGCTGCTGTCGCCGCAGCGCGTCGCAGCGGCACACACAGACAAAGCGCAGGGCTCTGGGGCGCAACCGTCGCAGACTAAACTGCAGGTTTCAGCGCCACACGCGCCAGAGCCGGATGCGGCGCACAGCCTGCAAGCCTCCGCAGCGCGCGAATCCGACACGCCGATGCCGATCGACATGGACATCGCGATCGTCGGCATGGCGGCGCGTTTGCCGAAGGCAAGAAACGCCGACGAGCTATGGGAGAACTTATCCCAAGGTCGCGACTGCATCAGTGAGATTCCGCAGTCGCGGTTCGAGCGCCGACGCAACCGCGATGTGCTGGGCCGCTACCGCGGTGGTTTTCTCGACGACCTCGATCGTTTCGATTCACTGTTCTTCAACATCTCGCCGCGCGAAGCGGAAACCCTGGACCCACAGGAGCGCCTGTTCCTGGAAGTCAGCTGGGAAGTGCTGGAAGACGCCGGCTACTACCCCGAAGCCCTGCAGAGCGATGAACTGGGCGGGGGGAGGATCGGTGTGTACGTCGGTGCGGTGTGGGCGATGTACCAGATGGTCGGCGCGGAGGAGCGCCTGGCCGGCAACAAGGTGATCGCCAACTCGTTCCTTTGGAGCGTCGCCAATCGCGTTTCCTATTTCATGAACTTCACCGGCCCCAGCATCGCGGTCGATACCGCGTGTTCGGCCAGTCTGACTGCGATCCATCTCGCCTGCGATGCCATCCGCAACGGCGAATGCGCGGCCGCATTGGTCGGCGGTGTCAACCTGGATGTGCACCAGTGCAAGCAGGAAATCACCGTGGCCGGTGGTCTGTTGTCGGAAGAAGGCCTGTGCCGCGCTTTTGGCCGCAATGCCAGCGGTTACGTGCCGGGTGAGGGCGTCGGTGCGTTGCTGCTGAAGCCGTTGGCGCAGGCGCGACGCGACCGCGACAACATCTATGCGGTGATCAAGAGTTCGGCGATCAGCCATGGCGGACGCAACAGCGGCTATGCGGTGCCGAACTCGAAGGCGCAGTGCGAGGTCATCGGCGCGGCGCTGAAAAAGGCCAAGGTGGACGCGCGCAGCATCGGCTACATCGAAGCCCACGGTACCGGCACCGAACTGGGCGATCCAATCGAGATCGCCGGCCTTAACCAGGCGTTCGAGAAAGACCAGGTCGCGCTGCAGAGCTGCGCCATCGGCTCGATCAAGACCAACATCGGCCATCTGGAAGCAGCCGCGGGCATCGCGGGCGTGTGCAAGACCCTGCTGCAGATGCGTCACCGCACCCTGGTGCCGTCGCTGCATTCGGCGCAGCTCAACGAGTTCATCGATTTTGCCCACTCACCCTTTGTGGTCCAGCAAGCGCTGGCTGAGTGGCATCCGAAAGAGGTGGACGGCGTACTGCAGCCGCTGCGCGCAGGGGTCAGCTCGTTTGGTGCGGGCGGTGCCAATGCGCACGTGATTCTCGAAGCGGTTGACGACAGCGCAAAGCCGGGCGATCGCGCGCCGGTGGGACGTGGAGTACGGATTTTCCCGCTGTCTGCGCGCAACGAAGAGCAACTGCGGCAGGTCGCGATGCGGCTGAAATCCTTCCTCGAGAAGCACCGTGACCATTCCTCCGAGCCAAGTCTCGACGAGATCGCTTTCACCCTGCAGCTCGGCCGCAAATCCTTTGATCACCGCGTTGCCCTCCTGGCCGACAGTCACGAGCGGTTGATCGCCAGGCTACAGTGTTTCCTGACGGGCAGCCGCGACGAGCACATTCTCATCGGCCACGTGAAGAACGCGGAAGGCATCACCAAGATGCTCAGCCGATCGGAAAAGGAAGCCTTCATCGATCTGCTGGCGAAATCGCGCGACCCGATAAAGCTGGCGCAGCTGTGGATCGACGGCCTGGTGTCTGAATGGCAGGGCATGCAGACCGGCGGGCAGGGCAGGCGCATTTCCCTGCCGACGTATCCGTTCGCCGACAAGCGGCACTGGCTGCAACCTGCGGAAGGCAGAACGCCTCGCCTGTCGAATGCAGGCCCGATGACGGCTGGGCAGGTTGCTGGCCTGCATCCGCTGATCGACAGCAATGAATCGACCTTCGAGCGCCAGCTGTTCCGCAAGGTCTTTACCGACCGCGAATTCTTCATCTACGACCATCTGGTCTCGGATATCCCAACGCTTCCGGGCGTGGCCTATCTCGACCTGGCGCGCAAGGCCGGCGAAATCGCGGCGGGGCGCAAGGTTCGAAGGATCCGCAACATCCTCTGGGTCAGCCCGCTGACGGTTAAGAACGCGGTGCCCAACGATGTGTTGGTCGAGCTGAAAGCCGCCGGCGATTCTGTGCTGTTCGAGGTCTTCAGCGAACGCGACGACGGCAAAAAACAGCTGTATTGCCAGGGCAAACTCTTCTACGCCACGGCCCAGGATGATACGGCGGAAGACCAATACGTCGATCTGTCGGCGATTCGCGCTCGCTGCGAAAAAGTCATGGAGGGCGAGCGCGCCTATCCGTTGTTCAAGGAGCTCGGTCTGGGCCTGGGGCCCAGCTTCCAGGCACTGACCGAAGTTCACCGCAATCCGCAGGTCGGCTTCGAGGTGCTGGGCGCGTTGAAGATGCCGGCGCTGGACGGCACGCGCTTCGATGAGTTCGTGCTGCATCCCTCGCTGGTCGATTCCTCGTTCCAGGCGGCGATGGCCGCGCGGCTCGCGGACGCAGGCGGCGAGATGTTTGTGCCGTATTCGCTGGGCGAAGTGGAGATCCTGCATCCGCTGACGCAGGTCTGCTACAGCTACGTGACCGAGTCGAAGGACGAGAAGAAGTCGTCCAACGTGTCCAAGATGGACGTGCTCATCGTCGATGAGCAGGGCAAAGTGCTGGTTAAGGTGCGCGATTCGGTCGGCGTGCCGTTGCTCGATGTGCATGAGAAGCCGGGCGCCGCGTCCAAGGCGGCGCCAGCGGGCGAGGGCGATGCCGCATTCTCGACTCTGTACTTCGGCACCGATTGGCAGCCATCGCCACTCGCCGCTTCTGCGGGCGAGCCCTCGCGACAGACCATCGTGCTGTTCGCGCCTGATGAAACTAGCCACGACGCTTACCGCGCCGCGCTGGCCGCCTCCGGCGGCGATCCCGACAGGCTGATCGCGGTGTTGCCCGGCGACGGTTTTGCCCGTGTCGACGCCCATCGCTATTGCATTGATGCCGGCAAGCGCGAGGATTTCGACACTCTGCTGTCAGCGTTGCGCCAGCAGTCCGATACCAAACTGCAGGTGTGCTTCGCCTGGTCAGCGCAGCCTGACACGGACGCCAACGCTCTGTCGGTCGAAGACGCCACGATGCAGGCGCTGGAACGTGGCGTGTATGCCTTCCTGTTTCTGACCCAAGCGGTCATCGCCCAGAAATGCGAGGCCGATGTCCGTCTGCAGTATCTGTATTTCAGCTCATCACCGGTCGCGCAACCGCATAACGAAGCGATCCAAGGCTTTGCGACCATCCTGCGCGCGGAGAGCCCGAAACTGGCCTGCAAGGTGGTCGAAATTGTTGGCGCCGATTCAAGCGTCGAATCTCACTTCGACCAGGCGTCGGTGGCCGCGATCGCAGCGGAATTCGGCGACGACAGCAAGGCGCTCGCGGTGCGCTACCGCGAAGGCGTGCGCTATCTGCGCCGAATCCACGACTGTCCCGAACCCAGCGCTCCGATACAGGGTTCGGCGCCGATCCGGCATCGCGGCATCTACCTCATTACCGGCGGCGCAGGCGGTCTGGGCCTGATGTTTGCCGAGCATCTGTCAAAGCAGTTCCAGGCGCGGCTGGTGCTGAGCGGTCGCGCTGCGCTCAAACCGGAAGCCGAAGCGGCGCTTGAATCCATGCGCGCCGCTGGCGCCGAAGTAGTGTACGTAGCGGCCGACGTGTCCCGGCGCGAGGATGTCGAACGACTCGTTCGCGTGTGCAAGGACAGCTTCGGCGGGCTGCACGGCATCATCCACAGTGCCGGCGTGCTCCGCGATGCCTATCTGCGCAACAAGACGCGCGAGGAAATGGCGGCGGTGTTCGCGCCGAAGATTCGCGGCTCGGTGCTGCTGGACGATGCGACGCGCAACGAACCGCTGGACTTCTTCGTTATGTTCTCCTCGCTGGCGGCGCTGGCGGGCAATGCCGGTCAGAGTGACTACTCGTTCGCCAACCATTTCATGGATGCGTTCGCCGCGCAGCGCAATGCGCTTGCCCGTGCCGGGCAGCGGCACGGCAAGGCGCTCAGTCTCAACTGGTCGATCTGGGCCGAGGGCGGCATGCGCCTCGACGAGCAGACCGCGCTGTTCTTCGAGCGCAACCTGGGTATCCGGCCGCTGCAAAGCGAGGTCGGCATCCAGGCCTTGATGCTGGGTCTGCACAGCGACCTGCCGCATCTGGCGGTGCTGCAGGGTGTTAAGGACAAGGTCGAGCGCGCCTGGGGCATCGGCGAGCCCGACGCGCCCGCTGTTGCGGGGTCTGCGGCCGAGCCGGCAGCGGTGGCCGGCGAGGACGCGGATCTGGCGCTGCAGGTCCAGGACGCGCTGTCGCAGATCGTCATGGATTTCCTCAAGATCGATGCCGACGATGTCGATCTCGACACCATCCTGCTGGACCTGGGTTTCGATTCGATTGGGCTGACGTCGTTCAGCAACATGGTCAACGACAAGTACGGCCTGGATATCACGCCGGTCTTGTTCTTCGAGTATCCGAACATCCGCGAGATCGCCAAACATCTGGCCCGCGATCACCGCGAGAACATGCTGCGCGTGCATGGGCAGGTGAGCACAGCGTCATCGGCCGCTAATGCCGGATCGAGCGGTGCGGCCCCGGCGGCCGAGACAGTCAGGAATCAGCCGCTGTTCGCGTCGAAGAACACACTCCTGGCACCAGCCCTTGCAGAGCCGAATGCGTCGGCGCCTGCAGGCACGGGCCGCTTCTCGCCGGGGCGCCGCTTTATCGAGCGGCCGATCGCCATCGTCGGAATGAGCGGCGTGATGCCGCAGGCCGACACGCTGGACGAATACTGGGACAAGCTGAGCCGGGCCGAGAACAACATGGTTACGCTGGTGCCGCCGGATCGCTGGGACTGGGAAGCCTATTACGGCAATCCGATGGCCGAGAAGAACAAGACGCTGTCGAAGTGGGGCGGCTTCATGCGCGAGGTCGACAAGTTCGACCCGCTGTTCTGGGGCATCTCGCCACGCGAAGCGGAAATGATGGATCCGCAGCAGCGGATCTTCCTGGAGAGTGTCTGGGGCGCAATCGAGGACTCCGGCCACCGCGTCTCCGATCTGGCCGGCACCAAGACCGGTCTGTTCGTCGGCGCGGCGACCCGCGACTACATCGATCTGATGGCCACCTACCAGGCCGAACTCGATGGCTATTCCGCCTCGGGCACGTCGCACGCCATTCTGGTCAACCGGGTGTCCTTCCTGCTCAATCTTCACGGGCCTAGCGCGCCGCTCGACACCGCCTGTTCGAGTTCGCTGGTAGCGCTGCACCGCGCGATCGAATCGATCCACACCGGTAGTTGCGACATGGCGATTGTCGGTGGCGTGCAGGTCATGCTCACTCCCGCCGGCCACATCTCGTTCGGCGCGGCCGGCATGCTGGCTGACGATGGCAAGTGCAAGACCTTCGACTCGCGGGCGAACGGCTACGTGCGCGGCGAAGGGTCTGGCGCGATCCTGATCAAGCCGCTGGAAAACGCCATCGCCGACGGCGACCACATCTATGCAGTCGTCAAATCCACCGCCGAAAACCACGGCGGCAAGGTGACGATGCTCACCGCGCCAAACCCGAATGCGCAGGCCGAACTGCTGGTTGAAGCCTACGAAAAGGCCGAGATCGATCCGCGCAGCGTCGGTTATCTCGAATGCCACGGCACCGGTACCAGCCTGGGCGATCCGATCGAGATCCAAGCGATGAAGAAGGCGTTCTCGGAGCTGTACCACAAACATCAACTTCCGCCGCCGGCAACACCGCACATCGGCCTCACCTCGGCCAAAACCAACATCGGCCATCTGGAAACCGCCGCCGGCATCGCCGGCATCCTGAAGGTTCTGCTGTCGATCAAACACAAGCAGATTCCCGCCCTGCTGCACTTCGAGAAGCTGAATCCCTACATCAATCTCGATAACACGCCGTTCTATCCGGTGGCGAAGACTCAGGCGTGGGCGCCAGCAGTGGACGAGCAAGGCCGTGCGTATCCTCGCCGCGCCGGCATCAGCTCATTTGGTTTTGGTGGCGCCAATGTGCACGTCGTGCTCGAGGAATACCTGGAAGACGACACTGTGCCGCGCGCCCGTCCAAACGGACCCTATGCCATCGTGCTTTCGGCCAAGAACGCCGACCGCCTGCGCGCCAATGCCTCCCGCCTGCTGGCGCATCTGCAGAGCCAGCCGGAGCAAGACATCGCCGATGTGGCCTACACCCTGCAGGTCGGCCGCGACCCGATGCCCGAACGCATGGCCCTGGTCGTGGCAAGCATGCAGGAGCTGATCGAGCGGCTGCAGGCCTACGTCGATGGCGACGCCGACAGGTCCGGCGTGCGCCAGAGCAGCGTGCGTCGCAAGGCGGACATCGTCAACATCGACGCCGCCACCCTCGATCAATGGTTGCGCGAGCGCGATCTGACGGCCCTGATCGATGTCTGGCTGAAGGGACAGGAGCCCGATTGGAGGACCCTGTACAAGGGCTACTCCATGCGCCGCTGCGCGTTGCCGACCTACGCCTTCGCCCGCGAGCGCTATTGGTTCAGCATCGATCCCGCGAAGCAGAAGGCAGCCAACCAGTCTGTTATGCATCCGCTGCTGCATCGCAACGTCTCGGTGTTCGGGCGGCAGTCGTTCGCATCGGACAGTGCGGTGTTGGAGAAATCGTTGCGTGGGACAGCGCTGCGCCCTGAAGCCGGACTGCCGGGGATGCTGCCAGTCGAGATGGTGCGGCTGGCGCTGCGCGAATCCCTCGGCGAGCGTGGGCACACGGCCCGCATCGAGTTGCGCTCCCTGGTGTGGCCGGGCCTTGAGCCTGCAGTGCAGGACGGTACCGTCTCGGCGGATCTCTATGCGACTGGCGATAACGACTTCGAGTTCGAAGTGAGGGCCAGCGGCGTGGATGGCGAGTCGATGCTGTGCGAAGGCGCCGGCGCTTACCAGGCGGGCGTAGATTTGGGTCGCATCGATCTGTCGCAACTACGCAGCTTGTTCCGTGGCGAAGTTCACCGGGCCGCCGACTTCTATGCCGCACTGGATGCTGCAGGCATGCTGCGTGACCGCCTGCCGGATGGCGTTGTCGCCTGTCGGCGCGGCGAGCGGCAGCAATTGCTCGAATTCCGCTTGCCGAGGCAGCCGGAAGGCACAGTCGATGCGGCGAATGCGCTGGACGGCTTCGCGTTGCTCACGCTCTCGCACCTGGCCTGTCTCGATCATCTGGCCGGCGGCGGCGCTGTACCGACGGCCACCACCCTGCTCGCGCTGGAGCGCGTCGCGTTCGCTTCGATCGGCGCTCGTGAAGGCGTGATCTGGGTCCGCTCGGCACGCGGCAGTGGTCGCAACGGCGACCGTGCCGCGAAAGCAACCGAGGTCATCGACATCGACGTGATCGATAGCGAGGGTCGCGTGCTGATCAAGATCAAGGGCCTACTGGTCGGCTACCCAGAAACGCAGGGCGCGCACGACGAGGAGTTCGCCTCGATGCTCGACTCGCTCTACGCCCCAGGTTCCCCGTCGTTCGAGCACACGACACAGCGTATCGCCAGCCTCGAATTCGAGCATGCGCTCGACGCGATCTTTGAGGAGGGAGAGACCTGATGGGCATCGCATTCTCGACTTGTAACCACTGAAACCATGGAGCGCTAAATGCAGAACCTGGCGACACTCATCGAGGCTTGGGCCGATCAGGCCGGGCGCACAGCGATCGTCTGTGACGGCGCGGCGCTCGACTATGCTCAGTTGCACGCAAGGATTGGTCACTGGCGCAGGCAACTGCAGGTGGAGGGCATCGCCCCGGGCGCCTGCATCGCCATGCGCGGGCAGGTCTCGGGCGACATGATCGGCCTGCTGTTCGCGCTAATCGAAAACGCGAACATTGTGGTGCCCTTCCTGTCGGCCAGCGATTTCGAAGTGGACGAGGCGCTGGAGACCGCCTGCGTCGATGGCGTTTTTGAATTCGCGAACGATGGCAGCAATCGGTACGTGGACTGTGGCTATGGACGCAGTCACCCGCTGCTCGATCGCCTGCGTGGCGGAGCCGGGGAAGACGGAGAAGCCGGACTGATCCTCTTTACATCCGGGTCGACCGGCAAGAACAAGGCCGCCGTGCATCGCTTCTCGCGGCTGATCAGAAATGTCTTGCAGAAGCCTGGGGCGGCCTATCGCACCCTTATTTTCCTCATGTTCGACCACATCGGCGGCGTCAACACGCTACTGCACGTGCTGTGCAATGGCGGCACCGCCGTGTTTGTCTCCGATCGCTCGGTGGCCACGGTCTGTCATGCGATCGAGTCGCAACGCGTTCAACTGCTGCCGACGACGCCGACCTTTCTTAACATGCTACTCATCTCGGATAAGCGCCAGGCCTACGATCTGTCGTCGCTGGAGTTGGTCACCTACGGCACCGAACCAATGTCGCTGGCCACGCTCAAGGCATTGAACAAGGCCTTGCCCGGCGTGCGCTGTAAGCAGACCTATGGATTGACCGAAGTCGGCATATTGCCAAGCCGATCGGAAGACGCGGGCTCGACCTGGATGCAGGTCGGTGGCCAGAGCTACGAGACCCGGATCGTCGACGGCATCCTCTGGATCCGAACCGACGCCGCGATGATCGGCTATCTCAATGCGCCATCGCCGTTTGACCAGGACGGCTGGCTCAACACGCGCGACAAGGTCGAGGAGCGCGATGGCTACCTGCGCATCCTCGGACGCGAGTCGGAAATCATCAACGTCGGCGGCGAAAAGGTGTACCCGAGCGAGATCGAGAACCTGATCCTGCAAGTGGAGAACATCAGCGAAGTCCTTGTCAGCGCCAAGGCCAGCGCGCTCACCGGCTACCTCGTATTCGCGACGGTACAACTGATCGAGCCCGAGCCGGCGGCCGAGGTGGAACGGCGCGTTCGCGCGCATTGCCGGGCGCATCTGCCGCCGTTCAAGGTGCCGGTCGGGGTCAAGGTCAGCGAAGACCCGATGTTCGGCGCCCGCTTCAAGAAGATTCGTCGCCCGGCGCGTGCAGCGCAAGGCGAACTCATCAATGCCATACGGGAGCCGGCAAGTGCGGAATGACCAGCGAGTGGTGGTGATCAGCGGCGGCAGCCGCGGACTGGGGCAGGCCTTGGTGCAGGAGCGGCTCGACGCCGGCGACATCGTCGCCACCTTCAGCCGTTCCAGAAATGAGTTCATTGATCGACTGCGCGGCGCCGACCCGGACGGCGTGCGCTTCCATTGGGAGGCGATCGAGGGCACCGATCTCGAAGGTGTCAGAACCTTCGGCATGAATGTGCTGCGTCGTTACAAGCGCATCGATGCGTTAATCAACAATGCCGGCGTCGGCGTCGAAGGCCTGCTGACCATGACCTCGGAGCGCGACATCCATCTGGCGCTCACCTTGAACTTAGAGTCGGTGATCGTGCTCACCCGCACCTGCCTCAAGGGCATGCTCGCCGCGCGGCACGGAAGCATCATCAATATCTCCTCGGTCAATGCCTTGCGCGGCCATAAGGGCCTGGCGGTCTACAGCGCGACCAAAGCGGCGCTACTGGGGTTCACCCGCAGCCTGGCGAGCGAAGTCGGGCCGCAGGGAATCACCGTCAATGCGATCGCGCCAGGCTTCTTCGAGAGCGAGATGGTTGGCCACCTCACCGAAGCGCAGCGTGCTCGGATCATTCGCCGCACACCGATGCGTGCCATGTGCACTACCCAGGACATTGTCGACAGCGCCCGTTTTCTGCTGTCGACGCGCGCCATCACTGGCCAAACGCTGGCCGTCGATGGCGGTTTCTCCTGTTAAGGCCAAGCACTATCACTTCCTTCTCTCCACTCCGATTTTGAGGAACACATGAGCCAAATCAAACAGATTATCTATGACACCCTCCGTCGCGTTGCTGAGGAGGAGGGCTTGCAGCTCGACACGATCAGTGATGCCAGCGCACTCATCGATTACCTCGGATTTCGCTCGCTGCATATCGCCCGCATTCTCGCGATCCTGGAAATCGAGCTTTCCTATGACCCATTCGCCAGCGGCGATGTGCCAATAACCGGCCTGCGCACGGTCGGTGATCTGTGCGCTGCCTACCAGCGCTAAACAGGTAGTTTCGGCTAGGCAATCGAATCCCGTGCCGGGTACGGCGCGGCGAACTCGATGGTTTTCATTGCAGCAGGATTCGGAATGGAAAAGCAGCACAGCGACATTGCCATCATCGGAATGGCCGGGAGATTTCCCGGCTCGACCTCGACGCATGAATTCTGGGCCAATCTGTGCGCAGGGCGCTCCGGCATCGCTGCGCTCTCCGACGAGGAACTTCTGGCCAACGGCGTTTCGGCCAAGACACTGGCCGACCCGAATTACGTGAAAGCAGCCCCCTTGCTAGCGGACCACGATTGCTTCGATTCGGAGTTCTTCATGGTTCCGCCGCGCGATGCAGAGATTATGGATCCACAGCATCGGTTGCTGCTGGAATGCGCGTGGTCAGCGATGGAGGATGCTGGCTATCCACCCGACACCCAGCCCGGCCGGGTCGGTGTATTCGCTGGATCGGGCGGCATCGTCTCCAGCCATCTGCTGTCGTGCGCCGCACACTACGCCGATGTCGTCGGCAAAACCGGGGGCAGCTGGCATCTCGGCAACGACAAGGACTTCGTTCCAACCCGCTTGTCCTACAAACTGAATCTTCGCGGCCCGAGTGTCGCGGTTCAAACGGCATGTTCAACTTCGCTGGTTGCGGTGCATATGGCTTGTCAGAGCATCCGCTCGGGCGAGTGCGATATGGCCCTGGCCGGTGCGGTCAGCGTGCGCACGCCGCATGTGGCGGGCTATCTATACGAGAGCGGCAACATCTTTTCCGCCGATGGGCAAGTCCGTGCCTTTGATGCGGACGCACGAGGCGTCGTGTTCGGAAGCGGTGTCGGAATGGTCTTGCTCAAGTCCCTGCAGCAAGCGCTGGCCGACGGCGATTGCATCCATGCCGTGATCAAGGGATCGGCGATCAACAACGACGGTGGCCAGAAGATGAGTTTCATGGCCACCAAGGTCGAAGGTCAGGTCGACTGCATGCGTGCGGCGCTGGACAACGCCGGGGTGTCGGCCGACAGCATCGGCTATATCGAGGCGCATGGCACCGGTACGGCGATGGGCGACCCGATTGAGATCCTCGCGCTAAGCCGTTTGTTTCGCTGCGAAACCGAGCGTCGCCAGTTCTGCGCGATCGGATCGGTCAAGAACAATATCGGCCATATCGATATCGCCGCCGGCATGGCGAGTCTGATCAAAGTCGCGATGTCGCTGAAACACCAGCACATTGCGCCGTGCATCAATTTCAGCACGCCGAATCCCAAGATCGATTTCGAGAGCAGCCCGTTCCACGTCAACACCGATGCGCTCGAATGGCCGCAGGGCGACACGCCGCGACGTGCGGCGATCAACTGCCTCGGTATCGGCGGCACCAATGCCTTCATGGTGCTGGAAGAACCGCCGCAGCGGCCACTGCCAACGCGCGCGGCGCCGATGCCGCGCATCGTGGCGTTGTCGGCGAAGACCGAGGCGGCGCTGTGGCGCAAGGTCACCGACCTCATCAGCTGGCTCGACGCCGGCCAGGGCGAACATCTCGACGATATCGCCTTCACCCTCGCCACCGGCCGCAGTCCGTTTGCGCATCGCTGCGTGCTGGTGGTGAGCGATGTCGCTGATCTGATCGCCAAGCTCGAGCGCTTGCACCGGCATCGGCGCGCACCGGAGTGTTTTGTCGGCAGCGAGGTCGAGCACTCCGGTCATGCGACGCCGGGCCTCGACGAATTCGCCCAGTTCCTGGTGCAGCAGGTGCTCGGCGGCTTGCCGGCTGATCAAGCGCGCAGCAAGCTGATCGCGCTGGCGGATCTGTACTGCCGCGGTGCGACGGTATCGCTGGATACCCTGTTCGTGGGGTCGGGCGCGCGGCGCATCACCTTACCCACCTATCCGTTCGAAAGAAGACGTTTCGCGATTCCCGAGCGAACCGCGGGCGCGCGACCGCAACCGGTCGCCGCGACCGCACCGGCGATCCTGCATCCCTTGCTGCACGCCAACGTGTCCGATGTATCGGGCCTGATCTTCACCACCGAGTTCGACGGCGGGGAATTCTTTCTGCGCGACCACAAGGTGCTGGGGCGACGCGTGCTGCCCGGCGTGGCCTATGTCGAAATGGTGCGCGCCGCGGCGGCACTGGCACTACCCGGCGATCGCACCCGAACACTTGAATTCCAGGATCACGCCTGGATTCAGCCGGTGGTGGTCGATGATGCGTTTGTGCTGACGGTGGTGCTGCACGACAAGGGCGAAGACGAGGACGGCGGACACTGGCTCGACTATGAGATCCGCTCCGAAGGCGGGGGCGAAACGCCACACGCCCGCGGCACGGTTCGCTGCAGTGCGGAGATCATCGAGGCCGAGCCGGTGGATGTCGCCGCGGTCGACGAGGCCATTGAGGGCGCGAACTGCGATCGCGATGCGCTGTACGCGCGCTTCGAGGCGCTGGGTTTGCGCTATGGGTCGACCATGCAGGGCATTACCGAGCTGCGCAGCGACGGCGACCAGGTGATCGCGAGGCTGCGCTTGCCGGGCGCCTCGGACCCGCGCTTCGGCCTGCACCCGGCAATAATGGATTCGGCGATGCAGTGCACGATCTGCCTGCTGGCGGGCTTGGATGGCGAAGGCGGCGCTGCGCTGATGCCGTTCGCCTTCGACGACATGATCGTCCACGGCGGCACCAGCGAGGAAATGTGGGTCTGGGTGCGGCGCGCACCGGGCGCGCCCATTGCCGGCATGCCGTCGCTGGATATCGATCTGATCGACGATCAGGGCCTGCCGCGGGTCAGTATCCTCGGCCTGGTCTCGCGCGCGGTCGCGGCCGCACCTGCTGCTTCGCCCGCCCTTGCATCGACGCGCGTCGCCGGGGCTGCGCCGATGCCGCCGAAGCCAGCCGCGCCCCACGTTTCCAAGCCCGTTCTGCACGCCCTGGTTCCGATCTGGAATCCGGTCCGTTTCGGACGGGACACCGTGACTTCGATGCCGGGCGAGCGCTGTCTGCTACTCGGCGGAGACGAGGCGCTGTTCGCTTGGCTGCGCGCGGCCCCGATCGATCTGCGGCACCAGCCGATCGGTGCAGGCGATTCGGTCGAACGGATCGAGCGCCTGCTGGCCGATCGCGAATTCGACCACCTGCTGTGGTTTGCTCCAGAGGCGGACCCCGACGACGACGATGCGATCGTCACCAGCCAGGAAGCGGGCGTGCTCGCGTTGTTCCGCATCCTCAAGTCCCTGAGTCGGCTCGACTGGTTCGAGCGCGAACTTAAGTTCACCGTGGTCACCCGCCGCGCGCTGCAGGTCTTCGCCGACGAACGGGTGTCGCCGCACCATGCCAGCGTGCACGGAATGATTGGTAGCGTCGCCAAGGAGCTGCCGCTGTGGCGCTTCCGGCTGCTCGACATCGAATCAACTGTCTATCTTGACCCGGGCGAAATCCTCGCCTTGCCCTGGGACGAGCAGGGCAGGGGTTTGGCGTTCCGCAGCGACGAATGGTTCCGCCAGGAATTCGCCGATGTCGGCCGCATGCCGTCCTCGCGTTCGGCCTACCGTCAGAGCGGCATTTATGTCGTGATCGGCGGCGCCGGCGGGATAGGCGAGGTGTGGACGCGGCACATGGTCACCCACTACGACGCCGAGGTGATCTGGATCGGCCGCCGGCCGCAAGATGCCGACATCGAAGCGAAACTCGATGCTATTGAGAGCCTGGGCCGGCGACCGCATTATTTTTCCGCGGATGCCACCGACGCGGCAGTGCTGGGGGCAGCGGTCGCCGCCATCCGCGAGCGCTTTCCGCGGATCGATGGCGTGGTGCATTCTGCGCTGGTCCTGCAGGATCAGACCGTGCGCGCGATGGGCGAGGCGGTTTTTCGCCAGAGCCTGGCAGCCAAGGTCGATGTTAGCGTAAACATCGAGCGCGCCTTCGCCGGACAGGATCTCGATTTCGTGCTGTTCTTCTCCTCGGTGGCGTCGTTCCACCGCGATGCCGGCCAGTCGAACTACTGCGCCGGCTGCACCTTCAAGGACAGCTTCGCGCAGGCCATGCGCGCACGTCATCCGTATCCGGTGAAGATCGTCAACTGGGCCTATTGGGGCAGCGTCGGCGTCGTCACCGACACGTTCTATCGCAAGCGCATGGAAAGCCTGGGGATCGGCTCGATCGAGCCGGAGGAGGCCATGCGCGAGCTGGAAGCCTTCATCGCCTCTGACATGGATCAGCTGGCACTGATCAAGGTGATCTCGCAACGCGCGCTCGACAACCTGTGGGTGTCGGAGGAGGTCCGCTATTACCAGGATCTCGAAGCAACCAGTGGTTACGGCGCTGAAGCGGTGATCGCATCGTGAATCGAACGCATACACCACCCGCGCGATCGATGAAGTCGGTGGCGGTTTCCCTGCTGGCCCTCGGGGTAACCTTCGGTGCCTCTGCGCAGATGCCGAAGAGCGAACCTGCGGCCGATCCGGACAGCGATTTCCTCGAGGGCGTGGTGATCGATCCGCCGGCCGAGATACAGCCGGGAGCACCAGACGCGCGCGGCGACCAGGCATTAAGTGGTTTGCCACCTGAGCCGGGCAGCGATACGAACGTCGACTTTGATGAGCTCGAAATCGACATCGATTCGAACACCGATTGGGATCACGAGCCTTCGCCCGATGGTGCGGATTTTATTGGTCCCGATCTTGTGGGGCTGGAGCCCGGCGGGCCGGGCGCGGGGACGGAGGAGGGCGACCCGACCTGGGCCGGCGACGACAGCTGGCTCGCGACCTGGCTGGATGCACTGCGGGTCAGCCTGAAGCACGAAAACTCCTACAAGTTCGCCTCGCCAAAGCGGGTGGTGAACAACCGCTCATCTGTGCGGCTGGAATACGCGAAGCCCTTAACCAGCAATCTGTACCTACGCCTGGACACCAAGCTCAATCTGCACTGGAGCAATGATCACCGCGCCAGGGCAAAGGACGAGGATCTGTTTCGCGAACTGGTCACACGCGAGGCCTATTTGCAGAGCAGCTTCGGTGATACCAGTTTCCGCCTCGGCTATCAGATTCTGCCGTGGGGCGTGTCCGAGGGCGGCGCGATCACCGACGAAGTCAGTCCGCGCAACAGCGCCGAGTTCTTCTTCATCTCGCTGGAGGAGTCGCGCGTCGGTCAACCTATGTTGGTCACCGACCACTTCGGCGATTCCGGCCACTGGACCGCATTCTTCGTGCCGCGGCCCGGTTACAACAAGTATCCGGATCGCGGGTCCGAGTACGACATCCCCGGCGCCTTCGACAGGCGCGCGCCGGACGACGACTGGGACAACCCCGGCACCTACGAATTCGGTGCGCGCTGGAAGCGCACGTTCGGCAAGAGCGACATCAGCCTGATGGCGGCGCGGCTGATCGACAACGATTACCTGGTGCGCCAACAACGCTTCCGCATGTTCGGACTGACCGCGAATGTGGCGATCGACAACCTGCTGCTGCGCGCGGAAGTCGCGCTGAAACAGCCACGTGCGTATTTCGCCCTTGCGGCCGGCAGCAGCGAGCTGACGATCGTCGAGAGCGACCAGTTCGATTCGAGCTTCGGTTTCGATTATTCGCCGGGTGGCCGGGCGCTTGTCTACAGCGCCGAAGTCGTCTGGAGTCGTGTGCTCGACTGGCGCAGCGACATTATCGGACGCGAGCGCGACGAGTACTCATTGGTGGGCTCGGTGAGCAACCGCTTCTTCAACGACGATTTAACACTTAGTTTGCTCAGCATCTATAGCGAGCCCTACACCAGTTTCCAGCACAAGTTCCTCAGCTCTTACCTGATCGACGACAACTCCACGATCTATTTCGAGTTGTTCTTTCCAGACGAACGAGACCAACGCAGTGGGACCTGGCCGTATCGCGACCAGAAGCAGTTCGTCGTCCGATACCAATATCAGTTCTAGCGACCGCGAGATGGATAACGCCATGCAGATGCCCGTTGAAGACCTATCGAAGAAGATCTTGTCGAAGCAGATCGACAAGCAGGACGCCATGCGCCTGTTCCAGTCGCTGGACAAGGAGTCGCAGCAGCGGGTGCTGGCGATCGTCCGCCGTGCCGAAGGCATTGCGCCAGCACCGGACGGCAAAGGCGCGGCGCGGGCCCTGCAGGCGCTCGACCAGCGCGAGCTCGGCGACGAGCACCGCGCCTGGATCGCCGCTCTGGTTGAGAAGTACGACCGCTTCGTGCCGAAGTCCAAGGCCAATGTTCTCGAACACCAGCTGCACTTCGTCGACCAGCGTCGCGCCTTTCACCTGATCAAGGATCTGAAAAAGCTCCACTTCCAGATCACCTACACCCGGGCCGAAGGCGCCTACGTCCACGACGTCGACGGCAACCGCTACATCGACATCTCCGGCGACATGGGCGTGAACCTGTTCGGGCATCGCGCGCCCTTCCTTATCAAGGCGATCAAGCACAGCCTGGATCAGGGCATCCCGCTGGTCGGCTATTCCGACATGATTTTCCGGGCCTGCCAGCTGTTCTGCGAGATCACCGGCCACGAACGTACGCTGTTCACGCAATCGGGCACCGAGGCGGTGATGTTCGCGGTGCGCATCGCACGCGCGGCGACCGGCCGCAAGAAGATCGTACTTTTCGACGGCAGCTATCACGGGCTGTCGGATGCGGTGGCGGCCACCCGCGACCTCGCGGGCAACAGCTTCCCGTTGGCACCGGGCATCCTGCAGGAGTTTGCCGAGCAGATCATCGTGCTCGACTACGGCGACATGGCGTCGCTCGACGTGATCGAACAATGCGCCGCTGAGATCGCCACCGTGCTGGTCGAGCCGGTGCAATCGCGGCATCCGTACAAGAAGCCGGTCGAGTTCCTCAAGGCGCTTCGCCAACTGACGATCGAGAAGGACATTCCGCTGATCTTCGACGAGATGATCACCGGCTTCCGAGTCGGTCCGCAGGGCGCGCAGGGCTTGTTCGGCATCCAGGCGGACATGGCGACCTACGGCAAGATTCCCGGCGGCGGCCTGCCCACCGGCGTCATCGCCGGCGCCGCGAAATACCTGGACCTGGTCGACGGCGGTAGCTGGCAGTTCGACGATGACAGCATGCCCAGCGCCAAGCGTACCGGCATGGCGGGCACGCACTCGCAGAACCCGTTGAAGATTGCCGCTGCACTCGCGGTGCTGGGCGAGATCAAGAAACGCAGCGCCGAAACCGCGCCCGACGGTACGGTCACATGCTTCCAGGACGTGCTCAACCGCAAAACTACCGCTCTTGCCGATGTCCTTAACACGTTCTTCCGTGAAGAGTGCCTGCCAGTGGTGATCGACACCTTCGGTTCCTTGTTCCGCTTCCGCTTCGTCGACAGCTATTGGGGTGTGACCGAGGCGCTGTTCTTCATCCTGCTGCGCATGGAAGGTGTGGAGACCAACATCCAGGGCAACTGCTTCCTCACCACAGCCCACAGCGACGAGGACATAGCAGCGGTGATCGCTGGCGTGAAGGCGAGCATGTCGAACCTGAAGCGCAGCGGGTTCTTTCGCGAACCCGATCAGGAGCCGCCGACGCAAGACAGCGCAGCGCTGCCCGACACCACAGCGTTCGCGCCTTCGCCGTCGGGCAGGGCGTCGCCCGGCAAGGACATCGAGCGCCTGAAGGCGCTGCTCAACGCCGATCTCGCGTTGGCAGAAGAACTCAGCTTGACAGACGAATTGGGGAGCTTGAAATGAGCGCTGTCGCGGAACTGCCCTTGTTGGACACGATCGCGAATACGGTCGCGTCGACGTTGAAAATCCCGGTCGATCGGCTCGACGTCGATGCTGCCTTCGATTCGTTCGGCATGGACTCGATCATCGCGATCGAGCTGATGACCAACCTGAGCAAACAGCTCAAGGTATCGATCACGCCGGCGCAGCTGACCGCGGTCAACTCGATCAGAGAGCTGGCTGGCCTCATCGGCGACTCGATGAATGAGGCCCCGGCGACGCCGCTGCCCAAGCCGCAGCCAAGCGTTACAAAACCACCTACCGCCGCCGCGGCCAAGACATCGACGGCAGCGGCCACTGTCCCGCGTCGGCGTGCGGAGGTGCGGCAGCCATCGCGCACCGACCGGGCAGGGGGGCTCGGCCGCATGCTGGCCTTCGTCCGCGACGAATACGGACTGGATCTGCACGATGAGGGTTTCACCTCCAAGCAAGCGCTGATCGACCATCTGCTGGAGCATCACGCCGACGCACTGTCGCAGTACTACGGTCTGTCCGCAGACGCACGCAGCGCCGAGGCCTCCGAAGTGCAGGCGGTCGGGCGCCCGGCCGGCAACACCGGGATCGCGGTGGTCGGCATGGCCTGCACATTCGCCGATGCCAACACACCGGAAGCGCTGTGGCACAACTTGATCGAACAGCGCTCGCTGATCGCGCCGCTGAAGCGAAGCCGTTGGGGCGCCGATGCCTACGCTGCGCCGCGCTGGGGCGCGTTGATCGAAGATGTCGATCGCTTCGACCCCGCTTTCTTCGGCCTCAGCGACGACGAAGCCCGCCTGTGCGATCCGCAGGAACGCCTGGTGACGCAGGCGCTTTACCACGCGCTGCAGCACGCCGGCCTGCGCGCGGACAAGCTGCGTGGCACGCGCACCGGGCTCTTCCTCGGTTATGAGTACGCCGAATACGAGCATCATCTGCGCCGCAACCTGCATCGCATTCCAAACGCTCCGGCGCTGAGCTCGTCCAGCCCGATCTACTACCTCGCCAACCGCATCTCATTTCTGTACGACTTCAAGGGCCCGAGCGAAGTGGTCAACGCCAGTTGCGCCTCGTCCGGGCTGGCGATCCACCGCGCCTGTCAATCCTTGGCGCAGGGCGAATGCGACGTGGCGATCTGCGGCGGCGTGTCGCTCAATCTGTTCGAAGGCGACTACGCGGCGATCGCGCGCTACGGCCTGCTATCGCCGGACGGCAGTTGCGGCGTGTTCGACGACACCGCCAATGGTTTCACCCGCGGCGAAGGCGTCGGCCTGCTGGTGCTGACGCGGCTGGATGATGCCGAGCGCGACAATCGGCGAATCTTCGCCAAGGTCGTCGCGACCCATCAGAACAATCGCGGACGCGCCAGCTTCATCTCAGAGATCAAGCACGAATCCATCACCCAGGTGATCGTCGAGTGTTACGAGAAGCACGGCATCGCGCCGAACTCGGTGCGCTACATCGAAGTCGATGGCTATGCCACCAAGTGGGGTGACTCCTTCGAGTTCGAAGGCATCAAGAACGCATTCGATGCGACCACCGGCGAGAAGCACTGTGCGCTCGGCAGCATCAAGGGCAACATCGGCCACGTCGAGCCAGCCAGCGGCGTGGCCAGCGCGATCAAGGTCGCACTCTCGCTACACCACAAGCAGTTCCCCGCCACGATCACGAAGAAGACGCTCAACGCCTTCATCGACATCGAGTCCAAGGCGCATCCACTGTATATCGCCGACCACCCGCTGCCGTTCGACACGCTGCGCCGAGGCGACGAGCCGATCCGCGCCGGCGTCAACTCGTTCTCCGACAGCGGCGTGAACGTTCACCTGCTATTCGAGGAATACCGTAGCGACCGCGGCGCCCCGCGCGCGGAGCAGGGCGAGCGTCAGCTATTTGTCTTCTCGGCGCGTACGCGCGAAACCCTGCAGGAATCCTTGGCCCTCATGCGCGAATCCCTGGAGGAATCGTTGGCCCTTTGCGGCAGCCGTCTGCCGCTGGAAGACATGGCCTACACCCTGCAGCTGGCGACCGTACCAATGGAGCATCGACTCGCTATCGTTGCCGGCAGCCACAAGGAACTGAACGACGCGTTAGCGCGTGCCGCCAAGCATCTGACTGAGCACACGTCGGTGGACGGCAACGGCCCCATCTTCATCGGTGGCCCGAAGGAGCGCGACAACGCCCGCGTCTTCGATGTTATCAAGTCGCAGATCGGCGATGACAAGCTGCTCGAAAACCTGCGCGAAGGCAGGCTGAAGGATATCGCGCTGCTGTGGGTCGGCGGCATCGACATGCCCTGGGAGCGGCATTGGCGCGAGGTGGTACTGACCCGTCGCCGCAATGCGCAGGCGCTGCCGCAGTTGGTCGACATTCCGCCATACCCGTTCGCCAAGCACCGTTACTGGCTGGATTTCGACCACACCGATACCTCGCCGCAGGTGCAAATCCCCACCGTGGCCCGGCCGCAGAAAGCGAATAGCGAGCGCGATGCGGGTAGCGGGCCCGAGGTCGTGCGCAAGTGGCGTTTCGTCGACACGCTGGCCGAGGGCGAACGGGCGGAAGCGCTTGAGGCCGAGGACAAGATCGTACTCTTTCTCGCCCAAGAAGCTGCCGAACTGCTGCGTGTGCCGCGGGCGGATGTCGATGTCGACCTGGAGTTCCTTGAACTTGGCTTCGATTCGGTCGCCATGGCCGCATTGATCCAGAAAACCATCGGCTTGCTGGGCGAAAACATCTCACCGAGCGTGGTGTTCAATCATCCCGACATCAAGCGTCTCGGTCGCCATCTGGCGGACAGCTATCGAGCCAAGATCGATAGCATCCATGTCCTCGGTACGGCCGAGGCGTCCAACGCGTCCAGCGCCTCCAGCGCGGTGTCGCGAGCAAGACTGTTGCGGGCGGCGACGGCGAAAACCGATCTCGAAACCTGGTTCGTGAGCCGCGACGCGGTCGCCGACGACCTGGTGCCGATGCAGACCAATGGGTCGGGAACACCGGTCTTCGCCGTTCCGGGCGCCGACGGCAGCGTGCTGTCGCTGCGCACCTTAAGTCGTGCGATGAACGGCATCCGGCCGATGTTCGGATTGCAGGCGGTTGGCGTGGATGGCAAGCGTGAACCGCTCGGCTCCATACGCGCGATGGCGAAAGCCAACATCGACACCCTTGCGGCATTGAAGGACTGCAGCAAGCTGAGTCTGCTCGGCTATTCCAATGGCGCCGTGGTCGCTTTTGAGATGGCGCATCAACTGCTGAAGAACAACATCGAGGTTGAGCGTCTGGTGCTGGTGGATTGCCGCTGTCCGGGGCCGTCCATCCGCAGTCTCTCGGATGAGATTGCCGAGGCCTTCGTCAGTCTGATCAATTCGCTCGGGGGAAAATTCCAGATGGATGCCGACGAGTTCCGCGAAGTACCTGAGGACCGGTGGGCCGACTATCTCTACGAACTCGTCCAGCGCAATGGTTTCTGGATGCCGAAAGAGAATTTCTCGCTCGCCTATCGGCTTTCGCTCGCCAACGAGAAGGCCTGCCGCAGCTATCGGCCGAAAAAGCTGCCGAAAGCCTGCGACACGGTGGTCGTCCGTGCGACGCGCAGTAACGGCGACCAGCCGCCGGCATTGGGCTGGAACAAGGTGCTAGCCAATCCCGCCGATTGCATCGATGTCGATGCCGACCATCTGTCGGTGGTCGGCGCCGATGGCAGCGCCGTGATCGCGAGGATCTTCCAATGACCACCGATGGCACGGGCAGGACCCGCCACGCATCGCCGCATCGAACCTTCAACTCACCTGTCTTTGCAGGGGCGTCGAACCTCCGCAGTTCAATCACCTTCACCAACAGGAAGCGCATTCATGTCCGTTAGAGAGCGAATCGTAAGCCGATTGTCTGAGCACTTCGAAAACGTCCCGGATGCGTTGCGCAAGCGACGCCTGCTGGTCGGCATCGTGTTCCTTGCCTTGCTTGCCGTAGCCATCCTCGGCATGGGCAAGCTGCGCATGGACATGACCATCGAAGGCTGGTTCCACAAGGAAGACCCGACCCTGGTCGCCTTCCATCGTTACCACCAGCAGTTTGGCAGCGAGGACGGCGTCTACATCGTCTACAAGCCTAAGGATGGTGACGTCTTTTCGCCGGCATCGCTTGAGGCGGTGCGCGGTATCCAGAACGATCTGATCAACTTCCGCAGCAGGCTCAAGGAGGGCGAGGAGTCAGCGCTGGAGCACATCGTTAAGGTCGACACCCTGGTCAATGCCTCGGTGCTGACGGTCGACGGCGACCTGCTGATTTCCAAGGCACTGGTCGGCGACACGGTGCCCACTTCGCCAGAAGCGATCGCCGAGATCAAGGCGATTGCGGAGGCTGAGAAGCAGTTGCCGCTGCAGTTCTTCTCGCGCGATCACAAGTACGGCGGCATCCATATCGAAACCGACTTCGGCACCATTCCGGTCGACGCGGAGGAGATCACCGAGGACACCGTTGTGTCGCTTGAGCAGACCGTCGCGTCAGGCGAAGAAGCGCCGGTAGAGTTCATGCCCACCGACCAGGCCGACTATCTGAAACTGTTCGAGGAGATCAAGACGATCCTCGGCAAGCCTGAGTACGCCAACCAGTTCGACTTCTACGCGGTCGGCAACACCGCGGCCGCCGAACACGATGTGAAGATGTCCGAAGAGATGGGCATTCTCTACATGGCCGCGTTCGGGATCATCATGGTGCTGCTGTGGTTCCTGTTCCGTTCCGTGTCGGCCGTGCTGTGGTCGATGCTGATCGTGATCCTGAGCACGATACTCACGCTTGGCGTCACCGGCTGGCTCGGACTCACCGTCACCGGTTTCCTGATCCTCACCATCCTGCTGATCCTGACCGTCGGTGTCGCCGATTCGGTGCACGCCCTGACTGGCTACACCCGCCTGCGCCGGTCCGGCATTGAACATCAGGCTGCGTTGCGCCGCGCTTACAAGTTCACCGGCGTGGCACTGCTGTTGACCGGCTTGACCAACATGACCGGCACGATGGCGCTGAACATCACGCCGGTCGTGCCGATTCAGAGCTTCGCCATCATGTCGACCCTCGGCATCCTGTTCGCCTTGCTGCTGACCTTCTACCTGCTGCCGGTACTGGTCGATGTCTGGCCGACGGTGTCAAAGAAGAAGGTGATCGCCGACACGCCGGAGAAAAAGCGCTTCCTCGATGTGCTGCCGCGGCTCCGTTCGGCCTTGGACAAGGCCGTCCCATTCGTGGAGAAGCGTCCGGTCGCGTTCATTGTCCCCTTCATGCTGGTGCTGGTGCTCTCGATCTACGGCGCCACTCAGGTGAAGATCGATTCGCAGATCCTGGATCAGTACCCGGCGGACTCGACCTTCACCCAGAGCGTGAAGGTGGCCGACGACCACATGATGGGCGCCTACGCCATGGTGTTGTACCTCGATTTCAAGGAGGACTTCGCCCTGCAGGATCCGGACGTGTTGAAGGCGATGGACGAGCTGCAGCAGAAGTTCGAAAGCAAGTACGAGAAGTACGTGGTGATGACCAACTCCATCGCCTATGTGGCGAAGGACGCCAACCGCAAACTCAACGGCAACATAGCGGAGTTCGAGCGCATCCCCGACACCCGCGAAAGGCTGTCGCAGACGCTGTTCCTGTTCAACAACGCCAACCCGAGCGAGCGCCAGCGCCTGGTTGACGACAGCTACCGCAAGGCCAACATCAAGATCTCGCTGCACAGCTATGGCTCGTACGAGTACGACCAGGTCTTCCAGCAGATGCGTGCCGACATCGACGAGATGATGGCAACCCTGAACACCAAGTACCCCCGGGCCGAGGTGTCCATCACCGGCATCTTCGCGCTGGCGATGCAGGCATCCCAGTACATCACCGAAAACCAGGTCATCACCTTCGGCATCGCGCTGATCGTGGTGAGCGCGATCCTGCTGCTGGTGTTCGGTTCGCTCAAGGTCGGCATGATCGCCTTGATTCCCAACTTGATCCCTGCGTTGCTCACGCTCGGGGTGCTGGGGATCGCCGGGGTTCCGCTCGACTTCTTCACCATGATGCTGGCGCCGATCATCATCGGCATCTCGGTCGATGACACCGTGCACTTCATTTCGCATTACCAGCAGCAACTGGCCAAGGACAACAACGTTAACGCCGCGCTGCGACGGACCATGGCCGAGGCCGGCCCGGGCGTGGTGTTCACCGCGCTGATCCTCGGCCTGGGCTTCGGCATCATGGCGGTCGCTTCCGCAGCGGGCACGTCCAACATGGGCAAGTTCGGTGCGCTGGCGATCTTCATGGGTCTGCTTAACGACCTGTTCCTGCTGCCGGCCCTGCTGCTGAAGTTCAAGCCGGAGTTCAAGTCTGCACCTGCTGCCGGCCCTGTGGCTGAAGTTCAGGGCGCCGTCGAAGAAGGAGCCGCCGGATGAAGACCGCTTGCAGCTTTGTTCTCGCAGCCCTGTTCCTGGTCGCTGCGACTGTATCCCGCGCCCAGGACGCCCTGGAGATCATGACCAAGGTGGACGATGTGACGAATCACAGCTATTCGTCGTCAGTTCGCCAGATGAAGTTCTCGACCTGCCGCTACAACGTCAGCGGCGGGAAGCTGTCCTGCGTCGAGAAGCCGCGCGTGGTGATCTTCGACTCGTTCAGCAAGACCCGTCGCCCTCCGGGGCGGCGTGACCTCGACTTCAAGGCGCTCGATGTGATCATCCAGCCGGTCAGCGACAAGAACACGGCGATGTTGTCCTGGGGATACGCCGAAGACGACAAGGCTTCGGACTTCTGGGTGTATCTGCCTGTATTGAGCAAGGTAAAGCGCATCGTGTCGGTCGCCGACAGCGGCGAGAGTGGCGCCGTGTTCGGTTCGGAAGTGTCGGCCGAAGACGCGGACGTCAGGAAGGTGAAGGACTACACCTACACCTTGCTCGGCGAGGACACCTACCGTGACCGTTCGGTGTGGAAGATCGAGTTGACCCCGACCGATAGTCGCCGCAAGCGATCCTTCTACGGCCGCATCGTCGCCTACGTCGACAAGGAGCGCTTCATCGTGCTGAAGGAGGATCTCTACGACCGCAGCGGTAGGCATTACAAGCAGTTTTCGGCGCAGGATGTGGAACAGATCGGCGATGTGTGGATGGTGATAAGGGCTTCGATGAACAACCTCACCAAGCGCCGGATCACCGTCTGGGAGCATCCTGACATCGTGCTCAATGTGGACATCGATGAAGAGTTCCTGAGCCAGCGGTCGCTGACCGACTTTGCCTTCCGCGAGCGTCATATGCAGACCTACCGTCAGTACTTGGTCCAAGGGAAAGATCGGGCACTGCAGGTGGCGGCCAAGCCATGAGCGCGACTCGGTCCGGAGACGGCGAAATCTACGATTGCATCGTGGTCGGCTCCGGCACTGCCGGCGCCGTGATTGCGCGCGAACTCAGTGGTCGGGGGCAAAAGGTGCTGATCCTTGAGCGGGGGCAATACCTCCCGCTCAAGGAGACGGTCTGGACGCTCGGGTCGATGATCAATGAGGTACCTGTGGCCGACAAGCTCAAGGAGGCCAGGGTGTACGCCGCAGGCGGCTCGAGCGCGCTGTATCTGGCGGTGATGGACGAACCGCCGATCGATGCCTATCGCGCGCTCGGGATCGATCTCAAGCCCGCCTACGATGAGATCCGTCGGCAGGTTCCGCTGGCCGAGATGCCCGATGCGTTGATGAGCCCACAGTCGAAGAGGATGCGGGGCGCCGCCATTGCGGCCGGCTTCGACTGGAAGAAGAAGCTGATGCTGATCGACCAGTCGAAGTGCAGCGGCGTCTATTCATACGAGGCCAAGTGGAAGGCGCTGACCTTCGTCGACGATGCCGTGCGTCAGGGCGCAGTGCTCAAGTGTCAGACCCCGGTCGAACGGATACTGATCGAAAACGGTCGCGCGGTCGGCGTGGAATGTCGGGTTAAGCAGGGCGCATTCGGTAGCCGCGCCGTCAAATACCTGGCGGATCGAGTCGTGGTCTGCGCGGGTTCGCTGGCGACACCGCTGCTGCTGCGTGCCAGCGGTCTGCATCAGGTCGCTGCCGGAGGCTATTTCATCGATCCCAGCTTCACCCTGTTCGGGCGCGTGCCGGGCCTTCGCGGCGTCGACAGTTTCTGTGGCGTGATGGAAATGACGCTGGAAGAGGGCATCGTTCTGAAGGACGCGAACGTCCACAAACTGCCGTTTCGTTTGCTCATGCTGCAGTTCATGCAGTTTGCGCGGATGTTCGCTTATCCCGAGCACCTCGGGATCACGGTGATGGCCCATGACGAAGTCGGGGGTGGGCTGTCTGCCGATGGTCGCTACCACAAGACACTCAATGCCGCGGTGTTCGACAAACTCGCGCGCGGCGAGAAGGCGGCGCGGGCGATTCTCGAACGCGCCGGTGCCCGCGACGTGTTCAAGGCGCCGATGTTCTCCGGTGGCGCCCTCGGAACGCTGCGCGTTGGCAGCGACGTCGACGCGAGACTCGAAACCAGCGTGCGCAGTCTCCACGTCTGCGACGCCTCGTTGATCCCGGAGAACGGACGAGTTGCGCCGACCCTCACCCTGCTTTGCCTGGCGAAGTATCTCGCCGACACCCTGACCCAAACCCGGAGCGCGCCGGCTGAATCGGGGGCCGTGGCGGCATGACCGCCGCCTCCCCGCGAGCGGCGCTCGCCTCCCACCATCCAACTCATCGCAACGATAGGAAGACACCATGAGCAACGTATCGAATACCACGAGCACCAACCAAGCTGCCGTCGCTAAGAAGATCAAGGATCCGCTCTGGAAGAGGCTCTACTTCGCGTTCAGTTTGTTCGTAATGGCGGTGCTCGTCGCGCATTTCACCTGGCAGGCCTCCGGGTCGGCCGAATGGAAGCTCGCCAAGGACGAGGATGGCATTCAGGTTTACTTGTTGAAGGCGCCGGGTGATCCGCTACTCAAAGCACGGACAGTGATGGAGGGCGACTACACCCTGACCCAACTGACCTCGCAGCATCTTGTCGTCGGCGACACGCTGGAGAATTGCATCGAATGGGTTCCCGGATGCAAGGAAATGACCCGTATCCAGGATTTCGACCCGGTGCGCGGCTACGACAAGGACATGTGGCGCGTCGAGCTGCCTGGGCCGTTCGCCGATCGTGAGCTGCTGATCACCACGATGTTCGATCAGAACGAGCAGACCAAGGAGGTCGTGCTCGACGTGGTGGGCCTCCCCAACACCTTGCCGCATACGCCCGGCGTGGTGCGGATCGAGCGGATTCACAACCGCTGGACCTACACGCCGAAGCCCAACGGCAAGGTCGAAGTATCGCTGATCCAGGACGTTGATCTGCCCGGCATCGGCTTCTTTCCCTACTTCCTGATGAACATGACCCTGGTCGATGAGAGCCACAAGTTTTTTGCGACCACGTTGCGCAGCACCTTGAAGGAAGACAAGTACGTCAACGCCAAGCTGGACTTCATCAGCGACATCCGCTGAGCAGGATTCCCGCGGGTACTGAACCCAACCATGACCGAGAACGGAACCAGACCATGACCGAGACGACCCAAGAAGCCGAGACGATCGAAGAAACCGGGACCCAAGAAACCGGCACGACCCCGGAACTCTTCAACCCGTTCCTGCCGGGCTTCGACGAGAACCCGTACGAGCACTACCGGACGCTGCGCGACACCCACCCGGTGCAGGAGCACCCGATGGGGTTCTGGTTCCTGACCCGGCACGCCGATATCGCCACCCTGTTGCGCGACGCCCGGCTGTCGGTGGCGGACCGCAACCTTGCGGCCGGCCCGATGCGCGATCAGTACGAAAAACTGATCGCCGACGCACCGGTCAAACTGGTGACCATGATGGACAGTGACCCGCCGGATCACACCCGACTGCGTTCGTTGGTGGGCAAGGTGTTCACGCCGCGCTCGATCGCCGCGCTGGAGCCCATGGTGACCGAACTGGTTGACGAGTCACTGGACCGCATCGCCGATGCCGGCTCGGCCAACCTGATCGACGCACTCGCGTTCCCGTTGCCGTTCGCGGTGATCACGGCGATGCTCGGCATGCCGGACACCGATCCCAAGCAGCTGCTCGAGTTGACCGAGACGCTGGTGGTCGCGCTGGAACCGGTCACCGATCCCGACCTGATGACCGCGATTGTCAAGGCCGAGGTCGAGTTGTCCGAGATGATGCGAGAGGTCATCGCCTGGAAGCGGAACAACCCGGCCGACGATCTGCTGACCGCGCTCATCCAGGCAGACCATAACGGCGACTTTCTCTCCAACGATGAACTGGTGGCTCAGGTCCTGCTGCTGTACATGGCCGGTCACCATACGACCGTCAACCTGATCGGCAACGGTGTCACCGCACTGCTGCGCCACCCCGAGCAACTTGCGCTGCTGCAGTCGAACCCGGACCTCATCGGCAACGCCGTTGAGGAGTTTCTCCGCTACGACAGCCCGATCCACCAGACCCGCCGGATCACCCTCACCCCGTACCAGATCGGTGGTCGGGAGATTCCGGCCGGCGCGATGATCATCGCCTGCCTCGGCGCGGCCAACCGCGACGAGCGGGCGTTCGGCGCGGACGCCGACGCCCTGCGGCTCGATCGTGAGAACGCCCGCCATCACGTGTCGTTCAGCGCCGGCGCCCACCACTGCCTCGGCTCTGCACTTGCCCGGGTAGAGGGCCGGGTGGCGATCAGCCGGCTGGTGACTCGGTTCCCCAAATTGGCGCTATCAGGTCGGGTGCGCTGGAACGGCCGGATCAATCTGCGCGGCGCGTCGGATGTCCCGATCAGCGTGTAGGGTTGCGCCCGAATGCTCGCAAGGGGCGAAGCGCTCGTCGACGTCGGGTAACGCCCGCCGTCGACGGGTGGGCAGCAGGGGCGTGCTCCTGCGTTGCGCGTTCACAGCTGTGGACTCCTCGCGCTGAAAATATTGCCAAGAGGCATCACATGAATCTTCGCAGAGTCAGATATCTGCTCCGGCTGATGGAAACGTCAAGCCTGGCCGAAGTTGAGGTCCGGGACAATGGAGTGGATCTTCGTGTTACCCGATCGCCCCGGAGTGCGGCGTCCCTCGCTCAGCATCAGTCACCGACTATCTGCAGCCTCAGCCAGGCCGAAGCGAGTGGTCCAGATGAACACATCGTTCGTTCGCCTAGGGTTGGTATCTGCTATGCCTCGCCCGGTCCGGATCAGCCTCCGTTCGTGAGTATCGGAGGGACTGTCCAGCGCGGGGATACTCTGGGAATCGTATCGGCACTGAGCACTGTTAGCCCCATCAAGGCACACGCGTCCGGGACGATGCTCAGAATCCTGGTTGAGAACGGACAGCCAGTTGAGTTCGATCAGCCATTGTTCGTGATCGGATAGCCCGGTTGCCATGTGTCTGACTGCCCTGACGAGTAGTTCCGAAAATATTGATCCGGTTAAGACATTATCTCGCTGGAGCAATAATGGCCGGGTTGTAGAGTGGTTATGCAGCGGATTGCAAATCCGCCTACGCCGGTTCGATTCCGGCCCAAGCCTCCATAAAAGCAATGACTCAAGGCGAACCTGTGGGTCGCCTTTTTCATTATTGCGCCCAAATCAGACCCGAGCCACTCAAGATCGCGTGGCGGCGTACCGAAGTAATGGATGTTCGCAGTCACAATCCGACAGCCACGAATTGCGTCTGCTCGCCTGTGACCACCCACGCGCCTCACGGAGTGGGCTACGTATTGGCTCGGCTCTGGCAAACCCTCCGTGCAGCCGAGGGTTCACAGCGCCGCCACAGCAAGAAGTCTTGATCGGGATCTAGAATGTCAGGCAACACTCGGTCCGACGATCCCCCTCATGCTTTCGATGCTGCGGCTAGCGGCATCGAATGGCCGAGGCTGGCGCCGGAAGTGCTGGTTGTAGAAGTCGGGCGCCGAGGCTTCACGAACTTCAACTACATCGTGTTTGATCGGATCAGCCGCGATGCCGTCATTGTCGATCCAGCCTGGGAGCTGGATCGACTGGTGGCCATGATTGATCAACATAGGCTCCGGCTGCGCGCGGTGCTGATCACCCACTCGCATCCCGATCATCTGAATCTGGCGGAACCGATCGCCGAACACTTTGACTGCTCGATCTGGATGTCGCCGCAAGAGGTGGCCTGGGCCAGGTTTCAGTCAGATCGCCTGCGCTGTATAGCGGAGGCGCGCTGGCGCATCGGCACCCTCGAGGTCGAAGCGCTGCTGACCCCAGGCCATACCCCCGGTTGCGTGTGCTATCGGATAGTCGACAACCTGTTCAGCGGGGATGTGCTGTTTGCCGAGGGCTGTGGTCTATGTATGTCGAACAATGCCGCCCAGCAGATGTTCGACAGCCTTGAGCTGCTCAAGCAACAGCTCGCCGGCAACTCTCGTATCTACCCCGGCCACAGCTACGGCAAACCACCCGGGCAGCTATTCGCCAATGTGCTGCGCGACAATATTTACTTGCAATTCAAAGACCCCGACAGCTTCGTCCGCTTCCGCATGCGAAGTGGGCAAGGTTGGATGAAGGCGTTCAGGTGACAGGGTTCATCGGTAGGCCGGCATCGACCCTGTAGACCAAGCGACACGCAGATGCTCGCCCGTCAGCCGCCCGACAAGGCGGGCTCACCGATTCGGTCGCCTGAGTCCGGTTCGATGAAACAGCGCAGAGGCGGCCAGCCGCTCGCTTCACCGAGCCAAGTCCCGTAAGATTGCGCCGTACGACCTGAGCGGGGCTGTGGTGGTTGCAAAATCACTGCCGCTTGCCTAAGATGAGCGGCTCAGTGGGACTCGGACAGGTTCTGTCAGATAATGAACGGAGCCTGCCCCCGCTACCAGTTTTGGTAACGCAAGAGCCTCCTCGTGAGGCTCTTTCGTTTTCCGAGGCGGTAAATCAAGGAATCGATTTGCCTGCAGGACCAACCTGGTTTCATGGAAAGGGGCCGTGTGCCCCTTTTTCTTTGGCGATGGAAAAAGATGACCAACAAGATCGAACAGCTCAATACGATGTTGTCGCCGGCCATCGAGGGCTTGCCACAGGGGGTATTCCTGTGGGGCATCGAGTACGTGCCGGGCGCTCGGCAGTCCTTGCTGCGCATCTATATTGACGCTGCTGATCGGCCGGTGAATCTGGAAGATTGCGAGGCGGTGAGCCGCGAGGTGAGCGCCTTGCTGGATGTGGAAGATCCGATCGCCGGGCATTACAACCTGGAAGTGTCCTCGCCGGGCCTGGATCGGCCGCTGTTTGAAGCGGCGCATTATCAGCGCTTCATTGGCGATGTCGCCAAGCTGGCCCTGGTGGTGCCGCAGGCCGGACGTCGCCGATTGCAGGGCCGCATCGTGTCCGTGCAAGGCACAGAAGTGACGGTGGCTGACGAGCAGGGCGAAGTGAAGGTCGATGTTGGGAACGTGCAGAAGGCGCGGCTGGTGCCGCAGTTCGACGATACCAGCAAGCCCAAACGGCAGCGGCGCGGCAAGCAGGGCTCGGAGCAGAGTTCTGAGCAGGACGAAGAGTCGGCAGAATAATGGGGCGCGGTGAGCCGTGTCCGTTGATCAGTGATTGCAGCGCCTAGGCGCCGGAGCGAGAACGATGAGCAAGGAACTGTTGATGGTGGTCGAAGCCGTCGCCAATGAAAAAGGCGTCGAGCGCAAAGTGATCATCGAGGCGATGGAAGCCGCGCTGGCTTCGGCGGCGCGCAAGCGCTATCCGGAAGAAGACGTGTCGATTCGGGTACAGATCAACCCGAAGGACGGCCATTACGAAACCTTCCGCCGTTGGGAAGTGGTGCCCGATGACGTGGTGATGGAATCGCCGGATCGAATGATTCGTCTGATGGACGCGGTCGACGAGAAGGAAGGCGCCGAGGTTGGCGACTTTGTCGAAGAGAAGATCGAGAACGCCGAGTTTGGTCGTATCGCCGCTCAGGCCGCCAAGCAGGTGATCGTGCAGCGCGTGCGTGAAGCCGAGCGTGCTCAGGTGGTTGATGCCTACAAGGATCGCGTCGGTGAACTGATCACCGGCATCGTCAAGCGTGTCGAGCGCGGCAATGTCTATGTTGATCTCGGCGGAAACGCCGAAGCCTTTATCCCCAAGGACAAGGCCATCCCGCGCGATGTGATGCGTCCGGGCGACCGCGTGCGCGGTTACCTATACGACGTGCGCTCGGAGTCGCGCGGACCGCAGCTGTTCATGTCGCGCACCGCGCCGGAGTTCATGATCGAACTGTTCAAGCTTGAGGTGCCGGAAGTCGGCCAGGGTCTGGTCGAGATCAAGGCGGCCGCCCGTGATTCTGGCGATCGTGCCAAGATTGCCGTGCTGGCCCATGATCAGCGCACCGATCCGATCGGCGCCTGTATCGGCATGCGCGGTTCGCGCGTGCAGGCGGTGTCCAACGAGCTCAATGGCGAGCGCATCGACATCATCTTGTGGAGCGACAATCCGGCGCAGTTCGTCATCAACGCGATGGCGCCGGCCGAGGTGCAGTCGATCATCGTCGATGAAGAGCGCCACTCGATGGACATCGCGGTGGCCGAGGACCGGCTGGCCCAGGCGATCGGCAAGGGCGGCCAGAACGTGCGCTTGGCCAGCAAGCTGACTGGCTGGCAGCTCAATGTGATGACCCAGGACCAGATCACCGCCAAGTCGGAAGGTGAGCAGGCGGCGGCGCGTCAGCTGTTCCAGGAAAAGCTCGAAGTGGACGAAGAAATCGCCTCGATCCTGGTCTCGGAAGGGTTCTCCACGGTGGAAGAGATTGCCTACGTGCCGGCCGGCGAGTTGCTGGCGGTTGAGGGCTTCGACGAAGACATCGTCGAGGAACTGCGTGCCCGTGCCCGTGATGCCCTGCTGACCGAAGCGTTGGCAGCGGAAGAAGAGATCGAAGAGCACAAGCCGGCCGATGACCTGCTTGGTCTGGAGGGCATGAGCGAGGCGATCGCCTATGCACTGGCTGCACGCGGCGTGCAGACGGTCGAAGATCTGGCTGAACTGGCCACTGACGAGATTTCCGATATCGATGGTCTGGACGACGAACTGGCCGCGCAGCTGATTCTGGCTGCCCGCGCCGACGAGATCGCCCGCCTGGAGAAGGCCGCCTCATAGGGGGCTGACTGAAAGGTATGGGGTAGCGCGGGCTCGCGCTAGAATGTCGCGTTTTTCAGGCGCCCAAGGGGGCGCCCTCGAACAGGAAGTCACATGTCCGAAGTTACGGTACGAACACTCGCCAAGCTGGTCGGCACTCCGGTAGATAAGCTGCTGGAGCAATTGGCCGAGGCCGGCATGAGCTTCGAGGGGCCGGATCAGGTGGTGACGCCGACCGAGAAGATGAAGCTGCTCGGTTTCCTGCGCCGTACCCACGGCAAGGCAGAGCCGGCGGCCGAGGATGTTGCGCCCAAGCAGATCACCCTGAAGCGTCGCAAGGTGCAGGAAATCACCGTGGCGGCGGGCAAGAGCAAGACCACAGTCGCGGTCGAAGTGCGCCAGAAGCGTACCTATGTGAAGCGCGAATTGGTCGAAGAGCAGGATGGTCAGAAGCTCGAGCGCGAGGAGGCGGCCCGTCTGCTGGCCGATTCCAAGCTGCGACAGGAAGCCGAAGAAGCGCATCTGCGTGAGCAGGAGAAGAAACGCGCTGAGGAAGAGGCTGCGCGCAAGGCCAAGGAAGAAGCCGAACGCGCCGCGCGCGAAGCGGTGGAAGCTGAGCAGCGTCGCGCCGAGGAAGAAGCGGCGCGTCTGGCGGCAGAGGCCGATGCCTCGGCGCAGGCCGCACGCAGCGAAGGCCACACCAAGCCGGTCGAGAATCGTCGGGCCCCGGGTCACGGCCATGGTCATCCGCACAAACCGGCGCGCGTTCACGTGCGCACCGACGATGCCGAAGAGGATGTCGGCGGTCGTTTCGGCAAGGGCGAACTGCACCTGTCGAAGGGCGGTGCTGCGCGTCGTGGTTCGGCCAAGGCCAAGCGTGGTCGACCGGGCAAGGAGCCAGCCCGCGGCGCCGGCGGCGGTCAGCACGCTTTCTCCAAGCCGACTGCTCCGATGACCCGCGAAGTGGCAATCGGCGAGAACATCATCGTGGCCGATCTGGCGCAGAAGCTGGCCATGAAAGGCGGCGAAGTGGTCAAGGCCCTGTTCAAGATGGGTGTAATGGCCACCATCAACCAGACCATCGATCATGACACCGCGGTGCTGGTGGTCGAGGAGTTGGGTCATAAGGCCGTCAAGGCCAGTGAAAACGACGCCGAGACCGCACTGATTGCCCACACTGAGGTGGAAGGCGAGAAGCGGGCGCGCCCGCCGGTGGTCACCATCATGGGCCACGTCGACCACGGCAAGACCTCACTGCTCGATTACATCCGTCGTACCAAGGTGGCCTCCGGCGAAGCCGGCGGCATCACCCAGCACATCGGCGCCTATCACGTGAAAACGGAGAAGGGCGTGATCAGCTTCCTGGATACGCCGGGCCACGCCGCATTCACCCAGATGCGTGCCCGCGGCGCCAAGCTCACCGATATCGTGGTGATCGTGGTGGCGGCGGACGATGGTGTTATGCCGCAGACAATCGAAGCGATCCAGCATGCCCGTGCAGGCGGGGTGCCGATCATCGTGGCGCTGAACAAGATGGACAAGTCCGACGCCAATCCGGACAACGTCAAGCAGGGCATGGCCCAGCACGAAGTCACCCCGGAAGAATGGGGCGGCGAAACGCCGTTCGTGCCGGTGTCGGCCAAGACCGGAATGGGCGTCGACGAGTTGCTCGATGCCATTTCGCTGCAGGCCGAAATCATGGAGCTATCGGCGGTGGTCGATGGCCGCGCCCAGGGTGTGGTGGTCGAATCCAGCCTCGACAAGGGCCGCGGCCCGGTGGCTACCGTGCTGGTTCAGCAGGGTACGCTGAAGAAGGGCGATTACGTGGTCTGCGGCACCCAGTTCGGTCGCGTTCGCGCCCTGTTCAATGAGTCAGGATCGCAGGTCGATGAGGCCGGTCCGTCGATTCCGGTGCTGATGCTGGGCCTGTCCGGTGTGCCGGATGCCGGCGATGACTTCGTTGTGGTCGAAGACGAACGTCTGGCTAAGGACGTCGCCCAGCAGCGCGAAGCCAAGCGCCGTGAATCGCGCCTGGTCAAGCAGGCCGGTAACCGCATGGAAGAGATCATGGCGGCGATGGGCCAGGGCGCCGAGCAGCAGGTGCTGAACCTGTTGATCAAGGCCGACGTTCAGGGCTCGGTGGAAGCACTGCGTGATTCGCTGACCGATCTCTCCAATGATCAGATCAAGATCAATGTGATTTCCTCGGGTGTCGGTGGCATCACCGAATCCGACGCCACCCTGGCGGCGGCCTCGAAAGCAGTCGTCATCGGCTTCAACGTGCGCGCCGATGCGGCCGCGCGCCGGGTGATCGAAACCCATGGCCTGGATCTGCGCTACTTCTCGATCATCTACGACGTGATCGATCAGGTGAAGCAGGTGGCCTCGGGCCTGCTCGGCGTTGAAGTGCGCGAAGAAATCATCGGTCTGGCCGAGGTGCGGGAAGTGTTCCGCAGCTCCAAGTTCGGCGCTGTCGCCGGCTCGATCGTGGTTGAAGGCGTGGTTCGTCGCACCAAGCCGATCCGCGTGCTGCGCAACAACAAGGTCATCTTCGAAGGCGAGTTGGAGTCCCTGCGTCGCTTCAAGGAAGTGGTTGACGAGGTGCGCAACGGTACCGAATGCGGTATCGCGGTGAAGCAGTACAACGATGTGAAGCCGGGCGACCAGATCGAGTGCTACGAGCGCATCGAAGTGCAGCGGACGCTGTAGAGCCGTGATTCGGGATTCGTGATTCGTAAGAGCGCGCGTTTCCCAGAGCGCGGATTGCTTTAACCAATCACTAATCACGAATCACCAATCACATGAAGAAGAGCTTCAACCGCACCGATCGCGTCTCCGCCCAGCTCCGTCGAGAGTTGGGCGCCTTGGTGCATGGCGCCGTGCGTGAATTTGGCTTGCCCTCGGTCAGCGTTTCCGATGTCGAGGTGACCCGCGATATGGCCCATGCCAAGGTGTATTTCACCGCGCTCGATGGCAATCGCGCCGTCGAGGCGCAGAAGGCCCTGGCCGAGCTGGCGCGGGAGTTCCGCTTCCAACTGGGCAAGATGCTGCGCATGCGTCATGTGCCGGAACTGCATTTCCATTACGACGATTCGGTCGATCGTGGCGAGCGCATCGATGCGCTGCTCAACTCTCTCAAGCCCGGCGAGCCAGACGCCGATTAAGGCCGGTCGCGTGTGTCGCGACTGCCGCCGACGCCTTGGTCAGGTCGATGTCGAAGCCCAGAAGCCGTACTCAGTTTCGTCCTTTGGACGGCATCCTGCTGTTCGACAAGCCAGCTGGCATGAGTTCCAATCAGGCCTTGCAGCGCGTGCGTCATTTGCTGCGCGCGGAGAAGGGCGGGCACACCGGCAGTCTCGACCCCCTGGCAACCGGATTGCTGCCGCTGTGCTTTGGCGAGGCCACCAAGATTGCCGGGCTGCTGCTGGGAGAGGACAAGGCCTATGACACGGTGGCCAGGCTGGGTCAGCGCACCGATACCGACGATGCCGATGGCGCGGTGATCGAACGACGCTCAGTGCCTACGCTGAGCATTGAGCAGATCGAAGCCGAGCTGCCTGCCTTCCACGGTCATATCCAGCAGCGACCGCCGCAGTACTCGGCGCTGAAGCAGGGCGGCGTGGCCAACTACGCCCGCGCCCGTGCCGGCGAAGTGGTGGAGGTGGCTCTGCGTGACGTGCATATCATGGGGATGCAGCTGCTGGGCTGGGATGCGCCACGCTTGCGCCTGCGCGTGCATTGCGGCAGCGGCACCTATATACGCAGTCTGGTGCGTGATCTTGGTGAAGCGCTAGGCTGTGGCGCCCATGTCGAAGCGCTGCGCAGGCTTTGGGTGCGGCCGTTTGTGGCGCCTGACATGATCAGTCTGGCAGCACTGGAATCGATGAGCGAGGCCGAGCGCGAGGCCTGCCTGCTGCCGATCGATGAAGGCCTGCGCCATCTGCCAGCAATCGATCTCGATCAGGCCCAACTGGCGCGCTTGCGCTTGGGTCAACGCATCGGCGGCGTCGACATCGAAGCCGGGGCCTACATCGGATGGCACGCGGCCCTGGCTGTGGGGCGCTTCAAGGTCAGCGAGGAAGGCGTGCTGGCGGTGGATCGGCTGTTCAATCGGTAGTGGTGCCGCGCCGAATTGAGGTGAGTGTCGCGTGAAGAGGCCCTGCCGGAGACCGTCGCCAAGCCGTCGCCACGCCATTCGGTGACACAGGGCGAGGATTTCACCTTGAGCCGTTCATGCTGCTCGGGCTACAATTCGCGGGTTTACTGTTCCCTTTTTTCAACCGGCGGATCAAGCGGCTCGGGTCGGGTGACCCATGACTGCTGATTTCGCATCTGCAAGAGGCTGTTATGTCCATTGATACCCAGAAGATTATTGACGAATTCAAGCGCGGTCCGGCTGATACCGGTTCGCCGGAAGTGCAGGTTGCCCTGCTGTCGGCCCGCATCGACCAGCTGACCGAGCACTTCAAACTGCACAAGCAGGATCACCACAGCCGTCGTGGTCTTCTGAAACTGGTCAATCAACGCCGTTCGCTGCTCGGCTACCTGAAGAACAAGGATGTCGAGCGCTACAAGACCCTGATCGAACGACTCGGCTTGCGTCGTTGATCCCTAGCTAAAGAGAGGCGAGACCTGACGTGGCGAAAGTAACCAAGACGTTCCAGTTCGGAAATATCCCGGTCACTCTGGAAACGGGCGAAATCGCCCGCCAGGCCAGTGGTGCCGTCATCGTTAACATGGCGGACACCGTGGTGCTGGTGACGGCGGTGGGCAACAAGACCATGCGAGAAGGCCTGGACTTCTTCCCGCTCACCGTCGACTACCAAGAAAAGTTCTATGCCGGCGGCCGCATCCCCGGCGGTTTCTTCAAGCGCGAAGGTCGTCCGACCGAGCGTGAAACCCTTACCTCGCGTCTGATCGATCGTCCAATCCGGCCGCTGTTCCCGGAAGAGTTCCGTCACGAAGTGCAGGTGATTGCCACCGTCATTTCCTTGAATCCGGAAGTGCCGGCTGATATCCCGGCCATGATCGGCGCCTCGGCTGCCCTGAAGCTGTCGGGTATCCCGTTCGCCGGTCCGATCGCTGCCGCTCGCGTTGGCTACATCAACAACGAATACGTGCTGAATCCGACCGTGCCGCAGATCGCCGAATCTGCGCTGGATCTGGTGGTGGCCGGTACCGCCAAGGCGGTGTTGATGGTGGAGTCCGAAGCTAAGCTGTTGTCGGAAGATGTGATGCTGGGTGCGGTGGTGTTTGGTCACCAGCAGATGCAGGTCGCGATCAACGCCATCAATGAATTCGCCGCCGAAGCCGGTGTGACCCCGTGGAATTGGGCACCGCCAGCCAAGAATGCTGCCCTGATCGATGCTCTGAAGGGTGCGGTCGGCGACAAGCTGGCTGCCGCGTTCCAGATTCGTGACAAGCTGGAGCGTCGCGACGCCATTTCGGCGCTGAAGAAGGCTACGCTGGAGTCGCTGGCTGCCCAGGCTGAAGCCAATGGCTGGGCCAATGGTGAGATCAGCAAGGAGTTTGGCGAACTGGAATACCAGACCATGCGTCGCTCGGTGCTGGAAACCAAGAAGCGCATCGACGGCCGCGATCTGAGCACGGTGCGACCAATCAATGTGCGCGTCGGCGTGTTGCCACGAACCCACGGCTCGGCCCTGTTCACCCGTGGCGAGACGCAGGCCCTGGTGGTGATGACCCTGGGCACCGCCCGCGACGGTCAGATCATCGATTCGGTCGAAGGCGAAAGCAAGGATAACTTCCTGTTCCACTACAACTTCCCGCCATACTCGGTCGGCGAGGCTGGTCGTATGGCCGGTCCGAAGCGTCGCGAAATCGGTCACGGCCGCTTGGCCAAACGCGGTGTGCAAGCCGTGATGCCGAGCATGGAGGATTTCCCCTACACCGTGCGTTGCGTGTCGGAGATCACCGAGTCGAACGGCTCCTCCTCGATGGCCTCGGTCTGCGGCTCCTCGCTGGCCATGATGGACGCCGGCATTCCGCTGAAGGCGCCGGTGGCCGGTATCGCCATGGGCCTGGTCAAGGAAGGCGAGCAGTTCGTGGTGCTGTCCGACATCCTGGGTGACGAAGATCACCTGGGTGACATGGATTTCAAGGTGGCCGGCAGCTCGGAAGGCATTTCCGCCCTGCAGATGGACATCAAGATCGAGGGCATCACCGAGGAGATCATGAAGATCGCCTTGAGTCAGGCCCGCGAAGGCCGCTTGCACATTCTTGGTGAAATGGCCAAGGGTCTGGCCGCGCCGCGTGCCGAGCTTTCGGATTACGCGCCGCGTCTGCTGACCATGCGTATCCATCCGGACAAGATCCGCGAAGTGATCGGCAAGGGCGGCTCGGTGATCCAGGCGATCACCAAGGAAACCGGCACCACCATCGACATCCAGGACGATGGCACCATCGTCATCGCCTCGGTGAATCGTGTTGCCGCCGATGCGGCCAAGAAGCGCATCGAGATGATCGTTTCCGACGTCGAACCGGGTCGCATCTACGAGGGCAAGGTGTCCAAGCTGATGGACTTCGGCGCCTTCGTTACCATCCTGCCGGGCAAGGACGGCCTGGTCCACGTGTCGCAGATCTCCAACGAGCGCGTCGAGAAAGTGTCCGACAAGCTGAAGGAAGGCGATATTGTCAAGGTGAAGGTGCTGGAAGTCGACAAGCAGGGCCGCATTCGCCTGTCGATGAAGGCGGTCGCCGAGGGCGAGTCGAACTGATCGACGTCCGCGTACGATGAGTTCAGACAGGCGAGCTTCGGCTCGCCTGTTTCGTTTTGGGGCGGGCTAAGTGGCTCGCAGCTGATTCCGTACCGGCGCGAAGGGCGCCGGAGGTCATATCCATGCGGTATTGTTGAGGCCTGAGCGGACCAACTTCAGGGAAACACGATGAGCAACGGATTTGGCGAAGCGATGGATCCATTCGCCCTTGGCAAGCAAATGTGGGATGGCTGGAACTCGCTGGCCAAGGAGTTCAAGTTCGAGCCGGGGGCGGCCTGGGGCGGTATGCCCAGCGGGGTTGGCATACCAGACACTGCCAAGCATGCGCTGGAGGCGATGGGCGATCAGGCCCAGCAGCTGTTTGGCTTCTTGCAGCAGGCGGGCGAGCGATTGAAATCGCAGGGGCCGATGTCTGGCGAGGAGTTGAGCTCGCTGTGGCAACAAAGCTTGCGCGGTGACAATCCGGCTCTGGACGCCTTGCGCGCTGCGCTGGGCGAGGGCTCGCGGAGTTTTGAAAGTCTGGCAAAAGATGCCAGCGGATTTGTCGAGCCGCTGATGGCGCAACTGAATGCGCAATTGCGCTCGCCGACTTTTGGGCTCAGCCGCGAAAAGCAGGCGCGTTTGCAGCATTTGGCCGAACTCAACCTGCGTCACGCCAAAGCCAATCAAGCCTACAACGCCTTGCTGGCTCAGGCTGCTCAGCGCGGCTTCGAATACTTCGAGAACAAGCTGGCCGAGCGCAGCGAGCCGGGTCGTCAGGTGGAGTCCCTGCGTGCGCTGTACGACCTCTGGGTGGATGCGGCCGAAGATGCCTACGCCGAGATCGCCATGTCGCCCGAGTTTCGCTCGGCGTACGGCGAGATGGTGAATTCGCAGGCGGTGCTGCGCGCCGCAGTGCAGCGCGAAGTTGAAGAACAGGCGGCGGCGATGGGTTTGCCGACGCGCGGCGAACTGAACGGTACGCATCAGAAGATCAAGTCCCTTAACGCAGAACTCCGTCAACTGAAGCAGCGGTTGGCGGCGTTGGAGGGCGGTGCCGAGTCGCAGAAACGGCCCAAGGCTGCGAAGACGGCAGAGACGTCGAAGGCTGGCCCGGTGAAGCGTGCAGCACAAACAGGCAGCACGGCCAAACCGGCCAAGTCCACCAAGTCCGATTCGGACGCCAAATCCTCGGCAGGCGGCAAGCCGAAAAAGAAGAAGCGGAGCTAATCCATGTTCGGACCACTTAATTTGACGCCCGATCGCCTGACCGAGGAAGGCATGCGCTTTCAGCAGAAGCTGGGAGCGGCGGCGCAAACCCTGCAATCCTTGGGGGCTGCCGAAGTGGGTTGCACGCCGAAGTCAGCCGTCTACCAGAATGGCAAAGCGGTGCTGTACCGATTTGAAGGGGACAAAGCGCCCACGCGCAAGACGCCGCTGCTGATTTGCTATGCCTTGGTCAATCGTCCCTACATGGTCGATCTACAGGAAGATCGCTCCATCGTGCGTAGCCTGCTGGCGGCCGGTCACGACGTGTACTTGATCGACTGGGGTTATCCGGATCGATCTGACTGCCTGATGGACCTCGACGACTATATCAACGGTGTGCTCGACGGCTGCGTCGATGCGCTGCGTGAGCAGTGTGAGATCGACAAGGTGAATCTGCTGGGCGTCTGTCAGGGCGGCGCGTTTTCGCTCTGCTACGCAAGCCTTCATGGGGATAAAGTGGCCAACCTTGTTGTTATGGTCACGCCGGTCGATTTTCATACGCCGGATAACATGTTGTCCCACTGGTGTCGAGAGCTGGATGTTGACGCCTTCGTCGATTCGCTGGGCAATGTGCCAGGCGATTTGATGAATTACTGCTACCTCACGCTCAAGCCGTATCGACTCAACGGTCAGAAATACCTCGGTCTGGTCGACTTGCTCGACAATCCACGCGATCTGGAGAATTTTCTCAGAATGGAGAAATGGATCTTCGACTCGCCCGACCAGGCCGGTGAAGCGTTTCGGCAGTTCATCAAGACCTTTTACCAGGGCAACGGCTTCGTCCAGGGGGATGCCGAAATCGGTGGTCAGACCATCGACCTTGGCAAGCTGACCATGCCGGTTCTGAATATCTTTGCTGAGCAGGATCATCTGGTGCCACCGGCGGCGTCCAAGGCACTGGCGCGATTGGTGGGGAGCAAGGATTACACCGAGCTGAGTTTCAAGGGCGGGCATATTGGCATCTACGTTTCCGGTCGTGCCCAACGTGAAGTTCCACCGGCTATCGACAATTGGCTGAGTCGCCGAAGTCGCTGATCTCGATCGCTCAACCAATCCCGCGCATGGAATGAATCGGGCTGCAGAAAACTCAGCATTGGGCGCAGTCTGGTTTGATCGAGCCCTGTTCGATCGGCCACTGCTGCAGCGCTTGCTGTGGGCCTATCCGCTGCTGTGGGCGGCCGGCTTCCTGGTCTCCGATGCGTTCTGGTTCTTGCCGGCCGGTGTCCGGCTGACCGCCTTGTTGGTGCTGGCGCCGCGGCGGTGGCACTGGCTGGCCTTGGCTGAGTTTCTGACCATCCTGCTGCTGGAGCTGACCTGGATTCAGCCTCTGCCGCAGGCCGGGGCGCATCTGCTCAGTGTGCTGGGGCCTTGGTCCGCGTACGCGGCGGTGATCGGTCTGTGGCTGCGCAACGGGCACTGGGAGTCGGGTGAGTCACCTCAGGCACTGGGCGGTCTGATCGCCGTCTGCGCTGTTGCCGCCACCCTGGTGTCCTTGCTGCTGGCAGTTGCCAGCAGTTTGGCCGGCGTGTTGAGTTTCGATCAGCTCCCGATGCAGTTGTTCAGCTATCTGGTCGGGGACTTTGTCGGCATCCTGGTCATCACCCCGCTGCTGGTGCAAATAGGCGACGATCGCGCGGCCTGGCGATCGCCCCTGGTCTGGCGTGATCTGGGCGTCAGCGTGCTGCCGCTGAGCATGCTCCTGCTGGGGGCCACGCAATGGCTGCCGCAGATCTACATCTATTGCTCCTTGTTGCTGATGGTGCCGGCGGGATGGATTTCCTATCGGGCCGGCTGGCGCGGTGCGGCCATGGCGATCAGCTGCGTTGGCGCCGTGCTGTACCTCAGCGGCCGACAGCTGGGCGCTGAGTTTGAGGCTACCTACGTACAGTTGCTGCTGGCTGTGGCCGGCGCCATGAGCTTGCTGAGTGGCGCCTGGATCGCCTATGAAAGCCGCCTGAGATCAGAAATGCTGACAGTCAATCAAGATCTGGCAGGGGCGAACAAGACCTTGCTCGAACAATCCGATCAGCTCACCAGTCTGGGCCGGCGCCTGTTGCGAGCGCAGGAATCGGAGCGACGCCGGATCCGATCTGATCTGCGCGATGAGCTGAGTCAGCATCTGTCCGCGCTGAACAGTCAGCTCGCCATGCTGGCTCGCGAAGTCGGGCGGCCCGAGCTGCTAGCACGAATCGATGTGCTAAGAACCTATGTGCAGTCTGTGCGTGATGCCGCCGACGAATGCATCGATCGTCTGCAGCCGAGGGCGATGATGAGCCTGGATCTGGATCAGGCCCTGCGTGCCACACTGCCGCTGACTGCCATGCAGGACAGCGGAATTGATCACCGGATTCAGGTATCCGGCTCGGAGCAAAGTCTCAGTCATGGCGATCGCATTGCCATATTCCGCGTTCTGCAGCTGCTGTCGACGTTCACGTTGCGCCTGCCTGGCGCTACCAATTTCAATCTGCAGATCGACCTCGGGCAGGCCGACACGCGCAGCCACCCCCGGAATGCCTATCTGCGCGGGGCGATTTCTTTGCGTCAGCGAGTCGAGGCCGCCAGTCTGACAGGCGCACAGGAATGGCAATCGCTGCAGGATCGGATGATCGCTGTTGGCGGCTATTGCCGGCTTGAACCTGTCAATGACGCCCTGCTTAACTTTTCGATTGGTTTGCCGTTGAGTGGCGAGGACGCGATCGACGCGATTGACTAGTAGGCGGCTGAGAGTGGTTTCCGCAGCCTGCTAGAAGCTGATGAAATGACCGCCGTTGACCGGGATATTGCTGCCGGTAATGAAATCGGCATCGTCGGCGCTGAGAAAGGCCACCGTGCGGGCGATGTCTTCCGGGCGACCAATCCGGCCGACGGGTATGCCGGCGATGATCTGCTCGCGGATATCCGGCCGAATCGCCCGAGTCATGGCGGTGTCGATATAGCCCGGTGAAATGCTGTTGACCGTGACGCCCTTGGCCGCACCCTCGCGGGCCAGGGCCATGGTGAAACCGTGCACGCCAGCCTTGGCCGCAGCGTAATTGGTCTGGCCGAACTGGCCGGTCTGGCCATTGACCGAGCTGATGTTGATGATGCGTCCGAAGCCGCGCGACATCATGCCGTCGATTACTTGCTGACAGGTGTGAAACAAGGCGTCCAGATCCACCGCCATCACGGCGCGCCAGTCCTCTGGTCGCATCTTGCGCAGGCTGGCGTCGCGGGTGATGCCCGCTGCATTAACCAGGATTTCCACTGGACCGAAACTGGCCTCGATGTCGGCAAACACCCGCTTGCAGTCGTCCAGATCGCTGACATCAAGCGATCGAAACTCGGCTTTGGCCTGGCCCAGCGATTGGCGAAAATCATCGAGGGCCTGATCACTCTGCGGCAAGTCCACCGCGACGACCGTTCGCTCCTGCTTGTGCAAGGCCTGGCAGATCGCCCGACCCAAACCGCCGACACCGCCAGTCACAACTGCAACGCGTTTCTCCATTGTCTCCTCGTGCACGGTAGTACGCCGCCGCAGGCACTGCGGCAGGGGATGCTGCGGATTCAGCTCAGCGCCGCGGTGGCGGCTTGGTAGTCGTTCCCGAGGGCTTGTCGGTGTTGGCGCCCGGAGTGTTGCGCAGGTTGTTCAACATGCCGCTCTGCACCTGCTTCCACATTTCGAGGTTGCGCTCGGTGAGCTGGTTGAGCATGGTCCACGGCGTCTGCCCCAACAGATTGCTAAGTTGGCTGCGGAACTGGCTTTGCTGATCGAGAAACAGCTGCATGCTGCGCTCCAGATAGCTGCCCATGAAACCCTGCAACGAATCGCCATAGAAGCGAATGATCTGACTCAGCAGCTGGGTCGAGAGCATCGGCTGGCCACGTTCTTCGTGCTCGGAAATGATCTGCAACAGCACCGACCGAGTCAGATCTTCGCCGCTGCGAGCATCGCGAACTTCGAACTCTTGCCCCTCGGTAATCAACTGCCGTACGTCTTCAAGGGTGATGTAGCTGGAGATTTCGGTGTCGTAGAGACGGCGATTCGGATACTTCTTGATGACTCGAGTGGCGGTCATGGAGCGTCGGCTGGCCTCGTGGTTGCAGCGCAGCATGGCGCAGCGTGGCGCCTGATGCAACTCGCCGCGGAATGGCTTGGACAAGCAGGCGTGAAGGCGAGCACGAATACGCTAACCCGGATATTTCATGAGGGGGCGCGGATGATCACCGAGGACTTTGCGTCGAGTGCAAGGCGCGACGAGCCCAAGTGGTGGGCCCACTTGGGCGAGATCGGGACGCAGTCCCGCGTAGCTG
>NZ_JACYTR010000140.1 GCF_014841215.1 Pseudomarimonas arenosa
CGCTGCCCTCGCTAAGTCCAGGCGCTATAAGGGAAAACGCCGTCGGCGGTGGAACTGTGCGTCAAGGTTACGGTTTCCTGGCCAATACTACGATTCGGAATCCGGGCTGCATTACAACTACTTTAGGGATTACGATCCCTCAACAGGGCGTTACATCGAGTCGGATCCGATTGGGTTGGATGGGGGTCCGAATACCTACGCCTACGTCGAAGGTAGGCCACTCATTACTTTTGACGATAAGGGTCTCAACGCATCTGGTGTGAGCGGCCCGGAGATATCGAACTGCTTTTCCAAGCATGGCTGGGTAGCATGCAATCAGGTCAAAGCCTGCAAGTCAGAAGCTGAAGCATTCTCAGAAGATCGGAGACCGAACGACTCCGGCGTCGGTGATAGAAAGGATGCACTTCGCCATTGTTATCTGGCGTGCTGCCTAGCGAGCCGGATCGGAGAGGAGCGAGCCATGACGGTACTTGCGGATCACGAGTACTTTAGTCCGCCACCGCCAGGCAGGAATTGTGAGCTTGTTCAGGACTTCTATAACAACGCTGTCGGCGTGAATGTTGCGCGGGCTCGGGAGCCTGGTAGCGATTGTTCAAAGTGCGGCAACGCTGAAACGTTAGACGTTTGCCCGGGGTTGCCAGAATGCCTCCGGTAGTAGCTCGCCTTCTCTTTCTGGCCGTGGCGATAGTTGGCCTCGACGGTTGCGAACGAAACTCGGCAGACTGGTCATCGACCCCCGAGGGTGATGAGCGACTCGCGCTTGCTAGGCAGCTCGTGGAACGACAAGTGCTGGTTGGAAAGTCGCTTGATGAACTCCAATCTTCTATGGGCCAGCCCGATCTGATTCGAGATGGATACATCTACTATCGTGTGAAGCGCGTTGCAGGAGATGACTGGGATTTCAATTCCATCTACTTCTTAGTGTGCCAACTGAACGATAAGGGGCGTGTTGGGCTTTGTGTAGTTCAAGCGGACTAGCAAGCTGCTAACGCCAACTTCCATCGCAACGCCTGGCACTCGCTGGGCGTTGTCATTCTTGTGCTTACATTCCGGCAAACCTGGACACCCACCAAATTGACTGACCCACACTGCCCAGAATCGCTGGGCGCTGCCGTCAGTTACCGCTGTACGGCGGGTCAAGCCCGCGTAGGGCGGGTTCTTAACCCGCCACTGCCTAACGCTCACTTCCCCCACAACGCCCGGCCTCGCCGGGCGTTGTCGCATCCGCTACCCAATCAACTGC
>NZ_JACYTR010000141.1 GCF_014841215.1 Pseudomarimonas arenosa
ATGAGGCCGTGCAGTCGGGCCGCTACAGGCCGCAGCCGGTACGCCGACAGTGGATTGCGAAAACGGACGGCCGGCAACGGCCGTTGGGCATCGCCTGCATCGAGGACAAGCTTGTCCAGCAGGCGTTGGTGTGGGTGCTGGAGGCGATCTACGAGGTCGACTTTCTCGGGTTCAGTTATGGCTTCCGTCCAGGCCGCAGTCAACACGATGCCTTGGATGCGGTGTACATGGCGATCACCACTCGCAAGGTCGGCTGGGTGTTGGATGCGGACATCGAAGCCTGCTTCGATCGCATCGAACACCTCAAACTGTTGGCGGTGTTGGGACGACGGATTGCCGACCAGCGGGTGCTACGGATTATCGAGCACACGCTCAAAGCCGGCGTTATGGATGGCGGGGTATGGCAGTCCAGTGAGCGGGGCGTTCCACAAGGTGCGGTGATTTCACCGTTGCTGGCGAATGTGTTTCTGCACGACGCCATCGACCGGTGGGCGCATGGGTGGCGTGAGCAACAGGCCCAAGGAATGGTGTCGGTTGTTCGCTACGCGGATGATTTTGTGATTGGCGTGCAGTACCGTGGCGATGGTGTGCGCTTACGCGCCGCACTGGAGCAACGGCTGGCGCGGTATGGCCTGAATCTGCATCCAGAGAAGACGCGGTTGATCGAATTCGGACGGTTCGCTCGTGCGAATCGCGCGAAGCGCAGCCAGGGGAAGCCGGAAAGTTTTGACTTTCTTGGCTTCACTCACAGTTGCGCGCGTCGGCGCAGCGATGGTGATTTTGCGCTACGTCGGCAATCGGTCAGCAAGCGCGTACGCGCGTTTCTGCAGAAGGTCAAGTTGGAGTTGCACAAGCGCTTCCACTGGACACCGACGCAGCAAGGAGCGTGGCTGAGCAGCAAGGTGCGTGGCTATTTCCAGTATCACGGCGTGCCGGGTAATCGACGCGCCATGGAAACCGTGCGCCGGGAAGTGAACCGGATGTGGCTGCGTGCACTGCGCCGTCGCAGCCAGCGTCACGCGCTGCCATGGTCTCGCTTCACACGCTGGGTACGTCGCTGGATACCGTCGAGCCGAATCGTCCACCCGTATCCGAACCAACGCTTCGCGTTCTAACTCGATGCAAGAGCCGGATGCGTTAGCAGCGCACGTCCGGATCTGTGCGGGGGGCGCCGGGTGACCGGCGGCCCTACCGCGAT
>NZ_JACYTR010000142.1 GCF_014841215.1 Pseudomarimonas arenosa
CTAGGAGCCTGGGCGGCAGAAGATTTTTTAACTAAGGACTGTCGAGCTTAGTTTTGATGTCCGGTGTGATCTGCTCTCAGCGCTCCGGGCAGTGGCGCTGCGCTTTCCTGACCGTCTGAACCACCCTCGGCAGTGGTTCTCATCGGCCATCTACGCCGGTTGCCACCCCAATCGGTGCATTCGCCGCAGGTTTACCGCCAAACACATTAAGTTCCACTCCTCGCGTGCGGCCTTCTCTCCCCGCATCGATAGTCGTCGAAATCCAAGCACATGCTTGATCCATCCGAAAACCGGCTCGGGGATGACTTTGCGTCGTCGGTAGTCGGCTTTGCCTTCCTCAGTGGCCAGATGCTCGGCCATACGCCGCGTCGCTGGATACTCGTCTGGATCGATGGCACGTGCAGGCTTGCGCTCACGGCCCAGTGCCACACAGGCCGCTTGCTCGCGTGCTTCCAGCGCCTGAAAGTTGTCTTCACTCGCGTAGCCCGCATCGGCCAACACAACGGCATGGCGCCGCCCCAGGTTCGCCTCCGAATGTTTGACCATGGGCAGCAACTGACCCACGTCCGCGGCACAGGCATTGAGATCGACGGCGACAATGAGCTGGCTGCCCTCGTCGACCGCGGCCTGCGCGTTGTAACACTGCTGAAATCCTTCCGCGGTCTTCATGATCCGGCTCTCCGGATCGGTAAAGTTGTCCTGCGCATGCTCGGCAGGAACCCCCGCCTCACGTTTGAATTTCGGTCCACGTCGTTTGGCCGGCGGATCAAGATCATCCGGGTCACGACCTGCCGCTTTGTCGAGCGCACGTTGACGTGCTTCCAGACGCGCCTTGGCCGCCTGGATCGTCGCCAGCCGTGTCTCCCGACGACGCAGTTCAGCCGGCAACTCGTCGCCCGTGGCGTCTTTACCCAACGCCCGATCATCACGCACGTCCGCCGCTTCCGCTTGCTTCAGCAACGCAGCAATCTCCGACTTCAGGCGCGCCTCCTCAGATTGCATCCGACCGTAGCTCATCGCCTTGTGGCGACTCGCATTCGCGCGCAATTTGGTGCCGTCGATGCCAAGGCGCCCCAGCTTCACCAAACCCGCCTCGGCCGCCAC
>NZ_JACYTR010000143.1 GCF_014841215.1 Pseudomarimonas arenosa
ACACGCTTGAGGAGGCCTGTCGCCGCGCCTTGTTCCATAAAACCGTTGGCTATCGCGCCGTGCGCGATCTCATTCAATATGCCGTTTCACCACCGGCAACACCGCCTCCACCGATGACGCACGAGCACGTACGGGGTGCCGACTACTACGGAGCCCAACCATGTTGACTCAGCCGCTCTACGACACCCTGCAAGACCTCGGCCTGCGCGGCATGGCGCGGGCCTTCCAGCGCCAGCTCAATCAACCCAGCGCCGAACTGCCATTCGACGAACGCTTGGGCTTGTTGCTCGACGCTGAACGCACCGAGCGCGCCAACTACCGCTACGCCCAGCGCGTGCGCTGGGCCAAGCTACCGCAGGCCAACGCCAGCCTCGAGGACATCGACCAACGTACCCCCCGCGGCCTCGACAAGCGGCTGATCGCCCAACTAGGGCAATTGGAATGGATTGCGAAGTGCCTTAACGTGCTGATCGTCGGCCCCACTGGGGTCGGCAAATCCTACATCGCCAGCGCGCTCGCCCATCACGCCTGCAAACATGAGATCAGCGTGCGCTGCATTCGCCTGCCGCGACTCATGGAAGAACTGGCCCGTGCCGAAGCGCTGCGCCGCAAGAGCCAACTGCTGCGTCAATACGCCAAAGCGCAACTGCTGGTGATCGACGATTTCGGCCTCGCCCCGCTCACCGATGCCCAGCAACGCGATCTGCTCGAATTGGTCGATGATCGCTACGACAAGGCCGCCACGCTGATCACCAGCCAGCTGCCAATCGATAAGTGGCACGCCTACCTCGGCGATCCCACCATCGCCGATGCCATCCTCGACCGCCTGGTCCACAACGCCTACCGCATCGTCCTCAAGGGCGAATCCATGCGCGCCAAGCGGGCCGCGATCGACCCCGAACACTCCTCAGCCAAGGAGCCAACGACCCCAACCCACACTTGACCCGATTCGATTCCTAAGCGATGTTTCCACCGCCCGCCGCCCCCGACCGGCATGCCGTGGAATCCATGACCGGCATCGCGTGGAATCGGTGACCGGCATGC
>NZ_JACYTR010000144.1 GCF_014841215.1 Pseudomarimonas arenosa
GGTGGCGATATCAGCTCGGATGCGGGCGGTGCGCTGCTGTTGCGACAGGTCGAGCGGCGCCTAGGGTTGCTGGCGGCGGCCGCCAAGTGTTTGCCAGACGATCGTGATCCGAATCGGGTGCGGCACAGTCGGTTGTCGCAGGTGAAACAACGTGTGATGGGGATTGCGCTCGGCTACGAAGATCTCAACGACCACGATACGCTGCGTGCCGACTGGGGGCTGCAGTTGGCCCTGGGCCAATCGCGCGCGGCCAGTTCCGCGCCGACCTTGTGCCGGTTTGAGAAGGTGATGGGCAGGAAGGAGGCCGTTGCGTTGCACGGCGTGCTGATCGACAACTTCATTGCCAGTCACGCTGTGCCGCCGAGCGAGCTAACGTTGGACTTGGATGCGACCGATGACGCCGTGCACGGGCGTCAGGAAGGCCGTTTCTTTCATGGTTACTACGATCAGTACTGTTTCTTGCCGCTGTACGTGTTTTGCGGGGATGAACTGCTGACCGCGTACCTGCGTCCAGCGAACATCGATGGCGCCAAGCACGCCGCCGCGATTGTGAAACTGCTGGTTCAACGGCTTCGGCGGGCTTGGCCCGAGGTGAAGATCACGATTCGTGCCGACTCGGGGTTTTGTCGTCGCCGCCTGCTGAGCTGGTGCGAGCGCAATGGGGTGTTCTATGTGATTGGCCTGGCCCGTAATGCGCGCCTGGCCAAACTGGCTGCCGCGTCGATCATCAACACCGAAGCGGCGTTCCAGAACAGTGGAGAGAAGCAGCGCGGCTTTGACGAGGTGCGCTATGCAGCCAAGAGTTGGCACACCGAACGGAGGGTCATCGTGCGACTGGAACACGGCCCGCAGGGCGCCAATCCGCGCTATGTGGTCACCAATCGCGACGAGGAGCCGGCTGAACTGTACGACGGCATCTACTGCCAGCGCGGCGAGATGGAGAATCGGATCAAAGAACAACAGCTCGGCTTGTTCGCCGATCGAACCAGTTGTTCGGCCTGGTGGCCCAACCAGTTCCGATTATTGCTAGCC
>NZ_JACYTR010000015.1 GCF_014841215.1 Pseudomarimonas arenosa
GAACAACGCGGCAATCGGCGCAAAGGACCTCAGGGCGAATGCCCTGCGTAGCCGCGCAGCGGCCGAATGAGGGCCGTGCCAGCGCCGAAAGATCGCGAACACTCTGTTATCTCAACACCATCGATCGAAACCCTCGCCCCGCTTGGAATTGCCGGATCTTTCGGCGCGACCTCATGAAATATCCGGGCTAGGCACGCCATCCTTGGCGCACCTTAACAGGCCGCTGAAAGCAGTCTCAGCAGCCTGCTGGACGCATCCTTATCCGATCCTTGCCAAGTGCCGCGTGCTGCTTGGTGCGCCCAAGGCGCACCTGTAGCAAGCGCTGCCGTCAGTCGATCGGCACAAAAATGAACTCGGCTTCGCTCGGTGCCAATGCCTCGCGCACCCGCTGCTCGTCTTCGCGCTTGCCGACCAGCAGCACCTTGACGCCCTTGAACGAACCGGCCTGCGCCTCCTTGAACGACTCGATCACCATATCAGCCATGCGACTCGATTCCGGCGAACCAAACGCCAGCATGTTGCCCGGGGTCACGGTACGCATCACCACGCCGACCACGTTGTCGAGCTGACGGACGTATTGATCTTCGAAGTCTTCGACGGTGGCCGACGGCAGGTAGTACATGTACGGGCTGGAACGAACTCCCTTCATGTGCTGTTTGACCACGCCGCTGAGATACAGCTTCCAATCCTGATCGCTGGTCGAGGTCGGCACTTCCAACGCCACCGGCGCGGCTTCCTGCTTGCCCTTACCTTCATCCTGCTTGCCGCAGGCCACCAGACCCACCAGCATGAAGCCCAGTGCTGCACTCTTGATCATCGAATTCATCTAGGTCCTACCTTCATCGGGTTGAAATTGCTGCCACAGTGGCCCCCATCGGCCACCGCTCTACTCGTCTCCGCGCTTGCGCCTGAGCGCCTCAAACACAGCGGGATGCACAAAGCCGGAAACATCGCCGCCCAGACGGGCGATCTCCCGCACCAGTGAACTGGAAATGAAACTCCATTGCTCGGCCGGCGTCAGGAACAGGGTTTCCACTCTGGGAATCAGGTGGCGATTCATGCTGGCCAGCTGAAACTCGTATTCGAAATCGGACACGGCGCGCAGCCCACGCAGCAAGACCCCGGCGCCCTCTTTCTGCACGAAATCGGCCAGCAGGGTGTCGAAGCCCTTGACCTCAAGGTTGGGGATGCCGGCCAGCGCCAGTCGGGCCAGCTCGACGCGCTCGTCCAGGGAAAACCCGGGACTCTTGCCGGCACTGCGTGCGACGCCCACCACGATGCGCTCGAACAAGGGCGCTGCGCGTGCCACCAGATCGGCATGGCCGTTGGTGATCGGATCAAAGGTACCGGGATAGATCGCTACCCGTTGCGGCGCGTTGGAACCCATGCGCGATCGAACCTCGTGGCCGGATGTCAAAAGTCGGAGTGTAGCAGCCTGTGGTGCCTGCGCACTGCCCTCAGTCAGCCAGCTGAGCGGCAGCAGAATCAAGCTGATACAGCGCAAATCGCACATCGCGAGTGCGGCCTTCGCGATGCAGGCGCCAATCGGCGCCGGTCTGCAGCGGGCAATCGGGTGGAGATTCCAGGTACACCCAGCCACGCGGCTTCAACCAACGCTGCGCTGCCTGCAGGGCGCCCTGCCAGAGGCCGGCCTGAAACGGCGGGTCGACGAACACGATATCAGCCAGGGCGTCAGGCTGAACCTGGGTGGCGTCGGCGCAACGCACCTCCAGCCGCTCGGCCACCCCGAGCCGGGTCGCCTGCGCGCGCAATTGCTCGGCCAGGCCCGGATCGCGCTCGATGGCCACGGCACTGACAGCCCCCCGCGACAGCGCTTCCAGCGCCAGACAGCCGGTGCCGGCGAATAGATCAGCCACCCGGGCGCCAACGATTTCGTGCTGCAGCCAGTTGAACAAGGTTTCGCGCACCCGATCGGAACTCGGCCGCAAACCAGGCCGGTCAGGCACCGGCAGACGGCTGCCGCGCAGACTGCCGCCGATGATGCGGATGCTGCCGGGGCTGGCGCCCGACCGGCCCCTCGATTGACCACGGCCGCGTGGTTCAGCCATCGATTGCGCCTGCCGAGACACCGAGGATTCGAACTCTGAGTGCTACCATGCGCGAATTCTAGCTCGGTCTTCCGATCGCCCGATGTTCAACCTGTTCAAGAAGAAACCTGCCCAACCCGACGCGCAGGCGGCTGCGGCCGCTCCGCCGCAAACCGACCCCATCTCGCCCGAGGCCGCCGCGACAGACGCGGCGTCGCGACCGGCCAGTTGGCGCGAACGCCTGGCCGGCAGCGCCCTGGCGCGCAGCCTGGGTGGCCTGATCCGCCGTGAAACCCCGATCGATGCCAACCTGCTCGACGATATCGAGACCTGCTTGCTGACCGCCGACGTCGGCGTCGCTGCCAGCGAAGAAGTGATGGCCGAACTGCGCCGGGCGGTCGACCGCAAAGCGATCACCAGTGCCGCCGCCCTGGTTGAACACCTGCGCGCCAAATTGGTCAGCATGCTGCAGGGCGTCAGCTCGCCACTGAACATCGAGTCTGGCCAGAAGCCCTTCGTGATTCTCACCGTCGGCGTCAATGGCGTCGGCAAGACCACCACCATCGGCAAGCTGGCGCGGCGCTTTGCCGATGAGCGCAAGTCGGTCATCCTGGCTGCCGGTGACACTTTTCGCGCCGCCGCAGTCGAGCAACTGCAGCAGTGGGGCGAACGCAATCAGGTGCCGGTGATTGCCCAGGGCCAGGGGGCAGATTCTGCGGCGGTAATCTTCAATGCCATGCAGGCCGCGCAATCGCGCCAGGCCGACATCCTGATCGCCGACACCGCCGGCCGCTTGCATACGCAGGCCGGCCTGATGGACGAATTGGCCAAGGTGAAGCGGGTACTGGGCAAGCTCGATGCGGGAGCGCCGCACGAGGTGTTACTGGTGATTGACGGCACCACCGGTCAGAACGCGGTGCATCAAGTGCGGCAATTCAGCAAGGCCGTGGCAGTTACCGGTCTGGTGGTCACCAAGCTCGACGGCAGTGCCAAAGGCGGCGTGATCTTCGCCCTGGCGCGCGAATTCGGCATACCGATTCGATTCGTCGGTCTGGGCGAGAAGGTGCACGATCTGCGTAGCTTCGACGCCGATGCCTTCGTCGGCGCCCTGCTTCCCGACCATCTGTTGGACGTCGCCGGCTAAGCGCTTCGAGTATGCCGAGAGCCTCCGGCTCCACCGGTTCAGCGAGTCACCGACGCCAGTCACGCTGGGTGCGCTGGCTGCTCGGACTGATCGTCGTCAGTGCCACGGCATTGGCCGCCCTTAACTACTTGCTTGACCCTGCCCGCCTGGGTGCCTGGTTGCTCGCTCGGGCGGAAGCCGAAACCGGACTGCAGCTGCGCAGCGAACGGCCAGCCAAGCTGCATCTGTGGCCGGGAATACAGCTCAGCATCGATCAGCTGCGGGTCAGCCATCCCGCTGTCGCGCAGCCGCTTGCCAGCGTCGGCGAACTGCGCATCCGAGTTCCACTGCAGGCCTTGTGGCAGGACTGGCAGGTCGAGGAGATTCGCGCCAGCCAGATTGAGCTTGACTGGCCGGCGTTCGCTCAATCCGCCCCTATGGCCGGCAGCGATGAGGCCGGCCCACCACGCCCGTGGGTGATCCCGACCTTCCGCTACATCGAGCTTCGCGACCTGCGAGTGACCTTCCAGGATCAAACCTTGCAAGTTGACAGCGCTGAGCTCGAGCCGCTGGCCGATGCCGTGATCAATCATCTACGACTCGATGGACGACTGCACCATGCCGACGCTCTCAGCTTGCCGTTTTCCCTGCGGGCAGAGGCCGAACTCGGCACCGCTGACGGCGATCTCAGGCTGAATGCCATGACCTGGGCGCTGCAAGACGCCGACGGTGATGTGCTGCGTTCGAGCGGCCAGTTAAGAATCGACCCGGCCTTGCAGAGCGAGTTTGTCTTCGAGATCGAGCTCGGCCATTGGCCCGGCGATTGGCCTTCTCGCAGCGCCATGCTGGGCCAACTACTGGGCCAACAAATGGGCGATCCACTGCCCCTGCTCAGCGAGCAGGAGTGGAATGATGCGCTAAGTCAGGTCGAACCTGAGCGAGCAAGTCTGAACTACGCCAGCCGGCCCGCAGCACGCATGACACTGGCTCTGAGCGGGCCGAATCGCAGCCTGCGCCTCAGCGCTGCGTTGCCTGAATTGCAGCACTGGTGGCGCGAACAGCGCAACGCAGGGCTGCCGCCGCCGATCGACATCCATGCCGAGCTTCGCTCGCTGCAGCTGAAAGGCCAGCAGCTGCAAGGGCTGCGGATCGAAGCGATCGAGGCAGAACCGGCATCCGACCCTACCAAGGCTAAGGCAAAGAACAAGCCATGACGGACGGCCTCAACCATCTGCGCCCGCGGTTTGCCGATCGCCTGCTGACCTGGTTCGATCAGCATGGCCGCCACGACCTGCCCTGGCAGCATCCGCGCACGCCTTACCGGGTGTGGCTGTCGGAGATCATGCTGCAGCAAACCCAGGTCGCCACCGTGGTGCCCTATTTCCAGCGCTTCGTCGCGCGTTTTCCCGATCTGCCCTGCCTGGCCGCCGCTCAACGTGATGATGTGCTGGCACTGTGGGCGGGGCTCGGCTACTACAGCCGCGCACGCAATCTGCATGCGGCAGCGCAACGCTGTGTGGAGGAGCATGCAGGGCGTTTGCCCGACGATATCGACGCACTGTGCAGTCTGCCCGGCATTGGTCGCTCCACCGCGGCGGCGATCCTGTCGCAGGCCTTCGATCGCCCGGCGGCGATTCTCGATGGCAATGTCAAACGTGTGCTGTGCCGACTGTTGGCGATCGAACAATGGCCCGGCCTGCCGGCTGTGGAAAAGCAACTCTGGCAGGTCGCCGAAGCCCTGATGGGCGACATCCGGCCAGCCGACTATACGCAGGCCATCATGGATTTCGGCGCCACCTTGTGCCGCCGAAGCCGGCCTGACTGCGGCCATTGCCCATTCCGCTCTGACTGCCTGGCGTTCGCTCAATCGCGCGTCGCCGAGGTCCCCACCGCGCGCCCCAAGCGCGAGCTGCCGCGACGCCATTGCGTGGTGGTGCTATTGCAGGATGCCGACCAACACCTGCTGCTGCAGCGTCGCGACGGCCCAGGTGTGTGGAATGGCCTGTGGAGTCTGCCGGAGTTCTCCGACCTCGACGCCGCCGATGCGTTTCTGCTGCAGTTCGGTGCACGCGCGCTTGAATCCGAGCTGCCTGCTGTTGATCACAGCTTCAGCCACTATCATCTGCAACTGCGGCCGCGGGTCGCCCGAGTTCCGCATCGCGTCAACGAACGCAGCGGGGACTATTCCGAAACAGCGTGCTTCAGCGGCATGCGCTGGTGTAGCCGCGGCGACATCGCCAAGCTTGGCCTGCCGGCACCGATTCGGCGTCTGGTCGCCACCCATCTTATTGACCCGGCCAATTGATGTTTTATTGGCCGGGTCGACGCGCGGGACTTGATGTTTGAACAGGATGTTCAAACTTCAAGTTGCCGAATCAATAATTCGCCTTGAAACCAGGAGTTCCACCATGAGTCGAACCGTGTTTTGCAAGAAGCAGCAAAAGGATGCCGAGGGCCTTGACTTCGTGCCCTGGCCGGGTCCGCTGGGCCAACGGGTGTTCAATGAAATCGGCAAACCGGCCTGGCAGGAATGGCTGGCGCACCAGACGATGTTGATCAATGAGAACCGCATTTCGCCGATGGACCCCAAGGCACGCGCCTTTCTGGCCAGCGAAATGGAGAAGTTCCTGTTCGGCGAGGGCGCGGACAGGCCTCAGGGCTATGTGCCAGAGTCTGAGGGTGAAGCCTGAACCTGACGAGCAACCCAATACTCGAGTTCGGCACCCAGCACACGCTTGCGGGCAGTGGCGATCTGCCGCTGCTTGTAGGCGCCATGGCTGGCCGGCCCTGAGGTCGAGGCCTGATAACTCTGCCGGTCCATCATCTGAATTTCGTAGTTGAAGTAAAAACTCATCTCGCCATGGCGGCGCCGATCGGCCCCACCTTCTCGATCGACCCAGTCGGCATCCATGCTGAGCCCGGCGTCGGGCAGATGAATCATGCGCCGCACGGTGAGCTGAACGCTACGGTAGCCCGAGCTGCTGTGCGGATTGTCCTGGCGCTCGGCCGCCTCTGATCGCTCGATCAATTGCGCATCCATCCGCTTCAACAGTTCAAGCGGGTAGCCTTGCGATTGCTCCATTTGTTGCCGATGGTGGGCAAACACTTCGCGCGCCACATCCAGATCGATCAGGTTGTTGCGCACCCGGTGCGATTCGATATTGATCGCCGACAGCAGCTGCGCCCGCTGCAGTACGCGCAGGGCCAGCAAGCATTCGGTGCGTGTCTCAAACACCATCCGCACACCGAGATGATCGTGGATGTCTTCGGCCACATAGGAGGGCTTCTGCAGCAGCTTGAGCAAGATGCTGTGGCGGCTCTTGTTGCTCTTCTTCTCGTAGTGCAACAGAGGCAGGCAGATTTCACCGTCGCTGAGGAAGGCGGCCTCGCCATCGCGCAGCACGACCTGTTCGAAGGACTCAAACACCTGCTGTCTGATTGCGTCGAAATGGCGCAACTTGATGTTGTTGTCGATGTAGAACAGCGCGTGCATCACCTTCAGCACGGCGCAACTCCACAGGCGCCGGGTGCTGCGGCTCTTCGAATAGCGTGAGGCATGCACCAGCAGATCGACCTCATCCACCGGATTGGCGATCTCGCTGGGAATCAGATCGCAGCTGGCCGAATCGAGCAGCTGACTACGGATGAAGTCCAGAGCCTCGCGATGCACACGGCGAATCCAGCTGCGGTGCAGCGGATCATCAAGATCGAATCCATACTCGGAAGCAAAACGCCGCGCATCCTCGCCGTCGCGCAGGGCCATGCCGCGCAGATCGATCGCACTCTGGCCACGCGCAATGGCCTGCAAATAGCCCCAGTTGAGCGACAGTCGGGCGCCATCCAGACGGGCTTGCGGCACGTGCATCACTGGCATCCATTCCGCGATTCAGAGCATCAGTGGACCACTGATTGGCCGCTTGCTCAAGGGCGCCGGCATTCCCTGGGCCCTGGCCCCTGCACTCAATCTGTGGCGAGCCAGCGCGCTAGCAGCCGTCAACGGGTTACAGCGGCGTCTTGCCCACCCACACCCGGCCGTTCTCGCGCTTCACCGCAAAGCGCAGCACCGAGCGATAGGCCGGGGCGCACAGCGGGTGACCATTGGTGACATCGAACTTGGCGCCGTGCAGCACGCATTCGACGGTGCCGGCCAGCGGGTCGAATTCGCCCTGTGAGAGTTCGAAATCTTCGTGACTGCAGCGGTCTTCCAGCGCGTACAGATCGCCCTCATAGTTGATCAGACAGACCGGCGTATCGCCGACCCAGTGCACCTGCATCTCACCGGGCAGGATATCCTGGCTGGCGCAGACGTCTTGCCACTCCTGGGCCACGGATTCACTCACAGGGTCTTCTCCAACACCTCGAAGCGCAGGTCATCACGCTTGGGCAGACCAAAGCGCGGGTCGGTGGCCGGGAACGGCTTCTTGATGCCGGTGCGACGATAGCCCCGGCGTTCGTACCAGGCGATCAGCTCCTCGCGCAGATCGATCACCGTCATGCGCATGATCGATAGCCCCCATTCCTCGCGAGCCAGCCGCTCGGCCTCGGCCAGCACCGCGCGGCCGACACCGCTGCCTTGCAAGGTTGGCTTGACCGCGAACATACCGAAGTAGCCGACACCCTCTTCGTCACAGACATGGGCGCAGGCCAGCATGTCGCCGCCGCGTTCGGCAATCAGCACTTGTGAGCGTGGCCGCAGGATGTCTCCCCGCAGCACTTCGGGATCGATCCGGTTGCCATCGAGGATGTCTGCCTCGGTGGTCCAGCCCTGACGACTGGCCTCGCCGCGATAAGCGCTGGTGACCAGGGGTACCAGGGCCTCGATATCAGCCTCGGTGGCAGCGCGATAACTCAAGGCTTCGCTATGGCTTGCAATGGTCGACATTCGGCACTCCGGCTTGCCGGCTCAGGCCAGCATGGTTCTGACTTTATCGATGGCGGCCACCGCCCGGTCGATTTCGTCCTCGGTATTCCAGAACGCCAAGGACGCCCGACAGGTGGCCGGCACACCAAAATAGTGCATCAATGGATGCGCACAGTGGTGGCCCGAACGCAGGGCCACGCCTTCCAGGTCGAGCAAGGTAGCCAGGTCGTGGGCGTGTGCGCCTTCGATCAGAAAGCTCAGAATGGCGGCCTTCTCTGCGGCTCGGCCGTACACCCGCAGGCCCGATATGGCATCGAATCTGGCGGTGGCGTATTCGAGCAACTCGCGCTCGCGTTGTTCGATCTCGCTCATGCCGATCGCGCTCAGCCAATCGACGGCGGCGCCCAGGCCAATAAAGCCGGCGATATTCGGCGTGCCGGCCTCGAACTTGTGCGGCGGGTCATTGAATACGGTGCGCTCAAAACGCACCTCCTTGATCATCTCGCCGCCGCCGATAAACGGCGGCATCGCCTGCCAATGCTCCTGGCGCGCCCACAAGGCGCCGGTGCCGGTGGGGCCACACATCTTGTGGCCGGTGATGGCATAAAAATCGCAACCCAGACTGGCGATATCGACCGGCCGGTGCGGTGCCGCCTGTGAACCATCGATCACCGTCACCACACCGTGTTTGCGCGCCAGCCGACACACTTCACGGATCGGGTTCACCGTGCCCAGTACATTGGACACATGAGTCAGGGCGAGGATCTTCGCCGGGCCCTGCAACTTGCGCTGCAGGTCATCGAGATCGAGTTCACCCGACTCGAAGATCTCCACCGGCACCACGCTGGCGCCACTGCGCTCGGCAACCAGCTGCCAGGGCACGATATTGGCGTGGTGCTCCATCCGGCTGATCAGGATCTGATCGCCCGGCTGCAGCCGCGGCAGGGCGAAACTGTAAGCGACCAGGTTGATCGCCATGGTGGTGCCACTGCACAGCACCAGATCATCGCTCTGAACACCGAGAAAGCGCGCCAGCTTGCCGCGTGCGCCCTCGTAAGCTTCAGTTGCCTCGGTACCAAGCGCGTGCACGGCGCGACTGACGTTGGCGTTATGCAGACGATAGAACTCATCGACCGCCTCGATCACCGCCGCCGGCTTCTGCGCGGTATTGGCAGAGTCGAGATAGATCAGCGGCTTGCCATGCACGCTGCGGCTGAGTAGCGGAAACTCATTGCGGATGGCCTGCCAGTCTTTGCTCACGGCAGATCCTCCCGAGCCAAGGCGGCGTCCAGCCGATCGATCAAGTCTTGTCGCAGAGTTTCATTGTCGACCTGGGCCAACAGCTCGCGACAAAACGCTGCGGTAAGCAGACGCCGCGCCTGCTCGACCGGCAGGCCACGCGAGCGTAGATAGAACAGTGCGGTCGGATCGAGCCGACCCACCGTCGCGCCATGCGCGGCCTTTACTTCGTCGGCGTGAATCACCAGCACCGGCTGGGTATCGACTTCGGCGTGCTCGGACAGCAACAGATTCTTGTTCGACAGCATCGCTTCGCTGCCGTCGGCACCGGCGTCGATGGTGATGCCGCCATGGAAGGCTACCCGCGAGCGATCGCGGCTGAGGCCGCGCCAGGTCAGATCGCAACGCGTATCGCCAGCCGCATGCACGATGCCCAGTCGAGTGTCACAATGCGCGCTGCCAGTGCCGAGCAGCACACCATCGGCCTGCAACACCGCACCGGCGTCGGCCAACTGAACCCCGAGTTCATGCCGTGACAGGCCCTGCCCCAGTTCCAGATCAAGCCGCCGATAACGCGATTCGCCACGCTGGGTCACGTCATCGCGCAAGAAGTGCGAACAACCGGCACCCAACTGCTGCAAGCGTATCTGCTGGAAAGCCGCAGACCTGGCCAAATCAAGCTGGCAAACCGTGGTGCCCAAGGCCAGCCCCTGGCCCAGGCTGAGCTCATGCTGCACCAGGCAAGCCTCGGCCCCTTCGCCCAGTACAAACTGGTGGCGAAGATGCCAGGCAATGCCCGCCGCCGGCCCGGTGGTTGTCACCGGCACGACACGACTGTCACTGATCTGCACCAGATGAATCGGTTGGCTATGCTGGCTGCCGGGCGCCAGCTTCAATAGCAGCCCATCGATCGCCAAGGCCGAGTTGGCCAGCGCAAACACGGCGCTGCCATCGACGCTTGGGCGGGCAAAAGCACCCACTGCATCGGCATCGCCGGCCTGCAGCGCGGCGGCCATCGAGCGAGCTTCAAAGCTCTCGGGCAAGCCCTCCAGCGCACTCAACGCATCGTTGAATCGCCCATTGACGAAGACTGCGCGTGGCCCAGGAATGTTTTCGACCAGGGCGCGCAGTTCCGCATCGGCCAGGGCTTCTGCCGCCGGTTGAAATCGATGCCGCGCCAGCGCACGCAGGGACGTGTATTTCCAGGCTTCACTGCGCGGGCCGGGCAGACCGGCATCGATCAGCGCGTCCAGCGCCGACTGCCGCAGGCCAACCAAGGCCTGCGGCTGGCTTGGTAATCCGCCGTGGGCGGTGCGGAAGGATTCAATCAGCTCGCTCATGGCCACACTCATGCCGCGCTCGGGGCCACCCGGTCGCGCAACCAGGCATAGCCATGTTGTTCTAGTTGCAAGGCCAGCTCCGGCCCGCCGGTTTCGACAATCCGGCCCTCGGCCAGCACGTGCACCACATCAGGCTTGATGTATTCGAGCAGGCGTTGATAGTGGGTGATCACAACGAAGGCACGATCCGGCGAGCGCAGCGTATTCACGCCATCGGCCACCGCTTTCAGCGCATCAATATCCAGCCCGGAATCGGTCTCATCCAGAATGGCCAGTCTGGGCTCCAGCACCGCTAGCTGAAAGATCTCGTTGCGCTTCTTCTCACCGCCTGAGAACCCTTCGTTGACACCGCGATGCAAGAGCTCATCCTTCAGGTGCAGCACCGAGAGTTTCTCGCGCACGCGCTTAAGAAACTGCATCGAGTCAAGTTCACTCTCGCCGCGCGCCTTGCGCTGCGCGTTGTAGGCCGCGCGCAAGAAATAAGTGTTGTTGACGCCGGGAATCTCCACCGGGTACTGGAAGGCCAGGAACACGCCAGCCGCCGCGCGCTGTTCGGGCTCCATGGCCAGCAGGTCCTGACCATCGAACTCGACCTGACCACCGGCCGCCTCATAGCCTTCGCGCCCGCTCAGTAAATAACCCAGCGTGCTCTTGCCAGCGCCATTCGGCCCCATGATGGCATGTACCTCGCCCGCTTTAACGTCGAGATTCAGACCCTTGAGGATGTCACGCTCGCCCAGCCGGACGTGGAGATCAGAAATTTTCAGCATGATGTTTGACTCTACGCGCGCTCAAAACGCTGTTGTAGGGTGGGCCTGTGGCCCACCATGAAATGACAGGACGGTGGGCGATACGCCCACCCTACGAAAGCCGGGCAGCTGTCCACCCCTCCCCTTGCGGTCCAACCGGCCGCAAGCTGTAGGGTGGGCCTGTGGCCCACCATGCTTAACGTTTGGTTGGGTGGGCGACACGCCCACCCTACGAAAGCCGGGCAGCGGCCCACTCCTCTTGCGGCGCAAAGCGCCGCAGGGGAAGACCGTGTGGGCGGTTGCCAGTGAGCGACTCACGCCCCCACCGCCTTGCGTCGTCCGGCCAGCCGCAACAAGCCCCAGCCGGCCACCAGGCACCACACGCCTTCCAGGACCACAAACGGAATGATCCCGCCCAGCCAGGCGGCGAAGCTGGCGATGCCGGCGCCAATGAAGTTCATCCACAGGAAGGTTGGCGAGTGATCGCCCAGCCGGCCGATCTGGTTGAGAAAGAAAGCCAGCAGTAGCACAGAGACGCCAGTGCTGGCGACCCAATCGACCGTACTCATCCGACCGCGCCCTCCAGACTGACTTCCAGCAACTTCTTCGCTTCAACAGCGAATTCCATCGGAAGCTCACGGAACACCTGCTTGCAGAAGCCATCGACGATCATGGAGACGGCATCCTCTTCACCGATGCCACGTGACAGGCAGTAGAACAACTGGTCCTCGGAAATCTTCGAGGTTGTCGCCTCGTGCTCGACAGTGGCGCTGGGGTGCTTGACCTCGATGTACGGAAAGGTGTGCGCACCACAGCGCTTGCCGATCAGCAACGAGTCACACTGGGTGTAGTTGCGCGCGTTCTCAGCACTCTTCTCCACCCGCACCAGGCCACGATAGCTGTTCTGCCCGCGACCTGCGCTGATGCCCTTGCTGATGATCTTGCTCTTGGTGTTCTTGCCGACGTGAATCATCTTGGTGCCGGTATCGGCCTGCTGACAGTGGTGTGTCAGAGCCACCGAGTAGAACTCGCCGACGCTGTCATCGCCGAGCAGCACGCAGCTGGGGTACTTCCAGGTGATGGCCGAGCCGGTTTCGACCTGGGTCCAGCTGATCTTCGACTTCACGCCGCGGCACTCGCCGCGCTTGGTGACGAAATTGTAGATACCGCCGCGGCCTTCCTCATCGCCCGGGTACCAGTTCTGCACCGTGCTGTACTTGATCTCGGCACGGTCCAGAGCCACCAGTTCCACCACCGCAGCATGCAGCTGGTTCTCGTCGCGCATTGGCGCCGTGCAGCCTTCCAGGTAACTGACGTAGCTGCCTTCCTCGGCAATGATCAGAGTGCGCTCGAACTGCCCGGTCTCGGCAGCATTGATGCGGAAGTAGGTGCTAAGTTCCATCGGGCAACGCGTGCCCTTGGGTATGAATACAAAACTGCCATCGGAAAACACCGCCGAATTCAAGGCCGCAAAGTAGTTGTCACCCTGCGGAACCACCGTGCCCAGGTATTGCCGGACCAATTCGGGATGCTCCTGCACCGCTTCTGAGAAGCTGCAGAAAATGACTCCGGCTTCGGCCAGCTCCTTCTTGAAGGTGGTGCCGACCGATACCGAATCGAACACCGCATCCACCGCTACGCCAGCCAGCTTGGCCCGCTCATGCAGGGGCACGCCGAGCTTTTCATAGGTTTCCAGCAGCTTCGGATCAACCTCGTCCAACGACTTGTACTTTTCCTTCGGCGCAGCGAAGTAGCTGATCGCCTGATAGTCAATCGGCGACAGTCTCAGCTTGGCCCAGTCCGGCGGTGTCATCTTCAGCCAGCGCCGATAGGCACCCAGGCGCCACTCGGTCATCCATTCGGGCTCGTTCTTGCGCGCAGATATCCAGCGCACAACGTCCTCGTTAAGGCCCGGGGGCAGGTAGTCGGATTCGATATCGGTAACAAAGCCGGCGCTGTAGCGGCGCGACAAGGCAGCTTCGATTTCAAGGTTTTCAGTGGCCATTGCAATCATCCATCGGCAAGCTGGCTCGGGATCAGGTGCGGGTGCCGGCTTGGCGTTTCGGCCGACCGGCACATGTCAGACAAACGAATTCCGCGCAGCGCCTGTTCCACCACATCGCTGATCCGGCGCCAGTTTCCACTCACGCCACAGTGCGGTTCGTGATCGCAGATGCCAGCATCCACGCTGCATTCGGTCACCCCGATCGGTCCCTCCATCGCAGCGATGATCTCGGCGACGCTGATCTGCTCAGCCGACCGAGCCAGGCGGTAACCGCCATTGGCGCCACGAAAGCTCTGGACCAGCCCGGCTCCGGCCAAGGTTTTCAACAACTTGCTGACCGTCGGCAACTCCAGGTGGGCGCGTTGGGCCAGTTCCGAAGCGCTGTGCACGTCGGCCGGCTTCTGGGCCAGCAAAGTGAGCACGGCGGTGGCGTAGTCGGTGAGCTTGCTGATTCGAAACATGGCTGGCAGTCGGGCTGCGGGCTAATTCGTACTAATATTGTACGGATTAGCTGGACCAGTTTGAAGCGGCCCGGTTTCTTGCGTTCAGCCGGCCGACTGTGAGCGACGCATCGCCAGACGGGTGATGACCGGACCAACCAGCTCGAATAGCACCACGGCCGCCATCACCACCGGCAACAACTTAGAGCGTTGGTCGGGAAAGCGCTGGGCCGCCAACAGAGCAACGCCGATCGCCACCCCGGCCTGCGGCAGCAAGGCCAGCCCCAGCCAACGCCGCGAACTTGGCCCAAGGCGCTGATCGCCCAGGCAAAGCAATCCACCGAGCCAGCGCCCCAGCACACGAAGGCCCACATAGCCCAGGCCGATCACTCCCAAGGTGGCCAGACCATTGAGCTGAAAGCTGGCGCCCACCATGATGAAGAACAGCAGCAATAGCGGCCATTCGAGGTGTTCGATCTCATGAAAGCTCTGCTGATGGTGCCTGGCGAAACGGGCGATCACATAGCCCATCACCATTGCGGTCAGGATGAAGGACACCTGCAGGTAAAGACTGAGACCGCAACACAGCAAGACCACGGCAATTGCTTCGATGGTGGTGGCCTCGCCTTTCTTGATCCGCCCGGTGATGGCGCTGAGCGGAAAACCAAGCGCCAGCCCGAGCAGCAAGGACCCACCCAGATCGCGCAGTACATGGAACAGTGAACCGAACTCGGCGCTGGGCAGAAACAGCGCACTCAGCACCACCAGGACGGCCGAAAAGATCAACAGTCCCCAGGCATCATCCAGGGCAACGATGCCCAGCAGCATGCGACCAAAATAGGACTGACCGCCATGCTCACGACTGACGTCGAGCACCGCCGCGGGATCAGTGGCCAAGGCGACGCTGGCCAGCAGCGATGCCAACAAGGGCGGCACGCCGATCAACCAGAGTCCGACCCCCACCACAACGAAAGTCACCACGCTGATCATCAGGGAATGACGCAACGCCAGACCCGCAGCGCCTTGCCCGGTCAGGCCGACCAGCTTGCCGCCAAGCAGGAATCCGACCATGGTCAAGGCCAGTGCGGCGATCAGCTCGAAATGCTTCAGCCAGCTTTGCTCGATCAGCGCCATGCCCTGCGGCCCGAGCACGAGGCCGAGTAGCAGCAGCAGAGTCACCTTGGGCAGGCGGGTACGGCGGCCCAGGGTTTCGCAGGCCAGTCCGAGCAGGAATACCAGGCCAAGCTGGATCAGATCCAGCGCATTCATGGGACTGCCCCGCACTCAGCTCGGTTTGCCACACTCAATCGACCTGGTCACGCGAGCGAAACTCCAGCGCCGCCGAATTGATGCAGTAGCGCAGGCCGGTGGGCTTCGGGCCGTCCGGAAACACATGCCCGAGATGACTGTCGCAGCGGGCACAGCGCACTTCCACTCGCCGCATGCCATGGCTTTCATCGAAGTGTTCGCTGACCGCGGCCTTGTTCAACGGCTGCCAATAGCTTGGCCAGCCCGAACCGGAATCGTACTTGTGCGTCGAGTCGAACAGCTCGGCGTGGCAGGCCACGCAGAGGTAATGGCCATCAGCCTTGTGATCCCAGTACTTGCCGGTGAACGCCCGCTCGGTGGCCGAGCAGCGGCACACAGCATATTGTTCAGGCGTCAGCTCCGCCTTCCATTGTTCCTCGGTCTTGCTCATCAATCCGCTCCCATGGAGTCACGCAGCGCCAGATGCTCAGCGCCAAACAACTTGTCGTTCCACCGCAAACTCAACTCCGCCGTACGCGGCCATTCTATTCGGAGTCGATATCGACCCGATCGGGCAACTCGATTTGCACCCGGGTGCCTTTGCCCGGCTCACTTTCAACCCGAATCTCGCCGCATAGCTTGTGTGTCACCAGATTATGGACGATATGCAAGCCCAGCCCGGTACCGCCACGATTGCGACGCGTGGTGAAGAATGGCTCGAAGATCTGCGATAGATGCTCGGCTCGGATGCCCTCGCCATTGTCGTGGCATTCAAGCAGCACGCCACCCTGCGCGCGACGCCGGGCCGACACGGTAATCACGCCGGCACTGGATGCTGCCAGTCCGTGAATCAAGGCATTCTGCAGCAGATTGATCAACACCTGGCCAAGCGACCCCGGGTAGGTCAACACGTGCAACTCGTCGGGGACATCGGCATTCACTTCGATCGGGCGCCCACGCCACAGGCTGGCCGAACTGGCCAGCAATTCGTCGATGAACTGACGCAGGTCGATCTCGCGCGCCAGGTCATTCGAACGATCCACCGATACTTGCTTGAAGCTTTGCACCAGACGCGCGGCACGATCGAGATTGCGCTCGATCATGCCGCTGGACTCCTGCGCCAGCTCGAAATATCGATTCAGCCCGGTCTTGGTCATCGTCGCCTGCTGCAGCTCGGCACGCGCCTCGCGCGTGGCCGCGCTGAGGTGGGAACTGGCAGTCAGGGCAACACCGACCGGCGTATTGATCTCGTGGGCAACTCCGGCTACCAGCTGGCCCAGCGAGGCCAGCTTGGCCGATTGAACCAACTGCTTTTGCGTATCGATCAGGTGCAGCAGCGCTTTCTCAGCGGTTTCCTTGGCTGTGGACAGCTCAGCGGTGCGCGCCTCCACCATGTCGCTCAACCGAGCTTCATTGCGTTGAATGGCTTGGCGATTGGCCTCCAGCTCGGAACGAAAGCGCTCAGCGACGGCGACCGAAAACAAGATCGTTGCAACCAGACTGATCAGCGGCAGCAGCCAGTCGAAGGCCGGATTGTCGCTGACCCAGCCGGCCTGTTTGCCGACGAAGAACAACAACACCAGCAGGTTGAGCAGTACGCCGATCAAGTAAGACTTGATGCGCACCTGGCCACGCAGGTACACGGTCGCAACGGCAGCAAGAATCATCAGGCCGCTGACCATGTGCAGCAAGGCATTGATCCTGTTCACCGCCACCGGCGCCACACTCCAGCTCAGCGCCAGACACAGGAAAGCGAGCACCGCAGGAAAGAGGAAATAGCGGTCGATGCGCGGCAGCCACCGCCGGCTTGCGATCATGGCCCGCAACAGCGCGAGGTTGCAGGCGCTGGCGACTCCGCCCATCAGGAAACTCAAGGCCGAGACGGAAAGATCGGCCGTACCCCACACCGCCGCAAACGCCGTGCCTTCGAAATGCGACTGGTACACCGCATTGCACATGGCGGTAGCGGCGGTCAGCAGGTAGCGCAGATCCCGGCTGCCACTGAACAGGAACAGCATGTACAGGCCCAGCACGAACTGCGCCCCGTGCATGCTGCCCAGCAGCCAGTTGGCCAGCAAGGCCTCACGTTGCAGTTTCGATTCCGACCACAGATGCAGATCGAGGGACAAGCCGGTGAAGGATTCCACCCGCAGCAGCAAGCGAACCCGGTCGCCGGCTGCAATGCTCATCGGGGCAACGTAATGGCGCGACGCCGGCCGCTGGGACAGCCGACTGAAGCCTTGCGCAGCGTCGGTGGCAAGCATCGCATCAACCTGATGTTTGGCCCCGCGGCGCAGCACCACATAGCGCGCCAGCGGTGTCGAGGCTGGATTCGAAAGCTCCACTACCAGCCAGGAAACCTGCCGACTGTAGCCGGCATTGGGCGCCCCCGGCTGCGCTCCCATGCTCAGCGCGAAGGACATCGGATCCTCGGCAGTGAGCAGGGATTTGGCGTCGATAGCCTGGCCGTCAGTGCGGAAAATTGCGGCCTGCTGCACGATCGGCTGGTCTTCGAGTTCAGCCGAAACCATGACAGCTTCCGCAGCAAGAGCCGGGCCCGAGGACAGGGCGAGAAGCAGCATGAACAGGGCGACCAGGGGCCGCCGCGCGGCGCTGTTCAAGCGGCGCCCCAGTGCTCTGCCGTGGAGGACGGTCGCGAACCTCAAGCGCGCCGCGCCTCGGCAGGCCGAGGGTGAGCACAGCACGGTTCGACGCGAACTGCCTTCATCGGCGGGCTCCTGCCATTCGCCACTGCAAGCCGCAGCTCGCACGATGCCAAAGAGCTGCCGCTCGATCATACGCGACTCGATTGACGCGGCGGCGTGTAGAGAGACTTCGGCAAGCGGCTGTTGGCGGGTCGCACAGCCCGATCAAACCTCCCCGCCCTTTGGCCGCCTTATCCGGCGCAATCCCGCCCGAGTAACCTGCTACAGTCAGAACGGTTGAGGGGATCTCTACGATAAGGAATGACGGATGGCGAACCGCACCTTGAACCTTCTGGATGCCTCCTGGCTGCTGGTCGAGTCGCACGAGACACCGATGCACGTCGGCGCCTTGATGCCTTTCAGCCTGCCCGACGGCGCCGCGCCCGATTTCATCAAGAAGATCATGGCCGACTTCCGCTCCGCCTCCGCGGTGCAGCCGCCCTGGAACCGACGCCTGAAATCGCCCAAGTTCAAAGGCCTGGTGCCGGTCTGGGAAGAGGTCGACGAGATCGACCTCGAGCACCACGTGCACCACTCAGCACTACCCGCACCGGGCGGCGAGCGCGAGCTCGGTCAGCTGATCGCCCGCCTGCATAGCCAACCGCTTGACCTGACCCGACCGCCGTGGGAAGTCGAGCTGATCGAAGGACTGGAAGGCGGTCGCTTCGCCTTGTACACCAAGGTTCACCACTCGTTGATGGATGGCATTGGAGGGGTGAAGCTACTTGTTAGGGCGATGTCGGACGACCCCAAAGCGAGCATGAAGTTCGCTCCGTTCTGGACCATCAAGCCAGAGCACAAGCCAGCCAAACCGAAGAAGCGCAAGACCCGGCAGGAAGACCCGGTCGCCACCGTGGCCCAGGCCGCCGCCGGCCTGATCGAAATGGTCAAGGGCCAGGCCGGCACCGTGCCGGACATTGCCCGCGCCTTCGGCACCATGTTCAGCGCGGTGCGCAACAAGAATGATGTGCTGCGGATTCCGTTTGAGGCTCCAGTGTCGGCACTTAACGGGCGAATTCGCGGCCCGCGCCGGTTTGCTACCCAGCGTTTTGAGCTGGAACGACTGAAATCGCTGGCCAAAGCCGCCGACTGCACCTTGAACGATGTCGTGCTGTGCCTGTGTGGGGCCGCGCTGCGCCGCTTCTTGGATGAACTCGGAGAGCTGCCGGACAAGCCCTTGACTGCGGGCATTCCGGTCTCGGTGCGCCCCTCCGACGACGATGACTCCGGCAATGCCATTACCTTCATCATTTCCACCCTGGGCACCGACATTGCCGACCCGCTGGAACGTCTGGACGCCATCCGCGCTTCCACGCGACGGGCGAAAGAGCATGTTCAGAGCCTGCCGCGGCAGGCCATGATGCAATACACCTTGTTGCTGATGACGCCGTACATGGCCTCGCTGCTGACCGGTGTCGGCGGCCGCACGCGGCCGATGTTCAACATCACCATCTCGAACGTGCCGGGCCCGGACAAGCCGCTGTATTTCCGCGGCGCCAAGATGGAGGCGTCGTACCCGGTATCCCTGGTGACCCACGGTCAGGCCCTGAACATTACCTGCCAGAGTTATGACGGCCACCTCAATTTCGGCTTCACCGGTTGCCGCGACAGCCTGCCGCACATGCAGCGCGTGGCCACCTACACCGGCGAGGCGCTGAGCGAGCTGGAATCCGTGCTGGCCAAGACCGGCAGCAAGACGCAAGCTGCCGGCAGCTCGCGTTCCAAGCCGAAATTGAGCTCCCAGCGAGGCAAGCCCGCAGCGACCAAAGCGGCGCCCGCCGCGGCCGCGCCGAAACGCAAACCCAGGCTGAAGAAGCGCGATTGAGTACTGCACTGCTTGCTGCGAGCGGCGCGCCAATGCCAGGCCAGGCGCTGCCGCAGGCGCGCCGGCCTGCGATCGCAATTGCCGTATCACGACGCTTGCGGCAAGCTTGCGCGCCTATGACCACCATGCCCTGCTCCACGCCTGCCGCCTCGTCGGCGTTGCACACCCATTGCCCGCCCGTCTCGCTCGCCGCCCCCGGCGGGTGCCGAGACCTGGTCGGCAAGCGTCTGGCCTGGCTGATCGCAGCTCTGCTCGCAAGTCCCAGTGTGATGGCCGCGGAAGCGCCCACTGACTGGCAGTTGTGCGGGCCGCGAATCAGTTTTCCCTGGGAAACCTCCCTGCCCGCCGATGCTGAGCCGCCCAGCCTGAATGCTGAGCGCTTTGATGTCAGCGGCAAGGATCTGTACCGCGCCGAGGGCGATGTCGAACTGACTCAAGCGGGCCAGCGGCTGCGCGCCGACCGCGCCGAGTACCGGCACTCAAGCTCGGATTTCAGCGCCGAAGGTCAGGTGCAGCTGCAGGATGCATCGGTCGCACTGCAGGCCGGGCGTGCCTCGGGCAATCTGAATGCTGAGCGCACCGAGCTGGAGCAGGTCGATTACCGCCTGATTGGTCTGCGCGGCAATGGCCAGGCCGAGCGCCTGCGCCGCGAGGGTGAGACCAGCGTGCTGGACATGCTGAGCTACACCACCTGCAATTCCGACGACCAGCAGTGGTTGTTGCGCGCCAAGTCTCTCAAGCTCGACCACCAGAATGGTGTCGGCGTGGCGCGCAATGCCAGCCTGCGGATTGGTTCGGTGCCGGTGCTGTGGCTGCCCTACGCGCGTTTTCCCCTCAATGACGATCGCAAGACCGGTCTGCTCTACCCCAGCATCGGCTATGCCGACGACACCGGCATCGACATCCGCCAGCCGATCTACCTCAATCTGGCGCCGAACTACGACGCCACCCTGACCCCGCGCATTCTCGGTCGCCGCGGTGCGATGTTGGGGCTGGAGCTGCGCCACCTGGGCGAATCCAGCAGCAGTCAGATCGATGGCGACTGGCTGCCCGATGACGACCTGACCGGCCGCGATCGTGGCTCGCTGCGCATCCGCCACAGCGACCGCTATAGCCCACACTGGGCCTTCAACGCCGACCTCAATCATGTCTCGGACGATCGCTATTTCGAGGATTTTGGCGACTCGCTGAGCACCCGCGCCACCAGTCTGCTGCAAAGTCAGGCCGGCCTGTTCGGCCGCGGCATTGGCTGGCAGGCCAGTCTTGAGGCACGTGACTGGGAAGTCACCGACCCGATCATCTCCGACCGCAGCGCGCCGTACCGGCAGCTACCGCGCGCCCGCTATTCCCTCAATCGCTGGACCAGCGGGCTGCACTACGGCGCCGATCTTGAGGCTGTGCGCTTCGAGCATGAGTTTGACGGCGGCAGCGTCAACGACCGCCCAGGGGCTAGCCGCTACGATCTGCAGCCGTGGCTGGAGTTGCCGCTGGAACGCGCTTTCGGCTACCTCAAGCCACGTCTGGCCTGGCGCCACACCGGCTACTCGCTGGACCGAGGCTGGCGCTGCGAGGAGACTCCCGACTGTGGCTTCGCCAGCGGCCGGGTGTTCGACGACCGCTCACCGACCCGCAGCACGGCGATTGCCAGCCTCGATGCGGCGCTGAACTTCGAACGCGACACCGACCTGTTCGGCACCGCGATGCTGAACACGCTGCAGCCGCGACTTTACTATCTGCACGTCCCGTATGAGGACCAGACCGATATTCCGCTGTTCGATACCGACGAGCTGACCTTCGGCTACGACTCTCTGTTCCGAACCAATCGTTTCAGCGGGGCCGATCGCCAGGGCGATGCCGACCAGCTCACCATTGCTGTGACCAGCCGCTGGTTTGAGCAGGCCAATGGCCGCGAGCGTCTGGCGCTCAGCCTGGGCCAGATCCGCTACTTCGACGACCGCCGGGTCACCCTTCCCAACAGCAGCCAGCCGAGCTACCGCAGCGATGCTGACGGCTCCGACTACATCGCCACTGCCGACTTGGTATTCAATCAGCACTGGCGCCTGGGTCTGGGTTATCAGTGGAATCCGCAGATCGATCGCACCACGGTTTCCGGCACGCGGCTGAGCTGGCGCGGCGATAACGGCGCCCTGGCCAACCTCAGCTACCGCTATCGTCGAACCGAACTGGAACAGCTCGACGGTTCCTTTATCGTGCCGATTCAGGGGCAGTGGCGATTGGTCGGACGCTGGAACTATTCCCTGCTCGATCGGTCAACGCTGGAGGCATTTGGCGGTTTCGAGTGGCAAGACTGCTGCATCGCGGTGCGCGTGTTGAGTCGCCACTATGTGCGGAATCGCGAAGGCGAAAAGAACAATGCCTTGTTCTTCGAACTGGAGCTCAAGGGCTTGGCCAGCTTCGGCCGTGATGCGGCTGACTTCCTGGAGCGTGCTATGCTGGGCTATTCGCGTTAATGAAACTCAGCAAGTGGCGGTGATTCGTCTAGGCCGATGCCAGAGCCAGTTGAGTTTCGCCCGCGAGCGTCCGCCTGATCCTTCGCTCAGCTGCGAGCAAGGCAGGCCGCGCTTCAATGCCGCTCACAATCCCTCGATTTCCAATGGCTGACCGCCGATGACACATTATTCATTCAATCTGCTGCCGCGTGCCTTGTCTGTCGTCCTGCTGGGCGCTGCCCTGGCCGCGCTCGCCTATTCCCCCACCGGCCGCGCCCAGGCGCTGGTCTCCAATCAGCTCGACAGCATTGTCGCCCTGGTGGAAGAGGACGTGATCCTGCGTAGCGAATTGGATACCGCCGTTAGCAACATCATGATCCAGTACGCCGATCGTCAGGCTCAGCTACCGCCGCGCAATATTCTTGAAAAGCAGGTGCTGGAGCGACTGGTGCTGCTGCGATTGCAGCTGCAGCGTGCCGAGGCCGGCGGGATCCGCGTAGGCGACGGTGAATTGGAGCAGGCGATTCGTTCGATTGCGCAACAGAACCGCATCACTCCGGAACAGATGCGTGCGCAGCTGGCCCGCGACGGCATGGACTTCGCAGAGTTCCGCCGCAACCTGCGTGACGAGATCATCAGTCAGCGTTTGCGTCAGTCGGTGATTCAGAACCGCGTCAATGTCACCGACACCGAAATCGACATCGCTCTGGCCAGTGACAGTATGAAGACCGGCCAGGTACGCATCGGCCTGATCCTGATCGCGGTGCCCGACGGCGCCACGCAGGAGCAAATCAGCACCGCGCTGACCAAGGCCGAGGGCGTTCGCGATCTGGTGACTTCGGGGAAAATGGAGTTCAGCGCCGCTGCCATTCGCTATTCCGACGCACCCAATGCGCTGGAAGGCGGCGATATCGGCTGGCGCAGCTTCGATGAGATGCCGCCGATGTTCGCCAACGTCGTCGAGGGCATGAGCAAGGGCGACCTGACCCCGCCGATTCGCGGCCAGAGCGGTTATCACCTGCTCAAGCTGATCGACTCGCGCGACCAGCAGCAGCAAGAAACCGTCACCGAATACCGAGCGCGCGACATCCTGATTCGTGCCGGCGATCTGGTCAGCATGGATGAAGCCAAGCGAAAGATCGACGAGATCCACGCCCGCATCAAGGCTGGGGAGAAATTCGAGGATCTGGCGCGCACATTGTCCGACGACACCATGACCAAGAACGCCGGCGGCGACATGGGCTGGTTCCATGCCTACGCCTGGGGCAATGCAGTGGGTGAGCAAGTGCTGCAGTTGAGCGACGGTGAGGTTTCAGAACCGTTCCGCACCGAAGCCGGCTGGCATTTGATCCAACGTCTGGAAAGCCGCGTGCAGGACGTCACCGAAGAGAGCAAGCGCAACCGCGCTCGTGAGATGCTGGCCCGACGCAAGTCTGACGAGGAAATGGAACGCTTCCTGCGTCAGCTGCGTGAGGAAAGCTTCGTCGAGCTACGCCTCGGCAGCTGATCCGGATCCGGCCTTGCTCACGCACCAGGCCACCATCCAGACTGCCTACCTGCGGCGCGCCGCGGTCATCTCAGCCGCGCGCAAGACGCCGCGCCTGCCAACCCAGCGGCGGAGCGCGGGCTGATGCCCGCCCGTCCACGCATTGCCCTGGTGCCCGGCGAACCGGCCGGCATCGGCCCGGAACTGTGCGTTCGACTTGCCCAGCGCGACTGGCCGGTGGATCTGGTCGCCTATGCCGACCCGGGCCTGTTGCAAGACACCGCCACCGCGTTTGAGCTTCCGCTGGAACTGCTGGACATCAATGCACCGAGCCACGCTGGCGCCCTGGCCTTGGCCCCGTTCCCGCTGTCCAAGCCGGTGGTGATGGGTCGACCCGACCCCGACAACGCGCGCGCCACCATCAATGCCCTGTTGGCTGCTGGCCAGGCCTGTATCGGCGGCGAGCTGCAAGGCATGGTCACCGGGCCGGTACACAAGGCCAATATCAATGCGGGTGGCATCGCCTACACCGGCACCACCGAGCTACTGGCGGATCAGGCCCACACCGATGTGGTGATGATGCTGGCCTCGCCTGAACTAAGAGTTGCACTGGCGACCACGCACCTGCCGCTGCGCGAAGTGCCCGAAGCGATCACCCCGGCACTGCTGGAACGCTGCATCCGCATCACCGATCGCGCCCTGCGCCGCCAGTTCGGTATCGGCAAACCACGCATCGCCGTGCTCGGCTTGAACCCGCACGCCGGCGAAGACGGCCTGCTCGGCAGCGAAGAAAAGGCGGTGATGATCCCGGTCATCGAGCGACTGCGCACGCAGGGCTTTCAACTCAGCGACCCGCTGCCGGCCGATACCGCCTTCCTGCCGCGCAAGCTGACCCACTTTGACGCCGTGCTGGCCATGTACCACGATCAAGGCCTGCCGGTGCTGAAGTTCAGCGGCTTCGAGCGCGCAGTGAATATCACCCTGGGCCTGCCCTACCCTCGTGTCGCAGTCGATCACGGCACCGCTCTGGAACTGGCCGGCAAGGGCGAGGCCGACGCCTCCAGCATGGCAGCGGCGATTGAACTATGCGCTAAGATTGCCGCACGGGCTAACGAGATTCCCTGAACAGGCGAGTGGCGGTAGCGAACCCCCAACCTAAGCCGTGGGCCAAACGCCCGCCCTATGGGTGAAGCGTAGGGCCGTGCGACAGGCTCAGCGATGGTTCGGCGACCGAACTTGCGCACCCTGAGCCTGCCGAAGGGTGCCTGAGCGAAGCGACACGTCAAGGCTGACTGTGCTTGCCAAAACGCTTATCGGCCCACCGCGCGGCGCAGGAACATCGCCTTCAAGGGCGCGATCTTGTCGACCAGGCCGAGTGCCGGGCCGCGCAGCAGGGTCGGCAGCAGTGCGTCGTTGGAGAACAGCCGATTCAGGCCATCGAAGCTGTAGGCGGCCACTGCATTTGCCGAGCGCTGGTGACGGGCGATGGCGGCCAGTCGGTGTGGGTCACCGAGGTCGTCGCGGCCCTGAGTGCGGACCAACAATTCAGCCACATCGCGCAGCCCCAGGTTCACACCCTGACCGGCCAGCGGATGCACCACGTGTGCGGCATCGCCGATCAACAGGCAGCGGCCTTGCTGGTAAGTCTTGGCCAATTGTCGGCGCAGGGGAAAGCTACGCCGCGCCGAGACCAGCCGCAGGCCCCCCAGTCGACCATCCAGGGCACGCTCCAGTTCATCGACAAACGCGCCCTCTTCCAGGGCTGACAGACGCTCGGCTTCCACGCTGGGCAACGACCACACGATGGAACTGCAGGTTTTGGCCACCGGCAAGAAAGCCAGCGGCCCGCTCGGCAGGAAGCGCTGATAGCAGGTGTGCTCGGTATCGCGTTCCGACTCCACATAGGCGACCAGGCCACTCTGCTGGTAGTCATGGCTGTCACACTCGATGCCGAGCATTGCGCGCAGCGGTGAGCCGGCGCCATCGGCCGCCAACAACAGATGGCCGCGCAGGCGCAGACCGTCATCCAGTTCGATCCGCACCTCCTGATCATCCTGTTCCAGCGTCACCACGCTGGCTGGACAATGCACTCGAATGTCGCTTTCGGCGCGCACTGCTTGCCACAGTCGATCGACCAGCAGGGCGTTCTGCGCAATCCAGCCGAGTTCAGGCAGGCCGGCCTGTTCGGCGCTGAAATGCAGCTCGCCGCCGCCACCGGCATCCCAGACTCGCATCGCATAGTAGGGCCAGCCATAGGGCTCGACCGCCGACCAAACGCCGTGTTGTTCCAGCAGACGAGCATTGTCCGGCGCAAAAGCCAGCACCCGCAGATCGGGCTGCTCGGCCGACCAAGCCGGCGGCACCGCACGCTCGATCAGCTGAACCCGCCGACCTTGCTTGGCCAGGGCCAGCGCCGCTGCGGCGCCGACGATACCAGCGCCGACCACCAAGGCATCCGCCACCTCGCGACGTGAGCCGGCACGACTCATCGTGCGGCCCTCGCCAGCGCCGGCACCTGGCCGCGAAAGCCCATGGCACCAGCCGCCATCCTGGCCTTCAGTGCAACGCTGCGTTCGAGCAGCAACAGGGCCAGGCTGCGTCCGGCATGCATGGCATCTCCCTCACGTGCGGTCAATTGTGCCAAGCCATGACTGAAGTCCAGAGTCAATGCGCGGTCCTGCCGGCGTCTCTCAACATAGCGTTCCAACATCGATTCACTTCCCGGATCATCGGTTTCGGCCAGGCACTCAGCCAGACTGAGTGCATCACGCAGCCCCAGATTGAACCCCTGTGCGCCCAGCGGATGCACGGTTTGCGCGGCATTGCCGACCAGTACGGCACGCGGCCCCAGCAATCGCTCGGCCAGCGTCGCCCGCAGCGGATAGGCCACCCGCTTGCCGACCGCCAGAAAACGCCCGGCGCGCCAACCAAAACGTTGCTGCAGATACTCGAGATAGTCCTGATCATCGAGCTTCATCTGCTCAGCCAGTTGGTGGCTGGCCACCCCACAGACCGCGCCGAAACGCCCATCATTGCGCGGCAACAAGGCGACCGGCCCGGTGCTGCTGAAACGCTCCCAGGCCCGGCCATCGGGCTTACGACTGCTTTGCACGCTGCAGACGATCAGGCTTTGCTGATAATCCTGAGTCTGCACGCCGATATCGAGCGCCTGCCGCACACGACTATCGGTTCCATCGGCACCCACCAGCAGGCGAGTCCGCACCTGCTGCTCGCCCTGCGGCGTAATCAGAGTCACCCGCCAGCCCGACTCGATCGGCTCGGCCGCTTGCAAGGTAGCGGGCGCGAAGCGCGGCGTGCCGAGCTGCTCACAGCGCGCCTGCAGCGCAAGTCCAAGATCGCGCGCCATCACCACACCGCCCAGGGCGTCGACGCCGTAGTCGCTGGCCGCCAGTCGCACGACCCCAAGATCGCCTTGCCGGCTGATATGAATCTGCTCGATCGCTGCCGGCGAGCGCGGCAGCCGATCCAGCACCCCCATCGCGCCCAGCGCATTCAAGCTTGCCCGCGCCAAGGCCAGATTGCGTTCATCAAAGCTGGGGGGCGCCGCCTGGCCGCCGGCCTGGCTTTCCACCAAGCCCACCTTCCAGCGCGATTCGGCCAAGGCAATGGCCAGGCTGCAGCCCACCAGGCCACCGCCAACAATCAACACATCCATTTGTTCGTTCGACATTTCGCTTCCTGCTGCTTTTCCCTTCTCCCATGGGAGAGGGGGCCGGGGGTGAGGGTCGGGCGAAGCTACGCCAGGCCGGTGATCGTGAACCTCAGAGTGGGCCTGTGGCCCACCATTGGCTCTCCGACGGTGGGCCACAGGTCCACCCTACAAGTCTGCTGCTCCCCTAGCCAGCCAGGAACCTCGTTACGCGAGGCCCCTGGGCAGGAACAGATCGGCTCCCTAACCCCACCCCGCCCTCCCCGAACATCGGGGAGCGAGTTCCGGGGCGCCGGTGCGACGAAAATCGGGGCACATCGATCTCTCCCATAGGCGGAGGGATTATCTGGAACTCACTGGGCTATGCTACGACCCAATCCGGCGACGGACCATGAATCGTCGCTTTGTCATCGCTTGCGTGGCCAGAATCCGGCCACATCTCACTCTCAGCATGCTGCTCTACACTCACCCAATCTGCTTGCAACATCTGCCCGGCCCAGGCCATCCGGAAGCGCCGGAACGGCTTGCGACTGTGCTGGAGGCGATCGACGGCGCGTTTCCTCAACTGCACTGGACCCAGGCACAGCGAGCTGACCGCGACAGCCTGCGGCTGGCTCATAGCGCCGAGATGATCGAACAGGTATTGCTGTCGCCGCCCCCTGCCTTTCGCCGCATAGATGCCGATACGGCGATGAGCCAGCATTCGGCTGAAGCCGCCCTGCGCGCGGTCGGCGCCATGATCGAAGCAATTGATCAGGTGATCGACGGCCAGGATCGGCGGGCATTCTGCGCAGTGCGCCCTCCCGGCCACCATGCCACCGCGGTGCAGGCGATGGGCTTTTGCCTGTTCAACGCGGTGGCCATCGGCGCCTTGCATGCCCTGCGTCGGCGCGGACTGCAGCGCGTAGCGGTGGTGGACTTCGATGTTCACCATGGCAATGGCACGCAGGACATTCTGTGGAACGAAGCGGGCGCCTTCTATCTGAGCTCGCACCAGGCGCCGCTGTACCCAGGCACCGGGCTGGGTTCCGAGCATGGAGGCGCGGGCAAGGTGCTGAATCTGGAACTGCCGGAAGGCGCCGATGGCAGCTTCGTACGGCGCGCCTATACTGAACATCTTCTTCCTGCACTGGACCAGTTCGAGCCGGAGCTGATCCTGGTTTCCGCCGGATTCGACGCGCACCGGCTCGATCCACTGGCCGGCCTGAATCTGCAGGCGGCCGACTACGCCTGGATCACCGCCGAGTTGGTGCAGATCGCCAATCGCCACGCGCAAGGCCGGATCGTGTCCATCCTGGAAGGTGGCTACAGCCTGACCGCGCTGAACGAAAGCAGTGTGGCGCATCTTGGCGAGTTGCTGCGTGATTGATTTCGACAGCGGGATGCTTGATGCCCTCTGGTGCGCCCAAGACGCACCCTATGTCACGCTGTCTGCACTCAATGGCCCCGCCCATTCCATAGGGTGCGTCTTGGGCGCACCACCACCCTTCACTCACTGATTCACGGTCTATGTCCAGCACCCGCGCCGACCTCCGACTGGCCTTCGCCCGCCACGCCCTGAGCTGCCCCACGCTGGAACTGGAGTCGGCTTCGGCCGATGCCAGCTTTCGCAGCTACTGGCGCACCGTGGGCATCACGCCCTCGCGCATCGTGATGGACGCGCCGCCCGAGCGCGAAGATCTCGGCCCCTGGCTGCAGGTGGCTCGGCAACTCAATGCTGCCGACATCGCCGCCCCGCAGATCCTCGCCGAGGATCTGCAGCAGGGATTTCTACTGTTAAGTGATCTTGGCCGCCAGACCCTGCTACCGCTGCTCAGCCAGGCATCGGTCGATGGCCACTATCAATCGGCCATCGACACCATCGTGCAAATGCAGCAGCGACTCGATGCCAGCGGCTTGCCGACCTACGATCACCAGCGCCTGACCACCGAAATGGAGCTGATGCCAGCCTGGCTCCTGCAAAAGCATCTTGGTTACACGCCAGAGTGCGAGGAGTGGGATGTCATCGAGTCAGCGTTTCAGGCCTTGCTCGACAATGCGGCGGCGCAGCCGCAGGCGTTCGTGCACCGCGACTACCATTCGCGCAATCTGATGGTTCAGCAGGATGGCACCTTGGCGGTGATCGATTTCCAGGACGCGGTGCGCGGCCCGATCACCTATGATCCGGTGTCACTGCTGCGCGACTGCTATATCGAGTGGCCAGACGAGCAGGTGTATGCCTGGCTCGATCAGTACCGCCAGCGCCTGGCCGCCGCCGGTGGACCAGAGCTTGATCGCGAGCAACTCAACACCTGGTTCGACCTGATGGGCCTGCAGCGCCACATCAAGGTGCTGGGCATCTTCTGTCGGCTCTGGTATCGCGATGCAAAGCCCGGCTACCTCGGTGATCTTCCCCTGGTCTGGCGCTACACCCAGCGCGTCGGCCGCCGCTATGAAAAGATCCGACCGCTGATCGAACTGCTGGAACGGGTGATCGGTGAGCGCGATCTGTGTCAGCCGGTGGCCCTGCAGCCCGAGCACGCCTGATGCGGGCGATGATCTTCGCTGCCGGGCGCGGTGAGCGCATGCGGCCGCTGACCGATCTCACGCCCAAGCCTTTGTTGCAGGTGGGTGGCAAGCCGCTGATCGTCTGGCATCTCGAACGTCTGGCCGCCGCTGGCGTCACCGATGTGGTGATCAACACCTCCTGGCTGGCCGAGCAGATTCCAGCGACGCTGGGCGATGGCAGCCGCTTCGGTCTTGGCATTCGGTATCTCTATGAAGGCCCGACCCCACTGGAAACCGGCGGCGGCATGCTGAACGCCCTGCCCTTGCTCGGACGCGAACCGTTCTGGCTGGTCAATGGCGATATATTCACCGACTTCGAATACGCCAGCCTGCCGCGCGCACCCGATGGCCTGGCGCATCTGGTGCTGGTTGACCCGCCTGCGCAGTCGACTCAGGGCGATTTCGCCGTTGATTCAAACGGACGACTGATCAGCAGTGGTGAACACAGGCTCACCTATTCTGGCATCGGTGTCTATCGACCCGAGTTGTTCGACGACTGGCCATTGGTGATCGGTGAGCTGGCGCCCGCAGACCGCCAGCCAGCACGGTTTCGGCTCGCGCCATTGCTGCACGCGGCGATTGCCAAAGGGCGCATCAGCGCCGAACACTACGCCGGCGTATGGATCGATGTGGGCACGCCGGAACGTCTGCAAGCGCTGCGAAGCAGCCTGCAAGGCTGAACTCGCAGCGCCACCATGCGGTGACGTACAGATTCGCTGACACACAGAATGGTGAATAATCGCCGGCCGTTGCACGCAATCTGCGTTGTGGATTCCGGGATCATGATCGAATCGTTTAACCGCGAACAACTGCTGTCCTCCAGCGAGGGCAGGCTTTTTTCCGCCAATAGCGGCCGCCTGCCGGCGCCACCGATGCTGATGTTTGACCGCATCACCCATATCGCCGATGAAGGCGGCGAGCACGGCCTTGGCCTGATCAAGGCGGAACTTGATGTTAATCCCGACCTGTGGTTCTTTGATTGCCATTTCAAGACCGACCCGGTGATGCCGGGCTGCCTGGGTCTCGACGCGATGTGGCAACTGGTCGGCTTCTTCCTGACCTGGAAGAAACTGCCGGGGCGCGGTCGCGCCCTGGGTGTCGGTGAAGTGAAGTTCTTTGGCGAAGTCTGCCCCAGCGCCAAGCTGGTGACCTATGTGATCGATATCAAACGGGTGATCCAGCGCAAGCTGATCATGGCTATTGGCGATGCCAAGATGCTGGTCGACGGCAAGGAGATCTACAGTGCGCAGGATTTGCGCGTCGGCCTGTTCGAACGCGGAGCCAGCGCATGATGGCTCCGCGTCGGGTGGTGGTCACCGGATTTGGCATCGTCAGCTGCCTCGGCAATGACGAAGCCAGCGTGGTCGATGCGCTGAAGCACGGCCGCTCGGGCATACGCATCGATGCCGAAGCGGTCGAGTTCGGCTTGCGCAGCCATATGGCGGGTCGTCCGCAGATCGATCTGGAAGCCCGCATCGATCGCAAGGCGCGCCGCTTCATGGCCGATGCTGCGGCCTACGCCCATGTCGCACTGGACGAGGCGATTGCCATGTCCGGCCTGCCGCCCGAGACGGTGTCGAATGTGCGTACCGGATTGATGATGGGCTCGGGCGGCGCCTCCTCGTTGGCCCAGAGCGAAGCCTGCGACACCCTGCGCGCCAAGGGCGTGCGTCGGGTCGGCGCCTACGGCGTCACCAAAACCATGAGTTCCACCGTCTCGGCCTGTCTGTCCACGGCCTTCAAGATCAAGGGTCTCAACTATTCGATCGCCTCGGCCTGCGCCACCTCGGCGCACTGCATCGGCGTCTCCGCCCAACAGATTCGCTGGGGCGAACAGGATGTGATGTTTGCCGGCGGTGGCGAAGAACTGAGCTGGGCGATGAGCTGTCTGTTCGACGGCATGGGCGCGCTGTCGACCAATAACGAACAGGCGGAAACCGCCTCACGCCCTTACGATGCCGGTCGCGATGGCTTTGTCATTGCCGGCGGCGGCGGCGTTCTGGTGCTGGAGAGCCTGGAGCACGCGCAGGCGCGCGGCGCGAACATTCTGGCCGAACTGGTCGGCTTTGGCGCCAGCAGCGACGGCGCCGATATGGTCGCGCCGTCCGGCGAGGGCGCGGTGCGCTGCATGCGCCAGGCCCTGGCCGGCCTGCCCGGCTCGGTCGACTACATCAACACCCACGGCACCTCGACCCCGGTCGGTGATCTGGCCGAACTGGGCGCGATGCGCGAGGTGTTCGGCGTCGAGATGCCGCCGTTCTCCTCCACCAAGGCGCTCAGCGGTCACTCGCTGGGAGCCGCCGGCGTGCACGAAGCGATCTACAGCCTGTTGATGATGAAGCATGGCTTCATGGCCGGCTCGGCCCATATCAGCGAAGTGGATCCTGCGGCCGCCGATATGCCCCTGCTGCGCCAGTCGCGCGATGCACAGCTCAACTACGTGCTAAGCAACAGTTTCGGCTTTGGCGGCACCAACGCATCGCTGGTATTCGGCCGCTACGCGAGTTGAGCCGGGTGGGCGCAACGCCCACCGAGCTGGTGCTTTGCACCCTTCTCCCTGTGCGAGAAGGTGCCCGAAGGGCAGGTGAGGGTCCGAACACGCCGTGCGTCTGGTCATTACAAGGACTCAAGGACATCCGGCCCTCACCAAAGCCCTTTCCATGAAGCGACTACTTAACTCTTTGATTCGCTTGAGTCAGACTTTGCTCCCCTCCCCCCTGGCGGGGGAGAGATCGATGTGCGCCGATTTTCGCCGCACCGGTTGATGCCCCGAAACTCCCTCCCCGATGTTCGGGGAGGCTGGGGAGGGGTTAGGGAGCCGATCCTTGCCTGCCCAGGGGCCTCGCGCAGCGGGGTTCCTGGGTAGATCGATGCGCACTGACAACGCGCGCCGGCTGATGCCCCGAAACTCCATCCCCGATGTTCGGGGAGGGCTGGGGAGGGGTTAGGGAGCCGATCCTTGCCTGCCCAGGGGCCTCGCGCAGCGGGGTTCCTGGGTAGATCGATGCGCACTGACAACGCGCGCCGGCTGATGCCCCGAAACTCCCTCCCCGATGTTCGGGGAGGGCTGGGGAGGGGTTAGGGAGCCCATCCTTGCCTGCCCAGGGGCCTCGCGCAGCGGGGTTCCTGGGTAGGGGCTTCAAATCGCTCCGGTGCAGTCTCTCACGCGGCCCGCAACGTCGGCGGTGGCCGTGTGATCCTGTTTGCATCCAAAGCGCGCGTTTCATGGTGGCAGGCAATTTGTCTGCACTCGCTCGGTGTAAGCCGCCACGGCCGGCGCCGCAAGCGAGCCCCATTCCGCTGTTGGAGATCACTGATGAAAATGAAATTCGCCCTGGCGATGTCGTTGTCCGTTGCCGCATTCACCGGTTCGCTGTTTGCTACCAGCGCGCGCGCCGACGTCTACCCGGACCCGCAATGCTTCCGCGCCTGCCAGCAGGAATACCGCCTGTGCATGACCTATACGCCGGACAAGGCCGTGCTGTGCGAGCGTCGTCGCCGCGAATGCCTGACCGACTGCGGCACCTACTTGTAAGCCCAGTCTGAGCTCGGCCATGCAGCCGGATGATCGCCGGCTGCATGGTTACCCCAGCCACTCAACATTGCGCTTGCGCGCACAACCTTCGGAATGAAACATGCTCAAGCACCTGAAAACGGCGTTCCTGATGCTCATCCTGGCCGCGGCCAGTGCAGCGCTCGGTGGACTTGCCGCCACCTGGTTCAAGGCCGATACCGAGACCTTCATCGCTGGCGACTATTCGCTGCAGCGCAGTGTTACCGGCCAGGATGTGGTGCTGATCGGGACGAGCTGGTGCGGATACTGCAAGCAGACCCGAGAGTTTCTTGCCCAGCGTGGCGTCGAGTTTGCCGATCTCGACCTGGAGAACTCCAAGCAGGCCTATGACTGGGTCGAGAGCCTGAACGCGCCCGGCGTACCGGTGCTGCTGATTGGCAATCGGCAGATTCGCGGCTTTCGGCCCGAAGCCATCGAAGAAGCCCTGTCGGCATGGGCGGCAAGACCCGCTGCCAGCGCAGGCTGATCGCCCCCGATCGCCTCTCTTGCGCCCGCCACTGACCGCAGGCATCAGTCGGGACCATCGGCCACGGCAAGCCTGGACTGGATTCATGCGTCTCCCTCGGGTAGCCTTCGCGGCTGGCCGACGTTCTGAGCGACTTCGATCCTTTGATCGCGGCAGGATCGTCACGTTCCCACAGAACCGGCGTCTGAACCGCATGAGCAGCGATAGCGAGCATGACATCACCGACTTGCTGAGTCGGCTGCGCCGCGGCGAGGCAGAAGCACAGGGCTTGCTGATGGAGTCGCTGTATCCGGCCTTTAAGCGCATGGCCTCACGCAACCTGCGCCAGTTTGGCAGCCAGCTCACCTTGAGCGCCACCGAACTGGTGCACGAAACCTATCTGCGCTTTGAGCCACAGCGACGGGTCAGCTGGGAAAACCGCGAACAGCTGATCGGTGTCATCGGCATGCTGATGCGGCGAGCCGCGCTCGACTATCTGCGCGGTCGACGCACCGAGAAGCGTGGCGCCCAGCAAAACCTGCGCTCGCTCGACACGCTGCCCACCGCCGAACTACCAGGCAGTGAGGAGGATCGCGAGCTGCTTGATCTTGAATCGGCGTTGCGCGAGCTGGCTGAAAAGATGCCGGTCATCGCCGCCGTGGCGGAGCTCAAGCTGTTCTCCGGCATGACCAAGGACGAGATCGCATCGAGCTGCAACATTTCCACCGCCACCGTGGTGCGGCATTGGCGCTTCGCCCGCGCCTGGCTGGGTGAGCGACTGGGAGGCCTGGCCGCCGCCGATGACGAGTGACACCGATCTTGAGCAACTGCAATCAGCATTCGAAGCCCTGGTCGCGCTGAACCCAGACGACCAGGGGCGGCGTCTGGCTGACCTTGAAAACGCCGCGCCGGCGCTGGCCGCCAAGCTGCGCCGGCTGATCGAGCTCGACGCCGAATACGAAGCTGCAGAACAGCAGCGCCCTGTATCACTGGCCGATTCGACAACCCTGCCCACCCTGCCCGGCTACGAGGTGCTCGACCTGGTCGGCAGCGGCGGCATGGGCCAGGTCTATCGCGCCATTCAATGCAACGATGCGCAACGCGTGGTTCGCGCGGTGAAGGTGCTGCACAGTGAACGCTCACCGGACCAGCTGCGCGAACGTTTCGAGGCCGAATGCAAGGTACTGTCCGAACTCGACCATCCCAATATTGCCCGCTACATAGCCTCTGGTTTCAGCGAGAAGGGTGCGCCCTATGTGGTGATGGAGTTCGTGGATGGCGAGCCAATCGATCGGTGGTGTGATGCGCGAGGCAAGACACTGGCACAGCGCGTCGCCCTGGTTCGCCAGCTGCTCGCCGCCTTGCAGCATGCCCACCAGCGCCTGATCGTGCACCGCGACATCAAGCCAAACAATGTGTTGGTGGATGCCTCGGGAAAGCTGTTTCTGGTGGATTTCGGTATCGCCAAGCGACTGGCCGACGCGTCCTCTGCCAGTGCCACGGTCACCAGCGATCGCTTTCTCAGCCTGCTGAGCGCAGCGCCGGAGCAGCTGTCGGGCAAGGCTGCCAGCACCGCCACCGATGTCTATGCCGTCGGCTTGCTGCTGTTTCGACTGCTCTCCGGCAACGACCCGTTCACCGACAGCGACGATGCCTCGCCGGTTCGCTACCAGCAACGCGTACTCGATGCCCCGGCTCCTTCGATGGCCAGCCGGGTCAAGGAGTCAGACACCATGCTGGCCACATCGCGCCGCTTCGCTTCGGTGGCCGATTGGCGTCGCGCCCTGCGCGGCGACTTGGGACGCGTGGTATTGCGCTGCCTGAGAAAATCGCCGGAAGAGCGCTATGCCGATGCCGGCAGCCTGGATCGCGACCTGCGTGCCGTGCTGGAAGGCTGGCCGATCAGCGAACGCGAATCCGAGCCGGTGTATCGGCTGCGCAAGTTCGTTGGCCGACATCGCCCCGGTGTTGCCCTGGCAGGCCTTGCCGCCCTGTTGCTGGCCGGATTGTGGTGGAACGCTGAGCTGCAGCGCGCACGCGCCCTGCACGAGCGCGACCGCGCGGAAGCGGCCACCCGCGTGCTCACCCAGTCATTCGCTGCGGCCAACCCTCTGGGCGTGAGCGGTGGCGACGCCCGCGTGAGCCATGTGCTGGATGCCAGTCGCGAACAGCTCCATCCCCTGCGTGAAGAGCAGCCCGAACTGTTCGCCACGCTATCGGCCACGCTGGCCGAGGTCGAACTGTCGGCCGGCCGACCCAGCGAAGCACTGCAGCTGACCCGCGACGCCCTCGGTGCAGTCGATGAAACAGCTAGTGATGAATGGGTGCGCCGCTTACGACAGCTCAAGGCGCGGGCACAGTTGGAGGCTGGCGAACTCACTGACCTGCAAGCCGAGCTGGATGTGCTGCCGCGCTCCAGCGTGCGAGATCGAGTCGAGCACAGCATTCTGCTCGGCCGATTTGCCTACCTGCAGTCCGATCTCGATGCGGCCGTCGGCCACCTGCAGATAGCGAATTCGCTGTCATCCCAACTTGCCGATGATGATGCGCTGAAGTTCGAAGCGCGCATCTTTCTGGCTCAGGCGCTGCGCTTGAACGAGCAGCCGGCGCAGGCGATCGAAGTGCTGGACAACACGTTGGCATCCTTGTCACATCGTTTCGCTGTCGATCATCCACGCATCGTGCTGACCCAGCTGCGTAGAATCGAATTGCAACGGGGATTTGCTCCAGCCGACCGTCTGCTGCAGGAGGTCAACGCACTGACCCCACGCCTGGAGACCGTGTTCGGCACTCGATCAGCGCCCTACGCACGACTCCTGGGCCTGCGCGCCCAAATACAGCGCCAGGCCGGTGAACATGTCGCTTCACTCTCGAGCTACCGAGCCGCCTGGCAAGCCTGGTCGGCCGCGACTGCCCCAGGGCATCCGAACAGTCTGCGTGCCCTGTTCAACCTGGCTTTTATCAGCAGCCGTCTGGAGCAACCGCCCGAGACGGTGGATGCGCTCTATCTGCGCCTGATGGATGACGCCAAGGCCGGCATTGAACAAGACAGCAGCATTCACAACTATTGGCGGGTGTCCTACCTGGAGTTCCTGGTCGACCAGCAGAAGTGCACATCGGCGCTGCGCGTTGCCGGCGCCGAGCTGGTAGCGCAACCACACACAGCATTCAACCCGCCGACCCTGAAACTGCTATCCGATGTGGTGGACAAGCTCACCCGCCGCTGCGACTGCCCCGCTGCGACCAGCACCGCGGCCAGCGAAGCAACGGCCAGTAGCCTCGCCGCCGACCCTGAGCGCTGCGCTGCCCTGCCGCGCTTGTCTGCCCTCGCCAAGGCGGAGGCGCTCGCGGCGTCCGGCAACCACTGATCCCATTGGGCAACAATTCGCGCGTTATCCAGAGTCCCCATACCCAACCCGGAGCCCCCATGCACCACAGCAGACTGAACCCGTTCTCTCTCTCCTTGCTCACGCTGGCCCTCGGCGCGCTCGCCGTTGCAGCTCCGGCCGTGGCCGATGATGACGACGACCGTACCTGCGACTACACCGACAGCCACGAATGCGGCCTGATCGGCTGCTACGACACCAAGTACCAGGATTGGATCCTGCCTTCGCCGCAGGCCGGCTACTGCTCTTACAAGGTGCAGTCGATTCCGAACTACACGTTCTACAAGTATGTGCCGGCCGAACCGCCGGAACCGACCATCGCCTGTACGCGCGTCGCCAACTGCACCCTCTCGTGCCTGGCCCAGCCAGAGGGCGCCGGGCTGACCTACACCTGGACCAAACAAGGTCCATCGACCTTCAACCCGCAGCCGCAGAGCAATGAAAACACCGCCCTGATCGATATCCACACCCCCAACTCGATCACCATCCGCGTGTCGATCACCTCGCCCTACGGCCAACAATCCTCACCCGCCGCATGGACGGTAGTTCCCCACAGCGTCTGCTTCCCCAACTAAAGCGCCAGGCCTCTCCCTTCAGGGGAGAGGCGAGAAACGCGTTGCCTAGCGAATCATTGCGTTAAGAAATGGGTGCCTGTGGTTCAGTACCAAGCTTCATCCCCTCTCGCGGCACTGACCGGCTCCGCAATATCGCAAAGAGTTGGGGCCACAAAGCAGTCTGAACCGAAGCGGATCAAAGCCCCTCTCCCCCCGCGGGAGAGGGGTTGGGGTGAGGGGGAGGCCAACTTCGCTCGCCCCCTCTCCCCCGGCCCTCTCCCTCCAGGCGAGAGGGGAGCAAAGCGCGCTCCAGGCAATTCATCCGACTACCAGTTCAAGAAATATCGTGTAGGGTGAGGCACACCGCCAATACCTAGCCCGCCATGCGCACCATCCATGTAACCCGCCAACTGAACTCCCCGATTGATCACGTTTTCGACTTGCTAGCCGATCACGCCGGCTATACCCGCTTTCCCGGCGTTCGCGCCGCCAGAGTGACCCGAGCAGGCCAATCCGATCGCAATGGGCTTGGCGCGGTGCGCGTGATCGATCTTGGCAACGCCTGGTTCGAGGAGGAAATCATCGAGTTCGAACCACCCACCCGACTTGGCTACCTGATTCTGCGCTCCAAACCGCCGATGGAACATCAAGGCGGGCGGATCACCCTGACCGCCAATGAACAAGGCTGCCTCGCAGAGTGGACCTCGACGTTCAGAATTAGCGTGCCTGTGGCCGGGCCACTGCTGACCTGGTTCGCGGTGAAGTCGATCAGCCGTGGATTTGCCGCGGTTTTGAAGACAGTGGAACGACTGGCTGCGGAGTCGAGTACACAGGCGAGTGCATGATCCTGCCTTGAAGGCCGCACGCGATAGGGATAAGGCAAAGCTGAGCGCCTCATCCCAACCTCTCACTCCGCTGCTGCGCAGCGCAAGCCCCCCCTCTCCCCAACCCCTCTCCCGCCAGGGGAGAGGGGCTTCAAGTCGTTTGCTCCCCTCTCCCCGTGGAAGAGGGGTCGGGGGTGAGGGTCGAGCGAAGCTACGCGCGCGGCTATACACCGAAGGCCGAAGCGGACGGCCTATGAATCGGACTCGAGGACTGGGCCCTCACCCCACCTCTGCTGAGTGGGACTTGAGGACTGCGCCCTCACCCCAACCCGCACCCCAGCCATCGGGCTTGCATGCACGTTGGCGTTCGGCGACTTCGTCGCTACGACGGGCTGACGTCCGAACGCTGGCTCGCAGCTGTCCTTTCTCGAAATCCCAGCTCACCCCACGGGGAGAGGGGCTTGCTCGCTTCGGCTCAAGGTCTCTGCGATTGTTCGAAGAAGAACTCGGATCTCTCCATGAACCGACGGCATAACCCATCAATTCGCCGAGAGCGACCAAATGCTTGAGAAATCTCAGCGCCTCTCCTCCTCCACGCTGACCGCCCGTTCCACCGCCTGCTGCAGACTGTGCTTCCCCGCCACATAGTCCGGCATCGCGCCCAACACCGCCGGATGCAGGCTCTTGAACACTTCGTTGCGCTTCATGTACAGCTCGTAGTCCGGCCGCCCCTGCTGAGCCAGCTGCTCCTGCACCGCCACGCCGACAAAGAAGAACAGAATGGCATGCCAGAGATCGCGCGGCGCCCGCGCACCCAGCCTGTCACTCGCCGCCGCGATCGCTTCGGCGACGCTGCCGCGATCTTGCAGAATCACCGCATGAGTCGGCTCGTGGAACACCAGCTCGACGAAATTGTCGCGTCCCACCGCGCTATCTCCGTGACGTGACTCAATCACCGCGACCGTCTGTGGTTCGATCGTGGTGTAGGCGCCCACGGCATTGGCAAACCAGGAAAGATGCACGGTAATCTTCTCTGGGCAGCTTCCCGCGGCCAGCTGCTCAATCCGCGCCAAAGTCGGCTGCTCGATCTTGCGCAGCAGCGACAAGGTCTGCATCACCAGCTGACGATTGGCGGCGTCATGTGCGGGCCAGAAGTGCTCTTCGTAGATCGGCCGCGTATTCAGCAAGGCCTGATACAGCCCTTGCTGCATCTTTCCCACGCTGAGGGCATCCGCGCTGGCATGCTCCATCAGATGCAGCTTTACGTTATGTAGATAGCCATCGAACAACAGGTTCCGCTTGACCAGATGCGCGCGGTAGTAGTCGATGGCAGATTGCAGGGGCGCCAGGTCGGGCTCACTCAGCGCTGGCTTTGCATGCTCGCGCAAATAGTCGAGCGGATCCCCCCGCTCACGCGCCAGCGCATGCAGGAAGTGATGCTGATTTACATGCAGATTGCTCAGAAACTCGATCCGCTGCAGAGCGGCAATACGATCTTCTGCATGCAGCGGAGCGGAGATCGCCGCAGCCAGCAGAGCCATCCAACACAAAAGCAGACGCCAGAACGGCATGGCAATCCTCCGCTTGAGTCGTAGCACATGGTAGCGCGCTGGGTGGGCACCGTGGTCATCCCGGCATTTCGGCGCGCTCGTGCGCGCCTCGTCGTCGGGATGACGAGTTTTGAGACTTCGAACGACCAAGAAATGTCTCCGACCAATCAAGGCTCGCGCTACTCAGCGCCAACCGCCCGCCACCGCGACCCGCCCCGGCCTATACTCCTCACGCGGTACACAACCAAGGGGAATCAGATGCGCAAGACACTATGGCTAGTGCTGCTCTGGCTGGTTGGCGGACTGGCGCTGGCAGCACCCACCGCGAGCGACCCGCAACCCCCCAGTCTGCTCGGCGTCTGGCACGGCACCTATCCGGCCAGCGACGGCCAAGGTACGGTCGAACTCTGGATGGGCGTGTACTGGCAACTCAGCAAGGATGGTTGGAACGTACGTGGCCATAACCGCTGGCAAGTGCACCAAGGCGATGCGGCCCTGCACGGCGGTGCCAGCCATGGTAAGAACGCCGAGCAGTTCGACACCATCAGCGGCAGCATCGATCGCGATGGCCGCCATGTGCACCTGAGCGAAGACACCCGCGGTAGCCGCATCGACGCCACGCTGGAAAGCCCCGACACGCTGAACGCCAGCTTCTATGCCAAAGGCGCCAGCACACCACGTTTCACCGTCGTGCTGAAACGCATCGACACCCACTACGATCCATCGCAACACGCAACCCTCGGCCTCGATGTATCGCACCACTCCGGCAAGGTCGACTGGAAGCAAGTCGAAGCGCATGGCTACCGCTTTGCTTACATCAAGGCCAGCGAAGGCGTCGACAACCCCGACGCGATGTTTGCCCAGCACTGGGCAGCTCTACGCGACACCGGGCTCGCCCGTGGCGCCTACCACTTCTACGTCACCGAAGACGACCCGGTGCAGCAAGCCAAGTTCTTCGCCTCGCGCCTGCGCGACGACCCCGGCACCCTGCCACCCGCCGTGGATGTCGAACTACTCGGCAAGAACACCAGCGGGGACATGACCGCCACCCTGCTTAGCTTCCTCAAGACCTTCGAACAGGAAACCGGCATCAAACCCGCCATCTACACCGCCGCCGCCTTCTGGGATCGCTACTATCGCCCCGAATTCTCCGAATACCCGCTATGGATGGCGGAATACGGCGTTAAGATGCCCAAGGTACCATTCGGCTGGCAAAACTGGACCTTCTGGCAACACGCCGAAAACCGCCCAGTGCCCGGCGTGGAAATGAGCGCCGACATTTCCCTGGCCCATCCCGATCTCAACCTCAACCAGCTGATCCCACGCTCACCCTGAGCGCTGGCCTGATGAACACAGCAGACGCAATCCGACGTTGACTACACATCGGCCGATGGCGACTCCGCTTGCTGTTTCCAAGTCGACAACAGCGAAACCGAACCGAAGCGAGTCAAAGCCCCTCTCCCCTCGCGGAAGAGATCGATGCGCACCGACAACGCGCGCCGGCTGGTGCCCCGGAACTCCCTCCCCGATGTTCGCGGAGGGCCGGGGTGGGGTTAGGGAGCCGATCTTTTCCTGCCCAGGGGCCTCGCATAGCGAGGTTCCTGGGTAGGAGTTGGGGTGAGGGGGACGCTCACTTAGCAGGTTCGCCCCTCTCCCCTCGCGGGAGAGGGGTTGGGGTGAGGGGGACGCTCACTTCGCAGGTTCGCCCCCTCTCCCCCGGCCTCGCCTCGCAAAACCACAGCGAGCTTGAACCGAAGCGAGTTAAAGCCCCTCTCCCCTCGCGGGAGAGACCGATGCGCACTGACAACGCGCGCCCGCTGGTGCCCCGGAACTCCCTCCCCGATGTTCGGGGAGGGCTGGGGTGGGGTTAGGGAGCCGATCTTCTCCTGCCCAGGGGTCTCGCGAAGCGAGGTTCCTGGGTAGGGGTTGGGGTGAGGGGGATTTTCAGCCAGATCAAACTGCCGCCACCCCGACAGAGCCAGAGGAATCTCTTCCTGCCTGATTAGCCGCCAGTTGAAAACGTCCAGCGCTGGCTGTCGTGAGGCGTGGACTGTTCGTGAGCTATCACATTGTCATCATCCAGTTCCATCACCGTATTGTTGTTCTTGATCTGATTCCATTTGAACAGAAACAGCGTGTTCGAACCCTTCGACAGCACAATATCCCACAGCTGGTTGTAGGGATCGTTGCTGTTGAAAGGAGCCAGCTCCAATTGCTCATCTTCGCCTTTGTACGTGATGCAATTGCCGGGATCCGAATTCGGGCTGATCATGTAACCGCCCTGCGGAATGGCCGAATTGGGATTGAACACCGGGGTGAACACCCACTGCTGCGTCGGTTGCGTGGGATCCGTGATGGAGGTGGTGACTTCAGTGCTGTTCGCGGAAATAGACCTCTTGTTGTTATCCACGGATGTAATGATGTAGTACGCCGAACCCTGCACCGAGTTTGGCATCGTCTTGGCGCGCTTCTCCGCGATGATGTTGTCGTTCAAGGTTTCGATCACTAGATTTAGCGGCGTTTGGATCTGAATATCGTCCGGGAACTCCAGCGTTGCCCTCGCCTGGTTTGGGTTCACCGTGGTGCTAAGGGTGAAACTCATATCGCCGTTGTCCGGCTGTTCCACCGTGATCGATACATTCTGACTAACACTGCTGGAATTGACGATATCGATCTTGGTCGGAAACACGGTGAACTGGATCGATTCCGTGGTGCTGGGCAAACCGACCGAGAACTGGGTGCCGCTGTTGCCCACCAGCACGCCTTCCAGATTCAACAGACTGGCATTCAGAGTGCGATTGCTTGAGCTTGGTGTCGGATAGACACTCACGCCGACGTTGCCGCCATCCTCGTATTGCTGGAACAGATTCTGCACGTCCACGGAATCCGATGCAGGCAATACCTGCACCACATCACATTGAATTCCGTGCTCCGTATTACTGATAAACGAAAGGTTGGCCATCGTGGACGTGGTGGTGTTGTTCAGCGTAACCACCGGATTACCCACCTCCCCCTGGGCAAAAAGCGTGATGGCACCGCTACCATCGACTTCCTCCGCTATCCGATGGATGCTCGATGGTCGCTTCCCGGTCTTCTTGTCTGCCAGGGCGCCAAGCAACACGGGCAAAACCAGTGACACCGCGCTGGTGGCGAAGGACCAGAAGTTGGACTTGTCTTTTTCGATCTTGATCATGACTGAAAGCCTTATTCCATGTTATGAGAAACGAATAATCGATCAATGGCCGTCTGCGAAAGCAACGAAACAATCAATCCCAACACGACCCTTGGCACAGACCTGCGAATCGACGCCGCACGGCAGCGCGAGAATTTGAAACCACAATCGACAGGCGCGCTAACGTTGCGTTCAATCTACGCGGCGGTACCCGTTCTACGCTTTATCCACGCTCCTGGCAATTGAAAAGCCGGTCACGTTTGCGAGTTTGGCAGTCCGTCCAGCTGTTTAACGCCATATCGAGCGGAATGAGCGTTTCGAGAAGCTTCCGCCACCTTGATCGCGGCACAATTGAAATCATCCTCATCTCATGGATTGATCAGCAACGATCAAGCGAAACGCGGTGTATGGTGGCGTGCTGAAGAGCACAGCAATGCAAAGCCAACGAGTCGCCTTGGCCAAACGTTGTCGGCGTTGTTGTACGCTCAAGGTAGTAGTCGTGTTGCGCTGGCAAGCCCACTGGAGGTGACATGCGTGTGCTTAGAGTTGCTTTGTGGTCTGTATTGATACTGCTGCCTTTCCCCGCCTATTCCGATTTCGATGTCTGGTCTTTGAATGCTTATCACCTTGGCTACAACAAGCGCTCAATCGACGGCTATCGACAAGCCAAGTATGCGTATCTCAATGCCAACTACCTGTGCGGCGCCCAAGCCCCCGTGATCACGCTGGTGCAGGAAGTGATGGCACAAGCGGAAGCGGCCGAGATCTGTCCACCGCCGGCGGTCTATACGGTGCACCCGCAAAGTGCCCAGAACCCGCCTTGGAATCTGCGCGGTTTCAACAGCTACCGGGAAGGCTACGCACTGATCATCCAGAACGCCACGGCCACTGCTGGCCACCAAGTGGTGTGTTATTTCAACGCCGATCAACGATTCACTTTGCAACCCAAGGATTTCATCCGACCTCCGGATATCGCCTTGATCCGCAACGTGGCCACCAATACCAAGACCTGGGTCGTCAATTTCCACGCACTGTTTGGCGCCATCGGCAACCGCCGTCAAGAAGTGGTGCGGCTGGGCAACATAGTTGCGCAACTGAAAGCACTGGTCGCCGCGGACTGCAGCAACATCGCAGTTTCCCGAGTGCTTGTGCTGGGTGATTGGAACCTACCGGCAACCGATCAGGCGATCGCCGATTTCTTCACTGCAGCGGGGTTCACTCAGCCGCAAATACAACCGAACGGGGCCGATCAACTAACGACGGTAAACCGGGCCGGCCAACTTGCCAGCAGTTACGATCACTTCGTCTGGGATGCCGGTGAAATGGACGTTACCTTTGATCAGATCTACACCCCACCGGAAGGTTACCTGCAATACTTCAAGAACACCTCGGATCATCTCGGCGTGCGCGCCAACGTGACCGACTAAAGTGCATGTATTCGTATCCGATATCAGATCGGCGATGCGAGAGCGAGAGGGCAGCAAATGAAAGCGATGCTTCTATCGATTGCGGTAGTGTTGCTGGCGGGCTGCCAGCTAGCCCAGGAAAGGCAACACGGCGGCGACCCGCCAACCGGTGGATTCCGCGCTGACCTCGACAAGATCATCAAGAACATCGCGACCAAGCGCTGTCGCGATGATGGCGTCGACAACGATGAACTCACCTATGGCAACGACCTTCTGGTTGGCGGCTACTACGTCCAGGATGGCGAGATCATCGATGCGATTCTGGACATCGATATGGATTCGGTGATTGTGGATGTTGGGTCGCAAACGGTCACCATGAACATCACCTTCAGCGATCAGCCAACGGCGCCATTGGGCAACTACCAGTTGTTCCTGCCACTCACGCCCTATGTGGTGCTGACGAACAGCAATACGCCTGTGCCATCTCAACCCACCCCGGTAAAAGTGGCATTCACTCAACCCACCCAGTCGTACCAGCCACGTCAGACCATCAAGATCGAAACGCAAAGTGGCGATGCACCTGCTGGTTTGACCACTCTCTGGATTGCCTCCCCGATCAGCGGCCCGTCACCGCAGGCAGTGCAAGTGTCCGACGCGGATGCGACAGCCGCCTTCAACTGCACCAACCTCGCTTCAATTACCGTCAGCGTATTCGCCCCCGAAGGCTCATTCAATGGCAGCGTAAAGATTGGCCCGGGCACGCAACCGGTGATCGTATTGTCGCCGGAGTAGAACTGACATTGTTCACCCCGTAATTCGGGTTCGCCGGTTCATCCCCGCGTGTGCGGGGAACGCTCGACATGGCCGCTTGAATTCAGCGCGACGATCGGTTCATCCCCGCGTGTGCGGGGAACGCGATGTGCTTAACAAACGACTCCAGCTCATCCGCGGTTCATCCCCGCGTGTGCGGGGAACGCGCAGCCCGATGGATCTGAAGTGCACTCAAAGGCGGTTCATCCCCGCGTGTGCGGGGAACGCCACTGACAAGCCCCCGTCCCTCTCGCGGAACGCGGTTCATCCCCGCGTGTGCGGGGAACGCTGATGCACCCGGGCGCATGGATCGAGGCGTGCCGGTTCATCCCCGCGTGTGCGGGGAACGCGCGGACGCGCTAAGCGTTGAGATCGGGCCGATCACGGTTCATCCCCGCGTGTGCGGGGAACGCGGCTGCAGGAGATTGCGCGCCGTGAGGAGCGGCGGTTCATCCCCGCGTGTGCGGGGAACGCGCGGACGCGCTAAGCGTTGAGATCGGGCCGATCACGGTTCATCCCCGCGTGTGCGGGGAACGCGTTCCATCGAGCGCTGAGCCTTGGCTATGGGCCGGTTCATCCCCGCGTGTGCGGGGAACGCGCTGGCCAGTAGATCGCCGGCGGTCTGGCCGTTCGGTTCATCCCCGCGTGTGCGGGGAACGCGTCACCACGTCAGACGAATTGCTCTGCGATTGCGGTTCATCCCCGCGTGTGCGGGGAACGCGATGAGCTGCCGGTTGATGTTAACGGCATCGCCGGTTCATCCCCGCGTGTGCGGGGAACGCGTCGGATGAGCATGTGCATGATGCCCATTCGAACGGTTCATCCCCGCGTGTGCGGGGAACGCGCTCCAAGCTGCGCGCAGGCGTCAGCGAACGACGGTTCATCCCCGCGTGTGCGGGGAACGCAACTCCTGTGCAGGGTGGAATTTCGATTGATCCGGTTCATCCCCGCGTGTGCGGGGAACGCCCTTTCAGCACCACCGGCACCCTCACCCATTCCGGTTCATCCCCGCGTGTGCGGGGAACGCGAGTTCGGTATCACTCCGGCCGCGGAGGTCGACGGTTCATCCCCGCGTGTGCGGGGAACGCGCTGGGGTGAAGCACAACGCGCAGAACATGGACGGTTCATCCCCGCGTGTGCGGGGAACGCTGCGGACCAGTTTTCGCCCTGCTCCTGTGCGCCGGTTCATCCCCGCGTGTGCGGGGAACGCTGCTGAGCGCTGTGAGCCTGGAACCCTGAAATCGGTTCATCCCCGCGTGTGCGGGGAACGCGGCATTTGCGTGATCAACACACAGCGAATGCCCGGTTCATCCCCGCGTGTGCGGGGAACGCCACCACATCCGGCGTAGCAGCCGAGTTGAGCGCGGTTCATCCCCGCGTGTGCGGGGAACGCGCCATGCGTCGAAATCAGGGACAGGTAGATCAACGGTTCATCCCCGCGTGTGCGGGGAACGCACCCGTGTGGACTGGTAGCTGCCCTTGCCAGCCGGTTCATCCCCGCGTGTGCGGGGAACGCTATTGCTCTGAGTCGATACGCCACTGGCCCAGCGGTTCATCCCCGCGTGTGCGGGGAACGCGCGGATCACACCGGCCACAAAGCAGCTATCTACGGTTCATCCCCGCGTGTGCGGGGAACGTGCCGAAACGAAGCGTTCAGTTTGAACCCTGACCGGTTCATCCCCGCGTGTGCGGGGAACGCGACCCTGGGCATCTTGATGACGCCGGGCATGTCGGTTCATCCCCGCGTGTGCGGGGAACGCGGCTAGTTCCGCAAATGCTCAATACGCGCGACCGGTTCATCCCCGCGTGTGCGGGGAACGCGTCGAATGCGCCGCCGATGTCAGCCGTCACTGCGGTTCATCCCCGCGTGTGCGGGGAACGCTTCCAGCCAATCATGTTGGTGTCGGATTGGTACGGTTCATCCCCGCGTGTGCGGGGAACGCGAGAACTACGGGCTCGCCGTGATGGCGGCGGGCGGTTCATCCCCGCGTGTGCGGGGAACGCGGTCTGCCGGTTGTAGTTCACTGAGCGCCAAACGGTTCATCCCCGCGTGTGCGGGGAACGCTACAGGACAGCGCCCGACGGAAGTTCCTCCCACTGGTTCATCCCCGCGTGTGCGGGGAACGCCCCTTCGATCCCTGATTGAGCAGAGGTATGAGCGGTTCATCCCCGCGTGTGCGGGGAACGCTGAGCCCCGCGGCGCCCGGGCTTAACGAAGGCCGGTTCATCCCCGCGTGTGCGGGGAACGCGTAGCATTCGTGCAACAACTTCGATCCGTCGGCGGTTCATCCCCGCGTGTGCGGGGAACGCGCGCTTTCTGATCCTTGGTTATTGCTGCGGATGGGTTCATCCCCGCGTGTGCGGGGAACGCTACCGCAAAGAGTGGAACGAACAGGTGCAGGCCGGTTCATCCCCGCGTGTGCGGGGAACGCCCTGGATACTCGCTGTACCGCGGACTGAGTCCCGGTTCATCCCCGCGTGTGCGGGGAACGCGCGCGATCAAGCAGCCGGGCCAGTAGTCCAGCCGGTTCATCCCCGCGTGTGCGGGGAACGCGCTCAAGTGCCGCGAGGATCGGTGCGGAAAGTCGGTTCATCCCCGCGTGTGCGGGGAACGCGTCGGCGTTCGTACACGTCTGCAGCAGACAGACGGTTCATCCCCGCGTGTGCGGGGAACGCCACCAAGCCGCCTGAGATGTTCAACACAGCGACGGTTCATCCCCGCGTGTGCGGGGAACGCTCGCCCCAACCGATCACCTGCACCACAAACCGCGGTTCATCCCCGCGTGTGCGGGGAACGCCCGATGGGGTCAGCTACACCCTCGACAGCATGCGGTTCATCCCCGCGTGTGCGGGGAACGCGTTAAGGCAGTGGCATTACCATTGTCAAACGTCGGTTCATCCCCGCGTGTGCGGGGAACGCTAGGTCGGAGTCCTCGATATAGACGTCGCGGCCGGTTCATCCCCGCGTGTGCGGGGAACGCCGTGGCGGGTACCAGTGACAGCTCACCGCCGACGGTTCATCCCCGCGTGTGCGGGGAACGCCACGCTGGCGGTGACCACGACCGACGGCCGCACGGTTCATCCCCGCGTGTGCGGGGAACGCTTCGTTATGGCCGTCAAGTTCGGTTCCGACATCGGTTCATCCCCGCGTGTGCGGGGAACGCGCTGGGCGCGACTGTTTACCAATCCGGCGAGCCGGTTCATCCCCGCGTGTGCGGGGAACGCTCCTGGGCCGCCTGCTTCCAGCGCAGCACTTCCGGTTCATCCCCGCGTGTGCGGGGAACGCGTAGTGTTCGGCCGAACCTCGATGCCGAGTTTCGGTTCATCCCCGCGTGTGCGGGGAACGCTTGCGCCGAGTTCTGATGACAGACGTCGACAACGGTTCATCCCCGCGTGTGCGGGGAACGCACCACTGCGAGCGCATAAATGGCAAACACCAGCGGTTCATCCCCGCGTGTGCGGGGAACGCGAGCGCATCAGCTTCGGCGCCACTACTACCGGCGGTTCATCCCCGCGTGTGCGGGGAACGCTGATTGATGGCGGGTCGTACGGCATCGCGAAACGGTTCATCCCCGCGTGTGCGGGGAACGCATGCCGCAGGACGACGTGTTTCACGTCCCTGGCGGTTCATCCCCGCGTGTGCGGGGAACGCGAACAAAAAATACGAGTCTAGGTAGCTCCAGTCGGTTCATCCCCGCGTGTGCGGGGAACGCCGCATGCCATCCATGCGCGCCTGAAGCCAGGCCGGTTCATCCCCGCGTGTGCGGGGAACGCGTTCAAGCAGACCTGGCGGGAGCGGGTTACGCCGGTTCATCCCCGCGTGTGCGGGGAACGCCCCCATCACTTGGGTGGATGACGGCAACCACTCGGTTCATCCCCGCGTGTGCGGGGAACGCTAGGTGCTCGTGCGTTTTTCCAATCCTGGGAACGGTTCATCCCCGCGTGTGCGGGGAACGCCGAAATGCACTCGCCAATTTCTAACGCGAACTCGGTTCATCCCCGCGTGTGCGGGGAACGTGTTTGGGTTCTCCCAACGCTTATCGCCGCGAACGGTTCATCCCCGCGTGTGCGGGGAACGCGCGCAGGTTCCAGATGAAGTTGTGCGTGTACTCGGTTCATCCCCGCGTGTGCGGGGAACGCTGATCCAGCGTGATCGTTGTTCCCTGCCGAGCCGGTTCATCCCCGCGTGTGCGGGGAACGCTCCCGAGAGCGGCGCAAGAGCTGCAACAATATCGGTTCATCCCCGCGTGTGCGGGGAACGCTCTGGATAGCAGAAAACACGGTGATTGATTGTCCGGTTCATCCCCGCGTGTGCGGGGAACGCCCACGCACAGTCGCCAGCCAGCGGGCACCTGACGGTTCATCCCCGCGTGTGCGGGGAACGCCTTCCAGGGCTTCCCGCTCTTTTGACTCACGCCGGTTCATCCCCGCGTGTGCGGGGAACGCTCATGCTCACTCATGGGGGCTCTCCGGCTGGTCGGTTCATCCCCGCGTGTGCGGGGAACGCGCCACCCAACGACCGCGGCGGATCATCTCGGTCGGTTCATCCCCGCGTGTGCGGGGAACGCCGCGCCTCGGCACGATCGGCGATCATCGCGTGCGGTTCATCCCCGCGTGTGCGGGGAACGCATCTACTGCTGCCACGTGAAGGACCGAATCAACGGTTCATCCCCGCGTGTGCGGGGAACGCGCCACTGCGGTCCAGGGATCACGAAGAATTCGCCGGTTCATCCCCGCGTGTGCGGGGAACGCCTCTCGGTTGGCGTTGTAGCCAATGCCCCCAGCGGTTCATCCCCGCGTGTGCGGGGAACGCAGCTGTTTCATCTCCTCCACCGTGCGCAACGTCGGTTCATCCCCGCGTGTGCGGGGAACGCGCGAGGCGTTCCGTATGGCTTGCCGCATCCCTCGGTTCATCCCCGCGTGTGCGGGGAACGCGTTCCCGGTTGGGTCAGTGATGCGGCGCAGGCCGGTTCATCCCCGCGTGTGCGGGGAACGCGGAATAATTAGTCTGTCCCGTTGGCCCGCAAGCGGTTCATCCCCGCGTGTGCGGGGAACGCGTCGCGATTCCGCTGCCGAGCTTTACGCTCTACGGTTCATCCCCGCGTGTGCGGGGAACGCGCAAGAGGTCATTGACCGGGTCAAAGCGGGTGCGGTTCATCCCCGCGTGTGCGGGGAACGCGCTAGTGATGCCGTCGGCGTGGTTCTCGATCACGGTTCATCCCCGCGTGTGCGGGGAACGCGCCGGCTCAACATCGCGGCCCCAGTCAAGCGCCGGTTCATCCCCGCGTGTGCGGGGAACGCGGTCAGCAACCCGTCCATGTCTTCTCCCAGCCCGGTTCATCCCCGCGTGTGCGGGGAACGCTTTATCTGTGCCGCCCTTAGGCGGAAAAAACGCGGTTCATCCCCGCGTGTGCGGGGAACGCCCAGGGAGGCGAGCGGGGGAGGCGTGCAGGGGCGGTTCATCCCCGCGTGTGCGGGGAACGCGTGGCCCGATTGACCCGGATGTTACGCAGCACCGGTTCATCCCCGCGTGTGCGGGGAACGCGACGTTCTGACGGATGTCGGCAGCGGTGAGCGCGGTTCATCCCCGCGTGTGCGGGGAACGCCCGACCGTGCCGCGGATATAGCCGTAGTGGTTCGGTTCATCCCCGCGTGTGCGGGGAACGCGCCCGCCGCGAGGGCGACATCAACGGCCAAGACGGTTCATCCCCGCGTGTGCGGGGAACGCGGCCCAACAGCCTACACCCCGGGGTCAACCGTCGGTTCATCCCCGCGTGTGCGGGGAACGCGCGGAAATAGCGGCTTTCGACACGCCGGCTGCCGGTTCATCCCCGCGTGTGCGGGGAACGCTGAAGGCGAAGAACCTGGCGCATCGTTTCCGACGGTTCATCCCCGCGTGTGCGGGGAACGCGTCCGGCGGCGGATCGCCACTCGGCGCAAGAGCCGGTTCATCCCCGCGTGTGCGGGGAACGCGGTATCGAGCCGCGAGCGCTGCGACTCCAGCGGGTTCATCCCCGCGTGTGCGGGGAACGCGGCAGCAGCAGCCCTGCTCTGAACGCGTTGCCCGGTTCATCCCCGCGTGTGCGGGGAACGCGATGGATGTGCGAATTGGAGCGTGAAGGGTGCCGGTTCATCCCCGCGTGTGCGGGGAACGCTACCGCCGGCAGCGTGCCGGCCTATCTATGGGCGGTTCATCCCCGCGTGTGCGGGGAACGCTGATAGTCGTTGCATTGCGATTCCTATAGAGACGGTTCATCCCCGCGTGTGCGGGGAACGCGCTGACTAGGCAAAGCGGTCTACGTTTGTTAACGGTTCATCCCCGCGTGTGCGGGGAACGCATCCGGCCCGGTGACCGGCGTCAACGTCGTGCCGGTTCATCCCCGCGTGTGCGGGGAACGCGCGGTGAGCGCAGTTCTCAGGGACTACGACGACGGTTCATCCCCGCGTGTGCGGGGAACGCAAACCGATCACGTGGGGCTGCGTGAGTTGGTTCGGTTCATCCCCGCGTGTGCGGGGAACGCATCTGCATATCTGGATCGAACGCCCATCCATACGGTTCATCCCCGCGTGTGCGGGGAACGCCGTCAATCGCGAACGTACGCGACTCGCCGCGCCGGTTCATCCCCGCGTGTGCGGGGAACGCTGCGGCGTCGCCTCTGCTGACTATCTGCTGATCGGTTCATCCCCGCGTGTGCGGGGAACGCTGCTGGCGTCGCGAGAGCACCAAGCGGTGATCCGGTTCATCCCCGCGTGTGCGGGGAACGCACCAAAACCGCCACCGACGACGGGGCCGGCAACGGTTCATCCCCGCGTGTGCGGGGAACGCGTGATGCCAATCGCCCAATGCAATGAAACAGTCGGTTCATCCCCGCGTGTGCGGGGAACGCCATCGCCTTGGCGCGGAACTGATCGACCGACCAGCCGGTTCATCCCCGCGTGTGCGGGGAACGCGTCACTTCCTGATGGTACCCAAGCCAAGCACACGGTTCATCCCCGCGTGTGCGGGGAACGCGCATGGAGAGGCGCCGCAGAACCCGCGGGCGTCGGTTCATCCCCGCGTGTGCGGGGAACGCAGCTTTGTTAAGTGTCCCGTTGGACAAGTAGACGGTTCATCCCCGCGTGTGCGGGGAACGCCCGCGCGAGCCGGTTGATGTTAACGGCATCGCCGGTTCATCCCCGCGTGTGCGGGGAACGCTCGTTGAAGGTGCACGAAGGCGCAGAGAGCGGCGGTTCATCCCCGCGTGTGCGGGGAACGCTAGCGCGCAGTGGCAGCCGTCGCGCTCAAGTTCGGTTCATCCCCGCGTGTGCGGGGAACGCGTGCGCGGGGGCAGCTGGTCGAGTTCTTCGCACGGTTCATCCCCGCGTGTGCGGGGAACGCTCCTCTTCGAGTCTCGCCGTTTCGTCGGCCAACGGTTCATCCCCGCGTGTGCGGGGAACGCGTCCTGGGGATCAGTCCGCAGCAGGCCGAAGAAGGTTCATCCCCGCGTGTGCGGGGAACGCGTCCACTGGCTGATCGCAGCACTGAGCTGGGCCGGTTCATCCCCGCGTGTGCGGGGAACGCGCACATGCCGCTGATCACTTCGCGAAAATCGTCGGTTCATCCCCGCGTGTGCGGGGAACGCGTTTCACGTGGAAGCACCACAGTGATGACTTTCGGTTCATCCCCGCGTGTGCGGGGAACGCCCCTTGGCACTGGTTCGCCGCGATTCGGCAATCCGGTTCATCCCCGCGTGTGCGGGGAACGCGGAGCCGGATTCGCGCCGACGCTCGACCGGCGCGGTTCATCCCCGCGTGTGCGGGGAACGCACCTACGCCAAGCGTTTAGCGCTCGCCCGGTTCATCCCCGCGTGTGCGGGGAACGCGTCGGGCGCTGTTGGTGACGTGCCGGTTTTGATGGTTCATCCCCGCGTGTGCGGGGAACGCCAGTGGTGGGACTTCGTGAGCTATCACCCGAACGGTTCATCCCCGCGTGTGCGGGGAACGCGTGTCGCCAACAGCTTCGGAATATCGCGATCAGCGGTTCATCCCCGCGTGTGCGGGGAACGCCCTTGCGGCTGGAACCGCATTGCCGTGGTGGACGGTTCATCCCCGCGTGTGCGGGGAACGCGTCAAATGCGCCTGGGTGGCGTGGCAAGCGGCCGGTTCATCCCCGCGTGTGCGGGGAACGCGGTGCGTAATCAGGACGCAACCAAGAAGCCGGCGGTTCATCCCCGCGTGTGCGGGGAACGCGCGTCAGTTTTCGTGCTTGGGTTCGGTTTTGGCGGTTCATCCCCGCGTGTGCGGGGAACGCCCGAAAGCAAGCATTCACGGTCTACAACACGCGCGGTTCATCCCCGCGTGTGCGGGGAACGCTGGGGCATGACTGGCGTCACCGTGGTGAATGTCGGTTCATCCCCGCGTGTGCGGGGAACGCTCGGCCAGAACGCCAGTTAGCGCGGCGTTGGGCGGTTCATCCCCGCGTGTGCGGGGAACGCCGCCGGAAAAGTTGGCGCGGTGGCTTGTTGATCGGTTCATCCCCGCGTGTGCGGGGAACGCACTTCTTCCAACTCGCTGTTTATCCTACGAAAAAGCAGCGACTGAAATTCTACCAACCTGAACTGTCAAAGATCGGCCGGGTCGGGCGGCTTGAAGGCCACCAGCCGGAGTCCGTCGTAATCCACGGGTTCGCGACGGTTGGTACCCAATGTCTGGAAGTCGTATCCGGATTCGCACTTGCTCGACCATGCCATCACCACGCTGCCGTCTTCGTGCCCGGCATCAAGCTGTTGCCAGATCATCTCACGGACACGGCGGCTAACGTTGCCAACATAGACCCCGGCGCGCACTTCCAGCAGCCAGATGGCGAGTCTTCCGCGCAGGCGAGGCGGTACGTTCTCGGTCACCACAACCAGAAACGTCATCAGCGACTCCGATGCCCCACATCGCCCGGACCGGTCGGGTTCGGTATGGCCGGCGGCACAGATTCTGGCGGGGCAGCTGGCGGGCTGATGCCTCCAGCTGCCAGCACATCCTCGATCAACGGGATGATTCGTCCAAGCAATTTGTCGGATCGGAACAAGTCTCGACAGGCGAGGCGGATTTGGCGCTCAGGCTCTGCAGGGATACTGGCGGCGATGCGAAAGGCCAGCGGAACCACAGTCTCGAACTTGAAGAGATCGGCGATATCGTAGACGAAGGACAGCGGCTTGCCCGTGTGGATGAACCCTACAGCTGGCGCGTATCCGGCAGCCAGCACCGCCGCTTCGGTGATGCCATACAGGCACGACGTGGCAGCCGACAGACAGCGATTTGGCATGTCGGCAACATCCCATTGGTTGCGGTCGTAGTTGCGCGCCTTCCAATTGACGCGATGCTTCTGCGCCATCAATTTGTAGGTGGCGCGCACCCGAGCGCCTTCGATGCCGCGAAGCTGCTCCACACTGCGCCGCGCCGGCGCCGGTTCACCGAAGCGCACCTCATACATTTTGCGCACCACCTTCAAACGAAGCTCGTCGTCCAGCGCCAGCTTGGCCTGATACAGCAGCCGGTCGGCGCGCGCCCCACCCGGCTGGCCGCTCGAGTACAAACGCACGCCCGATTCGCCGACCCAAACCAGCAATGTGCCCACCACAGCAGCCAGATTCACCGCGGCGTGAGAGATGCGTGTGCCCGGTTCGAGCATGATGCAGGCCACCGAACCGACCGGAATGTGCTTACGCACACCATTTCTATCGACCACCACGAAGGCGCCATCGAGCACGTCGATCTGCCCGTACCGGACAAAGATCATCGAAATGCGGTCTTTCATCGGCAGGGGCTTGAGCGGTGGCAGCAGTGGCGTGGTCATCAGATCTCTTCCGCCAGCCTCAGCGTGTCTTGAATCAGCTGTGGCGAGAGGAAATAGCCACTGCCGTGTACCCGGGTCGAGCAGGGGGCGACCTGTGGGACCAGTCCGGCACGCTTGGCCAACACCAACGTGCCGCAGGTACCAATGTGGGGAATACGCAGGTGCGCCGCCGCTCGTCTTCCCCGCTGCTCATCGATCAGCAATGAACCTTCGAGTCGCAGCGCCAGCGCGATCGCCTTCTTCTCGCCGGGGTCGAGCGACAGGGCAATGAGTTCGTCGGCAAGCGCCTCATCCTCGCAGACTTCGAGCACGCCTTTCTCGCAGGCTCGGAGGATGGATGCGGACCCCGCCGTGGCCGCCCGTTCGACGCACTCGTGAATCACAGTTCGGGGGACCAGCACTCGCCCCCACAGGGCTACCGGCCACGGCAGGCCATCGAGCCCCGCCAAGGCGATCAGCGGTCCGCTATCGGCGACGATGATCCGCATCGAAGGCTTTGAGTTCAACGTCGAGTTCGCCCGCTTCATAGCGCACCACCGGCACCTGGTGGCTGGCGCAGGCTGCGAAGAACTCCGCCAGCGACAAGCCGGCTAGCTTCGCCGCCTGCCCCTGAGTGACAACACCCTCGTCGAACAGACGCACCGCCAGTGAGACCATCACTCCCTGCTCAAGCAGCTTCTGGTCGAACGGCAGGGCCACAATCACCGGCCGACCATGCTTGGTCATCAGCGCGAGATGGCCCGCCTCGGCGCCCTTGATCAGCTCGCCAGTGCGGTCGCGAAGGTCTCGAACGGTGTAGGTTTCCATGGCTTGGCTCCTATGTGCCCACATGTGATGGCACAAATCTATCGACACCTTGCGAGGCTCAAGAGGCCACACCCGAATGCTTTGCCTGGGCCAATGCCGTCGATAGTGGCGCGGGCGAGTTTGGTCACATCATTTACCTGCAATCGCCCCTCGAAGCACACCTTCAGAACGCTGATGCGTGTATCGCCCTTAGGGCTACGCATCAACTCGCTTCCGGTCGCCAAGGCCGCCTCCACAAAGAAGCCACGGCGCTCGCCCTGACGTGCAAGCCATGCAAGCTGCGCGTCCTCAGACATCAGACCGAGACGCTTTCCATTGCGGGTGACGTTGGGGTTGGCGAACAGCCGGAAGCGCAGTCGCTCTCTATCTTGGATCCACCGCTCGGGATGCCACTCGCGGACCTCCGCCTCACCCTTCAGATAACTGTGAATGGATGAGAGTGCCGACCAATCGCCTGCCACCTGGGTCTGCACTAGTACAACGGGCTCGCTCCAGGTGGTTACCGGCTCAGCACGCCAGAGGATTCGGGGCGGGGTCTGCGCCTCATCACGAACGAAAGCGCGTACCAAGGTCCGATGCATCTCATAAGGATCGGCCAAGTCGCGCCGCGCCTGGGCGCTGCGCGGGTCAAGCCGCAGTCGGGTCAGGTACATGGGCCGCTCCCGTGAAGAACTGTTCAGACTTGACGAAGCGCGGGCCGAAGCGCCGCTCAGCGAATGGCGCAATCGGTTGGTCAAGACGCACGCTGCCCTCGCTGGCGTGTTCCAGCAGCACCCGCCGTGGCGATTCGGGCAAGGCACCGGAGAGCAGACACGGCCACCGACGCAGCGCTTCCTCCAGCGTTTCCTCGCGCACAGCATCAGGCAGATGGATCGGCAGAGAAGGAACGAAACTCTTGCGCCCCAACGCGAGCGGCCACACCGGGCGGGCCAACGCAACATGGATGCTGGCGAGCAGATGGGCATCACCCTCCAGGCCAACCAGAAATACCGCATCGGCCAGGAAGAAGCGCGGACTGACCACCGTACGCTCGGCATCAACCTTCCCGGCAGCGTTGACCACACCGGTAGCGGTCTGATAATCGCGCATCGGTACGCCTTCGCGGTCGACCCGAACGCCCATACGCAGCGCCGCCAGATCTGCCACCTGCTCGGCCCGATCACGTCCCAACGCAGCGCAGATCAAACCGAGTACGCCTGATTTGGAGGGCTCCAGTTGCGTATCGCGTTCGTCGAAACGACTGGTGGTGCCCCAGGACTGCATCGGCCCCTGCAGGCGCAGCAGCAAGGTGGCCATGCTCACCCCTCCAGCGCAGCGGCGGCCAGCGCTCGTGTCCGTTGCGCCAGAGCGTCCAGATTGCTGGTGGCCTCGCCCTTGTCAGCCGGCCAGCGACCGGTCAGATCGAGCGTCAGCCATTGGTCTTCGGGCGCCGCATAGACACCGGCGAGCTTGGCTTCATAGGCTGCGAGTCGCTCGACCGACTGCTCAGTGAGGGCAAGGTCAGAACGCGGCAGCACCGGCTTCTCGAACGCATTGGCCAGACTCAGCGGCGTCGCATGGCGCAGGCACACGCCGATGAACTCGGGCGGGTTGTGCGCGGCGAAGCTGTTCTGCTTGCCGCTGGGGATAGCCAGAGCCAACGCGCGAGTAAACGCCTCGACTGCTGCCAGGGTCAGATCACGGTCGTTCAGATTGCTCCGCAGCTTGTGTAGATCGAGCACCGCATAGCGATAGAGGGTGGCCGAGTTGAACTCAACTTGGCCGATCATGCCGGCGCCGGTTTCGCCGGCATCGCCCTTGTCGTCAACCGCGGTGAAGTAGTCGAACTCCCGCTCAACGCGGTGGGTGCTGATGGCGTGGGCGACCTGGCAGGCGGCATCCTGATTCACTGCCGGCAAGTCGGCCAGCATGCGGCCGAACAGGGCGACATCGACAGCCTTACTGCGCCCAAGGATGTCTTTTAGCTCATCCTTGAAGTCTGCTGACACATCCGAACGTTTTATCTTTTTCTTCTCCGCCAACTCCTTGAGCTTGTTCGCGTGCTTCGTCACCAGTGCTTTCATCGCGTCCACCTCGGTAGCCGAGACGAACAACAGGTAAGACAGGACAGGAGCAGACTTCTCCTCTTTATCGCCTCCAGAATCCTCATCCTTCTTATCCTTCGACTTGAGCGCTTGCTTTACGATCTCGTTGAACTTTGCCGGCTCGTCCAATCCCGCTGCTTTGAGCTCGTCGAATAACACGCGGTCGAGGTGACGCGTCCTCACTCCCAGATCGGCTGCGGACACAAGCCCAGACGATTTGAATCGATCTCTAATCGCTTTCTTCTGACATTGGCTGCTCTGCCTTGCCCGACGATGGCCACCGAAGATCGCGTCTTTGGGGGCACCAGTATCATCTCGGTTGAGGTTGGAAGGGGCGAAGTTCTGGATCAGGTGGTATTCGAGGAATGCGCTCATAGTCAATCGTTCCTTCATTCGTCGTCGGTGGTTTCGGTGGCGGTCTGGGCAGCCCGGTAGAAGTCGCGTGCCCACGACTGGCGCAGGCGACTGGGGTCGGCATGAGGGCTCATCCAGTGTTTGAGGTCATCGAGCAGGCGTGCGTAGTTGCAACCGATGCCATCAGCCGCGAGCAAGCTCACTGCTTGTCGCAAGTACTCGACAATATTCTCTGCGTCGGCGCCAAGTAGCGCGATGAAACGCCCTTCGATGCTGGCACTGTCGCGACACTGAAACAGTTCTCCCAGGGCCGCAGCAAAACTCTGCTCAGCCTGCTGCGGATGGCGGGCGAACAGGCCCGCCACCGCGTAAAGGGCCAGACGCCGCGCGTCGCGTTCGTGCACCGCGTTGCTGGCAAAGCGCTCGACGTACGGAAACGCCCTCGGATCGCTGCCCGGCGCAAACGCCAGGCTGTGACGTAATGCTGCCAAGGCACCGCGGTCCCGCTCTCTGAGGCCCTGCAGGTAAGCGATGAACTGTTCGGAATGTGCGCTCACGACGCAGCCTCCTTGTGGGGCGAGAGGGATTCGGAAAGTGTGGCGTGCTTTTTCACCAAGCTCTGAAAGCGCGGCCAGTAGCGAGCATCGGCGCGCGCCGCGCGTGGTGAGTTGCCGAGCCCCGCCAGCACCTGTTGCCAGGCATCCATGGCAGCACTGCGCAATACGCCGCGCCACTGCCTCGAGGCCGACTCGAACTCGCCCTCGCCGATCTGTTGCAACACCGCAGGCAAGCTGCGTTCGGCGCTAGCGAAATACGTCGTGTTAAGCGGCCCCGCCTCGACCAAGCTGCGTGCGCGGGCGCGTGTGTCCTTGCTCGACGGGTCGGGCAGAGTATCGGCCAGCAGGCCGGTCGCCAATCGCTTCAGTTCTGCGAACAATGACTCGGCATCCGCTACCCTCTCGCGCAAAAACAACCCTTTCTCGGCTTCCAACAACAGGGCTGTGGGAAGCACGAGTCGTTCAGAACGCCAGCGCAATAGTTTGCCCTTATTGCTGGCCAGGCCAGCGACCAACAAGGGTTGATAGATCTGCTCGAACGCGTTCAGTGCTTGGTGCAGCCCGAGAGCAAACTGCACAACGGCGGCAGCCTGAACGCCCTCTCCGGTACTCGGCACCAGGGCCGGCAAGTCACGCCAGAGCACCCGACCATCGCCGAAGGTAAGGCGCACCAGTCCGTTGCTACCGGCACGGAAACTGGCCATCGGGTCTGGCGCCTGGGCATCCTCGCCGAGTGCCATGCCCGCAGCGAAGTGCAGGCAACGGACACCACCATCCTCCTCGCGGCATAGCAGCACCGCGCGGCTCAACCGTGTGTAGCGATCATTCGGGCCGCTGGCCAGTGTCGGCTCACCACGCAGCGCAGCGATGCTAAGCGAATCCCGCTCCCAGTTCGGCAAGTCTGGCTGATGGCCCTCGCGCGGGGCCGAATGCAGAGCGAGGAGCAATGTACGCGCGAGTGAATGGCCTGTCGGCAACACAGCGGCCGTATTGGTCAGAGGCCCCGCCTTCTCCGAGCTCTTCAGCTTCTTGCCCGGGAAGAATCCGCCTGGTACGAACTGAAGATATCCAAGCAAGGATCTGAGAACGCTTGCCGGGTTCCATGGACCCTGCGCGTATATCTCTTGGTTGAACATCTCAGGGCCATAGAACTGCTCCAGCGCTACCGTGTTAACGGGGTACAACGCCCTTGTTTCTTCGCAAGTAGCTAGCGCCGCCACCTGCATGAACGGATGCTCGGGGTGAAAAAGCCAGAAACGTTCGCGCCAATGCTCCAGGTAGGTGCGGATTTCAGCCAGAGGCAGTCCTTCCCGATACCAGCGCGCCCGATCCTTGTCGCGCCAATCACCAAACGCGGCAGCCAGCGCCCGATGAGTAATCGCAAGCAACAGTCGGTACTCGGCTACCAGACTGGGTGGAGCTGTCTCGGCCAGGCCGACGATCTCGCCGCTACGTGCGAAGGTCTCCAGCAGTCCCAACTCCATCACCCGCCCATCGGCCAGGCGCACGGGCAGCCAGGGCTCGTCCAACAGACAGAAGTCCTTGCTCATGCCCCCTCCTTGTTCGCGCCATCGGCGGGCTCGTAGACCAGCCCGAGTTTGTCATCCAAGCGCAGGTGTACGCCGTCCTGCGCATACCTGCCCTGCTGCAAAGGCAACGGATAACAGTTGCGCAGCGCAGGATGCTGGAACGCCAGCGGTACCACCGCACACTTGAGGCGCTTGACCAGCCAAGTACGCGAGACCTTCAACTGGCGGTCGTGGAGTCGGCGCGCCAGCCCGTCCGGCAACGGCTGGTCGGGCGAGAAGGGCTCTTCGTCCCGACGCAGGCACCAGCCGCCGTCGACCACCTCCAGCGGGATCAAGGTGATCGATTCACGGCCCAGCCGGGTCCTGTTCTCCAGCCCCGTGCCTTCGCCTTCCTCGTTGCCGCGCGGCCTGTGCAAATAGGCGGACTGCGGTTCCTCGGTCGGGTCGATAGCGATGTGCTGTGCCGCCAACCGCTCGTTCTTCACCTTGGCTAAGTACTCGCCGTACGACCCGACCTCGATACGTTCACGAGCGGCCGCTTCCAGATCGTCAGGCAGGGGAGCGTCGCTGTACACGGCCTGCACCAGGCGGTCGATGTCGCCGGGCAGATCGAGCACTGCCTCGTCCCGAAGCAGCGCCCAGGTACGCAGCAGGATATAGGCGTCGTAGACATATCCCCAAGCGGTGTCCTTGAGTTCGGGTAGCACTTCGCGATTGAGCCCGGCTACCCACAGTCGCGCCTGCCGATGTCGCGCTGGCCTGCAGCGCTCGTGGCGATGCAGGCGGCCAGCGCGCTGCAGCAAGAGGTCCACCGGCGCGAGATCGCTCAGCATGAAGTCGAAGTCGATGTCGAGCGACTGCTCGGCCACCTGGGTAGCGATCAGCAAGGCGCGCGCCGGTCGCTCGCCTCCAGTGCCAAAGGAAGCCAGCACTTGGCGTTCGCATGCGGCTCGCTCATCGGCGGGAAATCGCGCATGGAACAGCTGCAGGTCCGCCGCATCGCCCAGGCGGTCACGAAGGTGAAGATAGAGTCTCTGCGCCCGGTCGACCGTATTGACGATCAACGCGCCGCAACCGCCGCCAGCGAGCTGCTCGATGGCGACATCGGCGAGCGATTCCACGCCTTCTGCGACGCTCGACAAATGGACCGGCGCCAGCGGTCTGGCGGCGAAGCGCTCACCGCGCACACCACCGTTGTCCGCCAGCAGCAGGCGAGGGTAATCGAGTTCGGGAAGCTCAAACTCGCCCACACCCCAAGCACGCAACAGCTCGTTGCGCCGCGCCTGTGGCAAGGTCGCGCTCATCAGTACGACCGAGCAACCGAGCGCTCGCAGCCAGCGCAACAGGACGACGATCAAGCCGTTGGTGTAGGTGTCGTAGGCGTGCACCTCGTCGAGCACCACCACCCGATTGGCTAGCCCCCACAGCCGAACGAAGTGGTGCTTGACGTTGAGTACAGCGAACAAGGCCTGGTCAATGGTACCGACACCGTAGGGCGACAACAGCGGTCGCTTGCGCTGGGCAAACCAGGCGGACGCAGACAGACTCTCTTGCGGATCGTTGGCAATGCCTCGAAGGTGCCGAATTTCTTCGTTCATTCCGGCGCCACCGTGCACCAGCTGCACGTCCAAAGGGCCGCTGGCAAATTGCCTCAGGAAGGTCAGTGCACGTCGAAACAGCGCGTTACCAGTGGCCTGGGTCGGAAGGGCCAAATACAACCCGCGATGACTATTCGCCGCCTGCAATCGCAAGTAAGCGAGAAACGCCAGTTCTGTCTTGCCTTCACCCATCGGCGCTTCGACCAACAGCAGCGCTGGCCCCTTCACGCCGTGGAGCAGCGCATCACCGACCTGTTGCAGAGGGCGAACACTGGACGCGGCATGGCCCATGATGCGTGCCAGCAGCCGGTCCGTATCGGAGGGGCTATCGAGGAGGATGAAAGCCTTGGACCAGCCGATCTCTTCCAATGCTCGTGCCGCACGATTGCGAGCATCGGCATAGTAGGCTGTGAGGTCGTCGTGTCGCTCGCCGAGCGGGAACCACTCTGGATTCGATGCGATCCAGTCAGCGGCACTCGTCATACCGGCAAGCCAGTTCACTTCCGGCAAGCTGAGCTCGTCACGGGTTGGGATGCCTATCGGTGACAAGACATTCCAATAGGTCCGAAGAATCGCGTGTCTCGCATCTGCCCACGGACGTGGTTCGCCTCGCGGCACCGCCATGTTCACTTCGTCTAGGAGGAAGTGGTATCCGTGGTGGGCACTGATGGCTTGGACGGCATGGCGCACCCAGCCCGCCTCGGTGGCCGACACTGTTGTCAGCGGCTTTCCGAGAAGTGCAGCCGTCGCGCAGGAGTGCGCCTCTACGCTACAAGCGATAGGAGGAAAAGCGAGTCCTGCATCCTCGTCGCCTTGCATTCCCTCCGGCCATTTCGCCTGAAACCCAGGTATCGCCTTGCCGAAGTCGTGAAGTCCGGCAATCGCCGCCAACCATCTGGTTACCACATCGACTGGAAGGCCAAATCGAGTACTTGCCCAGCCCGTGCTGGTTTTCGGTTCGATCTCGAGCATCGTTTCGACGACGGCCGCGACGTCCAGGAGATGGGCGAGTAGCCCATGACCGGTGGTTTCCCCGCTCTTCGCCCAAAGTACGCGTGCCGCAGTAGGCAGTTGCGAAAAGCGCAGCGTTGGAATCGACTCGTCCATTGCCACTCCCGGTCGGGCTGCCACAACGGCGGCTTGCATTACTGAGCCCAGTAGATGACTGAAAGTCGAGTCCCTTCGCGTCTCAAATTCTGAGACGGGCTCGCAAGTTGAAATACTTCACTCCGTGCGGAACGTTTTTCGCGTCCACTCATTAACCTCTCCACCATTCGTTCGACGAGACGAGCGCCTTCACCCATCACTTCACCGCAAGGTCGCTGAATCGGGTCCCATTGGCGCCGTGACCATGTCGCGACCCGACCTACACAGAGATCGAGAGCCCATGCGACTGATTAAAGACAGATTGCAGATACATGGCCTCTTTGCTTGATTGAGCTCAACTGATCGAGTAGTTATGCCCTTCATACCCCGGGTCGCCATTCAATCTGCCAGCAGGACTGATAGAACTTGGCGCCGTTCGCCCCCCAATTGCCGATGCAAGTGAGCTTCCGCACATTCGTTGAAATGGCAGCCGTCGCACTCGTGTTTGACGTAAGTTGCAATCAGACCTCCCTCGACTGGATGCAGGCTGAGTTGAGAGAGCAGTCCAGGCGCAACGGGTAGCGCGTTGCGACTCAATCCGGTCGGGAAACTGGCCGGAGGAAAGCCCAGCTTGGTCAAGAAATCCAACGAGATTCGGCCCGGATTCAAGAAAACCTGATCTCGAGCGAAAGAAACGAGCGCGCGCTGTTGAGGCTCGCTTCGACAAGCTCAGCGAGCACAATGGCCACAGCACCCGACAATGTTCAAGGCAGTAGAGATTGGCCCGCTTGGAATGCAGGATCGTCTTGAGGTCGCTGGGTGAGATCTGCTCCACGTGACCGACTGCGCCCCCTTGCGCTGCGCCTCACCAAACGCCTTTCTTTGTACACCTGCGTCGTGCGATGTGGAACGGTGTGCTGGGAGGAAATAGTTCACACCTCGCTGTTTGACGCATAACCAAAGCAATCGAGGCTTGCGGTGTTGGCGCATGAGTGGCCTGCCCCCCCCCCAACCCCGAGCAACCTGCACGAGCACGAAGTCCATCAAGCAGAGCGCGCGCTGTTGAGGCTCGCTTCGACAAGCTCAGCGAGCGCAATGGCCACAGCACCCGACAATGCACGCAAGGCGCCACCACGCGCGAAGACAGCGCTTGTTGACTCCCCGCAAAAGGCAGCGGAACGCGTTGCTTGTCCCGAGCGCGCGCTGTTGAGGCTCGCTTCGACACGCTCAGCGAGTGCAATGGCCACAGCACCCGACGATGCACGCAAGGCGCCACCACGCGCAAAGGCAACGCTTGTTGACTCCCCGCAATAGGCAGCGGAGCGCGTTGCTAGTCCAGAGCGCGCGCTGTTGAGGCTCGCTTCGACAAGCTCAGCGAGCGCATCCGGCAGCGGTGCGCGCCGACTGAGGCCCGCGCCAATCTGGGGTCGGGGCGACCATGACACGCAGGGGAAAGTATGGCGGCAGAGTCGTTTGCCGCCGACGTAGCCATGAAAATCGGATCCGACCCCATTGTTCATCCGCCGGTCGTTGCTGTGCGGTCATGAGAGACACGCGGGAGGGACATCGCCTCGACCTGCCGCGGGCGCGAGCCTTGACGGCGGCGCCCCACGGCCGCCACGTTAGCGGCATGGCCATCCCAATTCCTACTCGCCGACCGAGCGCCAGCGCGCCGCCTGCACCGCAAGTGCCGGCGCAATCCGCGCGGGAGCGCATTCTCCGCGCACTGCAGCGTGGGCGGCGTGGGCAGGCGCTGCGCGCGCTCGCTGAGCATGCTCGATCGGGCAGGAACACTCGCGCTCGCTGAGCACGTCGCCGCAGAAGCCGAGCGGCAGGGCTTCCAAACCGCTGATCGGCGTCGCGGCACTCGCCGTGCATCGATCCTGCGGCACCGAAGACATGGATCGGGGCGTTGCGGTCGATCCCCGGCGGCAGTGGGTGGCACTGCAGAACGCTCTGGATGCAGTCGGATTGCAGACCGAGCTGCGGCTGCCGGCGGGTATCCGGGAAACTGGGCCGCTGGCCGAGGGGCTCGCAGGATGACGTTGGGCGCCGGAGTCGTCGATAATGGGTGGCTTAGCTGGCCGGCGACGCGCGTTAGGGAAGCTTTGAACGAGCCGTCGTTCTGGTGAGTTGGGATCCATGGTGTTCGCTTTCACTGGATCCCGGCTTGCGCCCGGATGACGGCGTAGCGTTGCGCGAGGCCGGCTGTCGCGTTCATCAGCCATAGGACTCCGCCCATGAACCACGCCCATCGCAAGCCCTTGCCCGGCACTTCGCTGGATTACTTCGATACCCGCGCGGCGGTGGAGGCGCTAAGGCCGGGGGCGTATGACCGGCTGTCGTATACCGCTCGCGTGCATGCGGAGAATTTGCTGCGGCGTTGTGACCCGGCGATTCTGGATGAGTGTCTGAGCCAGTTGATCGAGCATCGGCGCGATCGCGATTTCCCTTGGTTTCCGGCCCGCGTGGTGTGCCACGACATTCTCGGACAAACCGCCCTGGTCGATCTGGCTGGGCTGCGCGATGCGATTGCCGATCAGGGCGGCGATCCGGCGGCGGTCAATCCGGTGGTGCCGGTGCAGCTGATCGTCGATCATTCATTGGCGGTCGAATGTGGTGGTTATGTGCCGGAAGCATTCGAGAAGAATCGGGCGATCGAAGATCGGCGCAACGAGGATCGCTTCCACTTCATCGACTGGACCAAGCTGGCGTTCAAGAATGTCGATGTGATTCCGCCCGGCAACGGCATCATGCATCAGATCAATCTGGAGCGAATGAGCCCGGTGATCGGCGTTCAGGACGGGGTGGCGTACCCGGATACCTGCGTCGGCACCGATAGCCACACACCGCACGTCGATGCCCTGGGCGTGATCGCGGTGGGCGTGGGCGGGCTGGAAGCGGAGAACGTGATGCTGGGGCGCGCTTCGTGGATGCGGCTGCCGGAGATCGTCGGCGTCGAGCTGAAGGGCCGGCCGGCGCCGGGCATCACCGCCACCGATATCGTGCTGTCGCTGACCGAGTTCCTGCGCAAGCAAAAGGTGGTGGGCGCGTATCTTGAGTTCCGTGGCGAGGGCGCGGCGTCGCTCACCCTGGGCGACCGGGCAACGATATCCAATATGGCGCCGGAGTACGGCGCCACGGCGGCGCTGTTCTTTATCGATCAACAGACCCTGGACTATCTGCGCTTAACTGGTCGTTCAGATGAGCAGGTAAAACTCGTCGAGACCTATGCCAAGACCGCCGGTCTATGGGCCGATGCGCTGAGCAATGCACGCTACGACCGCGTGCTGGAGTTCGATCTTTCCAGCGTGGTGCGCACCATGGCAGGGCCGTCGAATCCGCATGCCCGCGTGGCCACCAGCGAGCTGGCGGATAAGGGCATTGCCAAAGCCTGGAGTGAAACCGAAGGCCAGATGCCGGATGGCGCGGTGATCATCGCGGCGATTACCAGCTGCACCAATACCTCCAATCCGCGCAATGTGATTGCTGCCGGCCTGTTGGCTCGCAATGCCAATCGACTGGGCTTGTCGCGCAAACCATGGGTGAAGAGCTCGCTGGCGCCGGGTTCGAAAGCGGTGGCCCTGTATCTGCAAGAGGCCGGGCTGAAGTCGGAGCTGGAACAGCTTGGCTTTGGCATTGTCGCCTTCGCTTGTACTACCTGTAACGGCATGAGCGGCGCGCTCGATCCGGCTATCCAGCAGGAGATCATCGAACGCGATCTGTACGCCACCGCGGTACTCAGTGGCAATCGCAATTTCGATGGCCGCATCCACCCCTATGCCAAGCAGGCCTTCCTCGCCTCGCCGCCGCTGGTGGTGGCCTACGCCATTGCCGGCACGATTCGCTTCGATATCGAGAAGGATGCGCTGGGCCATGACGCCGATGGCAAACCGATCACCCTGAAGGATATCTGGCCCAGCGACGCCGAGATCGATGCCATCGTGAAATCGTCGGTAAAGCCCGAGCAGTTTCGTCGGGTGTACGACCCGATGTTCACAATCAAGGTGGAACACGGCGCTAAGGCCAGCCCACTGTACGACTGGCGGCCGCAGAGCACCTATATCCGCCGCCCGCCGTACTGGGAAGGCGCACTGGCCAAACCGCGCACCATGACCGGCATGCGACCGCTGGCGGTGCTGGGCGACAACATCACCACCGATCATCTGTCGCCATCAAACGCCATCATGGCCAGCAGTGCGGCCGGTGAATACCTGGCCAGGATGGGCCTGCCGGAAGAAGACTTCAATTCCTACGCCACCCATCGCGGCGATCACCTCACCGCGCAGCGTGCGACCTTTGCCAATCCGAAACTGTTCAACGAAATGGTGCGTAATGAGGATGGCAGTGTGCGCCAGGGCTCACTGGCCCGGGTGGAACCGGAAGGCAAGGTGATGCGCATGTGGGAGGCGATCGAAACCTATATGGAACGCGGCCAGCCGCTGATCATCGTCGCCGGCGCCGACTACGGCCAGGGCAGCTCGCGCGACTGGGCGGCCAAGGGCGTGCGCCTGGCTGGTGTCGAGGCGATCGTCGCCGAAGGCTTCGAACGCATCCATCGCACCAACCTGATCGGCATGGGCGTGCTGCCGCTGGAGTTCAAACCGGGTGTTAATCGCAACACGCTGGGTTTGGACGGCAGCGAGACCTATGACGTGATTGGCGAACGCACCCCGCGCGCCGATCTCACCCTGGTAATTCATCGCAGCAATGGCGAGCGGGTGGAAACGATTGTCACCTGCAGGCTGGATACCGCCGAGGAAGTATCGATTTACGAGGCCGGCGGTGTGCTGCAGCGGTTTGCGCAGGATTTCTTGGAGTCGAGCAAGGCGGCGTGATGTTGGGTTTCTCCTCCCTCATCCTGCGTTCCTTTCCCCCGCACCCCAACCTTGCTCGGTGCGAAACTACTGCCCCTCACCCCAACCCCTCTCCCTCCGCGGTAGAGGGGCTCTAAATCCGGACTTGCTTATGTTGTAGAGCGTGAAGCGATACGCTTTGAAAGCCCCTCTCCCCTGGAGGGGTGAGGGGCTTTCGAGCAGCACGAACTGCGAGCCGCCGAACGCCATCGCGCCTGCATGCGCGATGGCCGGGGTGCGGGTTGGGGTGAGGGGGACGAGAGAGCATGGTCATGAATAGCAAGCAGGATGACTCAGCCAGCGCGCAAGATCGATGCGCCGAACGCCCACCGATGCCGAGTCCGAATTGTGGTTTCTCCTGCGCGATGGCCGCGTCATCGGCCAGAAATTTCGCCGCCAGGTGCCAATGGGGCATTACATTGCGGACTTCGTGTGCCACGAATGCCACCTCATTGTTGAGGTGGATGGCGGGCAGCACAGCGAAGCGCGTGGCTATGATGCAGCACGCGACGCGTGGTTTCGTGAAAGCGGCTACCGGGTGCTGCGCTATTGGAACGATGAAGTCTTGAAAAGCACCGAGCGAGTCCTGGAGGATATTGTTCGGCATCTCGAATCCTGACCAGGACTTCCCCCTCACCCCAACCCCTCTCCCTCCAGGGGAGAGGGGCTTTGAAGAAACATATCGTCCTAACGCCCTGTCTCAAGCAATACCCAGCACCTCGCCACGCTTTGAGCCCCTCTCCCCTGGAGGGAGAGGGGTTGGGGTGAGGGGGAACAGACCAACAATGCAACTAAACACCCTGTTCAAGGTAGCCAATCATGGATTTCACCCCCCAACTCCGCATCCCCGCCACCTACATGCGCGGCGGCACCTCCAAAGGCGTCTTTTTCCGCCTTGATGATCTTCCCGAAGCCGCGCGCGTGCCGGGGCCGGCCCGTGATGCGCTGTTGATGCGCGTCATCGGCTCGCCTGATCCCTACGCCAAGCATACCGACGGCATGGGCGGGGCGACGTCCAGCACCAGCAAGTGCGTGATCATCAGCAAGAGCTCAAAGCCCGATCACGACGTCGACTACCTCTACGGCCAAGTGGCGATTGGCGAACCCTTTGTCGACTGGAGCGGCAACTGCGGCAATCTCAGCACAGCCGTGGGCCCGTTCGCCATCGCCAATGGTTTCATCGATCGCGCGCGTCTGCCGCAGCACGGCAGCTTCGCGGTAAGAATCTGGCAGGCCAATATCGGCAAAACCATTGTTTGTCACGTGCCAATCGCGAACGGCGAAGTGCAGGAAACCGGCGATTTTGAGCTGGATGGCGTGACCTTCCCGGCCGCCGAGATCGTATTGGAGTTCGTCGATCCGGCTGACGATGCCGAAGGCGATGGTGGGGCGATGTTCCCCACCGGCAATCTGGTCGACGATCTCGAAGTGCCGGGCATCGGCACGATCAAGGCAACCATGATCAATGCCGGCATTCCCACCGTGTTCGTCAATGCCAAGGATATCGGCTACAGCGGTAGCGAGCTGCAAGAGGCGATCAATGCTGATGTTCAGGCGCTGGCGATGTTCGAGTCGCTGCGCGCGCATGGCGCGGTGCGTATGGGGCTGATCGCTACGCTAGGCGATGCGCAGAAGCGCCAGCACACGCCGAAGATCGCCTTCGTGGCGCCGGCCGCCGACTATGTCGCTTCCAGTGGCAAGAAGATTGCCGCCGGCGAGATCGATCTGCAGGTCCGTGCCTTGTCGATGGGCAAGCTACATCACGCCATGATGGGCACCGCGGCGGTGGCTATCGGCACCGCTGCCGCCATTCCCGGCACCTTGGTGAACGCCGCAGCCGGCGGTGGCGAGCGGCAGGCGGTACGCTTCGGGCACCCATCCGGCACCTTGCGCGTCGGAGCCGAAGCGGTGAAGGTCGATGATCAATGGACGGTAAAGAAAGCCATCATGAGTCGCAGCGCCCGGGTGTTGATGGAAGGGCATGTTAGGGTGCCGGCGGAACATGGGGCGGTTGGTTAGGTCTACGGCCATATCGCCTATCGGTGCGTCCAAGACGCACCCTATGGCGAACCTCGATAGGGTGCGCTTTGGACGCACCGTTTGGGTCTGAGCACGACTACACGAGTGATACTGGAGAACACCATGTACCCAGCAGAAGGTGGCTGTGACTGCAAGCAAATTCGCTATCGCATGGCCAGCGATCCGTTGATCGTACACTGCTGTCATTGCCGCTGGTGCCAGCGCGAGAGCGGCGCCTCGTTTGCTTTGAATGCGATGATCGAGGCCAATCGGGTGAAACTGCTGGCCGGCGAACCCGAACGAGTCGATACACCAAGCGCCAGCGGCAAGGGGCAGACGATTGCCCGCTGCCCGAAATGCCGGGTGGCCTTGTGGAGTCACTACGCCGGTGGCGGCGCCAGGCTCAGCTTCGTGCGCGTGGGCACGCTGGATAATCCGGATATCGCACCGCCGGATATCCACATCTTCACCTCCAGCAAGCAGCCCTGGGTGGTGATTCCCGAGGGCGCCCGCGCGGTGCCGGAGTATTACGACGCGCGTGAGGTGTGGCGGGAAGAGAGTCTGGCGCGTTTTCGCGCGCTTAAGGCGACCGAACCGAATCCTTAGCATATCGTATAGCTGGCGAGCGCAATACCGGTGGGCCGCTCCCTGGCCTCAATGCAGGAAGCGTTGCGCCGTTTCGGGGGTGGGCAGCAGGCAGGTATCTCGCCGGCCAAACAGACGGTAGCGATTGCGGGCGATCCAGCGATACAACGGGTCGCGCAAGGCAACGGGGATAAGCCTGAACACTGCGCTCAGCCGCCAAACCCCACCGAGAAGATGCAGCACGTGCAGGATGGCATCGCTATCGGTGCGTGCCCGCCCTTCGCTCAGCAACAGGAACGAGTTTGGATCGTCGGGATTGAGACCGTGTTCGGTCAGCAATCGCCGACCGGAGTCGCTTTGCATGCTGGCAAATCGAAACTGCTCAGCGCGGTCAAAGCGCAGCAGGAACTGCACCCAGGCATTGCAGAGGTGGCAAACGCCATCGAAGACAATGATGGCTTGAACACCAGGCTCAGTCGACATGCAACCACCCGTGATAGCGCACAAGTCGACCCAGCACAGGCAGACCGCCGTAAGCGTCGAACAAGTAACGCCCGTCTTCGGACTGCTGCTCACTGCCACCAATATGCCGGGCCCAGCTCAGCGGCAAGGGTAGACTCAGCAAGCGCAAGCCGCTGGGACACCATTCGATACCGCGCTCGGATACCTGCAGCCGAAAGCGCAGGGTAGCCGGGCCCAGTCGTTCAACCAGTTCGGTACCTCGCAAGCGCAGGCGCGAACGCATGGTGTGGCCGGGAAAGTGGCGTATCCAGCATTGCCCCTGCCGATCGGCTTCAATCACCAGCCGGATCGGGCCGTGCACCGTCCGGCTGGGCAATCCGGCCAGCCGCGCTAACAGGCGGATCCATCGCCCAGGCGCTGGTTCGATGCTCACCTCGCCGCAACAGCGCACTGGCAAGCGGGCGCTGTGCAGGCGGGCAACCACCGGCGGCAATTGATCAAAGCGCTGGCCCAGATGACGAACAAAAAGCGTCCTGGCCGGCTCGTCTGTGCATGCATTGTCGATCGCCCGCACCTCGCTCATTGAATCTCCCGCGCCCTCAGCTCTTCGCATCGCTGCGGATGTGCATACAGCGTACAGCGCTGCTCGCGCACAAATGCCCCCAGGGTCAGGCCACTGCGCTGAGCCAGCTCGATGGCCAGGGAGGTGGGCGCCGAAATGGCAAATACCGCCTCGATGCCGGCACGGATCGCCTTGTGGACGATCTCGTACGAGGCACGCGAGGTGACCAGCAAGCAGGCCGGCCGAGCATCAGGCCAGTCACAGCGCTGCAACGAACGACAGGACGCACCGATCACCTTGTCGACCGCATTGTGCCGCCCGATGTCCTCGCGCACGATCAGACACGAGCCCGACCACCAGGCCGCCGCATGCACACCTCCGCAGGCCGCATTCAAGGGTTGCCGCGCCGCCATATGCGAGAACCGCTCAGCGACCTCGCGCAATGACAGACGCAGGCGATTGCCCACTGGGGGACCCTCGCCATCGATCATTCTTAACAACTCGCTACCACAGGCACCACAACCGCTGCGACCGCTGAGCACACGGCGACGCTCGAGCAGCGCGTCAAATCGTGTTTGCGGGATGTGCGCGTGCACGGCATAGCCCTGCCCGGTCTGATCATCCGACCTGACTTCGACCAGACGATACTCGGCCGGTGACTGCACGATGCCTTCGCTGAGGGCAAATCCCAGCGCGAAGTCCTCAAGATCCGTCGGGCTGGCCAGCATCACCGCATGCGGCTGATCGTTGTACAGCAGGGCCACCGGGACTTCATGGGCGACCGCATCCTGCACCGCATCGACCATGCCGTCGCGCTGGCACAGCGCCGGCAGGACCAGGCTGCCATCCGGCGCACACTCGCTGCCGATCTCGGCCGCTGAGGGCTGTATACCGAACAGCTGGCGACCGCCCGCACTGAGTCGATAGCGATTTTGATCACGATTCCGCTGATCACGCCAGGGCACGGCTTCGATCAGTCCCAGGCCACCCTGTTCGGGCGTCGGCTGCAGCACGCTGAGACAGCGCTGTAGCTCACTGGCGCTCCAGCCCAATTGCTTGCAGATTCGCGCCTGGCTGGCACCCTCGGCCTGCTGCCCCAACCAACTCAAAAGTTCAGTAATGCGCTGATCGAAGTCAGCTTCCAGTGGCGATTGCGGATCGCTGGACATGATCAAGCCGAGCGCGCGTGCAACGAGACCGGGATCGACTTCGAAGCCGGAGTGCCGGCACGTTCAGCCACACTGTCGAGCGGCACCAGCGGATTGGTTTCCGGGAAATAGCTGGCCAGGCAACCGCGCGGCAGATCGTAGTCTACCAACAGGAAATCACGCACCCAGCGCTCACCGTCATGCCAATGCGAAGCGATATCGATCCGCTGACCGGCCCCAAAACCCAGCGCCTGGCGATCATCGGGGTGGATGAAACAGACTCGTCGCTCACCATTGACGCCGCGGTAGCGGTCATCCAGTCCGTACACGGTAGTGTTGTACTGATCATGCGACCGCACCGTCATCAGTGTGAAGCGGCCCAGCCGCTCGCCCCCGCCTTGCACGCCCTGCACGTCGAGCAAGTCATGAACATACAGTTTCGCCTTGCCGCTGGCGGTGGGGAAACGACGTTGTCGGCAGGGGTGATCAAGATGAAATCCACCGGGCCGGTGCACGCGCAGATTGAAGTTCTCGAAGCCGGGCACGACTTTGCTGATTCGATCGCGAATGCGGTCATAATCGGCCAGCAGTTCTGACCAAGGCACTCGGCTGTTCGGCAGCAGCGCCTGCGCCAGTCCGACGACAATGGCCGGCTCGGACTTCAGCTGCTCCGAGGCAGGTCGGTTCATCCCCGCCGAGAGATGCACCATGCTCATCGAATCCTCGACGGTCACCGCCTGCGGCCCCTGGGCCTGCAGGTCGATTTCGGTACGCCCCAGACAGGGCAGGATCAGCGCCTGCTCACCGTGCACCAAGTGCGAGCGATTGAGCTTGGTGCTGACCTGCACGGTCAACCGGCAGCGTCGCAGGGCGGCGTGACAGCGTTGGCTATCGGGGGTGGCGGCGGCGAAATTGCCGCCCATGGCGAACAGAATCTGGGCCTTGCCTTGCAGCAAGGCATCAATGGCGCCAACCACATCGAAGCCGTGTTCACGTGGTGGCGCAAAGCCGAACTCGGCGTTCAGGGCATCGAGAAAGGCCGCGCTCGGCTTCTCGTAGATGCCCATGGTGCGATCGCCCTGCACATTGCTGTGCCCGCGCACCGGACATGCCCCGGCGCCCGGCTTGCCGAACTGGCCACGCAGCAAGAGCAGATTGATCAGACTCTGGATGGTGGCAACACTGCGCCGATGCTGGGTAATGCCCATGCCCCAACAGAGGATACTGGCCTGACTCCCGGCAAGGATGCGAGCAGCCGTTTCGATATCACTGCGCGGCAAACCGGCTTGCTGCTCGATTGCCTGCCAATTCAGCGCAGCCAGAGAGTCAGAGAGTGCCTCGAAACCCTCTGTATGCGCGGCGATGAATTCGCGATCAAGCGCACCCTGCTCAACCAGCCATTTGGCCATACCCAGCGCCACCGCCAGATCGCCACCGATGCGTGGCTGAAAGTAGTGACTGGCGATCGGTGTGCTGCCACCGCTCAACATCTCCACTGCACTTTGCGGATCGGCGAAGCGCTCAAGTCCGCGTTCGCGCAGCGGGTTGAACACCACGACCCGACAGCCGCGCTTGGCCGCCGCACGCAGCTCACCCAGCATGCGCGGGTGATTGGTACCGGGGTTCTGACCAAACACGAAGATCGCTTCGGCGTGGGCGAAATCATCCAGCACCACACTGCCCTTGCCGGAGCCGATCTGCTCGGTCATGGCGACGCCCGAAGGCTCGTGACACATGTTCGAACAGTCGGGCAGATTGTTGGTGCCAAACTCGCGCACCATCAATTGATACAGAAAGGCGGCCTCGTTCGAGGTGCGCCCGGAGGTGTAGAACAGGGCCTGATTCGGCGAGTCGAGTCGGCGCAACTCGGCGGCGATCAAAGCAAACGCATCTTCCCAGTCGATCGGCTGATAGCGGTCGCTGGCCGGCTCGTAAACCATCGGCTCGGTCAGTCGACCCTGCGCCTCCAGCCAGAGATCATCGCGTTCCAGTAGCGATGAAACGGCATGTTCTGCAAAGAAGCGACGGTCGATACGCTTGGCAGTCGCCTCGGCAGCCACTGCCTTGACGCCGTTCTCACAGAACTCAAAGGTCGAATGCGGGTTCTTGTCCGGCCAGGCGCAGCCGGGGCAATCAAAGCCGGTGGGCTGATTGGCCCGCAGCAGGGTCTTGCTGCCCAAGGCCGTGATGTGCTCATCGCGCAGCGCCTGCCAGGAGCGCCTCAAGGCATCCCAGCCGCCGGCCGGCCCGGTATAAGGCTCCACCCGCGGCGTGGGTAATTGGGGTCGTGGCGGACGGGAATGAGGCATATCGCTTCCTGCGCTGGAACATGGCCGCCCCTGGTGCGGAACCGGCCACCGCCATTGTAGCGGGCCTGTACTTGCGTCAACGGCAGCACGCGCAGGTCTTGACCGACCGAATAGGCACGTGATTAGGTCTGGTTTAAACGCAGCGCAAGCATTCGGAGATGGGTGTTCAAGTGCGTTTCTGCGGGTTGAAACGTGTTGATCCGCCGCTTTGTTGGTCTGACGGTTTCCAATCCGCCGCCGAACCCCACCAATCTGTCTGCGTTGCTCGACGCAGGCGCCGAACGCAGGCGCCGATCGTTGGCAACGCTCAGGGCGAAGCGTTGAGGTCGCTGGTCGACATGCCCAGAAAGTGGGCGAAGGCGCGTCGGAACTCTGCCGACTCGCGCCACCGCGCGATATCCGTCCAGATGCGTTGCGCCCGTTCCGAATCTCGCTCCACGAACGGTGATGAGAAAGCCAGAAAGTAGTCGCGTTGCATCAAGGCCGGCCCGCCGGGTTCCAGCTTCTCGGCCCAGGCCGGCTGCGCCATCAAGTCACGCCAGTGTGGTTGGCTGACGGCGATGCCATCAAGCCGACCATAGTTCAGCTTGGCCAGCAGGGCATCGGCGTCGCTGGTGCCATCGTCCACTGCTACTCCGAGGGTTCGCAGATAATCGGCAATGGCATGGCCGCGCTGCACGCCAATCGGTCGCTCAACGGCCATGAAGCTGCGGCCGTTCCATCGTGCGACGGCGTCTTTGGGGCGCAGAAACAGATAGCCGAGTCGATACATGCGCAGACGATGATCCGGCAGTCCCTGCTCATCGAGTGGAAAGCGCAAGCCCTCACCGCGCTCGGCCGTGTGGCTGGCCGCCAGCGCAGCATCCATTTCGCCCGCCGCCACCATCGCCAGACAGCGTAACCAGGGAAGGGAATGCTGCTCGAAACTGAGCGCGGGGTTGTCGGCCTGCAGCAGATTGATCAGCAGAAAGGCCGGCTCACGATCAGCCAGGCCGCTGAGTTGCTGGTTATGACAGAGACGAATCGGCGCAGCCCACAAGACCGGCGCCAACAGCAGCCCGGACAGCCACAGCAGGATGCGGCCCGACACGCCGAACGGCACGCCCTATTCGTCCTGCTTGCGGCCGTAATAGTCGGCCAGCAACCCGTCGCAGATCTCTTTCCATTCGTAGGACGCAGCGGGGCTGTTGCCGCCATGCCACACCGGCCGCCGTTCGGCCAAGGCATCCGCCACCGCGATACGACGGTGCAGATAGGGCTTGCGCAGATTCACCATGCTGGCCAGCTTCTTGGTGATCGCGGCATGCGAGTTAGCCTGCTTGATCACCATGTTAAGTACGAAATCGGCCGGCTTCAGATCCGGATTGAGGTGTTCTTGAATGGCAGTGGCTTCACCCAACACCGAGGCCACGCCCTCGACAGCGTAGAGCTCGGGAATCAAGGGCACCACCACTCGGTTGGACGCCGCCAGCGCAGCAGTCAGACGCAGGCCCAGGGCCGGCGCGCAGTCCACCACCACCACGTCATACTGCTTGGCCAACTCGCGAATCCAGCTGCGCGCCTGCAGGCCGGAGGAAAGGTTGAGCCGATCGGTGGCGTTGAGCGCCACCGATGCCGGCAGCAAGTCGATGTTCTGCAGGCCGGTAGCCATCGGCTTCGGGCAGTGTTCGCCGGTGAACAGCTGATCGGCAGAGGGCCGCCCCACGGCATTGCCGCGTGACACCAGGCTGGAGGTCAGATTGCCCTGCGCATCGAGATCAATCGCCAGCACCTTGCCACTCTCGGCAGCGCGGAAGACCAGATGGACGGCCAAGGCCGTCTTGCCCACACCACCCTTGTGGTTGGCCACGGTGACGATCATCCGGCAGGTCCTCGATTGGGTCTAGACCGATTGTGCCGCAAAAGGCGTGAGCGCGGCGATGTCCCTGGGCCCGCTGGGAGCGAGGCGTCACCAGCCGATGCAGCGCATCGGGCTTACCCCCTCCCGACCTCCCCCTGCGGCGCTACTCGCCGCAAGGGGAGGAGCACGAGCAGCCAAGCCGTCGACTCATGAAAGGCTGTTCAAGAAAACCGTACTGCCGACACGCTTTGCTGCAGAGCCGCCCCACTCGTCCCCCTGCGGCGTTGCGCGCCGCAAGGGGAGGAGCAGAGCAACCGACGGTTCCTGGCTAGACCACGCCCTGAGCAATCATGGCGTCGGCCACCTTGACGAAGCCGGCAATATTGGCGCCTTTCACATAGTCGACATAGCGGCTGCCCTCGCCTTCGCTGCCGTACTTGACGCAGCGATCGTGGATGCCCTGCATGATGTCGCGCAGCAGGCGCTGCAGTTCATCCTCCTTCCAGGTGATACGCGCCGAGTTCTGGCTCATCTCGAGGCCGGAAACGCCGACGCCGCCGGCATTGGCCGCCTTGCCGGGCGCGAACAGAATCTTGGCCGCCTGGAACTGATGCACCGCTTGCAACGTGCAGGGCATGTTGGCACCTTCCGACACCGCGATGGCACCGTTCTTCAGCATCACCATGGCATCTTCGCCTGATACTTCGTTCTGGGTGGCGCACGGCACCGCCAGTTGGCCCGGCACCCGCCACGGAGTGGCGCCATCGCCATGGAACTCGGCACCAAACTTTTCAGCGTACTCCGCAATCCGCCCGCGACGCTTGTTCTTCAGCTCCTTGACGAAGGCCAGCTTTTCCTCGTCGATGCCGTTCTTGTCGTAGATGAAGCCGTCGCTATCGCTCATGGTGACCGGCTTGGCTCCCAGGTGCAGCAGCTTTTCCACCGCGTGCTGGGCGACATTGCCGGACCCGGACACGATCGCCACCATGCCTTCCGGCGACTTATCCACATGCTTCAGCATGTCCTGCAGGAAATACACAGCACCGTAGCCGGTGGCTTCGACGCGAATCGGGCTACCGCCGTACTCCATGCCCTTGCCCGTCAGCACCCCGACGTAACGATTGGTGATGCGCTTGTACTGGCCGAACATGTAACCGATTTCGCGGCCGCCAACGCCGATATCGCCAGCCGGCACGTCGGTGTCCTCACCGACATGGCGGTACAGTTCGGTCATGAAGCCCTGGCAGAAGCGCATGATTTCGGCGTCGGACTTGCCCTTGGGATTGAAGTTTGAGCCGCCTTTGCCGCCGCCCATCGGCAATCCCGTGAGCGCGTTCTTGAAGGTCTGTTCGAAGGCCAGGAACTTGAGGATGCCCTGGTTCACCGAGGGATGGAAACGAATGCCGCCCTTGTAAGGCCCGATCGCATTGTTGTTCTGCACCCGATAACCGCGATTGACCCGCACATTGCCTTCGTCGTCCTGCCAGCAGACGCGAAAGCTGACCACTCGATCGGGCTCGGCCATGCGCTCGAGAATCTGGTGGTCGTGATACTTCGGATGCGCCTTGATGTAGCCAAGCACACTCTCGGCGACTTCCTTCACCGCTTGAATGAATTCGGGCTGGCCTGGGTTGCGCTTGTCCAACCCGTCGATGAATTCGGCCAGACTCGGAACGTGATCGCGTGTCATGGGTCCCCTCCCCGGTGGATAGGCGGCCGCGGGGCCGCCGCGAACTTCCGAGCCTACTCCCTCTTGGCGAACATCGAAACCGCGACGAACCCGATTCGAACCCTGGCTCGGCGCAAGCCTGCGCCTCGGCACCTTGGTTCGCCGGCTCGATGAACTTCGCCGGCTCGATGAACAGCGAATCTCGATGGCTCACATGGGGCAGCTGACGCCGGTGCCGCCCAGACCACAGTAGCCGCCAGGATTCTTGGCCAGGTACTGCTGGTGATAGTCCTCGGCGAAATAGAAGGTCGGTGCGGGATGCACGATCTCGGTAGTGATCGCCGGCAGTCCGCGCGTGCTCAGCGCCTGCTGGTAAAGATCGCGACTGCGCTGCACCACCTCGAGCTGTGCAGGCTCAGCGCAATACACGGCCGATCGATACTGGCTGCCACGATCATTGCCCTGGCGCATGCCCTGAGTCGGGTCGTGACTCTCCCAGAACACCCGCAGCAAGGCCTCCAGGTCCACCGCCTGCGGCTGGTAGACCACCCGAACAACCTCGGTGTGCCCGGTGAGGCCGGAACAGACTTCCTCATAGGTCGGATTCTCAGTGAAACCGCCGGCATAGCCGACCGAGGTGGTCCAGACCCCATCGAGGCCCCAGAACTTGCGCTCCGCACCCCAGAAGCAGCCCATTCCGAACACCACCACACGACAATCCACTGGCACCGGCTCGATGGCCCGGCCATTGACCACGTGACGCTCGGAGACCCGCAGGGCCACCGCGCGCCCCGGCAGCGCCTGCGCCTCACTCACCATGCGTTGTTTGAATGCACCAATTCCCAGCATCGGCTGCGCCCTCGTCGAACCCACATGCAGGATACGCCGGACCCAGCCTTGAGGAAAAATTCCAAAGCGCCTCAAGTTGTGGACGCAAGCCTCGGATTTGCGAAGGATTTGTGATGGGTGCACTATGGCGGTGCTTTGTTTGTAAACACCGCAAAATGACGCAGAATGCGCCTTGACCGGATCGCTTCGAATCCGGCAGGGAAACTGGCGGCAGGGATCCCATCTCGCCGCCCAGAACATCGCGGGAGGCGAATCGATGCGATCAGCGGCTGGTGCACAGGTGGTGAAGCGTGCGCACGGATGGACGATAGGCTTGTTGTCCATGCTTTGCCTGTTGTTGGCCAGCTGCGGCAGCCCCAGCGGCGCGGGCAGCGGCGGCGGCGAGGGCCCCAGCACGCGCAAGATTCTGCAGATCAGCCTCAACCTGCTCGACAGCAGCGGCAATCCGACCACCTCGGTGGCAGCCGGCGGCAGCGCGCGAATCGAACTCAGCGCCAGCATTCGTACCATCGTCAGCAACAATGGCCGAACCACCAGCGATACCACGGCGGCGGCCAATGGCCTGATCATCGACCTGAGCAGCGAGGGTGCCAGCTTCGATCCCAGCAGCGGTCGCGTGCTGACCGGCAACGACGGTCGCGCCGTCGCCACCTTGCTGGCTGGCAACAGCACTGGTGCACAGGTGCTGTCGGCCCAGGCCAGCACCACCGACACCGGCAGCGCGGCGGTCAGCCTTAACTATCAGATCGTACGAACATCCGAGCCGCTGATCACGCTCAGCCTGGTCGACGCCAGCGCCCAGCTCACCAATACCTTGCGCGCCGGCCAGACGATCAGCGTTCGCGCCCTGGTCGAAGACGTCGTGTACGGCGCCGACGGCAGCATCACCTCACGCAGTCCACGCAGCGGCGCTGCCGTTACCTTCACCTCCGACGGCGGTCTGTTCGACCCGGCCAGCGGCACCGCCCTGAGTGATGGCAGCGGCCTGGCGCGGGTCAGCTTTCAGGCGGGTGTCAGCACCGGCGTGTTCAACATGACCGCCTCTGCCAGCCTCAGCGGCGCCACCCGCAGCGCGTCGACTGCCTATCAGGTCAGCGCCCCGCAACTGCTGCTGGGCAGCGGCAGCCCGTTCGTTGCCGGGCGACTCTCGGCTCCGGCCGGGGGTTCGGTACGTGCCGGCGAGCCGGTGCTGCTGCAGGGCGAAGTGCGCACCGCTGACGGCGCCCTGTTCACTATCCCGGTCGATGTCAACTTCACCAGCAGTTGCGCCAGCGTTGGCAGCGCCACCCTGCCGGCCAGCGCACGCAGCAGCAATGGCATCGTCACCGCGCAATACACCGCAGGTGCTGGCTGCGCCGGCCAGGACATCGTCAGCGCCGAGGCCTTGCTGCCCAGTCAGGTGTTGGGCGCGGAGGCCAGTATTACCCTGAATGTGCTGCCGCCCAGTCCCACCACGATTCGTTATCTGGACAGCGATGCCCAGCAGCTGGGCCTGCTTGGCCGCAGCAGCGCTGGCCGGCCCGACCGCGCCACCCTGCGTTTTCAAGTTTCCAACAACCAGGGCGTGGCGGCCCCCGGCGCCAGCGTCAGCTTTGCGGTGACCAGCAATGCCGGCGGCATCGGCTTGTTAAGCAGCTCCGCCATCAGCGATCAACTCGGCGTAGCCAGCGTGACCGTGTTGAGCGGCAGTCGTGCCACCAGTTTCCGCGTGATCGCAACCCTGCTGAGTCAGGGCGTCAGCGCGCAATCGGAGGTCATCACCATTTCCACCGGCACGCCCGATCAGGAATCGTTCTCGGCGGCCGTTTCCACCTTCAATATCGAGGGCTGGAACTTCGATGGCGTAGAAACCAGCCTGACCCTGCGCGCCGGCGACTTCTTCAACAACCCGATCGCCGATGGCAGCCGCGCCTTCCTGACCACCGAGGGCGGTGCAGTCGACCCGGTCTGCACCTTTGCCGGCGGCGTCTGCACGGTCACTCTGCGTTCGCAGAATCCGCGACCCAGCGACGGCCGCCTGAGCGTGTTGATGACCGTGCCGGGCGACGAGAGCTTTGTCGACCTGAACGGCAACGGACAGTTCGATTCGGGCGAGCCGTTCGACGATCTGGCCGAAGCCTTTCGCGACGACAATGAAGATGGCATCTATCAATCGACCGAACCGTTCAGCGATCGCAACGGCAATGGCGTGCGCGATCTCGGCAATGGCCTGTACGACGGCATCCTGTGCGGCTCCAGCGGCGGCTGTGTCAACAACTCATCAGTCGATGTACGGGCGCAACGGGTGCTGGTGTTTTCCACCAGCCCGGCCAGCATCGTGGTCACTCCATCGGTGATCAGCGTCGATGAGCTGACCCCGCAATTGATCGAGATTCTGATCAGCGATCAGAACGGCAACCTGCCGCCGGCTGGCAGCACGATCGAGATCAGCAGCACCAATGGCATCTTGCTCACGCCAGGCAATTTCGAAGTCGGCAATTCGAACGCCCGTGGGCCGCTGCGACTGCTGGCGCAGATCGTGGGCGATGGCCAGGCGTCCAGTGGCATTCTGAATATCAACCTGACCACGCCGCTGGAAATCACCACCAACCGACAGATCAGCGTCAACGATTTCTCGATCTGCGACAGCCTGCCGGCACCGCTGCCGCCGGGCTGCGACTCTGGCGATGTGGAAATCGGCTCGCTGACCGTGACGCCGCTTGACGTCATCGTTCAGCCCAATGACACCGATCGGGTGGTGAACCTGAGTGTTGGGGTGTTTGCCGGCAGCGGCAGCACGGCGCGACCGTATTTCGGCATCACGCCGACCATCGTGTGCCTGCCCAATCAGGGCGCCAATGGCATGGTGATCACGCCAGCTGCCACTTATTCGGCCACCAACTCCGGCGGCCAGACCACCATCCCGGTCACCATCAATGCCACGGCATTGCCGAGCGGAACGGTGACCTGCACCGTGCGCGCCGGTGAACAATCGGAGTCGACCATCTTCCGGGCGGCGCCGCTGACCGTTTCCCAGCTGGTCCTCAACCCGACCGATTTCGCGGTGACTGCCAATCAGTCCGATCTCACCCTTAACCTGCAGGTGGTACTGTTGGCCGACGCCGGCGGCGGCGCCACGGTGCCGGTGGCCGGCGTGATTCCGCAGGTCACCAGCTGCTCACAGGGCAGCGCAAGCGGATTCTTTGTCCTGCAACCCGCCCCCGAGGCCATCCAGCCGACCAATTCGCAAGGACTGAGCGTGCTGGCCTTTGTGGCCAACAGCGGCGCCACGCCAAGCGGCGTGTACAGTTGCACCATCGCCGCCGGCAGCCTGACCGCCACCGTCACCTTCACCGGACAATGAGACACGCCATGTCGAGCCAGGCGATGACCGGCAGGAGCGGGCGAACACAGGGAGGAACACTCCATGACCTCACTCTATAACGAGCATTTCGGTCTCAACGAAGCGCCGTTTTCGATCACCCCGAACCCGCATTTCTTCTTTGCCGGGTCGGGTCGCGGCTCAATGCTGGAAGCACTGCGCTATGCCTTCGCCTCTGAAGAGGGCATCGTCACCGTGATTGGCGAGGTCGGTAGCGGCAAGACCATGCTCTGTCGCATGCTGCTCGATGAGCTACCCGACGACATCGACGCCATCTACCTCGGCAACCCATCGTTCTCCCGCAACGAAATTCTCGATGCCATCGCCCATGATCTCGGCGTGTCCGCCGGCAGCGCGCCGACCCGTATCGACGCTTTGAACGCGGAGTTGATCCGGCGCTATGCCGATGGCCGCCGGGTGGTGCTGCTGATCGATGAAGCCCACGCCATGCCGCGCGACTCGCTGGAAGAAGTGCGTTTGCTCTCCAACCTGGAAACCAGCGAACACAAGCTGCTCAATATCATTCTGTTTGGACAGCCGGAACTTAACCAGCTATTGGCGCAGAATGATCTTCGACAGTTGCGCGAACGCGTGGTCCAGCGCTTTGAACTGGGCCCGCTGCCGAAATCCGAGATTGCAGACTATCTGGCATTTCGGCTGCGCGCCGCCGGCCATCGGGATTCCTTTCCGTTCGCGCCGCCTGCCGTTGCCCTGATCGCCCGCTGCTCAGAGGGCATCACCCGCCGAATCAATATTCTGGCCGACAAGGCCCTGTTGTCGGCGTTTGCCCGCAACACGCGCAAGGTCGAGCGCGAGGATGTCGAGCGCGCCGCCCGCGATGCCGGGCTGGTGGCGCCAAGGAAGCGTGAGTGGAAACCTCTGGCGCAGGCGGCAGCCGTGCTGCTGGCCATTGGTGCCGCGTTTGGCCTGGGCAGAATGGGCGGCGCTGACAGCGAGGCCAGTCGACCCGGCGCGCCGAATGCCGCAGTGCCGAGCGCGGTGCAAGAGCAGTCGACCGAGCCTGCGCCAGCACCTGCCCCGGCCGTCGTCGTCGACACGTCGCGCAATGAGTTGATTGCCGAAGCGGCCCAGCCGGCAGCCTCGCCCGCGACTGTGACTGCGCCCGCCGCAAGCGCGGACTTTCTTGCCGACGGCCATCTGCTGGCCAGCGCCGAGCGCGATCTGCGCCACTGGATCGGGCATGACAACGCCGGCTACACACTGCAAATCGCTACCATGCGCACGCAGAACGAAGCCCAGGCCGAGGATGAACTGCGCCGTCTGGTGCAGTCGGTGCCCGATCAGGCAGTGCGAGTACTGCGCCGACCACAGTCAAACGGACAGTTATTCATCTTCTTCCTCGGTGATTTCGCCTCCAATGCCGATGCGCAGCAGGCGATCGCGCGCCTGCCGGATAACCTGCGCACCAATCAGCCCATCGTGCGATCGCATAGCGCGGTCAGAGCCGGAGCCAGCCCGACCTCATGAAACCACAGCCGCTCGCCTTCGCCCTCGCCTGCAGCCTGCTCGGCGCCTGCGCCCATCAACCGCTGGATGTCGATCGCGCCCACATTACGCGGGACAACACCGCCACGGCTGTGGTGCCCGCCGACATTCCGGCGCCGGTGATGCAATCAGCCACCTTGCCGCCGCCGCGCGACCTGCCCCCGGTGGAGACCTACAACGTGGTGGTGAACGGGGTTCCGGCCGGCGAGCTGTTGTTCGCCCTGGCCCGCGACGCCAATCTTAACGTCGATGTTCACCCAGGCATTGCCGGCACGGTGACCTTGAATGCGCTGGATCAGACACTGCCGCAGATTCTTGACCGCATCAGCGAGCAGGTCGACCTGCGCTATGAGTTGCGCGACGGCACGCTGAGTGCTCGGCCCGACACGCCGTATCTGCACCTGTACAAGGTCGACTACCTGAACATGGCCCGCAATGCCTCGAGTACGGTATCGATCGCCACGCAGGTCGCAGCACCGGGCGGCGTCAGTGGCGAAAGCTCCACCGAGCTGAACAACAATTCCTCTACCCTGCTGGAAAACACCTCGAATAACCGCTTCTGGGAAACCCTGGTCAGCAATATCACCGACATTCTGCGCGAAACCGACAAGGTGATCGTCGAGGGTGCCGAGAATCCAGCGCAAGCCGCGGCCGCTGCCTCGGCCTTTGACCAGACCGCCGCGGCAATCAATCAGCAGAACGCCGCCGGCCAGGCGGCGGCCAGTGCCACCGTACCAGTCGCCGTGGCACCGCTGAGCGCCACCTATCGCGAAGCGGCTTCGGTGATTTCGCACCCGGAAACCGGCACCCTGGCGGTGCGCGCCACAGCCCGCCAGCATCGCTTGATCAGGCAGTATCTCGACCAGTTGATCGACAATGCCCAACGCCAGGTGCTGATTGAAGCAACGGTGGTCGAAGTCGAACTCAAGGACGGCTATCAGCAAGGCATCAACTGGGACCTGCTGCGAGCCAGCAACTCGCGCTTCCAGCTGACCCAGGCGCCCAGTGGCGGCGACAGCCTGACCTTGCCCGGCGGCGCGCCGACCTCGGCCCTGACGCCAGCGCTGGGCGTGATCAGCCATGCCGGCGCTCTTGGCAGCACCGATGTCAGCGCCAGCATCCGCCTGCTGGAGTCATTTGGTCGCACCAAGGTGTTATCCAGCCCCAAGATCAGCGTACTTAACAATCAGACCGCCCTGATCAAGGTGGTCGACAACCTGGTCTACTTCACCCTCACCTTGACCACCCAGCGCGGCGAGAGCTCAAGCGGCGGCGGCTTTACCGACATCACAGTAACCTCTGAGCCGACCACGGTGCCGGTAGGTTTCCTGATGAACGTGACGCCGCAGGTCGGTGATGACGGTCGGGTGACCCTTAACCTGCGGCCCACCATCTCGCGGCTGGCGCGCTACGTCGAAGACCCGGCGGTGGCCCTCAGTCTCGCCTTGGCACGCGGATTCGACGGCGACATCCCCGAGGTGCAGGCGCTGGTGCCGGAAATCCAGACCCGCGAAATGGAGTCGATCATCACCATTCGTGACGGCCAGACCGCCGTGCTCGGCGGCCTGATGCGTGACCAGAGTGACCGCAACAGCGATGCTGTACCGGGGCTGGGTCGCCTGAAGGGGGTCGGCAACCTGTTCAAGTACCGCAACGACGTGGGCAGCAAGAGTGAGCTGGTGATCTTCCTGCGCCCCACCATCATTCGCGACCCGAGTCTGCAAGGGGATTATCGTGGTCTGGCCGATCGCTTGCCCGGCGCCGATTTCTTTGACTCGCAGGATCTTCCGCTGGGCGAACAACGCCGGGCCGGAGAAAAGTCACCGTGAGTCTGCTGATCGAAGCGCTGAAGCAGGCGCAGGCGCGCAAGAAGCCGAAGCAGGATTCGGCCGATGCGGCTGCCCGACAGGAGGGCGATGCTCTCGCTCCTGAACACAGCGTTTCGCCCGAGCCGGAACAGAACAAGGACACGACCAAACCGACGATCAGTGCCCCCCGTCCGAACACGCCTGCGATCCCGACCAGCAGCGAGCTCAGCCTGGAACCGGCGCCGCCCGCCGAGCCGAACACAAGCGGCGACACACTCAGTCTGGAGCCGAGTCCGTTGCCAGACGGCGAGCCACCAGCCACAACGCACGCCGATCCGCCGAGCGCCGTCACCGACGACAGCGACGATGACGTACCCAAGCCAGCGCCCACCGCGGCAGCGATCGGCAGCCCGTCCAGCGCTGCTGAGTCGAGCGCCGCACCGGCGGAAAGCGCTGCTGTGCCGGCGTCTGCCAAGGGCGGGCTGCGCACCGGCATGGAAGGTACGGCATCGCCACAGCAAACCGCCAAGGCCCTGCTTGATGCAGCCAGGTCCGAGCGTCTGGTACGCCAGCGGGCCGCGCAATCACCGGCCGGCAAGATTCTGCTCTGGACCGGCCTGCTAGCCATTCCGCTCGTCCTGGCGGGGGCCTACTGGTACTTCAGCCAGTCCAGCAGTTCGATCAATCTCGCGTCCACGCCGGCAGCCAGCGACCTCGCAGAACCCGCCCCGCCCACGGAGGAGGCGCTGAACGAGGGCAGCGAGAGCGCGCCTGTCGCGCCGCTGAGCAATGAAGCCAGCGCGCTCGATGTGTTCAATCAGGAGCTGGTGGTGCCGACGGAACAAGCAGTTCAGGCCGGAGTGAACGAGGCCGCTGAAACGATCGCCGAGCTGATCGGCGAACCGGCCAAACCCGCTGAGCCGGAGCTGCCCCCAGCGCCAACGCCGGCAGCCTTCACCCAGCCCACCATCAGCATCGAAAAGCGCGATCTGGCGCAACCGATTCTGCACAAGGTCGAGCACCCCGGCGCGCCCCTGCAGGAGGCCTATGCGGCCTTGAACCGTGGTGACCTGGAACGCGCCGAGCGCCTGTATCGGCAAGCACTGGCACGCGCGCCACGCCATCCGGATGCTTTGCTCGGGCTGGCCAGCATCGCCGAACGGCGCGGCCTGACCGAAGTGGCTCAGCGCCGCTATCGCGAAGTGTTGCACTCTGATCCCGGCAACCCGATCGCGCTGTCGGCCGTGCTGGCCGGCCTGCAGGCCGACCAGCTGCCCGGCGCGGAAAGCGAACTGCGCATCGCCATCAGCCGCCACCCCGATCACGCCGCGCTGTACTTTGCCCTGGGCAACCTGATGACGCAGCGGCAGCGCTGGTCGGAAGCGCAACAGGCCTATTTCGAAGCAGCGACGCGCGCGCCCTCCAACCCGGATTACGCCTTCAATCTCGCCGTCACCCTGGACCGCCTGGCCAAGCCGGATCTGGCGGCGCGCTTCTACCGCCAGGCGCTGCAGCTGGCAGAAAGCGGGCCCGCGGCGTTCGCGCCGGAAACGGCTCAGCGGCGCTTGGCAGCGCTGGAAGCACACGCTGCAGGAGCGCAGCGATGAACCTCAGAAGCCGCAAGCCGATACGGTGCGCCTCGGGCTCACCTTCGTGGCGCCAGCCAGCCTCGGTCGGTATGTTCAAGACGCACCCTATGCAATGTCGACACAGCAGCGGGGCCTCGCCATGAATGCCGTAGCCGCGCCGCGCAAACGCCGCCTGGGCGATGAACTCTTAGCTCAGGGTTTGATCACCAGCGATCAGCTGAAGATCGCCTTGTTTGAGCAGAACCGGCTGAAGAAGCCGCTGGGCGAGGTTCTGGTCACGCTTGGCTTCCTCACCGAGAACACGCTGCGCGAGGCGCTGTCGGAAAACCTCGGCTTTGAAGCGATTTCGCTCGGCGACATCCTGGTCGACCGCGAAGCTCTGCTGCTGATCCCGAAGGAATCGGCGCGCCGCCACACCCTGTTCCCGGTCAGTCTGGATCGCCAGACCCGCCAACTCACCATCGCGATTTCCGACACCAACAACATCATCGCGATGGATCAGACACGTGCCCTGCTGGGTGACAAGGCCGAGCCGATCTGGCGTCTGGCCTCCAGTGGCGAAATTCTGCGTGCCATCGAGCAGTACTACGGCCACGAGCTCTCGATCGACGGCATCCTGCACGAAATCGAAACCGGCGAAGTCGATTTCACCAGCCTGTCGGCCAGCGATGCCAGCGAGTACAGCCACCCGGTGGTGCGTCTGGTCGACGCCATTCTTGCCGACGCCGCCCTGCTCGGCGCCTCCGACCTGCACTTCGAGCCCGAATCCTCCTTTCTGCGCATCCGCTATCGCGTAGACGGCGTGTTAAGACAGGTGCGCGCCCTGCACTCGCGCTACTGGCCGGCCATGCTGGTGCGCTTGAAGATTCTGGCCAACATGAACATTGCCGAGAATCGTGCACCGCAGGATGGCCGCATCTCGCTGGTATTGGCCGGGCGCGAGTTCGACTTCCGTGCTGCGGTACAGCCGACCATCCACGGCGAGAATTTCGTCGTACGTATTCTCGATCGGAAGAAAGGCATCGTGCCGATCGATTCACTGGGCATGCGCGACGATCAGCTGATGCTGCTCAAGCTGATGCTGTCTCGACCGGAGGGCATCCTGCTGGTGACCGGCCCCACCGGCAGCGGCAAGACCACGACCCTGTATTCCATCCTCAATTATCGCAACAGCGAGCAGGTCAACATCATGACCCTGGAGGATCCGGTCGAGTATTCGATTCCGATGATCCGCCAGACCGCGGTCAGCGAAGCGGCCAAGCTCGGCTTCGCTGATGGCATTCGATCGATGATGCGCCAGGATCCCGACATCATCCTGGTCGGTGAGGTACGTGACCGGGACACCGCTGAGATGGCTTTCCGTGCGGCCATGACCGGCCATCAGGTATTCAGCACCCTGCACACCAATTCGGCGGTTCGTTCGATTCCGCGCCTGCTTGATCTCGGCATCGACCCCGAGGTGATCGCCGGCAATGTGATCGGCATCGTCGCGCAGCGACTGATCCGCAAGTTATGCACGCACTGCAAGCAGATGTATGTCGCCGAACCGGTGGAGAAAACCCTGCTCGGGGTCGACGACGAAGAAGATCTGGTGCTGTATCGGGCGGTGGGCTGCGAGCACTGTGGCGTCACCGGCTACCGCGGCCGTGTCGCCATCGTCGAGGCACTGAAGTTCGATGCTGGCATGGACGAATTGATCGCCCGTCGCGCCACCCTGCGCGATCTCACCGACTATGCGCTGGCCAATGGCTTCTCGCCGATCTCCGATGACGGCCTGCGGCGGGTACGTGAGGGCCTGACCACCATCGACGAAGTAGCCCGCGTGATCGATCTCACCGAACTGGTGAATCGATGAGTGTATTCAAGTATCGCGCAGTCGCCGAGGACGGCCGGGTAATCACCGGTCAGGCCGATGCGCTGAACGTGCCGGAACTGGAGTCGCGCCTGAGTCGCATCGGGCTGAGCCTGATCCGCGCCGACCAGCTGAAGTCAGCAGGCTTGGGATTGTTTCGTGGTCGCAAGGTCAAATCGCGCGAACTGATCAATTTCTTCTTCCATATGGATTCGCTGATTCGTGCTGGCGTTCCGATCATGGATGCCCTGGCCGATCTGCGTGACTCGGCAGAATCGCTGGCGATGCGCGAAATGTCCGGCGGCCTTCGCGATCGCATCGAAACTGGCTCGGCGCTGTCCGATGCCATGGCTGCCTATCCGGAGAACTTCAGCAAGCTGGTGATCGGCCTGGTCCGCGCCGGCGAGGTCGCCGGCAAGTTGCCCGACGTGCTGGCCGAAATCACCGCCAGCCTGAAATGGCAGGATGAGCTAGCCGCCCAATTGAAGAAGGTGATCATGTATCCCGCCTTCGTTGGCGTGGTGATCACCGGCGTGGTGATCTTCCTGATGACCTATCTGGTACCGCAGCTGGTGGCCTTCATCCAGAACATGGGGCACGACATTCCCCTGCACACCAAGGCACTGATTGCAACCTCCGACTTCATCCGCGCCTACTGGCACCTGATCTTCACTCTTCCGGTGGTGGCGGTGCTGATGATCCGCCAGCTCGCCAAGACGCGGCGGAGTGTCAGGTTAAGACTGGATCGGATGTGGTTGCGCCTGCCGATGATTGGCGATCTGATCAGCAAGGTGATACTGGCCCGCTTCGCCAATACCTTCGGTCTGATGTACGCCTCTGGCTTCACCATCATCGAAGGCTTGCGCTATTGCGAAGAGGCCGCCGGCAATCTGGAAGTGGCCGACGGTATCGCCATGGTGCGCAACCTGATCAGTCAGGGCGTGCCGGTCAGCGAGGCCTTCGCCACCGTCGGGCTGTTCCCGCCCCTGGTGCTGCGGATGATCAAGGTCGGCGAACACACCGGCAACCTCGACGATGCCCTGAAGAATGTCAGCTATTTCTATTCGCGCGACATCGCCGACTCGGTGGCCCGCATCCAGGTGATGATCGAGCCGGTCATGACCGTGGTCATGGGCTTGATCCTGGGCTGGATCATGCTTTCGGTGCTGGGGCCGATTTACGACACCATCTCGAAGATTAGAACCTGATGCGGCAAGGACTGCTCTATCTCAGCTCCGAGGCCGAGCTCCTCTATGAGGTGGCCGGCGGCTTTCATCGGGTCGACTTTGACACTCGGTTCAATCGACTGACCGTGGTGGCCGATTTTGTCGAAGAAGCGCTCACCCGGGTGGCACTGCCGAAGATGAGCGGTCGCGACATGAGCGCCCTGGTCGAACGACGACTGCAACAGGAATTCCGCGAAACCGCCTATCGCGACGCCCACAAACTCGGGCCCGGCAAGGCCGAGAAGACCCTTGAATACCTGTTTGTCGGTTTGCCGGTGGCGCAGCGCATCGATCGACTGCTGAAGCCGCTGGTCGATCAAGGCTGTGCGGTCGAGGCCGTCGTACCGGTTTCCGCCCTGGTGGCGCACTGGATCAAGAAGGCCAGACAGGCTGAAACGCAGCGCTTGATCGTGCTACCAACACCCGCGGGCATACGTCACGTGTTCGTCGAGCGCGGCCAGGCGGTGCTGTCGCGTCTGACCAATACCAGCACCCAACAGCAAGAGCCGCTCACCGCTGCGGTCGACGAGCTCGGGCGCACGGTGCAATACTTGTATAACGCTCGACTGATTGAACGTGGCGTTTCGTTGCCGACCTGGGTCTGGGGCAACGATGATGTATCAAAGGCGCTGCAGCGCCGTGAGGTGTCCGGCATCATCTTTGAGGACAGCCCGCAGGCCACTGGACTGCAAGATCCAGCCAGCCTTGGCTTGCAGGCACTGTTCGCACTGGCGGTACGCGATGCCGGCCCAATTCAGCTGGCGCCGCCGACGGTACGATTGCATCACTACGCACGCCGCTTGCGCAATTATCTCAGCGCCGGAACTGCAGCGGCGGTGATCGCCTTGCTGGCGCTATCCGCCTGGACCCTGGGCGACAGCTACCAGGCGCGCTCCAAGGCCAACGAGCTGGAGCAGCTGAGAACGCAACTGTCAGCTCAGGCCGAGCAGCTTCGCGGCACCGTCGAAGGCGCGACGACCTCCGCCGACAACGTGCGCGAGTCCATTCTGAGTTTCGAGCACGAAATCGAAAAGGCACCGTCGATGACCGAATGGCTGGTGGCGGTGAGTCGAGGCTTCGATGTCGCGCCCGCCTTTCAACTGAACAGCCTGACCTGGCGCACCGAGTCGTCCTATGACAACGACGACAGCGGCATCGGCGAGGCGGCGGACTGCCCCAAGGCGTATGTCGCCGGTGCGGACACTGGCTTACCGATTGAGCCCGGCGAGCGACGCACCGGACTGTTGCTTTCGGGCACCGTCGATCAGGCACTCAGTCTGCGCGAAGCACTTGGTGAGCGGCAGCGATTCGAGCGCGCTTTGAGTCTGTTCCCAGACTTCGAACTCAATGCCCAGGAAACCCCAATCGATATCAGCGGAGGGGGCGCGATTCGCGGCAGCAGCGGCGCCAGCGAAGACGTGCGCTTTTTTGACTACTGCGTCACCGACCGCAAGCCCAATAGCGACCCGGCGGAGGCGATCCCGCAATGAGCGGATTCGGCCAGCTACTGCAAGCGCAACATCGCGGATTGATCAAGCGTCACGCGATCATCTGTGCTGTGCTGGTGATCATCGCAGCGGCGATCTATTTCGCGCTCACCTGGCAGCGCGACCACGCCCTCATCAACCAGCAGCAGACAGAATCCATGTTAAGTGAGGCACAAGCCGAACTTTCGTCGTTCGAGGAAGCCAAGCTGGAGCTGGACCGCAACCTCGGTCGTTATCAGGGGCTGGCAGCCACCGGGTTCATCGGCAGCGGCGATCGCATCGCCTGGGCCGAGGCCCTGTTAAGCTTGCAACGCGAGCTTGATCTGCCGGAGCTCAGTTTCGAGCTGGCAGCGCAAAAGCCGCTGTCAGAAACGCCGGTCGATCCGGCCCTGGAGAGCTACGGCGACGTGGCGCAAGCCACGCATGGACGCTTCGCGCACGACATGCGAATCCGCTCCAAAGGCATGCACGAACTCGACCTGCTGCGCTTGATCGAAGGCCTGCGCGCCAAGCAAGTCGGCTTTTTTCGAGTCAATCAGTGCCAGCTGAGCCGGGTATCAGGGGAAAACGGGCTGAACGTCGATTGTGCCTTGCGCTGGATCACGTATGTGCCGGCGCCAAGAGCGGGTGACCTGCCGGCCGAGGAGGCAGACGCCCTATGATCGAGCATCGTCTGAACTCTCTGTTAGCGCTGAGTCTAATGATCACCGCAGGAGCCGCATTTTCGCAGTCGGCCAGCGCTGCCGATCAAGCGACGCAGTTCAATCCCGAGCAGCTGGGTCGACTGTTCTTCAGCCCGGAGCAACGCACCGACATCGAACGCACTCGCTCGCAGCCGATCGACAGCGCGGCGGGCGGCAGCCAGAGTGAAGTGCCGGTACTGACCGAGGCGCCGCCTGCCCTGATCCGCTTCGACGGTATTGCGCACCGGCCGCAGCGCAGTGCGGTGATCTGGATTAATGGACGCGCCTTGGAGGAAGAGTCAGCGCTGTATCGCTATCGCCTGCATATCGACGCTGGCGCCCTGGTGCTGACCGACCAAACGGGCCAGCGCTTCCGTCTGTCGGTCGGTCAGCTGTTTGATATGGACCGAGGCGCTATTCTCGACACCGTGCCCCCGAATGCAGTTGAGGTGGCAAGACGATGAGAATCCGTACGCAGCGTGGAGCTGCTCTATTGGCCCTGGTACTGATCACGGTGCTGGGACTGATCGCGTTCCTGGTCAGCGATCTGGTCCGCCACAACCCCAAGCGAGTCGCCGAGCGCTCAGCCAATGAGAAGCTGGGCCAGGCCAGGGAGGCGTTGATCGGTCATGCCAGTCGCGCCTGGTGCGCAGGCACCGGCAATCAGGCACTGCCCTACTTGCCTTGTCCGTCTGGCATTGACGGCCAAGCGCCCGCCTCCTGTCCCGGCACGGCAATCAACCGCTTGCCATGGTCGACCATCGGTACCGGCCCACTGACCGATGCCGCGGGAGAGTGTTTCTGGTTCGAGCGCGGCGGAACCACTGCTGTGGTCTATGCGCCGGGTGCCGCCGAAGGTGGGCAGAGCCGCAATCCGGCCGCTGGCGGCCTCTGCAGCAGCGGCAGTCAGGCCAGCTTTCTTGAACTCGGCGTTCCGACCAGCAATGACATACGGTTGACGATAACGGAGAGCGATATTCCGAAACCGACCGCCTGCCGCCCGCCAGGCGGACCAGGAGTACCTGGGAACGGCAATCCCGCCTGCCAGGCTGCTCGCGACGTATTTCTCAGCTATCTGGTGTTCAGCCCCTCACCCGGCGCCAACAACTGTCGGACCACCGGCAACAACTACCGACAGGAGTGCATCGACGCCGCCGCCGCCATCAACAATGCATCGCCGGCCTGTTCCTCCCAGTGCGTCAACGCTGCCAACGCGGCCATGTCTGCTGCGTGTCGACAGAACTTTCAGGGCGCCAGCTGTCGCAACATCGAAACTGATTTCGGCGGTTGCTGATGGCCAGCCAAGGTGATTCCATGAGTGCAACGCGTACCTCAACTGCCGGTTTCACCCTGTTGGAGATGGCAGTGACCCTGGCCATTGTTTCCATTCTGCTGGGCGGACTTCTGCTGACGCTGGGTGCGCAGCAAGATCTGGCTCGAGATAGGGAAACCCGCATCCTGCTGACACAAGCGCGTGATGCCCTGTACGGGTTCGCCATGCAGAACGGCAGATTGCCCTGCCCGGCGGATGTGGGCACTGCCAGCACCGGCGTCGAACGCCCTGCGACTGCGGCGGGATGTGGAGGGGGCGGCGTGCATGGTGTGCTGCCCTGGGCAACCCTCGGCCTGCCCGAAGGAGACGACTGGGCACGCCGTTTCACTTACAGCGTCACCCCGGCATTTGCCAGACAAGTGCCTGCCCTACCCGCTCGCTCCGCCTTCACGCTGACCGATGTTGGCAACATCTCGATTCGTCGCCGCGGCGGAACGGAGATCTTGATCGACAATGCACCGGCGATCATCGTCTCGCACGGCCCCAATGGGTGGGGGGCACGCAGCGTGGGTGGCGGCACCATAACCAATTCATCCGACCCTGATGAGCAGGAAAACAGCGACGCAGACTTTGTGTTCCGTGATGATCTGCGCGCCGAGGACTATGACGACATGGTCGAATGGGTGGTGCCGGCGATCCTGATGAATCGTATGGTGCAAGCAGGCCGACTGCCCTGATGAGCCTGCATCCGTTGCGGCGACGACGGCATCCGGCCTGGCGCTGGAGCGTGCTTGCGACCGGGCTACTGATCATTGCCGCGGGCTACTACACCTTGGCGGTATCGCCGGATGTTTCCAGTGCCGAAGCCAGCGACGCCGCTTTCCGCGGCATCGGCCTGGTGATTGGAGGCAGTGTGGTGGCCCTGATCAGCCGCTTCCTGTAGATGCCATGAACTCGACTGGCACACCAACCAAACTGCTGGTAGTGGATGATGATCCGTCGCTGTTGCAGCTGTTGGCGTTGACCCTGCAACAGGCCGGGTTTCAGGTCTACACCGCAGAGTGCCGGGACGATGCCCTGGAGATTGCCAGGGCTGAGCCCGACATTCAGATCGCCCTGTGCGATCTCGGCCTGCCACCGCGGCCCAATGAGATCACCGAAGGGATTCACCTGGTCGAACAGCTGTTGATGCAACGGCCAGATATGAAGGCCATCGTGATCACCGGCCAGGATCAGGAATCGGCGGCTCTGGCCGCGATTCGCGCCGGCGCCTTTGACTTCCTGGCCAAGCCGGTACAGGCGGTGCAGATTCGCGCCGCGGTCGATCGGGCACAATTGTTCGCCAGCAAGGAAGCCACTCTGCGCGATGCCGGCGAATCACGCATCACCATCGCCACCCGGGTCGACGAAGGCATCCGCGAAGCCGGTGAGGCCGCCGAAGAGCGACTGTTGCGACAGGTGCTGGCCGACACCGGCTTCAATGTGGCCGAGGCATCGCGCCGCTTGGGGCTGCAGCGGGAAAACCTCTATTACTTCATGAAGAAATACGGCATCAAACGCGATGCTTGAGTGGCTGGCCTTTGCCCTGGTGCTGACTGGACTGGCCGTAGTGGTCAGTGTGCAGGTATTGCGAGTGGAAGCTCGACGCTATGTGCGCCGCGCTGCCGAACTGATCGCGCTGCGTGAACAGGCCGGCGTCGATGCATTGCTTTGGTTCGAACTCGCCAAGCCGGTGCTGCAAAGAATGCCGATCATCGGTCTGCGCTATCGCGGCGAATGGTACGGTAGCCAAGTCCATGGCGGTTGGGGCGACCAGCAGGGCGAACGCCGCCAGCGTCGCTTGCAGGTCGGTGATATGCAACTGGACATCGACTGGCATCTGCAGCCCAGCCGCGGTGAACGGCGCCCAATGCGCGAAGGTGTGTTGGCCGTGTTCGAACTGCTGGTGGAGCAGTCGATGATGGGCAAGGCGCAGGCGGTATCCGCGGCCCTGGCGCAGCAGGCCGAGCTCTCGCTCTATCTTCAACATGACGTCAAGAATCTTGCCCAATGGGTATTGCTGGCCACCGATCAGCTGCTGGAGGCTGATCCTTCGAACTTGGCTGAGGTGGCCGGATTGCTGCGCTCAAGTGCCGAAATCGCACGACGCAAGGCCGAAGGCCTGGCCAAGCAGCTGAGCGATAGGCAAACCCCGGAACCCTTGCTGCGCGAACTCGACTTACTGAGCGAAGCGCAGATCTACGCCGGATTTCATGGCTTTCATCTTGAGCTCCCCAGCAACGGCCCGCGTTTTCGGCTGGCGAAACTGGCGGTCGAGCGCTGCCTCGATGGCCTGTTCGCCCACCTCGCCAATTGGGCGACAGGGGCCGATATCAGGGTGAGATTGCGGCCAGAAGCGCAGGGCGTCTGCGTTTCCATCTGCGTGGCTCGGCTGCCACCGATCACCATCGAACGACTATTCGAACCCCTGCTCAGCGACGCGGCGGGCGGCATGGCGCTGTTTCAGGCACGCCTGGCCGCCCAGGCAGCGGGTGGCGAATTGATCGCCGCGCTGGAATCGAACGGCATCGAGTACCGCTTGTGTTTGCCCTTGCCCTCGGCCACGTCGGCAAACGAAGCGTGAACTGGCTCACAAAACCCGATAAATCAAAGCGTTTGGTGCCAAACCTGTAAATTTTCTGCACTCCCCGGGCTTGACCTGAGGCCCTAACCTGCAGCCACGGTTCACTCCGGCCCCAATCGTTCAAAGGACTCGCACTATGAAGCGTCAGCAATCCGGTTTCACCCTGGTGGAAATCGCCATCGTTCTGGTCATCATCGGCCTGCTGCTGGGCGGCATCCTGAAAGGCCAGGAATTGATCGAGAATTCCCGCGTCACCAATGCGGTGAACGACATCAACGGCCTGAAGGCGGCCTATAACGCCTACCTCGACCGCTATCGCCGCATCCCGGGCGACGACAACTCCTTCACCACCCCGCTGCGCGGCAGCGAGTGGACCGGCGTGACCGCTGGCGGTGGCAATGGCGTGCTGAATATCACGGCCGGCCAGACCTTCAGCGGCGCCGGTGAGAGCACGGCCTTCTTCCAGCAGCTGCGTGCCGCCGGCTTTATCTCGGGCGACAAGACAGAAACCGGCGCCGCCGTGGTGCCGCAGAACTCCTGGGGCGGCAAGACCGGCGTCACCAATGCCGCCGTGCAGGGCTACGTCGCCGCCACCAAGCTGATCTGCCTCAGCAATGTGCCGGGCAAGGCTGCGATCGCCATCGACAACCGTCTTGACGACGGCCTGTCCAATAGCGGCAGCGTGCGCTCAACTCAGGGTGCCAATGTCACCAATCCGGGCGCCGCCGCCGGCAACTACTCGGAAGACAACAGCTACACCGTCTGCGCACAGCTGTAATGCCATAACACGCGGCTTCGCCGCGATCAGCAGCATCGTCAAGGGCCCTTCGGGGCCCTTGTTGTTTTGGCCTGCCGGCCTGCAGACTACTTGTCTTTCCGAACCGAAAGACAGTCGCCATAAAGCCCCTACCCAGGAACCTCGCTATGCGAGGCCCCTGGGCAGGCAAAGATCGGCTCCCTAACCCGGATATTTCATGAAGGGGCGCGGATGATCACCGAGGACTTTGCGTCGAGTGCAAGGCGCGACGAGCCCAAGTGGTGGGCCCACTTGGGCGAGATCGGGACGCAGTCCCGCGTAGCTGCGACAGCAGCCGACCGAGCG
>NZ_JACYTR010000016.1 GCF_014841215.1 Pseudomarimonas arenosa
ACGCAGCAACGGCTACTTCGTAGCCTGCGCCTTCGCTATGCTCGGTCGGCTGCTGTCGCAGCTACGCGGGACTGCGTCCCGATCTCGCCCAAGTGGGCCCACCACTTGGGCTCGTCGCGCCTTACACTCGACGCAAAGTGCTCGGTGATCATCCGCGCCCCCTCATGAAATATCCGGGCTAACGGGAGGACTTGCACCTCCAAGAGTGCGCCCGTGCCGGGCGCACCAAAAAAAAGGCTTCCTTGCGGAAGCCTTCGAACAATGCCCTGTTGATTCGGAGTACTGCTAAAAACTGAGGATCCACTGCGCTTCGAACTCGACCTGACTGCCGGTTTCAAAGCCACGACGGACGTAGGGCGAAGAGCCCAGGAAATAGGTCACCGGCGAATAGCTGGCCGCGAGGCGGAACTCGCCAAAGCCGACGCTGGCGCGACGATAGTCGAACTCGACGTTGGTGTCGGAATACAGCACGTTCAACGCGCGGTCGAGCAGCTGCGAAGTCGGACGCGGCTGCTGCTGACTGGTCAGACGCAAGGTCCAGGTGCCACGGTAGTCATCACGCAGGCTGGTTTCCAGCGCATACACGGTCAGGTCGCGCCAAGCGAATTCCGGCGAACCGGCATCGCCCAACAGCGCCAGGAACCTGGTCGGCAGGGCAGAACTGCTGAAGGTCTGCACATCGCTGTAGAACACGCGCTGTACTTCGGCCGACACGTTCAACCGCTGGCCCAGAGGGGCACTGGCGGCGAAGCTGACAAAGCCCGGAATATCGAAGTCACCGGCCTCGGAAAAGACACCGCGGTAGGCCTTGAACGCATCCATCTCGATGCGCGACTGCACAGCGGTTTGCAAGGTCCAGGCGGATTCGCCCAGGGCCGTGCTGGCATCGAGACGCACACCGCTGCCCGAAGCCGACTCGTACAGACTGCCATTGGCGCCCACTCGGCGGCTGCCGGCGCTGCTGCCATCCCATTCGCCATTACCAAAACCCAGCGTGGAGTACTGCTGTCGAGCCACGATGGCCGACAGGCCCAACTCGCGGTTCCCGCTGCCGCTGACGCTGAGGCGGGTGCCGGCAAAATCGGAGGCTATTCCGTGACCTGCCAGCGCGTTGCCAGCGAACAATCCTCGCGGGGCAAACTGCGGCCCGAAGCGGTCAGCGATGGTGGTGCTGGCCGATGCTGCGCTGGCCAGGCTCAAGTGGCCTTCCACCGCTGCCGACGGCAGGACCGACAACGAGGTCGACAGTACAGTCGGCGCCTCAACCTGGGCCTGATCGGCATACCAGTCGAACGACGGGGCGACCAAGGCTGCGGCATAGTCACGCCATTGCTCCATTGCATCTGCCGAAGCCACGGTCGGGACGCCGGCGAGCAGAAGTGCAGAAATCAACGGTTGGCTGCGCATGAGGGAGGTGATTTGAGTTAAGCCAAAGTAATGTGGGCTTGCGCGGCGAAGTATCCGGGCTGCGACTGCCCTGGTCAAGCAGTTGTTGCAAAAATGCCGCGTAACAAAGTCACTCAAATCAAGACTTTCAGCCCACCACCCCATTCCTGTTGCGAAAACACCACAATGCTTCGTCCACATGTCTTGCTGTTTGCTGGCACTGAAAGCCAAGGCCGCGCCGGCTTGCACAGCGATTTGCGCGCCCTGCACGGCTTTCCTTTGCAGGTCAGTTCGGTGGTGACCTGCATCACCGCGCAGCCGATCGGCAGCTTGCCCAGCGCGCTGCTGGCCTCTACGGCCTTGCTGGAGCAGCAACTAGACGCCGCCCTACAGCTGGGTCCGCCCGCAGCGATCAAGGTCGGCTTGCTCGGCAGCGAAGCGGCCGCACAGGCGCTGATCGCGCTCAGGCAGCACCTTGGGCCGGCGCTCCACTGCCCGATGATCATCGATCCGGTAATGCATTCGAGCGCCGCATCGCCCGCTTCCGGACTGTCATCGCTGTCGCGCGCCGTCTGGTGGCAGTTGTTGTCGCTGGCAGATCTGGTCACTCCCAACCTGCAGGAAGCAGCCTGGCTGCTGCAGGTCGACCTGGCCCAAGTCGTTCAGCGCCCTGCGCTGGCCGCACGCGCCCTTGCCGAACGCCTGCAGACGCACGTGCTGCTGAAGGGCGGCCACGGTGCGGGTCAGCTGCTGACCGATACCTTGATTGAGGGCGCCGATCAACTGAGCTTTTCGCGCCCCCGGGTACAGGTCGCCACCCGCGGAACCGGCTGCTACCTGGCCAGCGCTATCGCCGCCCGGCTGGCGCTGGGGAAAACCCTGCGCCAAGCCTGTGTCGACGCCGGCGATCAACTACATGCCGCTCTGCGCCAAGGGCAACCACCCGCCTGCCTCACCGGCGGCTGAATGCACAAGCTGACGTTGGATCAGGCTTCTGCTACTTTTAACGGCTTGATCACATTTCAACGCAGATCGCGTCTGCATTCTTTCCCTGAACCGAGGAACGCGCCGATGTCCCAGCGCCGAGGCCCGATGGCCCTGTTGACCCTACTCAGCTGTTTCGCTTTCAACGCACATGCTGAGTCAACCGCTACTTATCACCCGCTTGCCTCGAGCAAGAAGCCGGGCGCTGCGGCCAAGAGCGCCCCGGAGGCAACACAGTTGCCTGACGTTTCATTTGAAATGCGCGTTCATTACCACGCGGACGGCCGCGTTGAACACAGCTGTTCGCAGGTGCACGAAGCCTCCGAGGTTGATAACGGACGCAACGGGACGGAGCGACAGAAGTGATGAACCACACCTTGAAGACAAGCCTTGCCCTTGCCCTGGGCGTACTCACCCTGCCCGGCTTGGCCATGGCGCAATCAACGGAATTGCAGCCCGGCGGCAATGTGTCAGTCGCGATTCCGGCGCAGAGCTTTACCAACGATGTCTACATCGATATTCCGGAAGGCGCCGAACGCATCACCATCAATGCCAGCGCAGCCGATGGCAGCATCGACATTGATATGCTGGCGCGCTTCGAATCCGCCTTTCCCGCTACCACGCTCGACAATCGGCCGCCTGAAGCAGGCTGGCTGACGGATCATGCGCAGTATCTCGCGGTATCGCCGCTGGCGAATGAATCGATCACCATCAGTCAATCGAGCTGGCAGCCGATTCGCGCTGGCCGACTCTACCTGTCCTTGATCAACTATGCCGGCAGCACGGCGCAGACCACGGTGTCAGCCAGCATCGGGGCGCAGAACGACTTTGTCCCGATCACCATCGTCACCAACGATTCCAGCAATGGATCGAGCGACGAGACCTGCAATGTCAGCGGGTTCAGCGACAGCACTGCCCGCACGCCGATTCGCGGCAACAGCGGCACGACCTTGGGCCAGCAGCGCCAGCAGGCCATCGCCGAAGCGGCCCGCTTGTTGGGGCTGCAATTGCGCCCGTCAGTGCCGATTCGTATCCAGGCCTGTTGGGACAACCTGGACTTCGGCGCTACCGGCGGCGTGCTGGCACAGGCCGGACCGACCGGCTTGTTCGTCTCCGACACCTTTGCCACCGGGACTCCGGCCACCGGTGGATTGCGTACTGAGCTGAAGTTCGTCCGTCATCGGCAGTCGATCTACTCCAAAGCCGCGATCGCTCAGCAGGCGGGCACCCCCTCCTGTGGCGTGTTCAGCGATTCCTGCAGCAGCAGCTACGATGTCCGCATCACCTTCAATCTGGCCCCCGATCAGTCGGCGCAAACCAACCGTAGGTTCGACTACGGCTTTACTGCGGAAGGCAGCGTCGGTTCCAGCTTCATCACCACTGCGATGCACGAAATCATCCATGGATTGGGCTTTGTCGGTCTGGTGGACCTGCGAGCCGATGATGGTGATCCGGTCGGTGGCAAGCTGTCGTCGTATGACGATGTCTACGGCCGTTGGGTGCGGATGACCGAGGACGGCAGTGTGCCGTTCCTGCGCGGCACCGACGAGCAACGCGCTGCAGCCCTGGTGGGCCTGAATCAGGCGCGCTTCGCCGGCCCCAGCGCGATCGTCTCGGTGGAAAACCCGCTGATCAACTTCCCGGCACCGGAGCAATACATCGCGCTGCATACGCCGCAAACCATTGCCCCGGGTTCGACCTACTCGCATATCAGCGTGGCCTACCCGAATCAGATGATGGCGGCTGCCGTTTCCTCCAACGCGCCGCGCAACATGGGCCTGGCGCTGGACATGCTTTACGACCTAGGCTGGAGCCCGAACCCAACTTCTGCACCGGAACCGGTAGTTAAGGAAGGCCAGTACTTTGACCCCCTGCGCAATGGACACGGCTTCGATTTCCGGCGCGTTGCGGGCACCACCGATCTGTACTTCATGATCTATTACAGCTTCGACGCCGCCGGCAATCCTGAGTGGTTCAGCACCCTGGGCCGAGTGGTCGACGGTCTGTATTTGCCGCCGCCCAACCCGTTTGGCGACAGTCTTGCCCGCAACCTGTTCCGACCGGGACAAACGCCGCAGACGGTGGAGGACGACACGCCGACGTTCAACGGACAGGTACGCATTGACTTCGACAATTCGGCGACGGACTCGCCGGCCTGCCAGCAGAGCCCGGAGCTGCGCCCGGACACCGGCCTAGGCCAGCTGACCTTGTTGTTCAGTGATGATCCGGCCAGCCTGCGCTGGTGCTCACAATTGCTGCTGGATGGCCGTGAAGGCGTCACCACCGATTACAGCGGCATCTGGTTCAATCCGGCCGACCCGGGCTGGGGCATCACCTTCCTCAGCTTCCCCGGCGTCGGTGGCGACGGCCTGGCGGCTGAGATCTACTACCCCGACTCGACCGGTCGTGGTCGCTGGGCAACTTTCCAGACCGCCACCTATGTACCGGGTGACGAAATTCCGGTGATGCAGGTTTCGAATGGCTATTGCCGTGATTGTCCGGCCCCGGACCAGCTTGAGTTCACCCAGATCGGCACCATCCGGGTCAACCTCAGCACCGGCAATGGCGGCGCCGACAGCACCGTGTCACTCGATGTGACCTACCCCGGTGCCGAGGGCGGGCGCTTCACCCGCACCGACTCACCGATCGTGCCGGGCAGCGAACCACAGTTCTGATCTCGCCCCGAGCAATGAACGAAAAGCCCCGGCAATGCCGGGGCTTTTTTTTCGTCCGCTGAAATTCACCGAACCTGTACTTTCAGCGAAGCGTCGACTACTGCTCGTTGACCCGCTCGGCGATTGCCTCGGCGAAGGTCTCGGTGGTGCCGGTGCCGCCAAGATCCGGGGTGACCCGATCGCGGGCCTCCATCGTGCTGACGATGGCGCGACGCAGTCGACGCGCATCCTGCTCCATGCCGAAGTGACCGAGCATTTGCGCGGCACCCAGCAACAGCGCACAGGGGTTGGCAATGCCTTGACCGGCGATGTCCGGCGCCGAGCCGTGCACCGCTTCGAAGATCGCCGCTTCGGTACCGATGTTGGCCCCCGGTGCCAGGCCCAGACCGCCGACCAGACCGGCGCAGAGGTCGGAAATGATGTCGCCGAACAGATTGGTGGTGACCAGCACATCGAACTGCTCAGGTCGCATCACCAACTGCATGCAGCAGTTGTCGACGATCATTTCCTGACACTCGATGTCGGCGTAGTCAGCCGCCACCTTGCGCGCGGTATGCAGGAACAGGCCCGAGGTCGATTTCAGGATATTCGCCTTGTGCACCACCGTGACCTTCTTGCGGCCCAGCTTGCGCGCCATGTCAAAGGCGTAGCGCACGATGCGCTCGCTGCCACGGCGGGTGACTTTCTGCGTGAGCGTGGCGACTTCGCCATCGGCCGACAACTGCTGGCCTTCGCCGATGTAAGCGCCTTCGGTATTCTCACGCACCGTGATCAGGTCGACGCCGGTGTAGCGCGACTTGGTGTTCGGGAAGGTAATCGCCGGGCGCACATTGGCATAGAGGTCGAAGCGCTTGCGCAACTCGACATTGATCGAACTGAAACCTTCGCCCACCGGCGTGGTCAGAGGGCTCTTCAGGGCCACCCGATGCTTGCGGATCGCGTCGAGCGTGGCCGAGGGGAGCAGTTCACCGCAGTTGTTGTAGGCGCCGAGACCGGCCTCTACAAATTCATACTGGAATCCACAGCCCATGCGATCGAGCACAAGTAAGGTGGCGTCCATAATCTCCGGGCCAATACCATCGCCACGGATTACGGCAATTGTCTGCGTCATGAGGGATCCTCTTCCTGGGCAACTCCACCCTACCGGGCCGAGCGCGTGCGTAAACCCAGCATTATCGCCCGGCTTGAGAAACGGGTACAGTTACGCGCCATGAATACGCCCATCACATTTGCGCTGCGCCACCTGCTGACCGGGGCGCTGGCTCTGGCGCCGATCTGCGCTGCAGCCGCACCGCAGGTCACGCTGTGGCCGGAGTCCCCCGCGGTGGGGCAGCCGTTTCAAGTCGAAATCCTCGGTGAATGGGCACCTGCCTGTGCTCCTCGAGTGGGTGACAGCTGGCTTGAAGACGATCAGATCGTGGTCAAGCTGCTTGATTCGGAAAAGCAATGCGCTGACCAACCCAAGGCGCCACTGGTGCTGCGTAGCTCGAGCGCCACCCCGCTCAGCGTCGATCGTGCCGGTACGTTCCAGATCCGCGTACTGGGCGGCAGCCCGGAACGAACCCGTGCTTTTGGTCTCGCGGCGGTCGGCGATGTCGAGCTGTACACACCGGAATCCGGCCTTTGGTGGCCGGAGCGTGGCGGCCAGTACGACACCAGCGGGCCGGGACTGGGCGTGCAGATCGAGGTTCAGGGCGACTCCCTGGCGTTGAATCTTTCCGGCTATGACAACGCCGGCACCCCGTTCTGGTGGTTTGCTGCCGGCGCCAGCCAGGCCCTGCCGCAATCCCTCCCGCTGACGGCTCTGAAGGGCGGCAGCGGCCCATTCGCCAAGTACGCCGCACCGGTCGATGCGCTGTCCGGCGGCACGGTGCATATCGAATGGCTGAGCTCGGCCCGCGCGGTCTTCTGGTTCGTGCGCGACCCACTGAGCGAATCTGAAGGGCTTGAGGTCCGGCCGATTTCGATGACCCGCTTCGCCTTTGGCCTGCGCGCCGGTGACAGCTGGCGAGGCGACTGGGTGCTGTTGCAGCGTGGGGCCGAAGGCGAAGTCGGTGCCAACGCGCTGCGCTTCGACGCGTTTCAGGCCGATGACAACGGCTTCGACCTACGCGCAGGCGACCACTGGCGCCTGCGCTGCGAAATCGACCGCGAACGCCCGGACAGCCCTCCCACCGCTTGCACCCTCCTCAACGGCAACACCCTGGTCGGCGACTTCGTCGACATCGGCCTGACTCGCTTGCAAGGCGTCTCGCGCAGCGGCCAGAGCCTGCGTTTGAGCCGCATCGAGGATGGCTTTTAGCCGGGCTGGCGGGAAGCGCAGCCGCCGACACTGACCCGGCGGCCCGATCGTTACCGCCAGTCGTTGCGCGCGGACTTACGCCTGCGCGGCGGCGTTCGGCTCACCGGCTTCCAGCTGATCGAGAAAATCCACGGCGCGACGCATGTGCGGAATGACGATGCTGCCGCCCACCACCAGGCCGACGCTGAACGCCTCGAACAGCTCGTCGCGATTCACTCCGGCTTGCTTGCACTGCGCCACGTGGTAGCTGATGCAATCGTCGCAGCGCAGCACCATCGAGGCCACCAGGCCGAGCAGCTCCTTGGTCTTCAGATCCAGCGCGCCGGGCTTGTAGGTTTGCGTATCCAGCGCAAAGAAGCGCCGCACGACCTGATTGTCCTGCGACAGAATGCGCTCATTCATGCGCTGCCGATACTCGGTAAATGCCTGCACCCGGTCGGCGCCGGCCTCCGCATCGATGTGGCTCATGCTGGCTCCTCCAGCAGGCCTTGCAGTCGACCGGCACGATCCAGCGCGACCAGATCATCATAACCACCGACATGGGTGTCACCGATGAAGATTTGCGGCACGCTGGTGCGGCGTGCGCGTTGCAGCATGGTTTCTCGCTGCACCGGGTCGATATCCACCCGCACTTCGGTCCAGTTCAAGCCCTTGTGCTTGAGAAAATTCTTCGCCGCCACGCAATACGGGCATATGGCGGTGGTATACATCAGCACGTCACGCATCAGGATCTCCCACAGTGGCGGCAACATCCTGCCTGCAGAGGTTGCCGGTTCGCAATTCGTTGTGGATTCGGCTGTCGCAACATCCGGACCAGCGGCTTGGCTGAACGCCAACTCGCCCGGGTGTCGCCACCGCGAGCCGACTCGCCTGCTTCGGTATATGGTGACGGTTCGAACTTTTTCCACCCTTTGAAATCAAAGCCGTAATGTATGCGGAGAGTCGGAATGCCGTTGCGCACCTTGAAGCCAATTGTGATTGCGCTGAGCTTGGCTCTCAGCGCCGGGCCAGCCGTTGCGGCCGACGGCAATCAGCTGCCTGAGATTGGCTCTTCGGCGGCAACCCTGATCTCGCCTGCCGAAGAGGCGCGCTACGGTCGCGAGTTGCTGGGCGAGTTTCGTCGCTACGGCTATCTGGTCGACGATCCCTTGGTCGAGTCATGGCTGCAGGAGCTCGGTCACCGACTCGCAGCGCGCAGCGACCGCCCAGAGCAGGACTTCCGCTTCTTCATGGTGCAGTCGCGGCAGATCAACGCCTTCGCCACCTTGGGTGGTTATGTCGGCATGAACGCCGGCCTGGTGCTGCTGGCCGAGCGTGAAGATGAGGTCGCCGCCGTGCTGGCCCATGAGGTGTCCCATGCCACCCAACGCCATATCGTGCGCTCGGTGGAAGCTGCGCAGAAAGATGCGCTGCCGATCACTCTGGCCATGCTCGGGGCCCTGGTAGCGGCCCAGGCGGCCGGCGGTGACGGCGACGCCAGTCAGGCGGCAATTGCCGGCGGCCTCGCCCTGATGCAGCAGCGGCAGATCAACTACACCCGCAGCAATGAACATGAGGCCGATCGAATCGGCATTCAGATTCTCAGCCGCAGCGGATTCGATCCGCTGTCCATGGCCGACTTCTTTGGCCGGCTGCAGCGCGCTACTCGAAGCCAGGGCGATGCAGTGCCCGACTACTTGCGCACCCATCCAGTCACCACCACCCGCATCAGCGAGGCCAAGGACCGTGCGGCCAAGATGGAACCGGCCAGCTCAACGCTGCCGCTGGGAAGGGCCATCAATCCGATGTTGCCCGGCCAATGGCGCGAAGGCCTGGACCTGGCCTCGGGCCCCAACCCTGCATTGTTCGAGCTGGCACGCGAACGCTTGCGGGTATTGAGTGCGGCCACCGCCAGCGAGGCCCTGAGCGCCTATCAGCATCACAACGAAGACCGGCTAGCATCGGAAGCCGAGCGCTACGGCCGGGCGCTGGCCTTGCTCAGCAATGGCAAAGCAGATGAGGCGTTTCAACTGCTCGATGCGCTGTATCAGGGCGCCTTGGCGTCGAGCGATTCGCACCGACTATGGTTCGCCATTCCGCGAGCTGAAGCGCAGTTCCGTGCCGGTCGTTTCGATCAGGCCGAGCAGGCATTTGAATCGCTGTTGGTGCAGTTCCCACGCAACCGCGCGGTCGCCCTCAGCTATGCGCAGGTCTTGATCGAGCAGAACACGCGGGAAACCGGTCAGCGCGCCCAGCGTATCCTGCGGCCGCTGCTGGCCAGCGATCTCGATGATGCCTTCATGCAGGCCAGCTTCGCTCGCGCCAGCGAGTTGGCTGGCGACACCGTGCGTGCGGCCGAGGCACACGCCGAGGCGGCCTTCCTTTCCGGGCGCGCCGAAGATGCACTCAATCAGCTGGCCCGCCTGAAAGAACGGGAAGACCTCGACTATGTGCAGCGCGCCCGGGTCGACGCGCGCATGGCCGAGATGACTCCGGTGGTGTTGGAGCTGCGCAAGCGCGGCATTCGCCCCGGCCAGACCGAGCGCAATGTGACAAACGATCGGCAAAGCGTCACCGATTGGTAACATTTCTGCTATTTACTCAGCGGGAGGTATCCATCAAGCCCGTGAGCTGGCCCGGTGAACAAGCAGATTCTGATCGTTGACGACGAAGCCGCAATTCGAGACATGGTGGCATTCGCCCTGCGCAAGGCAGACTATGAGCCGGTCGGCGCTGCCGACGTTCGTGAGGCACAGACGCGTATTGCCGAGCGGGTGCCCGACCTGATCCTGCTCGACTGGATGCTGCCTGGCACCAGCGGCATCGAGTACGCGCGCCGCCTGCGCCGCGATGACATGACCCGCGAAGTACCGATCATCATGCTCACCGCCCGTGGCGACGAGAATGATCGTGTCAGCGGGCTGGAGTCCGGTGTTGATGACTACGTGGTGAAACCGTTCTCGGCCCGCGAGCTGCTGGCCCGCATCAAGGCAGTCATTCGCCGCAGCCACGGCGACGATGGCGAAGGCACTGTTCTGGTCGGTCCACTGGTACTGGATACCGCCGCGCACCGGGTCCGCTCTGGTGATATCGAACTGCACCTGGGGCCGATTGAGTACCGTCTGCTGGCCTTCTTCATGACCCATACCGACCGCGTCTATTCACGCGCCCAGCTGCTCGATCAGGTTTGGGGCAGCAATGTGTATGTTGAGGAACGTACCGTCGACGTGCACATTCGACGCTTGCGCAAGGCCTTGGAGAAAGGCCAGGCGGACTCACTGGTTCAGACTGTGCGCGGTGCCGGCTACCGCTTCTCGGCGGTGGCCTGAGCTCGTTCGCCTGCAATGACCGGCGCACCGGGTCGCTCAGCTAAGCTTGCAGCATGAAGCCGCACGCTGAATCCCGTTCATGAGCGCCCGCTATCGTGCCTGGCAGATCTCGATGGCCAGGCTGCTGGCCTGGGTCGCCGTGTGCACCATCACTGGCGCAGCGCTGGGACATGTCTGGGCCGGGCTCAGCTTTGGTCTGGCCGGTGCCCTTGCCTGGCACTACTACCACATTGCACAGCTACTGCGACGACTGGCTGAGCGGCGCGCCATGCCACCAGCAGAATCCTCCGGCCTGCTGAGCGAAGTGCAGGACCGCATCTATCGCCGCCAATTGGAATCGCGACGGCGCAAGCAAAGTCTGCAGTTGGTATTGCGGGCGTTCCGCGAAGCCGCCGCGGCCCTGCCCGATGCCGTCGTGGTGGTCGCCGCGCGCGACCACAAGATTGCCTGGTTCAACGATGCCGCCGTCGAGTTGCTCGGTCTGCGCCGCCAGAAAGACATAGGTATGCGCATCAACAACCTGCTTCGCCACCCGCGCATCATGGATTGGCTGACAGCAGAGGATTCCGACCCCTTGCACGAAGTGCTCTGGGATGTGCCCTCACCGCGAGATGCGTCGATCCGCCTGTCGATGCGGATGGTGGAGTACACGCAACTGCAGCGGCTGCTGATCGTTCGTGACATCTCACGGCTGATTCGGCTGGAGCAGGTGCGACGCGACTTCGTTGCCAATGTCAGTCATGAGCTGCGCACGCCGCTGACCGTCATTCACGGCTACCTCAGCGCCATCGATGCCGACGACCACCCCGAGCTGGCTGAGTTGCTCGGCGAGATGAGTCGACAGTCAGAGCGCATGCAACGCATTGTTGAGGATCTACTCACGTTGTCGCGACTCGAATCGCAGCAGACATCGACACAGGAGCGAGTACCCGTCGCAGCGCTGTTGCAGACTTTGATCCGCGAAGCCGAGGCGCTCAGCGCCGGTCGCCATCACATCGAGTTGCACGACAACACGCAGCTGGATCTTTTGGGATCGCCGAAAGAGCTGCACAGCGCGTTCTCCAACCTGGTCAGCAATGCGGTGCGCTACACGCCGGCAGGTGGCACCATTGCACTGCGTTTTGACGGCGACCGACAACGCGGCGCCTGCTTCAGTGTCAGCGATACGGGCCCGGGCATTGCCGCCGAACACATCCCGCGCATCACTGAGCGCTTCTATCGGGTGTCGAACAGCCGCTCGCGCGAAACCGGTGGCACCGGTCTTGGCCTTGCCATCGTCAAGCATGCCCTGGCCTTGCATTCCGCCCAGCTCGACATTCGCAGTGAGCTCGGCAAGGGCACCCAGTTCAGCTGTGTGTTCGATCCGCAGCACGTCGCGGAACGACAGCCATCCGCCACCACCTAGCAGTCGACCCTACGCGACAGCCACGGCGGCATGCCACCGGCCGTCGGTAGAAAGGCTAAGCTATGTCCATGAACCCACCACGCAAGAGCAAGACTCAGGCAACCACGACGCGCGACCTGAGCGATAGCACCCTGTACCTGAATCGCGAGCTGTCCCAGCTTGAATTCAACATGCGGGTACTGGCGCAGGCCATGGACCCGACGCAGCCGCTGCTAGAGCGGCTGAAGTACCTGTGCATTTCCTGCACCAATCTTGACGAATTCTTCGAAGTGCGGGTGGCCTCGGTGCGCACCACCCTGGAGTACGGCGGCCCGCTGCCGGCCGACGGCCTCAGCCCGGCGCATGCACTGGAAGCCATCCACGACAAAGCCGCCAAGCTGGTGCAGGCACAGTATCGATTCTGGAACGACAGTCTGCGCCCGGAGCTGAACGCCGCCGGCATCCGCATCATGCCGCGCGAGGCCTGGACGGCACGCATGCGACGCTGGCTGCATCAATTCTTCATCGATGAGATCCTGCCGGTGTTGTCGCCGCTGGGACTCGACCCCTCGCACCCATTTCCGCGCATTCTTAACAAGTCGCTCAACGTAGTGGTGATACTGGAAGGCCGCGATGCGTTCGGCCGCTCTGGTGGCATGGCCATCGTCCGCGCACCGCGCTCATTGCCGCGCATTGTGCGGGTGCCGAAGGAGATCGGTGGCGGCGAAAATGACTTCATCCTGCTGTCAGCCATTCTCAGCACATTTGTCGAGGAAATGTTTCCCGGCATGCGGATCAAGGGTGCCTATCAGTTCCGGGTCACCCGCAACTCCGAACTATTCGTCGATGAGGAAGAAGTCGAAAACCTCGCGCACGCCCTGAAAGACGAATTGGCCGGCCGTGGTTTCCGCCGCGCCGTGCGGCTGGAAATTGCCGAGAACTGCCCGACGCCGATTGTGCGCACCCTGCTGCAGAACTTCGACCTCACCGAGAGTGCGCTGTACCGCATCAATGGCCCGGTCAACCTGAACCGGGTCACCGCCGTGTACGACATGGTCGATCGGCCGGATCTCAAGTTCCGTCCCTTCGTGCCGGCCATGCCAAGGTTCGCCAGTGAGACACCGTTTGCCTCGCTGAAACGACATGATGTGCTGCTGCACCATCCGTTCGAGAGTTTTCTGCCGGTGGTCGATCTGATCAAGGCGGCGGCCCACGACCCCGAAGTACTGGCGATCAAGCAAACGCTGTATCGGGCCGGCAGTGACTCGCCAATGGTTGAACACCTCATTTCCGCCGCGCGCAATGGCAAGGACGTCACCGTGGTGGTAGAGCTGCGTGCGCGGTTCGACGAGGAAGCCAATATTCGCCTTGCCGATCGCCTGCAGGAAGCGGGCGTGCAGGTCGTATACGGCGTGGTCGGCTACAAGACCCACGCCAAGATGCTGCTGATCGTGCGCCGCGAAGGCCGCAAGCTGGCCCGTTATGTTCATCTCGGCACCGGCAACTACAATCCGGGCACCGCCAAGCTCTATACCGATATCGGTCTGATGTCAGCCGACCCGGATCTCGGCAACGATGTCCATCTGGTGTTCCAGCAATTGTCCGGACTTAGCAGCGAGGTCAAGCTGAAGCGCATCCTGCAGTCGCCGTTCACCCTGCACAAGCAGCTGCTACACCTGATTCAGCGCGAGTCAGACGCCGCCCGCGCCGGACGACCGGCAATGATTCGCGCCAAGATGAATGCGCTGAACGAGCCCAGCGTGATCAAGGCCCTGTATGAGGCCTCCTGCGCTGGCGTCGAAATCGACCTGATCGTGCGCGGCGCCTGCTGTCTGCGGCCCGGCGTGCCGGGTGTTTCGGAACGGATCCGGGTCCGATCCTTGGTTGGGCGCTTTCTCGAACACACCCGCGTGTACTGGTTCCACAACGACGGTGAGCCCTTGCTGTACTGCTCCAGCGCTGACTGGATGGAACGCAACCTGATGCGCCGCATCGAGACCTGTTTCCCGATTCTCGCCCCGGATCTGGCGGCCCGAGTGTACGAGGAAGAGATCGGCAACTACCTGGAAGACAACACCCAGAGCTGGGAACTGCAGTCTGACGGCAGCTATGTGCGCATCTCACCCACCGGCGATGCCATGCCGCATTCAGCGCAGCGCGCCCTGCTAGCAAGGATCTGCGAATGAGTCTGCTTTCACACCACCTGAGCATCATGTTTAGCCGCGGGAAGCTCACTCATGCCTGATCGTTTGCAGGAAGGGGACCTGCTCGCGGCAGTCGATCTTGGGTCGAACAGCTTTCATCTGGTAGTGGCTCGTTACGTGCTCGGGCAACTGCGGGTGGTGGATCGACTGAAAGAAACCGTGCGCATGGCCAGCGGGCTGGATGGCAAGGGCGGCCTGTCGAAAGAGGTGCTGCAGCGCTCCCTGGATGCCTTGGCCCGGCTGGGGCAACGCATGCGCACCCTGCCCGAACATCGGGTGCGGGCCATCGCCACCAATACCGTGCGTCAGCTGAAGAACCCGCAAAGTTTTCTGGTGCCGGGCGAAACAGCACTCGGCCACTCGATCGAAGTGGTGTCCGGGCGCGAGGAAGCGCGCCTGATCTATCTCGGCGTGGCACATGGCCATCCGCCGGGACGCCGACGTCGCCTGGTCATGGACATCGGTGGCGGCTCGACCGAATTCATCATCGGCCAGGGCTTCAACGCGCTGGAGCGCGAGAGCCTGCAGATGGGCTGTATCGCCAGCACGCGACGTTTCTTTGCCAACGGCAAGCTCTCGCACAAGCGCTGGCGCGAAGCGCTAACCGATGTTTCAGCCGAATTCCAGCAATTCACCACCACCTTCATCGCCCGCGGCTGGCAGGAAACCCTGGGTTCTTCGGGCACCATCAAGGCGGTTGGTGAAGTCCTGTCGGCGATGAAGCTAACGCGTGGCGCGATTACGCCGGACGCGCTGGGGGAACTTCGTGATGAGCTGTTGAAGGCCAGCAGCATCGACGACATCAAGCTGCCCGGCCTGAGCGATGAGCGTCGACCAGTGATCGCTGGCGGCGTGCTGGTGCTGGAGGCGGCGTTCAATGAGCTTCGATTGTCGCGCATGCAAGTCGCCGAGACGGCCATGCGCGAAGGTGTGCTGTACGACATGCTGGGCCGCGTCACCAATCAGGACCCGCGCGACGCCTCAGTGGCCGCACTGGAGGAACGCTACGGCGTCGATCGCGATCAGGCCGGCCGAGTCGAGCAAACCGCCCTGGCCTTGTTCGATCAAGTGGCGCGTCGTTGGTTGCTCAGCGACGAAGATCGTCTGATACTCGGCTGGGCTGCACGCATCCACGAATTGGGATTGTCGATCGCGCATAGCCAATACCATGTGCATGGCGCGTACCTGATCCGTCACTCCGACATTGCTGGCTTTTCCACCACCGATCAGGAATTGCTCTCGTCCCTGGTTCGGTGTCAGCGCCGCTCGTTGCCTTCCGGACTGATCAATGAGCTAAGTGAACGCAATGCCTACGCAACTATCAAGGGCATCATGCTGTTAAGGTTGGCAGTGTTGCTGCATCGCAGCCATGACCCGCACACCCTGCCCGACCTGCAGCTACTCGGCACGCCGCCCAAGCTGCAGGTCGACCTGCCACGCTCCTGGCTGGACAAGCATCCATTGACGCGCAACGACCTCGAAGCCGAACAATCCTATCTGGCCGAGATCGGCATTGAGCTGGCGTTCGGGCCAGCCGACTGAGTGCACAGTCAATCTGAACCGACAGCTGAATGCGTCTAGACGGCATCTTGACCTAACGAATTACGCGTGTAATCTACAGACACCGATTACACGGGTAATCACTGTGCAGATCAGCGAAGCAGAAAGTCGCGTCATGTCCGTACTCTGGGAGTCCGGCGCCGCCACCGCCGATGAGGTTTTCCAAGCCATTGGTGCGCAGGAAGGCTGGCAGGAGCCGACGGTCAAGACCTTGCTCAACCGGCTGCTCGGCAAGGGGGCGGTGCGCGCCGAAGCCGAAGGCCGACGCTATCGCTACCACCCGCTGCTGAAACGCGAGGACTGGGTGCTGGAAGAAAGCCAGGGCCTGCTCGGACGACTGTTCAATGGCCGGGTAGCGCCGATGGTGGCCTACTTCAGCAAACACGGTCAGCTGAGCGGCCGCGATGTGGCCGAGCTCAAACGCCTGATCGATCAACTCGAATCCGGTGAACGTGATGATTGACGCCGCGCTTTCCTGGCTGTCGACCTTGGTCGGCGCCCTGCCCGACCTGCTGCTGCGCGGATTGGTCTGCAGTTCGGCGGCGATCGTCCTGGTGCTGGCGCTGCGGCGCGTCTGGCGAACCACCTTCGGCGCCCAGCACGCACCCTTGCTTTGGGCGCTGGTGCCGGCCTCCCTGCTGGCGCTACTGCTACCCGGCCCCGAACCCGAGCAGGCCAGCACCCTGCTGCTCGGCTGGCTGCCCGCGCAGGCCGCGGCAACCCTGCCGACACCGACGCCCGAGACGTCGGTCGAGACCTTCAGCACGCGCTGGATCTGGTGGCTATGGGGATTGGGCTGCCTCCTGCTGGCCCTGCTTCTGATCCGCCAGCAGCGAAATTTCCTGCGTGCTCTCGGCACCTTGCGCGCACGCGCCGATGGCAGTTATCTGGCCAGCTCCAACCACTGCGGTCCGGCCGTGATCGGACTCTGGCGCCCGCGCGTGGTGCTGCCGGCAGACTTCGAACATCGCTACGACAGCACCCAGCAATCGATGATTCTGTGCCACGAGCAAAGTCATGCCCGTCGCGGTGATGTGCCCGCCAATGCGCTGGCCAGTGCGCTGCGTTGTCTGTACTGGTTCAACCCGCTGGTGCACTTCGCGGCGGATCGGCTGCGCCACGATCATGAACTTGCGGCAGACGCCGCCGTCGTTTCGCGTTTCCCGCAACACCGCAAGACCTATGCAGAAACCCTTCTGAAAGTGCAGCTGGCTGTTCCTGGACTGCCAGTCGGCTGCTTGTGGCAGTCCAGCCACCCGTTGAAGGAACGTATCACCATGCTAAGAGCAACACCAAGCAGCAAAACACGCAATGTCATTGCCACCGCCCTGGCCAGCGCTCTGTTTCTGGCAACGGCAGGTGTGGTCTGGGCCTCGAAGCCGGCGCAACCGGCTGCGGTCGAGGCTGAGTCAACGCCCGAGTTTGCGGCCATGCTGCAACTGGAGATTGACGGCCAATCAACTGGCCCAATTCTCGGCTTCAGCAAACACGCAGGCTTTGTTGTCGAAACCGCCAACTGGCGCATCGACGGGAGCTACCACCCCGATCGTGCCGGGGAAGACTTGATTCTGCAGCTCAGCTATCAGGGCCAAGCAGTCACCACGCAACGCTTTGAAGTCAAGCTGGGCGACCCATTCAGCGTCAGCGCCACGGCCGGCTCTCCGCTGTCCAAGTTGAGCCTGAGCGGGCGAGTGGAGACATTCGATCCTGCGATGACCAACCTTCTGGACGGCAAGACCGCGACCTATCGGCGACTGAAACCACCGCGCTATCCGCAGGAGGCGATTGACGCCGGTGTCTCCGGCTGGGTGGTGGTTCGGGCCCTGGTGGGAAAGGACGGCCTGGTGCACAAAGCCGAGGTTCAGAACGCTTCGCCCTCCGGCGTGTTCGAGCAATCCTCACTTGATACGGTAAGAGCCTGGACCTTCAATCCGGCGACCCGCGACGGTGAGCCGGTGGCTGAATGGGTGCAGGTGCCGATCTGTTTCTCGATGGAAGAAGATCGCGCCTGCGAAGTACCGCAATCGGCACTCGACACCATCGTGATGCGGCCGCCCGCGCCTCATTCCTGAGCAGCCGAGGTCGGATGACCTGCACGCAGGGTGGGCCGCTGGCTCACCGGCGTGCCAATAACTGACTGCACAATCGGTGGGCCGCTGGCCCGCCGAAGCAGCGCTGAATCGGCCGAAGCGGCCTATTTCCCGGCCTCGGGCTACGCAGCGTTCCTTAGCCAATAGCTCAGACGGTGACTCAGGCCGGGGCCGTGGTCCGTCTCTGGCCATTCGATCTCGCAGTGCATGTCCGATTGCTTCTGGTAGCCGCGCTTGGCCCAGAACGCATCGTTCGGTCGATAGTCGAGCGGCCTGCGTGGATCGTTCTGCTCGCGCTCCACCGCGCAGAACGCGGTCATCCGGAAGCCACCGCGACGCGCTTCGGCTTCTCGGGCATCAAAGAACGCGTGACCCAGACCGCGTCCGCGGTAGGCATTCCGCAGCACCGACTCGCCAAAGTAGAACACCTGATTGAGCGCAATGCCGCGTTGAACGAAGGCGCGATGAAACGATTCGGCCTCATCGCTCAAAGGAATGGCGGTGGAAGCACCGACCACCTGGTCGCCATCCACGGCCAATACGAAGAATGCACGTGGCGAAGACGAGTATGTGCTGAGGTAGCTGCGCTCATAGTCAAGGCTACCCCGATAGAGGTAGGGCCAATCACGAAACACCTCGATCCGCAGCGCTGCCACCGCATCGAGCCAAGGTTGCAACTCGCTGCCGCGCGCTTCCAGCAGTCGCACCCCAGTCGAGCTCGACTGTCCGCCCATCACCCCGGCGGCCAGGCCATTTGCCGGCCAGCCAGCAGATGCATATGAATGTGATAGACGGACTGACCGCCGTCCTGGTTGCAGTTCATCACCAGACGATAGCCGTTGTCAGCGAAGCCCTCTTTCTTGGCGTACTGCGAGGCGGCCAAGGCCAGCTTGCCGATCAAGGGTGCGGTGCCGGCATCGAGCTCATTGAGGGTGGCAATGGGCTGCTTGGGAATGAACAGCACATGGATCGGCGCCTGCGGCGATATATCCCGAAACGCCAACACATCGTCATCCTCGTAAACGATGTCGGCCGGAATCTCACGACGGATGATCTTGGCAAACAGAGTGTCGTTCATCCTCATCTCCTTAACATGCAGCATCGCTAGTGAAAGGCATCGGTGACTCAGTCCGGCACACAGCCAGGAACAAGTCGAATCAGTCTGCTAAGCCCTGACCCTCTGCCCAAAGGCGTGAGCCAGTGTGCCGCGATCAATGTATTCGAGCTCACCGCCCAAAGGCACACCGTGCGCCAGCCGACTGACCTTGAGGTCGTGCTTGCGCGCCATCTGGGTCAGGTAGTGCGCCGTGGCTTCACCTTCCACGGTCGGATTGGTAGCGATAATGACTTCCTGCAGGCCGGGCGCAGCCAGGCGTTCTGCCAGCAGGTTCAAGCCCAACTCCTGCGGACCGAGCCCATCCATGGGCGAAAGCCGGCCATGCAGCACGAAATAGCGTCCGCGGTAGCCGGTGGCCACTTCCAACGCGGAGAGATCGGCCGGCGACTCGACTACGCAAATCGACGTGGCATCGCGCGCAGCGCTGCGGCAGATAGAGCAAACGGCATGCTCAGTAAGATTGCGGCATTGCTGGCAGTTGCCGATCTTGTCCAAGGCTTCGGCCATCATAGCGGCCAGATGACGGCCGCGCTCGCGCTGACGCTCCAGCAGATGCAGGGCCATGCGCTGCGCCGACTTGTGCCCCACGCCCGGCAGCACGCGCAGCGCCTCGATCAAGCGTTCCAGCAGCCCACTTTCGCTCACGCCCCGGCCTCGATCAGAACGGCAGCTTCATGCCCGGCGGCAATGGCATGCCGGCGGTGGCCTGACTCATACGCTCCTGCGAGGCGGCATTGGCCTTGTTGACCGCGTCGTTGAAGGCAGCCGTGATCAGGTCCTCAGCCATTTCCGGATCGCCGAATACCGACGGCTCGATGCGCACCTTGCGGCATTCCATCTTGCCGCTCAGCGTGACCTGCACCATGCCACCACCGGACTGTCCCGTCACTTCCAACGTGGCCAGTTCCTCCTGCGCCTTCTTCAGGTTCTCCTGCATGCGCTGTGCCTGCTGCATCAGGTTGCCCAGTTGTCCCTTCAACATGGTGAATCTCCATTCTCAAGTGAAACGATGCGTAACGGCCAGGGATGCCTGGCTCTGATCAATGCGGCCGAATCGAACCTGGCACCACGCGGGCACCGTAGTCCTGGATCAGGGACTGCACCGTCGGGTCGCTCATGAAACTGCGTTCGGCCTCGCTTTGCTGCTCTGCTGATTCCTGTTGCAGGCGAGCGTGCAGGGTCTGTCGGCCGGTCTTGACCGAACCAAACTCGATTCGCGGCATGCCGCCCAGCACATCCTGCAAGGCGCGACAAAGCTGCTGAACCAGTTCCGGCATTTTCAGCATGTCGTGTACTTCGGGCAGTGCCAAACGCAGGGTTTCGCCGTCGTCGGCGAGAAACTGCGCGTGAGCCGCCAACTGGCCCGCCGGACCGCGCAAGCCCAGGCCTCGACTGCACTCGATCCAGTCTTCGCTGTCGACGATCAGACGCCTGGCTGATCGACCCGACACAGGCCTCGCCGACAGCATCGGCTCAATCGAAGGCACCGTGTCGATCGGTGGGCTGATCGCTTGCGCCTGCCCCGAGTCGGCGCAGGATGAGGGTCGCCGATCAAACTGGATGTCGAGGGCGACGGGTGGCGCCGTGAACGGTGCGCTGCTCGCGACGACCGGCGCCGCTGCTGGTGGCGCAGGCATCGATGGTGTCGGTAGCGCAGGCCGCGGCGATGCATCAGCGGGCGCCAGTGATGCTATGGCCGCGGCCGCCGCTGCGCGACTGCTGGCGCCGCTGCTCGCAGCGCGATCAGCGCCCCCTGAACCTGTGGTTCCACCGCCGACCGGCGCGTCCCGATCGGCAAACGCCAGCATGCGCAGCAGGATCATCTCCATGCCGACCCGCGCAGACGGTGCCAGGGGTAACTCTCGACGCCCGGATACCGCCATCTGGTACCACAACGCAATCAGTTCCGGCGGCAATTCGGCGGCCTTGATCAGCACCTCGCTGTCGCCGGCAGCGGCCGCCGTCGGCACCAGCTGACGAATCTGCACCTGATGCAGAGCGCTGGCCAGCGCATCCAGTGCGGCGGAGAAATCTGCCGAGTAGCTGGCCATCGAGTCGACTGCCGCCAGCAGCGCCTGGCCATCGTCGTCACTCAGGGCCGCCAGCAGGTGCTCGACTTCACCGCGATCGACGCTGCCCAACATTTGCGCCACTTCGGCACTGCGCAAGGCGCCTGCGCCATAACTGATCGCCTGATCGAGCAAGGACAGGCCATCGCGCAGACTGCCGTCGGCACCGTGCGCCAGCAGGCGGATCGAAGTCTCATCGGCGTCGATGCTTTCTGCGGCGAGAATCTTGCAGATCTGCTCACCGATCTGCGCTTCAGTCAGGCGCTTGAGGTTGAACTGCAAGCAGCGCGACAACACCGTGACCGGCAGCTTTTGCGGATCGGTGGTGGCGAGCAGGAACTTCACATGCTCGGGCGGCTCTTCCAAGGTCTTCAACAGAGCGTTGAAGGCGTTACGCGACAGCATGTGCACTTCGTCGACCAGATAGACCTTGTAGCGCCCGCGCGTCGGCATGTACTGCGCGTTGTCGATCAGCTCGCGCACATCGTCGACGCCGGTGTTGCTGGCGGCATCGATTTCGATCAGGTCGACAAAGCGACCGGCATCTACCGCGGTGCAGACCGGGCACTCGCCACAGGGATCGGCACCTACGCCACGCTCGCAGTTCAGGCTCTTGGCAAATATCCGGGCGATGGTGGTCTTGCCGACGCCGCGCGTGCCGGTAAACAGAAACGCATGATGCACACGACCGCTATCGAGGGCGTGAGTTAGCGCGCGTACGACGTGTTCCTGGCCGACCAGTTCGGCGAATCGCTTCGGGCGCCACTTGCGCGCCAGCACCAGATAAGACATTGCGTGCCTTGCTAGGAAACAGACTGAGCATTGTGCCAAGCCAGCAGCAACATTTCATGCAGATCGGCCGCAACACCGGCGCCGTTGTTGGCCGATCGACGGCCTTGTCGCCTGCAGCCAGTCGAGGTATGCTTTCGCGCTTGTTTGCCGCCGGCCTCGGTGAGCAAACAGGGAAGCGACCAGGAGAGGTGTCCGAGTGGTTTAAGGAGCACGCCTGGAAAGTGTGTGTACGGCCTCAAACCGTACCGAGGGTTCGAATCCCTCCCTCTCCGCCACTTCCCAGCGCATCATGTGCGCCAATCAGCATCGACGGTGGCCCCGTCGGCGCCTTCGCGACGATAGATTGAAAACCCCGCCAGGCCCGAAAGGGAGCAACGGTATTGATCGACTCGGGCGCCGGAGATCCGTCGGCGGGGCTGCCACCCTTATCCAGGCAGATGCGCTGCGCCAAGCTTACTCATCCGCGCCCCCTCATGAAATATCCGGGCTAGGCCCTATCCGGCATCGACTCCTGTCGGCAGGCGGCGGCCAACAGGGCGAGCCCTTGGTCCAATCCCTGCAGCCCTGCCACCAGTGCTACCTCGGAGTCTGATCGATCAAGGTCGATTTCCAGCTGCCGCGCCTGCTCGGCGATCGACTCCATGCCCAAGGTCGCCGCCATGCCTTTCAGAGAATGGATCAGTCGTCGATTGTCCTGGCTGCGCAGCGCTGGGCCGGCATCCAGCAACTCCTTCGCAGTGCCCGCGTAACGCTCGACGAATCGTCCGACCATCTGCCGATACAGCTTCTCGTTGCCCAGTACCTGCTTGAGACCAAAGGCGTAGTTAAGGCCGGGCAGACCGCGCAGACCGGCGGGAGCGCTGCTCGCCTCCGGAGCCTCCGCCTTGGCAACGGCCTGCGGCCCTTCCGTGGCGGTCGCGTCGCGGGTGGCAGAAATGCCCAGCCAGAAGGCGATCCGCTGCAACAGCAGCTCGGGATCAACCGGCTTGGTCAGTCGCTCCTGCATGCCGCAGGCCAGCACCCGCTCGCGCTCTTCATCCATGGCATGGGCAGTCAGGGCAACGATCGGCAGGCGCTCGGCAGAATAGTGCTCGCGGATACACCGAGCGGCCTGCAGTCCATCCATGATCGGCATCTGCAGATCCATCAGCACCAGCGACGGCAAGGTCGCCGGCGTCGACGCGCGCACGCTGCGCACCGCTTGCAGACCATTGCCGGCATAGGTGACCGACGCGCCCGCCCGACGCAGCACTTCACCCACAACTTCGCGGTTGATGGCATTGTCGTCAACCACCAGTAGTTGTTGCTTGCTGAGATCAGGCATCGACGCCTGGATCGGCGCAAGTATCGATGCGTTGGCCACTGTTTCGATCGTGCGGCGCAGCGCCGAGGGCAGCACTGGACTCTCCAGAACCGCCAGCCGCGGACTGAGCTGATGCGTCCTGAGTCGCTCGCCCGAGCGACTGATCAGCAGTAGATACCAATCGGGTTCCTGCTGCAGAAGATCGGCCACGGCTTCGGCCCAGCTGCGCCCACCGCGATCCTCCAGTTCATCATTCATCAGCCACAGAGTTGGCCGCTGGTGGCGTGTCGCCACGACCTCCGCGGCCTCCTTGGCACCTGCTGGCGTGCGTTGCGCCGTCAGGCCGATCTGATCCAGATAGCGCTGGACGATGTCGTCTTGCCGGGCGCGCCCGGCGATCAGCACAGCATCGTGCGAGGGCAGGGATTGCGCAACGTTCGACTCCACCGACTGCGGATCGCGCGCCATCTGCAGTCGAAACGAAAAGCAGCTGCCGTGACCGGGCTGCGACGACACCTGCAGCTCTCCGCCCATCAACTCGATCAGCCGCGCACAGATACTCAAACCAAGCCCGGTGCCACCGAAACGTCGGGTGATCGAGCTATCAGCCTGGGTGAACGGCTGGAAGATGCTCTGCAGGCGATCGCTGGAGATGCCGACACCGGTATCCTCGCATCTGACCTGCACTTCGCAGCGATCATCATCGAGCGACTCGCAGCGCAGAGCCAGATGCACGCCGCCCTGATCGGTGAATTTGATCGCATTGCTCAGCAGGTTGACCAGCACCTGGGTCAGGCGCAAGGAGTCACCGATCAATGCCGGCGGAAACGCCGGCTCAATCTCAACAGTCAATTCCAGCGAACTCTCGTTGACCGCTGGCGCCACCACCGACAGTACGCGTTCGACTATGTGGTCGAGCGAAATCCGTGACAGTTCCAGTTGCAAGTGGCCGCTTTCGATCTTGGAGAAGTCGAGCACATCGTTAAGCACCCCTAACAAACCCTCAGCTGCCGAGCGGATCTTGCGCACCTGTCCCAGTTGGCGCGCATCGAGCGTACTGCCCATCAACAGGTGACTCATACCGATCACGGCATTCATCGGGGTACGGATCTCGTGGCTGACGTTGGCCAGGAAATCGCTCTTGGCGCGGCTCGCCGCTTCAGTGGCATGCAGCGCGTGTTCGGTCACCGCCTGCGCTTCAACCTGCTCGGTGACATCCTGCACCGTGGTCACAGTGGCATTCACCGGACCGCCTTTAACACTGCGCATCGGCGTCGATTGAAAGCGCAGGTGCAAGACTTGATCATTGCGCTGCAAGCGCAGGACGCAGCCGGGCTCGGGCTTGTCCAACAGCGCCTCCTGGCGCCCGGGCAAATCGGCCAGCGCGAGCGGGCGGCCGTTGCTGTCGGCCAGCGAGGTGCGTGCCGAGGCATCGTGCAGACGCAGCTGCGACTCAAGACCCAATAGCTGGTGCGCCGCGCGATTGGCCTGCATAGCGGCGCCGCTGGCATCCTGCACTACAATGGCCTCGCTCATCGAGTTGAACATGGCCCGCAGTCGGGCATCGTTACTTGCCAAGCCGGTAACCATCTCGCCGGCGACGTACACGACGACACCGGCCAGCAAGGCAATCGACCACAGACTGTTGAGCCACACAACGGGGTTTCGCGCGTACGCCGGGTAGTCGATCTCGAACTGCACCCAGCCAAGAATCGAGGCCACGGCCAGGGCCAGCACAGCCAGAACCACCGTCCACCAGACCAGCCATGTTTTGCGGCCTGGGAGAAACAAGGCCGCCAGCATGGCGGTGGAGATCAACAGGACCTTGCCATCGGCCGCCGGACCAAGCTCGACGTAACCGATCAGGCTGGCCAGCAGACTGATCAGCAGCAGAGTGCCGACGTGGCGCAGGTAGGCGATGCGCCCGCTGAACCAGACCAGGCCCCAGGCGGCCAGAAGCAGGCCGACATGGGCAGCCATGAATGGGCGCCAGCCCAGGCTTGGCGCCCGAGAAACCGAGATCAGCACCGCCGGAGTCGCCATCAGCGCAAAAAGCAAGGTCACGTTGTGCAACATGCGGATGCGCATGGCAGCAAAGGTTTCGCCCGATTGAGCCCTGCGCCACCCCATCAACATGCCCCCTCCGTGTCTGACTGGCGGCTCATCTCAGCGGCCCGTTGCCAGCGATACCCAGCCTTTGACACCGGGCTGCCGGCAGAGCCACCTCGACCAAGCTTCAAGGGTCTCTCAGGCTAGCGTACGCCCCTCGGCCACAGTGCGTTTGCCACCCGACTTGGCCAGCAGTCGAATGTCTTCTATCACGATCTCGTGTGAAAGCGCCTTGCACATGTCGTACACGGTCAGCGCCGCCAGGCCGGCACCGGTCAACGCTTCCATCTCGATGCCGGTTCGATACTCGGCGCGTGCGGTACAGCGAATGCGCAGACGCGTCGGCTCCTGCCAGTCGATCTCGATCCGACAGGCGTCGATCGGCACCGGATGGCAGAACGGGATCAACTCGTGAGTCCGCTTCACCGCCATGGTGCCGGCAATGATAGCGGTGTCGATGATCGAGCCCTTGGCCACCTGATAGTGCGCGTCGTGCAGGGTACGCGCCACCTCGGCAGGAAATCGCAGATGTGCCACGGCAATCGCTTCGCGACGGGTCACCGCCTTGTTGCCGACGTCGACCATGGCGGGTCGCTGTTCGGGATCGATGTGACTTAACTCACTCATGTGAACCTTGCTCGGTTGAACTTTGTGATAAGGGCAGCGGGAGATGGTCCTCGACCGGAGACCGAAGGGCAAATGCGGCGCCAGCGGTGGCCACGCGATAGCCGCGCTGGCGCAGGGACTCGCCATCGGCCGCTGACCCATAGTGGTAAAGCAACAAACGTTGGCGCAGATCGATCGAATACTCGCGCTCGATGTCGTCGATACCGGTGTGCGAAGGATTGCCGACCAGACCGCAGTCATGGCAGACCAGTTCCTGGCCCGGACGCTGCTCCAGCAGTTCGGGAATTGGCCGGGTATCGCCGCTGAAGACAAAACTGCCGGTCAAGGCCAGACCATAGGAGGTGCCCGGCTGATGGTGACGGGTGGGGAAAATTTCGAACCACAGGCCCTGCCACCAGAAACCGCGATTGCAAGGCACCAACTGAAACGCATCCCAGTAGTTCACCCCACCCTCGGCCAGCACGCCTGGGTAGTCAGCCACCCGCCCCTGCAACCAGGGCACCACACTGGCCGGAACGAACAGGCGTAGTTGGCCGCGCAGCTCGGGATCGAAGTAACTGCGAAAAAACAGCCGCTCCATGCCACCGATATGATCAAAGTGCGTGTGGGTGATGAAGATTGCCGGCGGCAGGCCACTGTAATGCGCCAGATAGGCGGTGAGCGCTTCGCCACCACAGTCGATCATCAACAGCGGCCGACCATCGCGCTCGAGCACCGCCGAGGGCGAACCCAGCTCCACTGCCTGCGACGAGCCCACCCCAAGAAAGCGCAGCGCATAACGCGAGATTTCATCATGGATCGTGCCGGCGCTCATCTGTACACCGCTCATCCCAGGGCCGCGCTGGCAAACTCGGGAGCGGCCCGATCATGGGCGGCACGCAGCTCGTTCCAGGCCTGGTCTGCGCCGGCTCGATCATCGCCGCGCACCTTGCACATCGAGCGCCGCAGCCGCTGCAGGCGTTGATCGATCCAGCCTGAGTGCGGCGAGCGCAGTCGGCCACGATCAAAATCGATCACCCACCAGCGCCCTGTCGAGTCACGCAGCAGGTTGTGCGCGTTGAGATCGGCATGATCCACGCCGGCCTGATGAAAGCGCGCCAAGGTATCGCCCAGGTTGTGCATCGCATCGGCGGCAATCTGATCGCCACGTAGCAATTCGGCCAGACTGCAGGCCTGTTCGATCCTGCTCATCAGCAGATCGGCGCTGTAACCGAACAGACCTCGTCGTCGATAGCCAGCCAGAATCGGACGTGGCACCGGGAGGCCCAATTCCCGCAGCCGCAGCAGCAAGCGAAACTCAGCGAAACTGCGTGTTCTCGATGCACCGCGCCAGAGATAGGTGTCGCGACTTACTCGCGCCGCCATACCCCCGCGTCGGTAGTGACGCAGCACCGCGGTACCGAATTCACCCTGCACCATCCACACCGCTCCACGTCCACCGCGGGCATGCTCGGCCTGTGCCTGCCAGTAGTCCGGGCTGAGCATCTCGAAGACCGCCCGCGGCAACAGGCAGCGATCGAACAGCAGACCGGCGTTGCGATCTACACTATGGGTAATGTCCGTCTTGTCAGCGCACATCCGTCAGATGGATTGCCAGTGAAGAGCCGCAAAGGAGTGTAGCGTGAGTGCAGCCAAACCGGCGTCGATTTGTATCCTGCGCCTGTCCGCGCTGGGTGATGTGACCCACGTGGTTCCCCTGGTGCACCGCCTGCAAGCCGCCTTTCCCGATTGTCGGCTGACTTGGATCATCGGCAAGCTGGAGCACAAGCTGATCGGCGATCTGCCGGGCGTCGAGTTCATTGTGTTCGACAAGCGTGAGGGCTGGTCAGGTGTTGCTCAGCTGCGTCGCCAGCTGGACGGCCGCCGTTTCGACGTGCTGCTGCAGATGCAGGTCGCCGCCCGAGCCAACCTGTTGTCGTGTCTGATTCGCGCCAAACGGCGAATCGGCTATGACCGTTCTCGCTCTAAGGATCTGCACGGGCTGATGATCAACGAGCGCATCGCTGATGTCGGTCGACGTCACGTGCTCGATGCCATGGCGGCGTTCGGCGATGCCCTGGGCGTCGCGTCTAGCGCCCCACGGTGGGATATTCCATTAAGCCCGGACGATATTCGCTTTGCCGAGCAGACTTTGCCGGGTAGCCAGCCCACCCTGCTGATCTCACCTTGCTCCAGCCACGTTCGCCGCAACTGGCACGCCGCCGGCTATGCTGCGGTGGCCGATCATGCGCACCGCCAAGGCTATCGAGTACTGCTCTGCGGCGGCCGAAGTCAGTTGGAGCGTGAGATGGCTGATGCCATCCTGCAGCACGCCGAGGCCCCGGTGATCGACATCGTCGGCAAGGACACCCTGAAGCAGCTGCTGGCACTGACCCAACGTGCCGACCTCGTGCTCACACCCGACTCTGGCCCGATGCACATGGCCAACGCGGTCGGCACCGCAGTGATTGGCCTGCATGCCGCCAGCAATCCTCAGCGCAGCGGCCCCTACTCGGACACCCGTTACTGCGTCGACCGCTATCCACACGCAGCTGAGAAATTTCTCGGCAAGTCAGTGTCGCAGCTGCCCTGGGGTAAGAAAATCGAGTTCGAGGGTGTAATGGACCTGATCTCGATCGAAGACGTAGTCAAGGCCTTCGATCGTTTCGTCGCGGCCCAAGGGAAAAGCCACGTCGACACTTCTGAACCGGCTAAATGATGTTCAATTGGCCGGTTCAGTAGAGCAGTCCCTGTAGGGACAGCTCGCGCGCAGCGACGCAGTCGCTCTGAAGCGCCCGCGCGTACGGGCAGGTATCGGACGCACGGGACTTAATACCGAACAGGATGTTCAAACTTCAAGTCACCGAATCAAAAAGGACTAGAGACCGAGCTCAGCCGGCTTGCTGCCGTAGTCCTGGTAACTCTTCTCTTCAACATAGGCCGAACCCAGCGCCAGATTGATCTCACGCTTGAGCTTGGCGCGCTCGTCGTTCTCGAAGTACACCGCGCGGGCGAGGCGGATGAACTCCTGATCGAAGGCCTGCGCTTTTTCCTTCAGTCGGATGTCGTCTTCGATAACCCACAGGCGTTCGTTGACCTGCTTCAATCCCGCCAACAGGGTATCGATCGGTGTCTTGGAAGCTGGATGATTCGACCAGGTCTGACGCAGGGCATCCAATTCATTGCGCACGTTGGCCAGTTTGGACGCATCCTGGATGCGCTCGCTCTTGATTTCGAGAATGGCGATCTTGTCCAGCAACTCGCCGAACGACACCGGTACTAGGATTTCAGACAAGGTGCACTCCATCAGGTTTGCGCCGACCCCATGCCAGCGACCGCGCACAGTTTACCCGGCCTCGGCCCGCCCCGCCCTGCTGCCAATGATTGGCCAGCCTCGGCGAAACCAGGCCCCGGCGGGCGCCTCGACCCAGCGCCAGCTGAGGTAGCTCAGCGCGATCACCGGCAACAAGGCCAGCACCAGACCAACGGGCAATTGCCATGGCGCCTCGATCCAGCTGCGCATCCATGGCTGCAGCATGTTGAACACTGGGTAGTGCCAGAGATAGATGCCGTAGCTCAGCCGCCCCAGCCAGCGTGTGATCGGTGCGCCGGTGAGGCCAGCGCGCATACCACCCGTCGGCGAATGCAGCTCACTGCAGCCCACCACCCAGCAGGTCGCCAACAACGCGAACACCGACTGCCAGAAGGCCAGCGGCAGACTGCGTGGGACCGCCGCCGGGCTGACAATACCTATCGCCACCGACCCTGCCAGCAATGCCCACAACCCCAACACGCCGATCCAGCGCCAGACGGAAGCGGGCAGTCGGCGCATCCAACTGTTGGGCTGTAGCCAGAGCCCGGCGGCCACTACCCCGATCAGAAACAGATCACAGCGCGACGGCAAGTGATCGATCAACACTCGCGACCACGGCGCCGAAACCCAGCCCAGAGCCATGGCAGCGCGCAGCCCGGGAGCAAACAGCACCAACCCCAACATGCAGGTCCATCGCCATGCCGGGCGCAGCCAGAACAGCGCCGGCAACAGCAGGTAGAAGGACAGCTCGAGAGGCAGAGTCCACCAGACGCTGAGCCAGGGGACGGGCGCACCAGGCCACAGGCGAAACGCCATGAAGGCCTGCCAACCGACCTCGTCAAGTTCCGCGCGCGGGTGCAGGCCGGGCACCGAATCGAGCCAGCTCATCAGACCGGCAAACAGGGCAATCTGCAACCAGAACAAGGGCACGATGCGCCCGACACGGCGCCGCGCGTAGTCATCCAGATGACTCACCCCATGCCGCCAGAACGGCTGACTGATCAACCAGCCGGACAGCACAAAGAACAGCACCACGCCGGCCCAGCCGTAGGTCATCAGACCGAAGACCCAGGCATCCATCGAGTAGCGTTCCCAGCTGCCGTTGGGGGTCCAAAGCAAGGCGGCATGCGAGGCCGCCACCATCAGCGCCGCAATGCCGCGCACGCCGTCCAGACGCGGGTAATGCCGAGCCGGCGCATTCGTTTCCGATCGGGTGCCGGCGTCAGTCATCGATTCGCACGCAGGAGATGCCTTGTCTTGCAGCAGCGCCAAGCTTAACAGGCAGCTGGAATACTCATCTCAGCGGTGCCGGAACGCAATGGACAAGCCGTGGCAAGCCTCAATCCCAACGGCATGCCTCGGCGCCTCCGAGGGCTATCGGATAATGGCGGAGAGGGAGGGATTCGAACCCTCGTTACGGGAGACCCGTAAACCGGATTTCGAATCCGGCGCATTCGACCACTCTGCCACCTCTCCGCGGCGCAACCGTTAGGGACGGTTGAAGACTACTCGCACCGGGGTCGAACACCGGCAGCGAAGGCGCGGGATCATACGCCAGCCGGCACCTGTTTCTCAAGCCCCGCCCCGACACTATCGCATCGGGGCGGGCTTATTCCTCAGGGCGCGCGGCCGGCGCCGCGCGGCATAAAGAAGAATTCGCCGCTTTCATGGCCGGCAAATTGAATCGGCGCGTACTGCGGCACCTGGGTAATCGGTGCGTCAAACGAGCTCAAAGCCAAGGACGCGGCCACTTCCCGGTACAGGCGCTGACCTTCCAGCAGGCGGTTGTTGTCCTCTAGCACATTGAGCAGGGCGCGGGTGAAGTACGAGTGCTTGCCCGAGCCAAGATCCGGCACCGGCTGCACGCCGCCCGAGGTCAGGGCGATGCGCGCGCGACCGTCCAACATCGTCTTCACCCAATCGCCCCAGCGCTTCGAGCTGCTGGCGTCGTAGACCGGCAAGCTGCCGCCGGCCAGGGCACCGGCATAGCAGGAGTCCGCCACCACCAGGACATGCTTGGCCTCCATGGTGTCGAGAATGTCGGATACCGCGGCATTCGATATCCAGGTGGCCGGAACCTTGGCTTGTCCGTCGACCGGTACCCAATAGCCCTGCTTACCGTCATCACTGAGGTCACCATGACCGGCGTAATACACCAGCAGATTGTCGTCGGGCTTCAAACTCTCGCGCAGATCATTCAGCGCCGACAGGATGTCGAAACGGGTAGCGTTGAGCAGCAGGCGGGTCTGATAACCGTAACGCTCCTTCAGTACCTTCGACACGGCAGTGGCATCGTTGACGGCGCTTTGCAGCTTGGCGAAGCCGCCGCTTTGATAGTCGTTGTTGCCAATCACCAAGGCATGAAAGGTCCCCAGGCGCACGCCTGAAGGCAATCCGCTTGAGGCATCGGAGCCGCCGTGCGAGCTGCTGCTGGCGCTTGCGCCCGGATTGGGCAGGAGGGTGAACTCCAGCGAAGCCGCATCGCCCATCTTGCTGACTGCCGCGACTTCGATGTTGGAGCCGCCAGCCGCCACGTCGACACTGGCGCGGAATAGGCCGTTGTCACCCAGAATCACCGGTGTGCCGTTGACGGTGATGGTCTGTATCGCCTGCGGCGCCGACACCCGGCCCACCACGCTCTGTCGGCCCGGCCCGGAGCGTAGGGTGGCTGCTGGGCGTCCGCGCGTGGCCACCAGGGGCGGGTCGATGATCTCCAGCGTCGGCACGGCCGCCAACAAGGCGCCGCCGCCACGGTTGACCTGCTGCTCGAGCTGGACGATTTGCATGCGTTGATCGCGAAGCTGCGATTCGCGCTCGGCCAGTTGCCCCTCCAGCAGCTTCATCAGTTCCCAATCGTCCTTCTTGCGCCCTTCGGCCTGCGACTCAAGGTCGGAAATGCGAGCAAGATAGCTGTCGCGTTCCTTGTCGAGCAGGGCCTGACTCTGCGCCAGCTGGGTCTGCAGCTTCTCGGCGCGACCCAGCGCATCCTGCAACGACCTGTTCAGTCGATCCGCCTGCGATTCGAGCGTGCTGACTGCAGCATCCTCGCCAGCCGATGCACCGCTCTGGGCCAACTGTGACCTACGCGCCTGCAGCGCTGCCTGCTGCTCGGCAAGCTGCTCCTTACGCCGCTCAACGGCCAGTTTCTCGGCTTCCAATTGACGTGCCAGTTCGACCAGACCCGCTTCCCGCGTATCCATCTGCACCTTCTGCTGGTCCAGCGCACTGAGATCCACGCCAACATTGCGTCGCGTCTCGGCCAGTTGGTCGCGCAATCCCTGCAGTTCAGCCTGAGCGCTGTCCAAGCTTCGACGACGGCTCTGCAGCTGACCTTGCAGATCACGAACCTGGGACCGCAACGTTTCGGCCTGTTCTTGCTGTTCGGCCACGGTTTGTTTCAGCGAACCGATCTCGACGTCCTTTGCGGCCAGCTGCACCTTTACTTCCGAAGCAAACAGCAGTTCGTCACCGTTGGCGCCGGATGCCTGGCGATACAGGTTAAGTGCCTTCAGCTCGTCCTTCGCGACGCCCAGCCCTTCTTCATACAAGTAGGCGAGATTGGTCAGGGCGCGCTTGTTACCCTGATCGGCCGATTTCTGAAACCACTGTGCGGCCATACCGAAATCGGGCGGCGTGCCCAGCCCCTTGAGATAGATCTCGCCGACATAATTCTGCGCATCGGCATCGCCGGCCAAGGCCTGACTCATCCAGACCTGCAGCGCCGTTTGATAGTTGGCGCGGTCATAACTGACGTACTCGCCGCCGCGAATCTCGCAGTCTGCCTGAGTGGTGCGGATCGGCCGACGAGCGGACATGAAGGTGGCGGCCGCACCCAGCTTTCGAACCTGCCCTGGCAGCAAACAATCGACGATCAGCAGGTCTTCCGCGTTCTTCGGCCCGGACCGGGCGTCCGCGATCGGTGGAGTCATCGAGCCTACAGCGCCGATCAGCAAGCCCAGACAGAGCGCGGCCATCCGCTGCCCCTGCCTCTGTCGCGATGTTTCCTCGGCAGCCATCTTCCACCTCCCGGATAAAGCGCTGTGAACGACTCAGACGAGTATACTCGCCCCAGATAGTGCGAACTGATCGACACTCTACGGGGGATACGTATGGGGCAGGCAGTACGGATTCGCGCTCGCGCGCGGTGGCTGAGGGGCGTGATGGCAGCTGCCCTGGTATGGGCCGGTTTGCCAGCATCGGCTCCGGCGATGACCTCGTCAGACTGCGTACTGAGCATCGACGAATCGAGCCCGGTGCGGGTCGATCCGGCCGGCAGCACGGTCTTCAACGTCCGCGCCAATGAAGGGCCGGACCCCATGGAGACTTGCTTAGGCGCCGGCTTTCAGGTCAACAAGATCTTCGACAGCACCCTGAGCCCGGGCGCCACCACGCCCAGCCCCGGCGGCGTTTCGGCCGGCACCGCCCAGCCGGTGCTTGTCAACATGCCCTTCAGCGGTCCTGGCGCCGGTACCGTGATCTATGAGGTGCAATGCATTTCCGGTTGCGACGTCTCACCGTCACCACCGGTCACCTTCCAGGTTGACGTCAAGGACTACCAGCTCGCCTATGCGGCACCCACGCCAGGTGGCTTTGCCACCGAGACAGTCAATACCGACGTAACCCTGGGCGGAGAGATCCAGGTCGACGGCATGCCCTTCGCCACCTCAGGGCAAGTGTTCTTTCAGGTGGTTTCCGGCCCGGCCACCGGCACCTTTAATCCTGCAGGGGCCATGCCCGGCACCGGCGTCGTCAATGCCGATGGCAGCGGCGGCGTGCAGATCGATTTTCAAGCGCCGGTGGAAGGCACGTACACAATTGAAGCGACCGGCGACAGCTCAATGGTGCCGATGCCGAGGAAGGGCGGCAGCGCCAAGGGCGCGTTCCCCCTGTTCGTGCAGGTCTACACGGTCGATATCCGCATCAATCGCACGGCGGTGATCAATGCGGGCGATGGTTTGTCCGGTCAACCGGGCGAAAGTGTCTCGATCTCGGTTCGCGCCCTGGATGACGGCGCCCCCACAACCGACACCATCGACTGGTCGATCGTCAGTGGCAGCGGCTCCTTGGCACAACCATCCACCGTAACGACGGCCGGTGTGGCCAGCAATGTGTTCTCGTTTGGTGCCAGCGGCGGCCCGGTAGTGATTCGCGGCGCCCGCGCCAGCGATCCGACCGGCTTCGTCGATTTCAACCTTGAAAACTACACCTACCAGCTCAGTCTGCCCAATGGACCCAATCCCAGCGGAGCAGTCAACAGCGGCATCGTGCACGAAGTACGACTGGAGCGGGTCGGCATTTCAACCAACCTGGTGCCCGGTGCCACCCTTGATTTCGCCCAGGTGGGCGGTCCCGGCACCGGCTTCTTCCAACCGCTGGGCGGCGGCTCACCGACCAGTTCAGCGACCACCGACACCGGTGGCGTTGCTCGGCTGGAATTCGTGGCGCCAGTGGTCGGCAACTACAACACGCAAGTCAACCATACGCCGCCCCCCACCGGTGCGCCGGTCACCGGCACACCGATGGGCCAGAGCATCGGCCTGATGCCGATGGCGGTGGTAAGCACGCCACCAACGTTCGATACCTCGCCTCCCACCGTCGGCGCGCCGGCCGAAGTCTATCGCTACGATTTCAGCGCCAGCGACGCCGAAATGGAGCCGATCACCTTCACCGCCAGCCTGCCCTCGTGGTTGAGTCTCACCGACAATGGTGACGGCACGGGCACCCTGCTGGGCTCTCCCGGCGTTGCCGATATCGGCGCGCCTAACACCGTTATATTGCGCGCCACCGACCAAAGCAGCGCCTTTACTGAGCAGACCTTCTCGATCACGGTGACCGAGCAGATCATTCGCTCACTGCAACGCACCTCGGGCGACGGTCAAAGCGCCCAACCCGGCCAGGCCGTTCCGGCACCGCTGGTGGTCACCGCGCTCAATGACGGTATTGCCGCACCAGGAGTACCGATCTCGTTCACTGTCTCGCCCTTGGGCGCGGCAACCCTGTCTGCCAACTCCACCACCACCGGCGCTGACGGCAGCGCGTCGATCACCGCCACCCTGTCGGCCTCGGCGGCAGGAACCGTGCAGATCACCGCCTCTCGAGCGGATGATCCGGACAGCAGTCCGGTGACCTTCAGCATTACGGTTACCGCCGGCCCGGTTCTGTCCCTGTCCAAGCCCAGCGACTCCGGCGACGGTCAATCGAGCATCATCGGCGGCGCCTTCAACCCGCTGAAAGTGGTGGCTCAGAACAACGGCGCACCCGCGCCTGGGGTGGGCATCACCTGGGTCGTCAGCGGACCGGCCACGCTCTCGGCTTCGCGCTCGGTAACCGATGCCGACGGCATTGCCAGCATCGGCATCAACCCGGGAACGGTAGCCGGCACCGTAAGCGTGGTGGCGACCCGCGAAGATGCACTGAGCGCGGTCACCTCGTTCGTGTTGAGTGTGATCCCGCGCGACCAGCCCTACCTCGAACTACTGTCCGGCAATAGTCAGCGCGGGGTGATCGGAACCCGTGCCGACGCACCGATCGTGGTCGTGCAGCGTGACGCCAGCGGTCTGCCGGTGGCAGGCCAACAAATCGACTGGACCGTACTGACCGGCGAAGCCCTGCTCGACAATGCATCGTCGGTCACCGACGCCCAAGGCATGGCACAGATCGGATTCCGCTTCGGCAACACGCTGGGAGCAGTACAGATTCGCGCCTCCAATGCACTGCTCGGTTCCTCGATCGACAGCCTGCATTCGGCAATCGGCGCCAACGTGCAGAGCACGTCCGGCAATGGTCAGTCCGGCATTGCCGGCCAGCCATTGGAGCAACCACTGGTGGTGCAGATCAGCCCGGAAGTGGCCAAGGCGTTGAGCGGTGCGATTGTCGCCTGGGAAGTGATCGCCGGCGGTGGCAGCTTGCAGAGCAACAGCACCACCACCGACGACCAGGGACGCAGCCAGAATTTCCTCACCCTGGGACCGGTGCCGGGCGTCAATACAGTTCGCGCAACCATTCCCGGTGGTCAGGAGTTCATCTTCACCGCCCAGGGTTCGGACAACACGGCCGTGCTCAGTATTGTCTCCGGCAATAGTCAGACCCTTGCGCCGAACACGGCGTCGGCACCGCTGGCAGTTCGTCTGGTCGACGCGGCCGGCCAAGGGCTGTCTGGCATCGCGCTGAACTTTGTCGGCGACAACGCCAGCGTCGCCGACAGCAGCGTGACCACCGACGCCCAGGGCAATGCGCAAACCACTGCGATGGTGCTGCTCTCGGGTCCGGCCACGGTGACGGTATCCAGCGAGGCGGTCTCGGTGGACCCGGTAGTGTTCCAGCTCAACGGTGCACTGGCCAACTTGCCGGGACTGAGCCCAGATGGACGCGATGTCGGCGGCACCCTGGATGCCAGCTGCGACAATTTGCAGAACACGCCCAACCGCACCGCCGCGCAGGACGACCTGCTCAACCGCTGTCGCGAGTTTGCCGACAGCTCGGGCGACAATCAGGACGAAGTGCGCAACGCCTTCGACCAACTGCCCACACCCGTGGGTGGCGGCGTGGGTCAGTCGGGCCAGGACACCATCGGCGCGCAGATGACCAATATCAATACGCGCTTTGACATGCTTCGCTACGCGCAGTCCGGCGGCGCCAAGAACAGCTTCAACGTTGGTTTCTGGACGCCGGATGGCGTGATTGCACCCAACATGATGTCAGCCGTCGGCGCAGCCGAAGATGAGCAAGACGAGGTGGGCGCCGATTTCGGTCGATGGGGCTTCTTCGCCACCGGCACCATCGGCCGCGGCGAATACGATGGCACCTCGCGCCGCGCGAAGTTTGACTATGACATTGCCGGCCTCACGGCCGGTGTCGACTACCGCTTCCGCGACAATCTGATTGGCGGACTGGCCTTCGGCTACACCAACAACGATGCCGATCTCGCGGACGATCTGGGCTCGCTGGAAACCAAGGGTTGGAGCACCAGCGCCTACCTGTCGTGGTTCTCCGAGCGTCAGTGGTACGTCGACTCGATGCTGAGTTACGGACGCAACAGCTATGACCTCCAGCGTCGCCTCAGTTATTCGATCCGCTCCCTGAGCGGCGGCCGCACAGTCATTGATCAGGTCGCGACTGCAGATACCGACGGCACCCAAACGGCAGCTTCAGTGGCGCTGGGACGTGACTTCCAGAAAGGCCCGTGGACAATCAACTCATACCTGCGCGGCAGCTACGCACGGGTCGAGTACGACAGCTATACCGAACGAATGATCGAAGGACGCCCGGGACAAGGCCTGGCATTGCAGGTCGATGGCCGTTCGCAGAATTCGATTACCTCGGCACTTGGGGCTCGCGCAACCTATGTGTTAAGTCGTGACTGGGGCATCTTGATGCCGAGCGCCAGCCTGGAGTGGCAGCGAGAGTACGAGGATGACCCCACCCGGGTCACCGCGCGTTTCGCCGCTGATCCCAATGGCCCCAGCTTCGTCGACATTGGTGACGACATCGACAACAGTTACTTCAATGTCGGCGTTGGCGTCTCGGCGCTGTTCCCTGGTGGCAAGACGGCGTATCTCTACTACGAGGAGTTGGTCGGCGCGTCGAGGCTGCGGCAGGGCGTGCTTTCACTTGGTGTCCGAGTCGAATTCTGAGCCCGACCATGAGCTACGTGTTTCCACCCAAGGCAGCCGCCCCCGCCGGGGCGCCTTGCGGTGCCGACCCAGACCGCGGCATGCTTGAACTGTCGCGGCCTGGAGGCCGGACTGCCCGCACAGGGGGGCATAGCGGAGTGGACCGCCCTGACTGCGCCAAGCGCTTTACCACCCGTCGATTTGGGCAGCAAAGGATGCTTGCATGATCGAGTTCGGCCATTTGAGTCACGTCGGCCTGCGCCGAGAGCACAACGAAGACACGTACTACGGCGATGCCGGATTGGGTCTTTGGCTGGTTGCCGACGGCATGGGTGGACACGAGTTTGGGGAGGTTGCCAGCGCCCTGGCGCGCGAGACCATCGTCGCCGAGGTCAAGGCGGGCCGGACGCTGGTGGACGCAATCAGGGCCGCCGACGAAGAAATCATCCGCCATTCTCAGCGCCGTTCCGAGGCGTTGCCGATGGGCACCACGATCGCGGCGGCACGCGTTGCTGATGGTCGCTTTGAGGTGGCCTGGGTGGGCGACAGCCGCGCCTACCTGTGGAATGGCCAGTTACGTCAGGTCTCACAAGATCACAGCTATGTGCAGGAACTGATCGAACAAGGCGCCATCACGCCGGAACAGGCGCGCAACCATCCACATCGCAATGTGGTCACCCAGGCATTGGGGGTGACTGACCCACATAGCCTGAAAGTGGAATCGATCACCGGCGAGTTCAAGCCCGGCATGCAGCTCTTGCTATGCAGCGACGGCTTGACCGAAGAAGTGGATGACTACGAAATCGGACGACTGATGGGACAAACCGACATCACCGCGCAGGAATGCGTCGAGCAGCTGATCTTGGCAGCACTCGATGGTGGCGGCTCTGACAACGTCACAGTGGTGTTGATTCGATCTCGTTAGTTATCGATCCGGCGATTGGATGCCTTGTCTAGCCGGCGGAAGAAATCACGCCATCGATCCACTGCCGGTAATGACTTAGCCGAACATTGCATGTGGTTTGGCCATAGCGCCCCGGCCAAGCCTTCATGACGTGGCCTTCAACCACCTTCCAGGCAGCCAAGCCCGCCAGTTGCCATTGCCCTTGCTGCTGAATCAGCGCCGGCCCCCCGCTGTCGCCATTGCCCAGAACGCCCTCCATCGGCAAGGCCGACGCAGGCTCGTCGAACACATAGCAAAACCAGCGGTCATAGGCACTGGTGACCTTGTTGTAGGCCCGACGAAGCTCGGTCCGATTGGGACCACCAGGGTCGTGCCCTTTCGCTCCCGTGCCAGTCGCGCCCTTGCCTACCAGCTGAATGATCTGACCGGGTTCATCGCTGTGTTGGTAGAGGTTCAGAGGCGCGACATCGTCCACTTGCCGAGCCAGTTTGATCAAGGCGATGTCGTCCGATGAGGCAAGAAACACCACGATCAGCATGGCTTCACCGCTGGCCATTGCTTGATCAATGAGTTCCTGCGGCAGCGTCTTGTAGCCCGGGTGTATCACCACGCGCTCAACATCGCGAGGCACATCGTTGATCAGCACCTGCTTCAACTCAGCATGCTGCGGAATCGTGTGGGCGGCGGTAACAACCCATTGCGGCGCAATCAAGACGCCGTGACCCTCGCCCGGCATGTCGGCCAGCGCAGGGAAATCCGCGACCGGAATTCGGTACTTCGAATCGTCGACGTCGTGCCGGATGACAATGGCCGCTGCGGGAAACGAGAGCGCGAGAAACAGGGTGATAAGAAGAAGTCGGCTCATGTGCATCTGCGATTCAATGCGGCTGATGCCGCGAACGTGGCCCTGCGGGCCTGATTCAAGGAGACAGGTGGAATTCGAGGTGGTCGATGCGGCGGCTTGACACTTGAACCTCCCGCCCCACAGCAAGCCCCGCGAGTCCGATAAGGGCAACCATCAAGGCATCGGCTGCGAAGCAAAGGTCGCTTCCACATAGAACGCATACGTGACTGCGAGGCCGTAGCATAGTGCAATCACCCGGGCTCCCACACCCACGCCCCAATATCGAGTGTTGAAGGCACAACGCCAGACGCCGACCGCGCCGACCAGCAAGTACACGCCCATCAGGGACGACAGAGTCAGCGCCGTCAAGGGCGAAAGTGATTCGCCACCCAACGCAAAACCAAAACCAGCCAAGATAACGGCCAGCACAGTCGCCCCCACCCACAACACGCCGAAATAGGCTTCCACCAAGGAAGCTTGGCCACTCAGGGAACGCAACAACGTCGATCTCTGAGCACGTTGCCAAATCAAAGTCGGAACGAGCCCGGCGCCACCCTGCATTAATTGCCCAGACGCTTGTTATTGGCGTCCTCGATCAGTTGCTTGAGCGCCTGACTGTCGGGATCGGCCAGCAATCCCTTTTCTGCGATGGTGATGCACGGGTCGTACAGCTGCCGATCGCACAGGCCGCGTGCACCGCGCTCAAAGAAATCGCGGATCTCCACCAGACCACTGCTTGCACGCTCGTTGCCGGGCTCCTTGTCCAGCACTCGCTTGTACAGAGCCACCGCGTTCTCGTCGTCGGGGAAGGTCAGGTAGCGGCCGTCGCGACCTTCCAGTCCGCGCTGCTTGAAGCCATCGGCCTGCTCCAGCAGCAGGCCGACATCCAGCTCATCCGTCGGCACGGTCGGCGATGGAATCAACACCTCAGGCGGCAACTGACTGGGGTCGACGCTGGTCGGATCAGGCGCGGTCGTGATAGTCGGGTCGGCCTTCGGCCAAAGCACATATCCGGCGACGGCGATTGCCAGCACGGCGGCCAGGCCGCCGCCGATGACCATCGGTGAAGCGAGCGGCGAGGGGGTGGCGACACTGACGCGCGTCGTGGAGCCGGACAAGCGCGGTCCGCCAGCCTTCTTCTTGGCGCCAGGCCGCTGCTGAATCCCCGCTGCCTCTGGCGACGAGGCCAGTAATCCTTCGACCTCGCCGATGAACGCTTCCCCAGACTCCGGGCGATTCTCAGGCGTTTTCGCCATCAGGCTGTCGATCAGCGGCTGCAGCCAGGCACTTTCCGCCGGCAGCTGTGGTACCGGCTGCGTCACGTGCATCAATGCAACGGTGAACGGATCACTGGCCTGATAAGGCGGCTCGCCGGTGAGCATCTCGTACAACATGGCGCCCATGCTGTAGAGGTCCGATCGTCCATCGACGGTTTCCGCCCGGGCCTGCTCCGGGCTCATGTAGTCCGGCGTACCGATCGACGCGCCGGCCATTGTGGCGCCGGATTTCGCATCCATCGCCTTGGCAATGCCGAAATCCGCCAGCACGGCGGTGCCATCCAACTTGAACAGGATGTTGCCCGGCTTGACATCGCGGTGCACAAAGCCCTTCTGATGTGCAAAGTGCAACCCACGGGCTACATCGCAGACGATGTCCAGTGTCTCGGCAATGCTTAACCCCAGGTTGATCTTCTCACGCAGCGTTCCGCCGGGAATGTACTCGGCCGCGAGGTAATAGACGCTGCCGTGCGAGCCGATGTCGAACACGGTGACCAGGTTCGGATGACTCAGCTTGGCCGTGATGCGGCCTTCCTTGAGAAAGCGATCAGTGAACTCAGAGTTGGCAGCCAGCGCTGGCGCCATGACCTTCAGCGCCACTTCGCGATCCAGTGATTCCTGCATGGCAAGAAACACCGACGCCATGCCGCCCTCGCCCAACGGGCGCAGGATCTTGTAGCCCGGGATATGGATGTCGACTGATTTCAGTAAGACAGTGGCAGACACGCGCAAACTCTATGTGATGGAATTCGATACGCATCAGCCAACCTGCAATGCGTCGGCCGATCTCGCCCTGAGCTTATCATCTGCAAACACCCACGGCCGCTTGTTGTATGACTTGGTTGGGCACTTGCGAAGAACAATCGACTGACACCACGCCGACGCAACGCGCGCCGGCGCAGCTGCCAGCGCAAGAACCCGACGATGACCGCAAGACCCGGGTCACCGTCGGCATGCAAACTCAGCCCTGTGCCGCCGCCCGCCGCAGTTCACGCAAGGCGTTGACGAAGGCTCCCATCTGATAGGCGTTCTCATCCTTCACGCGCTCGTACACAGCATCGACCCGGGCACGCAGCTGCTCGGCCTTGGCAGCATCGATTGCCTTGGCTGTCTCGAAGGCAACGATGACACTGGAGGCCGCCATGGCGGCCTGCTCGGCGCTGGCGTAGTCAACGAATTCCCCGCGCTCTCCATCGGCCAGCAGGCTGTCCAGAATCGGCATCAGGGAATCGCCACCCCAGCTCGCCTCCGCCAACCGCGGCAACAGGCGGCGAATTTCAGCACTGAGACTGCGTGCGGCAGCGGCGGTGGCATCGCGGCTCTGGGTGGTGGCCTGATGCAAGCCGCGGGTCATGGTGCCGATCCGCGAAGCGGCTGAGGCATCGACCGCCGCCAACACGTGACGGAACATGACCAGATTGGCATCGTTGAGCCGGACCACGCCCGGGCCCAGGCCCGTCCCCGGCCGAGCCGCCCAACGCTTGCTGTCCATGCGCTTGTGGCAGGCGTGGCAGTCGAACAACACCAACTCGGGGAATATTCCGTCCCAGCCATGACGCGGGTCGGTCAGGGTGTCGAGCAGGTTGGCCGCTGCCACACCTTGTCCAATACCCCAGTCGCGCACGCCGTTGAAGTCGCCCTTGCGCGCGATGTAGTCCTCGTCGATTTCATAATGCGTGACTTCGGGCAGCCAGGTGAAGGTATCGAGCTCGAAGCTCAGGCGCGGATGACCGGCGCCCATGATCCGATGAGTGATCATGCGGTCGGCAGTACCCATGTGGCAGGACAGGCAAAGCTCGGCACGTTTGACCGGATCATCGGTCGGATACAAACCTTTGGCGACATTGTCGGCATGCGGCACACCCTTGTCGGCATGCGATGTCAGCCATTGCTCGGCGCCGCCGTGACAGGCCTCGCAGCCGACACCATCGCTGGCTTGAAAGCGCTCCCCGCGCTTGTCTGCCGGTGGATTGTCAGCATGGCAGTCGAGACAGACTTTGGCTTGAGTGGCATCGCCCAGGCCCAGCTTCCGAGCCATCGCCTGCCCCTCCGCCGAGCGCAGAGCCTGCAGTGCCTTGTTGGCATGCGGATCGTACTCCTGCCAACGGGCAAATTCGTTCTGCCAGACGTTGGACTCCTTGAACTGCTGCGATGAGCCATGGCACACGCTACTGGCGCAGGTCGCCACACCCATGTGCGCATTCTGATTGATTTGCTCAACCACCGACGCAGCGGAGACAGCCCCACTGCTCAGTACCAAGAGCCAAGCTGAGAGTTGCTTTACCATCCTCGCCTCCTCCCCAAAGAGTGCATCGGACGCCGCAAGAGCTTGGATTATGCCACGCTCAGCACGGCAGTTGAGTCTTCATCTTCGGCTGCCCATAAGCAACGCCCCCCTTTGGCCAGACCGGCCAGGCTGCGCCGATGCGCTGCCAACTCGTCGGCAGAGGCCTGCAGCAGGCGCAATTTAATGCCCGGCGGCCTTGCTCTTGGTGCATCGTTGGCTGCCATTGCCGCCTCCTCGGCCTCCTCGGTCGGGTCGAGAAACAAGGCGGTCTGCCCCGATGTCAGCGCCAGATAGACCTCAGCCAGCAGCTCGGCATCGAGCAAGGCGCCGTGCAAGCTGCGGTGTGCGTTGTCGACCCCGAGCCGTTTGCACAGGGCGTCAAGGCTGTTGCGCTGCCCGGGATACTTCTCGCGCGCCAGACCAAGCGAATCGGTGATCGTGCAGATGTCGGCAAGTCGCTCGCTGCGGCCGGCCCTGGCCAATTCCGCATCGATGAAGCCGACATCGAACGCGGCGTTGTGAATGATCAGCTCAGCGCCACGAACGAAGGTCAGGAAGCTCTCAACCACATCGACAAACAGCGGCTTGTCGGCCAGAAATTCATCGGTCAGGCCGGTTACCTCACTGGCGCCGATGTCCATGGACCGCTCAGGGTTCAGGTACCGCTGAAAGCGCCGACCGGAGGGCCGCCGCTCCAGCAGTTCAAGACAGCCGATTTCCACCAGCCGATGGCCCTTCTCCACCGCGAGACCGGTGGTTTCGGTATCCAGCACTACCTGGCGCATTTACCCAACTCCGCGGTGTTTTTCCGCTGCCATGCGGGCCAGACCATCGACCCGCTCATTCTCAGCGTGCCCGGCGTGGCCGCGAACCCAGTGCCACTGAACTTCATGTTTGAGCCGCACCTCGTCCAGCCGCTGCCACAGGTCCTGATTCTTCACCGGATCACCGGCAGCCGTCTTCCAACCACGTCGCTTCCAATTGAGCAGCCATTCGGTCATACCCTGGCGCAGATACTGCGAGTCGGTATATAGATCAACCTGGCAGGGCCGGCGCAGCGCCTCAAGGGCGGCCAGCGCAGCCATCATCTCCATCCGGTTGTTGGTGGTCTGCGGCTCGCCGCCGACCAGTTCCTTCTCGGCCCCGGAGTAGCGTAGCAGGGCAGCCCAACCGCCCGGACCAGGATTTCCCAGACAAGCACCGTCGGTAAAGATCTCGACCCGCATCAGGTGGGCCGCGCCGTCGGCTTGAACACGACGTTTCGCCGCGCACCCACCGCCGTCATGCCCGCCCGACGCTTGCGTGCCACCAGGGCCCAGGAGGTTCTGCACGGAGCAAACTGCAGGCCATGCAAGGACTCACCCAAGGGCAAGGGCCACAGCGGCCCGATCGGACGCCGCTCTTCAATGACCAAACCGGCCGATTCACAGCAGCGCAGCACGCGAGAGCGATCAATCGGCAGCAGCCCTTGCCAGCGGCTACGCCATAGACTGAAACGGGAAAACACAGTCAGCATCAAGACTCCTTCGGGCTGCAGGCAGCGGGCGACTTCTTCCAGCAGATCTGGCCAGTCCTGGCACTGCTCAAGCGCGTGCTGCACATACACCAGACTCAGGGACTCACTGGCCAGGGGCAAGCGCTCCGATTGACAATCGAAGTCGCCACCCAATTGCCCCTCCCGAGGATACAGCCGGCAGACATGCTGCAGCATGTTGCCGGACAATTCCCCCGGACACGACGCCGAGGCTCGCAAGAACAGGCCGCGCACGCCAGCGTGTGCGGTGAGCAAGGGCGTCATCGCGCGCTGCTCGAGCGCCAGCACTCGTTGGCAGGCGGTCGATTGAAACCAGTGCGCCGGGCATGGCTTGGAGGAGGGGGGTACCTGCGGCATTTGCGCTCTATTGTGCCCGAGCACCCATTGCCCTGACACTTGTATTTGGCGTGCGCTGTCGGCGCGCGTCCTCTTCATGGAAGTCCACGTGAACCCTGTGCAGCCCCAGATTGACGCCCTGCCGGCCTTCAGCGACAACTACGTCTGGCGCTTCACCTCCGCCGACGGCACATGGCTGGTCGATCCAGGGGAGCCGCGCCTGGTTGCATCGGCGCTGCATGACAGCCCGGCCTTGGCCGGCATTCTGATCACCCATCACCATGCCGACCATGTCGGTGGCTTGGCGGCGCTTCCGATCGACTCAAGCGTTCGCGTCATCGCCCCGCACGATCCGCGTATCGGTCGCGCGAGCGAACGGGTGGCAGAGGGCGATGAAGTGGACTGTGGCGGTCTGCGCTTCAATGTTTGGGAGGTGCCCGGCCACACCAGCAGCCATATCGCCTTCCTGGCCACCGATATCGTTTTCTGCGGCGACACCCTGTTCAGCCTGGGCTGCGGCCGGTTGTTTGAAGGTAGCCCAGCCCAGATGCACGCCTCGCTGACGCGACTGGCCAGTCTGCCGCGTACGACGCGCTTCTATCCGGCGCACGAATACACCGAAGCCAACGGACGCTTCGCCCTTGAGGTCGACCCCGGCAATCAGGATCTCCAACGCTATCTGCAATCCGTTAGGTCGAAACGACAGCGCGAAGAAGCAAGCCTACCCACCAGCCTTGCGGTGGAACTCGACTGCAACCCATTCCTGCGCTGCCACAGCGACTCGGTGAAACAATCAGTTGAGGCAAGACAAGGCCACGAACTGATCTCCGAACTCGAGGTGTTTGCCGCTCTTCGCCAATGGAAAGACGTGTTTTGATCGGCCACGCATGGATCCGGCGTGCCGGCCTGTTCACCCTGCTGATGGCGCTGGTTGGCTGTGTCAGCGTGCCACCGCCAATTCCTCCGGCCGCCAGCGTGCGCAGCCAACCCACGGCCGAATCAATTCCGGCGACCGACGCGACACCGATCAGCCCCGCGCCCACTCCCGAGCCGCCTGTCGCTGAGCCCAGCACGATCGACCTGCGCGCTGCACTGCTGAGTTCGCTGCCGGCGGCCCTTGACTGTCAAGCGTTCCCGGCCACCAAGGCGCGCCCATACACGGTCAAGATTCTCGGCACCACCCTGTCCAAGCGTTTGCCGATGCTCGACTACGTTCTGCGCGAACTTGAGACCGAGCAGCTCAGCAGCCTATATGCCCTGGTGCCGCTGATTGAGAGTCAGCTGCAGACCGACCCGGGCAACCGAGGCGCCGTGCGTGGCATGTGGCAGTTTTCCACTGATACCGCCCGTCTGTACGACCTGCTGCCGCCGTCCGGTGTCGATCGGCGTCTGGATGCGGTGGCCGCCACGATCGCTGCGCGCCGCCACTTGCAACAATTGCATGAGCAGTTCGGTGACTGGCGTCTGGTATTGGCAGCCTACAACGCCGGCCCATACCGGGTACAACGGGCGATATCGACATTCCCCGACAGTCGATCGGCAGCAGAAAATCTGCACGCGCTGCGGCTGCCCGCTCACACGCTGGGGTATATCAACCGGATAGGCGCCCTTGCCTGCCTGATCAAGCAGCAGGAGGAACTCGGCATATCGATGCAACTGCCTGTTGAACGGCGCTTGCAAGCTCTATCGATCACCGACTGCAGGGCTGCAGCAACCGCTGGCACGCCGGCGCGTTCGGTGGAGCCGGCCACCGAGTTGAATCCACTGCTACGCCAGCCTGCGCGCCTGCCCGCAGATTTCCGCCTGCTGATCAGCAATTCGCAAGGCTGTTCATCAGTTTGGCTGACGGAGCGAATGGTCGAGTCACAGAGCGGCGATGGCGCTCGGAGCTACCGGGTTCGAGCCGGTGACAGCCTGTGGAGCATTTCCCGCAAAATCGGCGTTTCGATTGAAGACCTGTTGCGCTGGAACCAACTGCGCCGCGAAGCCACCCTACGCATAGGTCAAGTGCTACGTCTGGCGCCTTGAGCGATTCACGTGCAAACTTGCCCGGTTTTGAACCGCTGGATAAGCACATGGGATTTCTACAAGGCAAACGCGCCCTCATCGTCGGCATCGCCAGTCAGCGCTCGATTGCCTGGGGCATTGCCCAGGCAATGCATCAGCAGGGCGCCGAGCTGGCCTTTACCTATCAGAACGAAAAGCTGAAATCGCGCGTCGAAGATGCGGCGGCGGAATTCGGTTCCAGCATCGTCATTCCGCTGGACGTGGCTGACGATACTCAGATCGATGAGGCCTTCGTGCAGCTCGGCAAACACTGGGATGGCTTCGATATCCTGGTGCACTCGGTGGGCTTTGCGCCGCGCGAAGCATTGGAGGGCGAATTCCTCAAAGGGCTGAGTCGTGACTCGTTCCGCATTGCGCATGATATTTCCAGTTACAGCTTTGCTGCATTGGCCAAGGCAGCACGTCCGATGCTGCAGGGCCGCAATGCCGCCTTGCTCACCTTGAGCTATCTGGGTGCCGAGCGCGCACTGGCCAGCTACAACGTGATGGGTCTGGCCAAGGCCAGCCTGGAGGCCTGCACGCGTTATCTGGCACTGAATCTGGGCCGCGAAGGAATTCGCGTCAACGCCATTTCGGCCGGACCGATCAAGACGCTCGCTGCGGCGGGGATCTCCAACTTCCGCAAGATGCTCACCCACGTGGAGACCGAAGCGCCGCTGCGACGTACGGTCACCATTGAGGATGTCGGCAATGCCGCCGCCTTCCTGTGCTCTGACCTTGCCGCCGGAATCACCGGTGAAGTGACCTATGTCGATGGCGGCTACAACATTCTCGGCATGACCGGTCTGGAAGACGGGCATTAACCAGAAGGTCTCTGAAAGCTTCCGTCGGGAGGCTTTCAGCGCCGCCGACCGCGGCAAAACCGCGCAACACTTCGCCGAGGCGTGTCGAAGCGCGCCTCGACAATGCATCGCGCGGACCGAAGGCGGGTGGTTGGCCGAAACGGTGCGGTTCTCAGTGCAACCTTGAGCTGCTCGCTTCGGCCCAGCACCCTTCGACTACTAGCTCAGGCTGCGCACTTCCACGCTGGCTGAGCTCATTCGGCCTGCAACACCCGACCTGCAGACAGTACGCAACAGGCCCCCTTCGACCAGCTCCGAGTGCGTCGCCAAAGAAAAAGCCGCCCAGGGGGCGGCTTTTTCTACGCTGCGCGCGATCAGATCAGAGACGATCCACTGCGCGCTGGATCTCTATGCCTTGCTTGGCCTTGTCGATCATGTCCTGCATCTCGATCGCCGCCTTGGTCTGCGCAATCTGCTGGCTCACCGCCTGGCGTTCCATCGCCGGCACGGAATTGGGATCACCATCATTTACCTTGGTCACCTCAACCAGGGCACGACGTTCCGCAGGCAGGTCGACCTTGGCGAAGCTTGGACTCCCCTCTGCCGGACGGGCCAAGGTGAACGCCTTGCTGACCACTTCCCGATCAAGATTGACCGCACCGCGACCCACACCGGCCTCACTGCGCAGCTCAACGCCCACGTCCGCGGCCAGATCAGCCAGCGACTCGCCGTTGTTCAACCGCTGCAGCAGATCATCAGCACGCTTGTCCGCCAGATTCTGCCGCTGCTCACGGCGCCAGTCGGATAGCAATTGATCACGCACCTCAGCAAAGCTCAACGGCACCGAGGGCTTGTGTTCTGCCACCCGAACCACGGCGGTGCGTGCTTCGTCGAGCTTGATCGGATCTGAACCCTCTCCCTTTTCGATCGAGCCCGGCGCAAACGCGAAGTTCAGCACATCGCGGTTGAAGGTGATCGGATCAGCGCCACCTGCGCGACCAAATGTTGCCGTTGTCTGCAGTTGCAATCCCAGCTTGTCGGCTGCCGCCTTCAGTTCAGTCGGATTCTGGAACACCTCGTCGACCAGGCGACCGGCCAATTCGCTGAACCGCCGCTCGCGCTCGTTCTGGTTGTAGTCCTGCTCCAGCTCGGCGCGCACTTCTTCAAACGATTTGATTTCACCGGGACGCTCGTCGCGCAGCTGAATCACGTGCCAGCCTTCCGAGCTCTTGACCGGATCGCTGATCGCGTCTTTTTGCATGGCGAACAAAGCGGTTTCGAAGGCCGGATCGAGGAAGCCAGGCTCCAACCAACCCAGATCGCCACCCGCAGACTTCGAACCGATGTCGTCGCTGTGCTGCTTGGCCAACTCGGCGAAATCAGCGCCGCCACGTGCCTGCTTGGCCAGTTCATCAGCCCGCGCCTGAGCGTCCTGTTGCGCCTGCGCCGGCGCATCGGCCGCCACCTTGACGAGTATGTGCGAGGCCAAGCGCTGAGCCGGACGCGAATAGCGCGACTTCTGCGTCTCGTAACGCTCGCGCAGCGATTCCTCCGACGCCTGCGCCGGCACATCGATGGCGCTGGCGTCGACGATGACGTACTCAATCGCCACCTGCTCTTCGCTTACATAGCGATCGCTGTGCTCGGTCAAGTAGGCTTGCAGAGTTTCTTCGCTGGGATCAGCAACAGCGTCAGCAGCCGGCGCCTCGAGCATCAACACATTGAGATCACGGGTCTGGTCACGCAGACGGAAATAGTTGTCGACTTCGCTCGTCGTCGCCAGCGCACTGTCATTCAAGGCCGTGGGCAAGGCGCGGATGGTCATGTCTTCGCGCATGCGCGCTTCGAAGCCGCGCGGCGTCATGCCCTGACTGGCAAGCAGCAGGGTGTACTGCTGTGGATCGAACTTGCCGTTGGTGTGGAATACCTCCATCTGGGAGATTTCCTTTTGCAGCTCGCCGCGGCCGACCACCAGGCCCAGTTCCTGCGACACCTGCCGCAGGACTTCAGCCTCGATCATGTTGTCGAGCAGACGCGACTTGCTCTCAGCCGACTCGATGCTGGCTCCATCGTAGTTGTCGCCCAGCATTCGGCGCATCTGCTGCCGATATTGATCGAACCGACTGCGGAAGTCGTCCTGCGATATTTCCGATTCGCCGACCTTCGCCACCCAGGTTTCAATCGAACTATCGAAGTAGTTGTTCACCCCAAAGAAGGCGAACGGCACGATCAGCAATCCGATGATGATCGTGGCGATCCAGCCCGAAGTCTTCTCTCGCAACGCAGTCAACATGTAACCGCAATCCTCGTGTAAGCACGGCCCAGAAGCCGCTTCAAAAGGCACAAAAAACAAGGGCGCCGGAGTGCGGCGCCCTTGGAAAGATGGCGGAGTGGACGGGACTCGAACCCGCGACCCCCGGCGTGACAGGCCGGTATTCTAACCGACTGAACTACCACTCCGCTGTTCTTTTAGCCGTACGACATTATGCCGCACGACGATATTGCTTGGTGGGTGCTGAGGGTTTCGAACCCCCGACCCTCGCCTTGTAAGGGCGACGCTCTACCGCTGAGCTAAGCACCCGGCGAAGTCGCTCAGTTTACTGCATCCTTGAGCGCTTTGCCAGCCTTAAATGCAGGAACTTTCGAAGCCTTGATTTTGATGGTCTGGCCGGTGCGCGGATTACGGCCCTGACGGGCAGCGCGCTTGCGCACTTGGAAGGTACCGAAGCCGACCAGCGACACAGTATCGCCTTTCTTCAGCGCTTTCTTGATCACTTCGATGGCAGCGTCGATTGCACGGCCGGCATCGGCCTTCGACAGCTCAGACTTTTCCGCCACCGCGGCACAGAATTCAGCTTTGTTCATTCTCTTGTCACTCCCAATGGTAAGCCCGGACCACCCGGCTCTCGGTTGTCAGCTTGTAAGGGCCCCGGATTCAATGAACCCTTCTACCCGCCCCCTCCCAACCATGCCTCTTGTGCAGGGCATCGTGAGAAAGACCGCGGTTTTATACCAGTGCCAGAAAAGCTACGCAACGAAAAAATCCAATAAACATGCGGTTTTCAGCCGGTCAGAAGGAAAAAAGTCGCTTCTTTCAACCGACAACGGCTGCGCTGCCGTTGCACCGGCAGCAGTCACCATACTCCGCTCAGGCCAAGGATCTAATGCGCCCGACGCGCACCGCCCTCCTGTTCCTTACCCTTGATCGCCGACGACTCAGCAGGCAGTTCCGCCGCCGCCTCGGACTTCGGTGAAAGAGGGTGTTCAAGAGCAAGATCCAGCACCTGTTCGATCCAGCGCACTGGCACGATCTTCATGCCCTTGGTGACATTCTCCGGAATATCGGTGAGGTCCTTGGCATTTTCTTCCGGAATGATCACCGTGCGAATGCCGCCGCGCAGGGCCGCCAGCAGCTTTTCCTTCAGACCACCGATCTGCAGCACCTTGCCACGTAGAGTGATCTCGCCAGTCATCGCCACATCCGAGCGCACCGGCACCTTGGTCAGGGCTGACACCAGGGCGGTCACCATGGCAATGCCTGCGCTCGGGCCGTCCTTGGGCGTGGCGCCCTCCGGCACGTGCACATGCAGATCGTACTTCTGATGGAAATCGGCCTCGATGCCCAGGGCTTCGACACGCGCACGCACCACGCTCAGCGCAGCCTTGATCGATTCCTGCATCACTTCGCCCAGCTGGCCGGTGTACTGCAGTCCGCCCTTACCCGGCGCGAGGGTGGCCTCGATCTGCAGCAGATCGCCGCCTACTTCAGTCCAGGCCAGGCCAGTGACCAATCCCACCTCATTGGCTGCTTCGGCGCGACCGTAGTCGAAGCGCCGCACACCGAGATACTTGTCGATGTTCTTCGGCGAAACGCTGACCCGCGGCGCCTTCTTGGCCTTCTTGCTCTCCTTCTGCGGTCCGGCCAGCGCAATCTCTTTCACCACCTTGCGGCAGATCTTGGAGATCTCACGCTCCAGTCCGCGCACGCCGGACTCACGTGTGTAGTAGCGCACCACTTCGCGCAATGCCGCTTCGCTGATCGCCAGCTCGGTCTCCTTCAGGCCATTGGCCTTGACCTGCTTGGGCACCAGATAGCGCATTGCAATATTCAGTTTCTCATCCTCGGTATAGCCGGGAATGCGGATCACTTCCATGCGATCGAGCAAGGGGCCTGGGATATTCAGCGAGTTGGCGGTGGCAACGAACATCACATCGGACAAGTCGAGATCGACTTCCAGGTAGTGGTCGTTGAAGCTGTGATTCTGCTCCGGATCGAGCACCTCGAGCAGGGCTGAGCTTGGGTCACCGCGGAAGTCCATGCTCATCTTGTCGATTTCGTCGAGCACGAACAGCGGATTCTTGGTGCCGATCTTCGACAGGTTCTGCACGATGCGTCCCGGCATCGAGCCGATATAGGTACGCCGGTGGCCGCGAATCTCGGCCTCATCTCGCACGCCGCCCAGACTCATGCGCACAAAGCGCCGATTGGTCGCCTTGGCGATTGATTGTCCGAGCGAGGTCTTACCCACGCCAGGCGGCCCGACCAGGCACAGAATCGGTCCCTTCATCGTCTTAACACGCTGCTGAACTGCGAGGTACTCGAGGATGCGCTCTTTGACCTTTTCCAGGCCATAGTGATCGGTATCCAGCACTTCCTGCGCGGACTTCAGGTCCTTGCGGATCTTGCTGCGCTTGCGCCAGGGCACACCGACCAGCCAATCGATGTAGTTGCGCACGACGGTGGCTTCGGCCGACATCGGCGACATCTGCTTGAGCTTGTTGAGTTCGGTCTTCGCCTTGGCTTCAACCGCCTTCGGCATCCCGGCATTGGCGATCTTGCGAGCCAGATCCTCAACCTCATTCGAGGCCTCGTCGATCTCACCGAGCTCCTTCTGAATGGCCTTCATTTGCTCATTCAGGTAGTACTCGCGCTGGCTCTTCTCCATCTGCGACTTGACCCGGCCGCGAATGCGCTTTTCCAACTGCTGCACGTCGATCTCACCGTCGACGAAGCCAATCAGACGCTCCAGGCGCTGCGCCACATCCACCAGCTCCAGCAGCTGCTGCTTGTCAGCCAGACGAATGCCCAAATGGGCGGCGATGGTATCGGCGATGCGCGAGGGATCATCAATGCCCGACAGGGTAGAAAGCAGCTCCGGTGGAATCTTGCGATTCATCTTCACGTACTGCTCGAACAGCGACAGCAATGAGCGCACCGTGATGTCGATCTCACGCTCTTCCACGCCGTATTCGGATTCCACCACTTCGCCGTCGGCCAGCAAGGCGCCGTCGTCGTCCTGCATGCCATGCACTTCGACTCGCGACAAGCCCTCAACCAGCACCTTGATCGTGCCGTCCGGCAGCTTCAGCAACTGCAGCACCTGGGCCAGCGCCCCCATCGGATACAGATCCTTCGGTGCCGGGTCATCGACATCCGGACTGGTCTGAGCGACCAGCAGGATCTGCTTGTCTTTTTCCATGGCGACATCGAGCGCCTTGACCGACTTCTCCCGGCCGACGAACAACGGAATCACCATGTGCGGGTACACCACCACATCCCGCAGCGGCAGGACGGGGATTCCTTTCAGGACTTGCTTGCGCTCATCGCTCATCGCGTACTCCAGAGTGTTCGGGGGGTCCATCTCCCCGACTGATGATTACGGGGTCTCGCTTCTGAACTCTCAACATGGGGGCGAGCGGGAACGGCTCAAGCCCAGCATGCTCCCAAGCAAAGGCAGCATCAAGGAACCCGTGACAGGTATTCAGACTTGACCCCGGCGAGGGCCGCACCGCCCCTGGAAGGGCGAACGCCTGTGCCGACTTCGAGGCCGTCCGAACAGGGGCTTGCGCCACAAAGTTGAGAACTTGCCGAGAAAAGACCGGCAACCGGCGTTCAGTCTTGAGCAGGGGGCAGGCAGCTCGCACTGCCGCCCGCGTCACTCGCCGCCCGCGGCCTTGGTGGCGGGAGCGGGGGTCGAATAAATCAGATACGGCTCGGCCTGATTGCTGATCACCGTGTCGTCGACCACTACCTTGCTGACGTTGTCGAGCGAAGGCAGCTCGAACATGGTGTCGAGCAGCACCGATTCGATGATGGTGCGCAGACCGCGTGCACCGGTCTTGCGCTTGAGCGCCTTGGCAGCGATCGCTTTCAGCGCCTCGGGACGGAATTCGATCTCCACCCCTTCCATATCGAACATCTTCTTGAACTGCTTGGTGATGGCGTTCTTCGGCTCGGTGAGGATCCGCACCAGCGCTTCTTCATCGAGCTCTTCCAGGGTAGCCACGACCGGCAGACGGCCGACGAACTCGGGAATCAGGCCAAACTTGATCAGATCTTCAGGCTCGACTTCCGCCAGCAGCTTGCCGACATTGGCCTTCTGATTCTTGCTACGCACCTCGGCCGAGAAGCCGATGCCACCGGCATCCACCGAGCGCTGCTGGATAATCTTTTCCAACCCGGCGAACGCGCCGCCACAGATGAACAGTATGTTCTTGGTATCGACCTGCAGGAACTCCTGCTGCGGATGCTTGCGTCCGCCCTGCGGCGGCACCGAGGCTACCGTGCCTTCGATCAGCTTCAGCAGTGCCTGCTGCACACCCTCACCCGATACGTCACGCGTGATCGACGGGTTCTCGCTCTTGCGCGAAATCTTGTCGATCTCATCGATATAGACGATGCCCTGCTGCGCCTTGTCGACATCGTAGTCGCACTTCTGCAGCAGTTTCTGGATGATGTTCTCGACATCTTCGCCGACATAGCCCGCTTCAGTCAGCGTGGTGGCGTCGGCGATGGTGAACGGCACATTCAGCAGTCGTGCCAGCGTCTCAGCCAGCAGGGTCTTGCCCGAACCGGTGGGGCCCACCAGCAGGATGTTGCTCTTGGAAAGCTCGACCTCATCGCTCTTGCCGCGCGTCTCGATGCGCTTGTAGTGGTTGTACACAGCGACGGCCAGGGTCTTCTTGGCCCGCGCTTGTCCCACCACGTACTGATCGAGCACGTCCAGAATTTCGCGCGGCTTCGGCAGATGGCTGCGCGAACTGGCGACCTTCTCTTCCAACTCTTCGCGAATGATGTCGTTGCACAGCTCCACGCATTCATCGCAGATGAACACGCTGGGGCCAGCGATCAGCTTGCGGACTTCGTGCTGACTCTTACCGCAAAAGGAACAGTACAGAATCTTGGCACTTTCACCGCCGCGACCAGAACGCTCTTCAGTCATGCTGCCTTGCCTACCAATGCCCCGGAAAAGCCGGGGGACGGCCCGAGAATATCACAGGGCCCGTGGATACCACGCCCCTCGGAAGAGCGGCGTGAAATGGGGGAGTGCCGGTCTTAGGCCGGCTTGACCGACTCTTCCGGGCGCCGCTCCAGCACCTGATCAATCAGGCCGTAGTTGGCCGCATCCAGAGCGCTCATGAAGTAGTCGCGATCGGTATCTTTGGCGACCTGCTCCACCGGCTGCCCAGTATGCTTGGCCAGCACATGATTCAGGCGGTCGCGGAGGGTAAGGATTTCACGGGTGTGAATCTCGATATCGGTGGCCTGACCCTGATAGCCACCCAGCGGTTGATGAATCATCACCCGCGAATGCGGCAGCGCATAGCGCTTGCCCTTGGTGCCTGAAGCCAGCAGCAGCGCCCCCATGGAAGCGGCCTGACCAATGCACATGGTCGCCACGTCGGGCTTGATGAACTGCATGGTGTCGTAGATTGCCATGCCGGCCGTGACCACACCGCCTGGGCTGTTGATGTACAGGCTGATGTCCTTGTCGGGATTCTCCGATTCGAGGAACAGCAGCTGCGCCACCACCAGATTGGCCATGTGGTCGTCAATCGGCCCGACCAGGAAGATCACCCGCTCCTTCAGCAGCCGCGAGTAGATGTCGTAAGCCCGCTCACCGCGGCTGGTCTGCTCGACCACCATCGGCACGAGGTTGAGGTTCTTGATCGTCATGGGCGTTGGGTCCGTTATGGGTGAGGCCTGTCAGCATGCTACGCCGGATCAGCCGCGCACCGCTCGACTTGGCGGCAAGCGGCGTGAGGGCAACATCCAGCAGCCCTGAAACCGCTGTGGGCGGCTCCGGGGTGCTGCCAAACGCTAGCTTACAGGGCGTTGCCGGGGCGCATGACCTCGGCGAAGCTCAACGCCTCTTCGGTAAGGTCGGCGTGATCGGCAATCCAATCGATGACTTGGTCCTCAACCACGCGACTTTCAAGGCTGCGCATCAGCTGCTCGTCACCGCGATACAGCTCGAACACTTGCTGCGGGTCCTCGTAGGTCGAGGCGATGCTGGCCATCATCTCGGCCACGCGTCCCTGATCCAGCTTGATCTGGTTCTGACGCGCCAGCTCACCCAGCAGTACCGCCGCAGCGACACGCTGCTTGGCCACGCCGGCAAACGCTTCCGGCGCTACCTTGGCGCCCTTCTGACCCTGCTGCTGGGCGCGCTGCTCGGCCTGATTGGCCAGGCCAACGGCTTCGGCTTCGACCATACGCTTGGGCAGTTCCAGCTCGCTGAACTTCTCCAGCAAGCGGCTGACCACGTCATTCTTCAAGCGCGCCATCAGGGCACCCTTCAGCTCACGCTCCAGGTTTGCCTTGACCTCCTGCCGGAACTTCTCGATGCCGCCCTCGGCGACACCGAAGCTGGCCATGAAGGCATCGTCTACGGCCGGCAGCACCGGCTCCGACACGCGCACGGCCCTTACCGTCATGGTGCCGGTCTTGCCGGCCAGGTCAGCATTGCGATGCTCAGCCGGGAAGTCGATCTCGACATTGCGTTCATCGCCAGTGGCGATGCCGACCAGGGCTTCTTCGACCTTGGGCATCATCGCCTTGCTGCCCAGCACGGTGCCAGAACGCTCCATGCCCTCGGCGGGCACGCGGGTCTCACCGACGGTGACGAAGGACTCAAACATCACCAGATCGCCGTCTTTGGCCGCCCGCTCCACCGGGTTCCAGGTACGGCGCTGCAGGCGCAGGGTCTCGATCATCTGGTCGATGTCGGCGTCTGCAACTTCAGCGGTCGGGCGCTTCACCTTCAGGCTCGACACATCGATCGGGCCAAGTTCCGGCATCACTTCGAAGGTGGCGACATAGCTGAATTCGCCATCCTTGGGCTTGCCATCGGTCTGGATCGAAGGCGGCACGGCCGGACGCAGATTCTCCTGGCGCAGCGCTTCGCCAAAGCTGTCTTGAATCACCTCGGACATGGCTTCGTTGCGGATCTGGGCGCCAAAGCGCTGCTCGACGACCTTCGCCGGCACTTTGCCGGGACGGAAGCCTTTCAGGCGCACGGTGCGGGAAATCTCGCGCAGACGCTCGCTGATTCGCGATTCCAGGCGATCGGCCGGAACGCTGACGGTGAGCTTGCGCTCGAGATTGCTGAGGTGTTCAACCGAAACTTGCATGACAGCTCCTGGGGCAACCGTCGAACCATTGCGATGGATCGACACGAAAATCGTTGCCGGACGAAGCGAATCGAAGTCCACCTCAAACACGGAACCTCAGCGCGAGGTGATCGAAGCTGGTGCGAAAGGAGAGACTCGAACTCTCACGGGTTGCCCCACTGGAACCTAAATCCAGCGCGTCTACCAGTTCCGCCACTTTCGCTCGGCTTTGATCCCCGGAGAGGTCCGCCCACGATGGGAGGGAGGAAGAAGTGGTGGGCCGTCAAGGATTCGAACCTTGGACCTACTGATTAAGAGTCAGCTGCTCTACCAACTGAGCTAACGGCCCACTTCATTAACTTCTTGCCGCTCGTCACGGCTCAAGCTGCGTATTGTGCCGCAACTTGGGACTGGGGTGGAAGACGGGACTCGAACCCGCGACATCTGGAATCACAATCCAGTGCTCTAACCAACTGAGCTACATCCACCATAATTCTGTTTGCGACTGGGAAATTTCCCAGAGCGCCTTGCTTCCTGCCTCAACTCCGCGGCGTGCAGATGGCGCGCCCGACAGGAATCGAACCTGCAACCGTCGGCTTAGAAGGCCGATGCTCTATCCGGTTGAGCTACGGGCGCATTCTACCGCCGTTCGAGTCGCCGCCGCGCCTTTACCCGAATGGTCGGGGTAGAGGGATTCGAACCCCCGACATCCAGCTCCCAAAGCTGGCGCTCTACCAGACTGAGCTATACCCCGAGCGGTCCGCAGCGCGGCGTCCAAACGGGCGCCTCGAAGCCGCGGAATAATAGGGCGCACAGCTGGCAGCGTCAATCTCAATCCGCACCAGCGAGCATTTCGCAGACGATTGCGGTTCACTTGGCAACTGATTCCCGGCCAGCCGGGCTAGACTTTGCGCCGCTTGACCGAATTCAAACCGAGGGCTTCAACCATGCCGATTCGCCGCATTCTGCTCTGTCTCGTCTTGTTCGCCGGCCTGCTCGGGTGTAGCGACCCTGAGGCAGAACGGCGTGAAGCCGAAGCACGCGCACAGGCCGCGCAGGCACGCATTGAGGCCCTGGCCGATGAGGCCTACCGCCAGTTTGAAGCGGTCCAGAGCACCAATAAGCCGGAGCTGGCCTTGGCGTATGCCGAGGATATTCTCAGCCGCTACCCCAACAGTCGGGCCGCGCAACGCTTGAGCGAGCAGTTGCCCAAGCTGCGCGAAGTGGCCAAGGCAAGCGCTGAGCAACGTCGCCTGGAGTCGCTTTGGACCTACCACGCGGTCGATGACCAGGAGGCCGGCGGCCGGGTGTTCACCGCCTACGTTCGCGCCAAGAACAACTCCAACCTGCGCTTGGTGCTGCGCCGCCACCCGGCCTGGGGCCAGAGCGTTTATCTGCTCGCCGACAGCGACGAGTTCAGCTGTGTCAAGGAATGCCGTGTAGCAGCGCGAGCCGATGATCAGGACTTGCCGAAGGTGCTGATCAGCGAAGTCAAGAACAACGTGCCACCGGCGGTTTTTCTGGAGGAAGACCAGAAGATGCTGGAGATCATCGATCAGGCGCAGACCTTCGAGATCAGCCCCGGCCTGAAGAAACAGGGCGACAAGCGCTTTCTGTTCGAAGTCTCGGCGCTCGACCTTGAACAGCTGGGTCCACCGGTGAAGGGGCAGAACGACTGAGCTGCCCCGATCGCGATCTCAAAAGGTCGCAAGACTGGCTCGCTTCGTCGCTTTCTGCACCTCAAGCAGCCAGCGTAATGCTTTGCTGTGGCAGATTGCCAGCGGCTTTCCTGACGGAACGACGACCATGCTCAACTGCCCTGCCCTGATCATTGCGCTCGGACTGGCGGCCAATGTACCCACGCCACCGGACTGCTCGGATGTCCAACATCGACAGTTCGACTTCTGGATCGGCGAATGGGAGGTGAGCACGACCGACAACGAGGGCAAGCAAGTGGTGGCCGGCCACAACACGATCGAACGCGACCTCGAAGGCTGCGCGATCAGCGAGCATTGGCGCGGCAGCCGCGGCACCCATGGCCGCAGCCTCAATCTGTTCGACCGTAGCAGCCAGCGCTGGAAGCAATTCTGGGTCGACAGCCGGGGTGGTCTGTTGGAACTGCGCGGCAGTAGCCCAGGGCCAAACGAGATGCTCATGGAGAGCGAGTCACTTAACGACTCGCTACAGCGGATTCACTGGCAGCTGCTAGACGATGGTCGAGTTCGACAGCATTGGCAAACCTCAAGCGACGGCGGTGCCAGCTGGAGTACCGCGTTTGAAGGCTACTATCGCCGCATCGACCGCGTCGATCAGAAGAAGTGATCGAGCAGCCGAACAACGCGGCAATCGGTGCAAAGGACCTCGGGGCGAATGCCCCCGCGTAGACCGACCGAGCGCAGCGCACGCGGGAAGGGCCATGGATGGCCCTGCTCTGGGAGCGAGGAAGGCGCAGGCTGCGTAGCAGCCGTTGCCGCGCAGCGGCCGACCGAGCGTAGCGCACGCGGGAAGGGCCATGGATGGCCCTGCTCTGGGAGCGAGGAAGGCGCAGGCTGCGCAGCAGCCGTTGCCGCGCAGCGGCCGACCGAGCGCAGCGCACGCGGGAAGGGCGCAGGCTGCGCAGCAGCCGTTGCCGCGCAGCGGTCGACCGAGCGCAGCGCACGCGGGAAGGGCCATGGATGGCCCTGCTCTGGGAGCGAGGAAGGCGCAGGCCGCGCAGCAGCCGTTGCCGCGCAGCAGCCGTTGCCGCGCAGCGGTCGAATGAGGGCCTTGCCTGCGACGAAAGACCGCGAACACGTTGTCATCCAGTGAGAACTGCCCGAGAACGTTGCTGTGCCTGGGCTGGCGGTGTCTTTCGGCGCGACCTCATGAAATTCCGGGTTATCTGGCCGTTTCATCAGCGAACGCGCGCAGTGCCGATTGCAGACAGTCAAACAGCTCGTCCACCTGGGCCTCGGTGATGACCAAGGGCGGACAGATTGCGATGGTGTCGCCTGCCAGCGCGCGCACCAGCAGGCCGCGCTCCAGCGCCAAGGCGGCTACGCGGATCGCCACCTTGTCCTCGGCCGCAAAGCGCCGTTTGGCCGATACATCGCGGACCAACTCCAGGCCGCCGAGCAGACCACGGCCGCGGGTGCTGCCCACAAATGGCAATTCGCCCAGCGCCGCGAGCCTGGCCTGAAAGTGTTGCCCAACCCGTGCCGCATGCGCGATCAGGTCGCGCTCCTCGAACAGCTGCAGGTTGCGCAAAGCCACCGCTGCCGCCACCGGATGCCCGCTGTAAGTGAAGCCATGGGCGAAGGCACCGAGCTTGTCGCTTGGCTCTTTCATCGCCTCGTGCATCCAGTCGGGAACCGCCACCGCACTGATCGGCAAGTAGGCCGACGACAGCGCTTTGGCCAGGGTCATCGTATCCGGCCGCATACCCATGGCTTGGCAACCAAACGGTGTGCCCAGGCGACCAAAGCCGGTGATCACCTCGTCGTCGATCAGGATCACATCATGGCGCTCGAGTACGGCCTGAATCTTCTCGAAGTAAGTGGCGGGCGGCACGATCAAACCACCCGCGCCCATGATCGGCTCGGCGATAAAGGCCGCCACCGTGTCCGGGCCTTCCTCTTGGATCATTCCTTCCAGATTGGCGGCCAGGCGGGTGGCGAACGCTTCCTCGCTCTCGCCGGCCTCAGCATGCCGGAAATGATGCGGGCAATCGGTATGCAGGATGCCCTCGATCGGCAGATCGAAATGGGTGTGGAATACCGGCAGGCCGGTCAGGCTGGCTGAACCCACCGTTACGCCGTGATAGCCGTTCCAGCGGCTGATGATTTTTTTCTTTTGTGATCGCCCCGCCACATTGTTGTAGTAGCGCACCAGCTTGATCTGGGTGTCGTTGGCGTCAGAACCAGAATTGCCGAACAGAAAACGCCACGGCCCATCACCTGAACGTGTTGGCGGCAGCCAATGGGCGAGCTTCTCGGACAACAGAATCGCCGGCTCATGGCTGCGCGAGGCAAACAATTGCCCATAGGCCAGCTTGCGCATCTGCTCGGCGGCGGCATCGACCAGGGCATCCTCACCGTAGCCCAGGGCCACGCACCAGAGCCCCGCCAGCCCCTCGATATAGCGCTTGCCTTGAGTGTCCCAGACGTAAATGCCTTCACCGCGCTCGATGATCAATGGCCCCTGGCGTTGATGCGCCGCCAGATTGGTGGCGGGATGCAGAACGAAGTGGCGATCGAGATCAGACAAATGGTCCATGGCTTGTTCCGTTGAAAGTGATCAAGGGGCTGGGATGGACACTGAGTCTAGCAGGCGCTTCGGACTGGCCCGGGGAGCGCACGCGTGCACGGCACAGCCCGGCATCGCATACTGCCATCACGGCCACTGCGACCTGCAGGCATCCGATGAGCCAGCCAGACATTCCCCGCTCTGCCGAGCGGACAGACCGGTGCTCCGGGCCGCCCGACTCAGCGCGGGCCGAGCTTGCGCTTTGCCTGCAGACCGTTCTGCAGGTCGAGCAGGTCGCACTCTGGGAATGGCTGGCCGATGGCGACCGGATTCGTCTGCACGCTGCTATCGCGTCAGCCGACACGGCGACCGAGGACCGAGCGATGTCCGAGTTGATCGACGACTCACATGTCGAGGATCAGTACGGCCTGCGCGAATCCTGGGGCAGGCTGGTCGAAGGGCGCAGCGATAGCATCGATTGCACGTTCCGCCTGGCGCATGGCATGCGCTGGCGATGGCTGCGCCTGCGCGGACGGGTTACCGAGCGCGGCCGTGATGGGCGCGCCTGTCGGGTGCTGGGAACGCACAGCGACGTCAGCCGGCAACACCGCCAGGCGTTTCATCAGCAGTTACGGGCCCAGTGCTTCAGCCATAGCAGTCAAGCGCGTTGGATCGTCGATCAGAACGGCATGGTGGTGGACAGCAATGCCACCGCCCAGTCGATGACCGGCTGTTCGGCGGAAGAGCTGGCAGGACGCTCCATCGCTGGCGTGCTGCCCGACGTCGCCCACCAGCTGCTGCGCGCGCAGCCACAGGAATGGCAGGGCGAAACGCAGATGAAGGCCGCGGGCGGGCACAAGCTCACTGTTGAGGCACGTCTGGTGCCTTGCCAGGGCCGCCGTGAGGGGGTGGTGTTTCATGCCATCAGCGTGCGCGATATCACCTCGCAAAAGCTATCGGCGCGGGCCTTGGACAAGCTCGCTCACTCCGATGGGCTAACCAGCCTGCCCAACCGCATTGCCTTGCAGGCCGAACTGCGCCGCCGCCTGGCGCATAACGACCCGCCGGAACTGGCAGTTATGTTCATCAACCTCGACGGATTCAAGGCCACCAACGAGGCGCTCGGTCACGACTTCGGCGATGCCTTGCTGGTGCGTGTCGCCGAGCGCCTGCGGGAACTGGTGCCCGGTTCGCACGTGGTCGGGCGCTGGGGTGCCGACGAGTTCGTGCTGCTGATTGAACACCGGGAGCCACGGGCCGAAGCGGCGCGCATGGCCGAACGCGTGTTGCAGGCACTGAAGGTCGAGACGCTGGTCGAACACCACACCATGACCCTGGGCGCCAGCATCGGCATCGCGGTCGCCGGTGAAGACGGACTGTCTGCCGAGCTCCTGATTCGCCGCGCCGATGCCGCCATGAACGCCGCCAAGCGCAACAAGCGCGGCGGCTGGGAGTTCTTTCGCGATCAGTTCGACGAGGACAGCCTGCGCCGCCTCACCTTGGTCAATCTGCTGCGCCAGGACGCCGACCGCGGCCGATTTGAGTTCGCCGCCCAGCCGAAGGTCGACCCGTCGGGCCAACCGACCGGATTCGAACTGCTGATTCGCTGGCATACCGAAGCTTTCGGCGCTGTCTCGCCGGCTTACTTCATTCCGTTGGCCGAAGAGATCGGCGTCATTTCAGCCCTGGGTCGGGAGGCCATGCTGGCCGCCACTCACCTGATCCGCGGCCTGCACAATGCCGGCAACCCGTTGCCGGTGGCGGTGAATCTGTCGTCACGGCAATTGATTGACCCGATCCTGGAGCAAGCCCTGATCGAGAGCTGCGCCATCGAAGGCATCGACCCCAGCTGGCTTGAGATCGAAGTCACCGAATCGGCCTTGCTGGACAACGTCGAGCGCGCCAAGACCCTGCTCGGCGCCCTGCGCCAACGCGGCTTTCGTACCGCCCTGGATGATTTCGGCACGGGCTTTTCCTCGCTGAGCTACCTGCGTGACCTGCCGTTCGACAAGGTCAAGATCGACAAGAGCTTTGTCAGCGGCGTCGGCGAAAGCCCGCGCGGTGTTGCGCTAACACGCGGCATCGCCGATCTGTGTCGCGCCCTGGGTATGCGCACCGTCGCCGAAGGCGTCGAGCAACAGATTCAATGGGAACTGCTGCGCGAGATCGGCGTCGATGAGTATCAGGGCTTTCTGTTTTCGCCCCCTCTCAGCATGGACGAGGCAATCCGCTACGCTTGCCGTGATGATCGCAAGCCAAAGACCGCGCCATGACCACATCCCCCTTTCGCGACCCACCCAGCCTGGCCGACATCGAACAGGCCGCCGCGCGCATTGCGCCGTATGCCGAACGCACGCCGGTGTTGCGCTCGGCAGTGCTCGACGAGCAGCTCGACTGCAACCTCTGGTTCAAGTGTGAAAACCTGCAGCGCGCCGGCGCATTCAAGTTTCGCGGCGCCTGCAATGCGGTGTTCTCGCTCAGCGACGCTGCCGCCCGACGCGGGGTATTGACTCAGTCCTCCGGCAATCACGGTGCAGCGGTGGCCCTGGCCTGCCGCCTGCGCGGCATACCGGCGACCGTGGTGGTGCCGCGCAGCGCACCCAGAATGAAGCGCGATGCGATCGCCTATTGGGGTGCGCGCATCGTCGATTGCGATACCCATCAAGCTGCACGCGATGCCGCCACCGAGGCCGAGCTTGAGTCGACCGGCGCCAGTCTGGTGCTGCCATTCAACGATGCCAGAGTCATCGCCGGCCAGGCCACCGCGACCGCCGAACTGTTGCAGGACCAGCCACAGCTCGACACTGTCATTGCGCCGATCTCCGGCGGTGGCCTGCTTAGCGGAGCGGCACTGGCAGCGCATGCGCACAACCCGGACATCAGAATCATCGGCGCGGAACCGAGCGGCGCACGCGATGCGTTTGACTCGCTGGCCAGCGGCCAACGCATCACCGGGCGCATCGCGCACACCATTTGCGATGGCCTGCGCGCCGAATTGGGCCCGATGACCTTCGATCTGCTGCGATCGCATCGCGCCGAGATTCTGTTGGTCGACGACAGCGAGACAGTACACGCCATGCGCAAAGTGTTCGAGCAGCTCAAACTAGTGATTGAGGCCTCGGCCGCCATCACCCTGGCCACCCTGTTCAAGTACCGCGATCGGTTTCGAGGCAAGAAGGTCGGCGTGATTCTGAGCGGCGGCAATCTCGATCTCGATCGATTGCCCTGGCAGGACCCAACATAGGGTGCGGTCTACCGCACGATCATGGATAGGGTGCGGTTTACCGCACCGTCGCAACATCAAGCTTCGCCATGAGCCCAATGCTCATCGGTGCGCCAAGGCGCACCCTATATTAAGGGTATGCATCCAGATCGCGCGAGAATAGCTTGCTGATATCGCGAAACGCCTTGAACTCCAGACAGTTGCCGGACGGGTCGCGAACAAACATCGTGGCCTGCTCACCGACCCGGCCCTCGAAACGCAGATAGGGTTCGATCACGAACGCCACACCGGCTTGACGCAGCCGTTCTGCCATCGGTTCGAAGGCATCCCAATCCAGTACCAGGCCAAAATGAAAGGCCGGCACCTGTTTACCATCGACCGGATTGCTGGCCCGCAACTGCGCGAAGCTATCTGCCGACACCTTGTGCGCCACAATCTGGTGACCGCCAAGATCGAAGTCGATCCAATCGTGCGCTTCGCGTCCCACGCCGCACCCCAGCACCCCGGCGTAGAAACCACGCGCCGCCTCCAGATCATCGACCGGAAAGGCAAGATGGAAACGAGGGGCTGCACTCACAGCGTTCTCCGGACATCGACAGGAAGGCCTATTGTCCGGCTGAACTGCTCCGACGGCCAGCCGCTGCCTGAATGGCAATCGTCGCAAGGCCGCGTCCTTGGTGGCCAGAAAGACCTGCTCGGGAACACCGCCACCCCAAGGTGCCCCACAGCAGCCGCAGTCTCAGGATCTGCGACGGCGCGCGCGTGCGATAGCGGGCATCCTCCCCGTATCGGCCACCATGAACGCCCAACTCGCTCCCTTGTTCGCCGAACAAATCCCAACGCCGGCTCCTCATTCGCCCGCCCTGGCCGCGCCTGCAGAATCTGGCCAGTTGCCCTGGAAACGCAGCGACTCAACGCAACGTGCCGTCAGGGTGAGGGCTGACGCCAGCCGTCTGGCCGAAAAGCTGCAGCAGCGCTATGCCGTGCGCGTCACCGGCTGCATCGATCGCCCGGCCCAGACAGCGGAGTACGCAGCGCTGCCGGCCGACCTGCCGTCAGCGCTGCGCCAGGCGCTGCAGTCGCGCGGCATCGAGCGCCTGTACAGCCATCAGGGCGAAGCCTGGGCCTCCAGCCAACGTGGTGAGCATCTGGTCATTGCCACCCCCACCGCTTCCGGCAAAACACTCTGTTACACCTTGCCGGTGGTGAGTGCCGCCATGCAGGGCAGCGCCCGCGCCCTGTACCTGTTTCCGACCAAGGCGCTGGCCCAGGACCAGCTGGCCGAACTGCTGGAACTGAACAAGGCTGGCGAGCTCGGCCTGCGCGTGCACACCTTCGACGGCGATACACCGGCCGATGCCCGCCGTGCCATCCGCCTGTCCGGCGACATCGTGATCAGTAATCCGGACATGCTGCATCAGGGCATCCTGCCGCACCACACCAAGTGGGCCCAGTTGTTTGAAACCCTGCGTTATGTGGTGATCGACGAGATCCATAGCTACCGCGGCGTGTTTGGTTCGCATCTGGCCAACCTGCTGCGCCGGCTGCAGCGCATTTGCCGCTTCTACGGCAGTGATCCGCAATTCATCATGGCCTCGGCCACCATCGGCAATGCACAGGCTCACGCCGAAGCACTTATCGGCCGCCCCGTGCACTTGATTGAGCGCAGCGGTGCCCCGCTCGGTCCACGCACCGTACTGTTATGGAACCCGCCGGTGGTCAATGCCGATCTCGGCATTCGCGCCTCTGCCCGTTCGCAAAGCACGCGGATCGCCCGCGCCGCCATCCGTGCCGGCCTGAAATGCCTGATCTTCGCTCAGTCGCGACTGATGGTTGAAGTGCTGACCAAGTATCTGAAGGACGTCTTCGACCATGATCCGCGCAAGCCCGAACGCATTCGCGCCTACCGCGGCGGCTACCTGCCGAATGAGCGCCGCCAGACCGAGCGCGCGATGCGACGCGGTGAGATCGACGGTCTGGTCGGCACCTCGGCGCTGGAACTGGGTGTCGACATAGGCGCGCTCGATGTAGTGATCCTGAACGGCTATCCCGGCTCCATCGCCGCCACCTGGCAGCGTCTGGGTCGCGCCGGCCGACGCCAGCAGCCGGCACTGGGGGTACTGGTCGCCAGCAGCGAAGCGCTGGACCAGTACCTGATCCAGCATCCAGAAGACTTCGCCAGCAGTTCCCCCGAACAGGCGCGGATTGCCGAAAATCAGCCGTTGATCCTGCTTGATCACATCCGCTGCGCCGCCTTCGAGCTGCCGTTTCAGCAGGGCGAACGCTTTGCCGATGTCGATCCACTGCCCTATCTACAACTGCTGGCCGAATCCGGTGTGGTGCACCCCGAGAACGGCCGCTTTGAATGGATCGCCGACAGCTACCCGGCCAATGCGGTATCGCTGCGCGCGGTGGCCGACGGCAATTTCGTCGTCGTCGATCGCACCGATGGTCGCCAGACCATCATTGCCGAAGTCGACTATTCCAGCGCCGCCATGACCTTGTACGAGGGTGCCATCTATATGGTGCAGTCGCAGCCGTTCCAGGTCGAACAGCTGGACTGGACCGGCCGCAAGGCCTTTGTCACCCGCACCGCGGTCGACTACTACACCGATGCGATCGACTACACCCGACTCAAACCGCTGGAACGGTTTGATCAGAATGCAAGCGGCCAGGGCCATGTCGCCCATGGCGAAGTGCATGTGGTGCGCCGGGTGCCGGGCTACAAGAAGATCCGCTACTACACACACGAAAACATCGGCTATGGGCCGATCACCCTACCCGACCAGGAGATGCATAGCACCGCGGCCTGGTGGCGCTTGCCGGCGGAACTGCTAGATCAGGTGTTCGACAGCCGCCAGGATGCGCTGGACGGCTTTCTCGCCGCCGCCCACGTGCTGCATCTGGTGGCCACGGTGGCGGTCATGGCCGAGGCACGCGACCTGCAGTCCTCGGTGGGCAGCGGCGATGGTGAGTTCAGCGCCGAACGAGACGCCTTCGTCGGGCCACGCTGGCGTGGTAGTGAGGGAACCTATGCCACTGATCAACAGGCGCAGCGTTTTCAGCCAACGGTATATCTGTACGATAACTACCCAGGCGGCATCGGGCTCAGCGAAGCATTGTTCGAGCGCTCTGCCGAACTACTGCAGCGCGCGCTGGCGGTGGTGGAACACTGCCAGTGCCGCTACGGCTGCCCGGCCTGTGTCGGCCCGGTACTCGCTGCCCCTGCCACGCACAGCCAGAAGCAACTGGCGGCACGCGTGCTTAGCGCGCTGATCAATCGGTGAGCGCTACCGCCACAGCCGCCAAGACGCTGGAACGCCTGCGGGCGTTGCGGCAAAGCGCGAACAACAATGCTGACCCCATGCGGTGCGTCTCGGACGCACCATCGTTTGGCCATGCACACCTGACGACCGGGCAATCCTCATACGCCGATCGGCGCGTCCAAAACGCACCCCATGAACACTTTGCCTCAACCGCAGTCCCGCAACACCACCACCAACTGATCGACTGGCTAAGTCGATCGCATCTGCAGCGCCGCCTGCTACTGTCTTCGCCCGACGCGGATGCACCCAAGATCGCCCTGCTTGGGCAACCGATTGCCGCCGGCCTGCATCTGATCGAAATGCGCCATCCTTTGGCCGAGATCCCGACCGAGCTGCGCTTTCAACACCGCGAGCAGGCAATCGATCCGCGTCATCTCTTGGCCATCGACACCGAAACCACAGGGCTCGCCGGCGGCACCGGCACCCGCGCCTTTCTGGTTGGCATCGCCTTCATCGAGCAGAACGAACTATGTCTCAGGCAGTGGCTGCTCAGTGGCCTGAGCGGAGAAGTCGCAATGCTGCAAGCGTTTGGGCAATACCTGTGCGCACAGCATCATCTGCTGAGCTACAACGGCAAGAGCTACGACCTGCCCCTGCTGCGTACCCGCTTTTGCCTGCATCGCCTGCCTGACCCCAGCCGCGAGTTGCCGCACACCGACCTGCTGCACCTGGTGCGACGACGCTACCGCGGCTTGTGGGCCGATTGCCGACTACAAACCGTCGAACGGCAACTGCTATCGATCGTGCGCAACGACGACCTGCCCGGTAGCGAAGCCCCGGCCGCTTTTCGACGCTGGCTGCAACGCGCTGACGCCACCCAGCTCAACCGGGTGGTGGAACACAATGCTCAGGACTTGGTGAGCCTGATGAGGCTGGCGCTCAGGCTAGGCGATATCGACCCCGACCAGTATCGCCTGCACGCACCCCGCAGCGCCGAATCGCCCGTCATGGGCTGAGCTGGCGACGGGGGCGGCACGCCCACCCTACGCGATGCGCGGTGGGCCTATGACCCACCCTTCCTACGCTAACCACACGTTGCTGCATGAACCTGGCCGATGCCCCTACTTCCGCCCGTACACATCCTCCAGTCGCACGATATCGTCCTCGCCGAAGTAATCGCCGCATTGCACCTCGATCAGATGCACATCCTTATCGGTGGGATTCTCCAGCCGATGCAGGGTCTCGGTCGGAATGTAGGTGCTCTGATTGCGTTCGAGCAGGAATTCCTGATCGCCGACCCGCACCTTGGCAGTGCCATTCACCACCGTCCAGTGCTCGCTGCGCCGCGAATGCTTCTGCAGCGACAGAATGCCACCCGGCTTCACGGTCAGTCGCTTGACCTTGCAGTCGTCGGCATCCTCCAGCACGGTGTAGCTGCCCCAGGGCCGATATACGGTGAGGTGATGCTGGGCCGCGCTGTGCTTGTGGCGCTTCAGGTGATCGACCACCGCGCGCACGGCCTGGGCCTGCTCGCGATCGGCCACCAGCACCGCATCGCCGGAGTCGACGATGACCAGATCCTGCACGCCCACCGCAGCGACCACGCGATCGCCAGCATCGACGTAGCAGTTCACCGATTCAACCAGGATGCTTTGACCGCGCACCCGGTTGCCTTGCGGATCGGGCTCGCCAAGTTCGCTGACCGCCTTCCACGAGCCGATGTCACTCCAGTCGAAACGCGCCGGCACCACGGCTCGTTTCGCCGCCTTTTCCATCACCGCGTAGTCGATCGAAATATCCGGCTGAGCGATAAAGCGCTCACGCTCGAACTTCAGCGGCTCGGCCTGTAGATCGGCGGCTTCCATCACCGCCTGCGCTGCCCCCAGCACATTCGGGCACACCTTGGCCGCCGCTTCAATCAGGGCACCGGCAGCGAAGCAGAACATGCCGGCGTTCCAGAAATAGTGGCCGCTGGCAAGGTACTGCTCGGCTGTCACCCGATCAGGCTTCTCGACAAAGGCCTTGATCTCGCGCCCACCCGCATTGCCCACCGCGGCACCGGCCTCAATATAACCAAAGCCGGTTTCCGGATGGGTCGGCCGAATGCCGAAGGTCACCAGATGACCGGCCGCCGCCAGCTCGCAGGCCACCGCCACATCGGCGGCAAAGCTATCCAGATCGGCGACCAGATGATCGGCCGGCAACACCAGCAGTTGCGCCTCGGCGCCATGCCTCTGGGCAATATCCAAGGCCGCCAGCACGATCGCCGGCGCGGTATTGCGTCCCGCCGGCTCAAGCAGAAATCGCTGGCCAATACTGGCGGCAGCCGCTTCGCGCTGATACTCATCGCGGGTCAGAAAATAGTAGTCGGCACCGGTAACCGTCATCACCTCGTCGGCATTGGCCACTTTCAGCGCGCGCTGCAAGGTGCGCTGCAGCAGCGACTGACCGTCGCCCAAGCGCATAAAGGGCTTCGGATAGCCTTGACGCGAAGCCGGCCACAGACGGGTGCCGGCGCCGCCGGACAGAATCACTGGAATCAGTTTCAAACTAGTCAATGCAATTCACCAAAATCAATCAACGAGGCACGCGGGTCACTTACAAGGATCCATGCCCTGATTGCGCTGATACGTGTCGATCTGAAGTGACGCTGCTCCGGAACGAATCTCTTCACAGGCCTGAGTCACACTGACCGACCTACCATGGCGGTACTGAACGTCTTTCAGGTATCCATCTTTCGTATCGATCCGCTCAGCGTCGTGGCATTCTCGGGTGGCGCTGTACCAGACCTGTCCTGCGCCCTCACAACGCATGATTCGTTCTTCGTTCCTCTTCCGTGCAGGTGCGGCCGACGGCACCGTTTCCCGCTCAGGCAGCGCTTCGATTTGCTGCAGGCTCAGCCAGTACGCGTGATTGCGTTCGCGCAACTGCGCATCTTGCTTCGCCCTACGAGCGGCGTCCGGATCAGAAGGCGGTGCGACGCGCACATCGTGCTCGCCACCCGCCTGATCGGCCGCACAGGCAGTCTGTTGATAAACCACACGCCCATCTTGACCGGCGCACTTGAATACCTGCGCACTGGCAGACTCGACCAATACGGCCAGTGCACACAACACGAACGCGGAGCGCCCAAGAGAAGACGACATATTCTTACTACCAAACAAGGGTTTCAGCGCAAGACGCAACAGCATGACTAGCGGTAGCTTTTAGAACGGAATATCGTCGTCGTTGAAATCCGGCTCCTGCGGCGGCGCCGAACGCTGGCCGCCACCGGCACCGCCGGCACCACCGCCACGCTGACCACCGTAGCCGCCACGGTCGCCGCCGCGATCTCCGCCACCGCCACCACCGTAGTTACCGCGGCCGCCACCTTCACTGCTGCGGCTGCCAGCGCCGCCGCCACCGCCGCCCTCACCGCGACCGCCCAGCATCTGCATCTCGTTGGCGATGATGTCGGTGGTATAGCGCTCGACGCCTTCCTTGTCGGTGTATTTGTCGGTGCGCAGACTGCCCTCGACGTAGACCTGGGAGCCCTTGCGCAGGTACTCACCGGCGATTTCGGCGAGGCGGCCGAAGAACTTGATGCGATGCCACTCGGTGCGCTCCTGCATTTCACCGCTCTGCTTGTCGCGCCAGCTCTCTGAGGTGGCGATGCGGATCGAAGTGATCGCGCTGCCGCCGGCTGTGTAGCGGGTTTCCGGATCGGCCCCCAGGTTGCCGACGAGAATGACCTTATTGATTCCACGCGCCATGCTTGATCCTCTTTGACGAAAGCTGCGGCCGGAGCGGCCGTTCAAAGCAGCCTAGTATAGAGCCAGCCGGGAATCCGTCAGACTTCGGCGCTCGATTCTGTAGGATTTTGCCGAATCCAGCACACAGGGCCCGTATAATCCGGCGCCCATGAGCGCTTCTCTTGCCCCCACCCCATCCAATCTCCCCACATTGCTTGAAATTCAGGCACTTGCTGGCCCTGACATGCAGGCCGTGGACGCATTGATCCGTGCCCGATTGGCCTCGGATGTGGTGTTGATCAATCAGGTTGCCGAACACATCATCGCCGCTGGCGGCAAACGCCTGCGCCCGATGCTGCTGCTGTTGGCCGCACGATCGCTGGGCTATGAGGGTAACCAGCAGCATCAATTGGCAGCAGTGGTCGAGTTCATCCATACCGCCACCCTGCTGCACGACGATGTGGTCGACGAATCCGACCTGCGGCGCGGCCGCAGCACAGCCAATGCCGTTTGGGGCAATGCTGCCAGCGTGCTGGTCGGCGATTTCCTCTACTCGCGCAGTTTTCAGCTGATGGTCGAGCTGGAACGCATGGCGGTCATGCAGATTCTGGCCGACACCACCAATGCGATCGCCGAAGGCGAAGTGCTGCAGCTGTTGCACGTACACAACCCTGATACCGATGAAGCGGCCTATCTGCGGGTAATCGAGCGCAAGACGGCGGTGCTGTTCGCTGCCGCCACCCGGCTCGGCGCCGTGCTGGCCGATGCCGATCCGGCCACCGAAGCCGCCATGCAGGAGTACGGCCTACAACTCGGCTTTGCCTTTCAGATCGCCGATGACGTGCTCGACTACGTCTCCGATGCCGACACCCTGGGCAAGAACCTCGGCGATGATCTGGCCGAAGGCAAGGCCACCCTGCCCCTGATCCACGCTCTGCAACACAGCGACGCCGCCACCCGCGAACGGTTGCAGACGATCATCGCCAATGGCGATGCCGACGCCTTTCCGGACGTACTCGCCGCCATCCAAGCCGCCGGCAGCATCGACTACGCCATGCAGCGCGCTCGCGACCATGTCGCCGCCGCCCTCTTAGCGCTGGAGGGCATGCCCGACAATCCCTATAGCCGCGCGCTGCGCGGCCTGGCTCGCTACGCCGTTGAACGGCGCCATTGACCCTTAACAGAGAGATACACCACAACGCCGTTCGCCCTGGCGGGCGTTCGCAGCGCCACAGGGGTCATTCGAGTATCGACCGAACCGCTTCGAGCGCCTCCTGAACCACCAAAGAAGGCGCCTTCTCAACACGCTTGAAGGTTCGCGCTCGCGCGTCGACGGTGCGGGTTTGATCGCATAGGATGATGCCCTGCGTGCGCGTGCCGGTGCCCATCAGCGTCACGCTGAAGCCGGTTTCGCGCGCCGCCGCGCCACCTTGTGTGATAGGCGCGACCAGGAGCAATCCGGACGCCTTGTTGAAGGCATCGGCCGACAGCACCAATACCGGGCGCGCGCCGCGAATCTCACGACCGTGGGTCGGGTCCAGGCTTAGTTCGAGGATGTCACCGCGCTGCGGAATGCCGCGGCTCACAGGGATTCACGCCCCGCTGGTGAGTCCTCAAGCCAGGCATCGTCGCGCTGCCACGCCGCCGGCGACTTCGGACTCTCCGCGAGACGTTCGGCCAAGCTGCGCCGAGCGGGCGTGACGGACAAACTGCGGCCATTGAGTGACAGCTCGACAACCGAACCGGCATCGACCGCTAGCGAGTCGACGATGGCTTTCGGGATCGAGAGAATGACAGAGCCGCCTGAACGACGAAGGGTAGCGGTACAACTCATTGCGGGACCATGGACTTGTTTTACTGCAGTAAAACATACGCCGTTCGGCTCGTACCGGCAAGGCGTCCGCTGCTAGCCTGCATTTCTCATAGCTATTTGTAGCGAGGCCGTCGAGACGCCGTCACGGAGGGAGCAGCGTGCGCCCATGATGTGTGTATCGGCGGCCGCAGTGGAGGGGCAACAAGAAAGACGCTCTACCCCCACAAATCCGCCTGCCGCTCCCCACGCAGGCGTCGCTCGTGCGCCAGCAGCCAGGCCTTGCAGGCCAGCCCACCAGCAAAACCGGTCAGCGAGCCGTCGCGGCCGATGACCCGATGACAGGGCAGAACGATCGGCAAGGGATTGGCGCCATTTGCCGCGCCCACCGCGCGCACCGCCCTGGGTCGGCCGATCTTGGCCGCCATGGCGGAATAACTCATGGTTTCACCATAGGGAATTTCGGCCAGCGCCCACCACACCGCGCACTGGAAATCGGTGCCGGTGGGCGACAGGGGCAGATCGAACTGGCGCAATTCGCCGGCAAAATAGGCCTGCAGCTGGGTCAGGAACGGGCGCAGCCGGCGCGGGTCGCGCGGGATATCGGCATCGCTGGCCAAGGGCCGTCCTTGCGGCAGACGCAGCGCGCGCAATCCAACCTCATCGGCGATCAGGATCAGTTCGCCGACCGGCGTCTCCAGTTCGGCCCGCACCCTGCCTGCGGCATGCGCCTTGCGCGGTGGCAAGCGGGTACTTGCTACGGCTGAGGAATGATTCACGGCTGCCCTCCTTTCGACTTAACGCTTGGCTTATTCGCACTGGCGGACTCGCTCTGCGCCCGCCAGAGCTGGATTACGGCGTAGGCCCGCCACGGACGCCAGGCCTCGGCATGTTGCCGCACCCGCCGCTCGTTCGGCAGCATGGCCGACGCCGAAAGCGCTCGCGCCATGGCCTTGCGCACCACCAGATCACCGCCAGGAAACGCATCGGGATGATGCAGAACGCGCATGCCCATGTACGCGGCGGTCCACGGGCCGATGCCCGGCACCTGCTGGCACTGCGCCAGCCAATCCGACAAGGGCTGCGGTGCTTCCAGGTCGAGACTGCCCTCCGCCACCGCACGCCCCAGGCTGCGCAGACTGTTCACCCGCTGCGAGGTCAGGCCGAGGCCGTCGAAATCCAGCTCGGCCAGTTCGGCCGGTCGTGGAAATCCCTCGGCATCGGCGAACTGTTCGGCGCAGCGCGTCATCAGTCGGATGGCCAGGGTTCGAGCGGCGGCCACACTGATCTGCTGCCCCAGGATGGCGCGCACCGCCCCTTCAAAGCCATCGAACATGCCGGGCAAACGCAGCCCCGGTTGAACCTGCAGGAGACGCTGCAGTATCGGATCGCTGCCGAGTTGCTCGGCAATGCAGGCCGGATCGGCATTGACGTCGAACACCCGCCGCACGCGGCGCAACAGGTCGGGAATGCGCGCTGCTTTCACACCCTGCAGGCTGACCCGAATGGCACAGCGCTCGGGCACGTCCACCACATCGAGTTGCGCTGCAGCGCCGAGCTGTCGCCGCCAGCAACCGCCTTCCACCCATTCCAACCCAGGCAGGGCCCGTGCGGCAAGAAATTCCAAATGGGCAGTGAAATCGAACGGCGGCCGGTAGCCGAGCAGCAACTCGATCCGCTCCGGCGCGGTCGAGATCTGCTCCGACTGCTTGCGCAGTGCGGTGGGCGGCATGCCGCAGGCATCGTGGAACGCCTGGTTAAAGCGGCGCAGACTGGCAAAGCCGGCCGCCAGCGCCACCTCGGTGACCGGCAACCGGGTTTCGGCCAGCAACTGCTTGGCCAGCAACAAGCGCTGATTGGCGTGCAGGGCCAGCGGACCGATGCCCATCTGCTGCTCAAACTGACGACGCAGATGGCGGTCGCTGACCCCGACCCGCTCGGCCAGTTCAGCCACCGAGTGCTCGGCCAGAAAACCTTCGCCGACCCGCTTCAGCGCCAGATCGAAGGCCTGCTCGCCGTAACTGCGCAGGCCCGGCGCGCGCTCGGGACGACAACGCAGACAGGGTCGAAACCCAGCAGCAGCAGCCGCCGCGGCCTGGGTGAAATAACGCACGTTCGACTCCCGCGCCAACGGCGCCGGGCACACCGGCCGGCAGTAGATGCCGGTCGATTTGACCGCCACCACGAACATGCCATCAAACCGCGCATCGCGCGCCAAGCGTGCGCGAGACCAGCGTTCGGTGGCGGTGTGCGAGATGTCCATGCAGCCATCTTAGGCTGGAATAGGGCAGCGGACTCGCCGTTTTCGGACAGGGTGATTGACGCAGTACTCCCCTCTCCCATCGGGAGAGATCGATGCGCACTGACAACGCGCGCCGGCTGGCGCCCGGAACTCCCTCCCCGATGCTCGGGGAGGGCCGGGGTGGGGTTAGGGAGCCGATCTTTGCCTGCCCAGGGGCCTCGCACAGCGAGGTTCCTGGCTAGACCGATGCGCACTGACAACGCGCGCCGGCTGGCGCCCGGAACTCCCTCCCCGATGTTCGGGGAGGGCCGGGGTGGGGTTAGGGAGCCGATCTTTGCCTGCCCAGTGGCCTCGCATAGCGAGGTTCCTGGCTAGACCGATGCGCACTGACAACACGCGCCGGCTGGCGCCCGGAACTCCCTCCCCAATGTTCGGGGAGGGCCGGGGCGGGGTTAGGGAGCCGATCTTTGCCTGCCCAGGGGCCTCGCATAGCGAGGTTCCTGGGTAGGGGCCGGGGGTGAGGGTCGGGCGAAGCAGACGTACCAGGGCCAAATCGAAGCCGACCCAATCGGACTCATCTCGACACCCACTCAAGCAATCCCCAACCCCCCAATCGCTCTGGCCTCCGCCGCAAACCCCGCCGCGGCTGCAAATGCGGCGCCGCGTGCGGTGTAGTCCTTGAACTCGGGAAAGCTCGGCGCGCCGGGTGATAGCAGGACAACACCACCACCCGGCAGGGCGGCGCGAGCCTGCCCCACCGCGGCTTGCAGATCCTGGGTTTGCAATACATCGAGATTCGGCAAGGCTTGACGCAGCTGGGCGGCGATGCGCGGGCCGTTGGCGCCGCGACAGATCACCCGCAGCACTGGCTGTTGCTGCAGGTATTCGACGAACGGCGTCCAATCGAGGCCGCGGTCATAGCCGCCGACCAGGATGGCGACCGGCTGGCCGGCAAAGCAGCGCAAGGCGGCTATGCTGGCGTGCGGCGTGGTGGCAATCGAGTCATCGACGAATCGAACCCCATTGCTCGCGCCGATGATCTGCAGGCGATGTGGCAAGGCGGTGAAACTGCAAGCTGTATCGATCAGCCGGGGCTGCTGCAAGCCGGCGGCCTCGATCACCGCCATGGCCGCGCATAGATTGGCAGCATTGTGGGTGCCGGCGATCGGTAGCCGATCGATTGGCAGCATAGGCTGCGCGCGCTGACATACCGCGTCATCGCGCAGATGCCAGCCGTCTTCGCGACCGAACCAGCGCACCTCGGTGATCGCTGGATCGATCTGTTCAGCGGCGAGACGCAGGCGCTGATCCTGCCAGTTGAGTACGGCAATACGCGGCTGCGCCTGAGTGATCAGCTTCAGCTTGTCCTCGATATAGCGCTGCTCATTGCCGTGCCAATCGAGGTGCTCGGCATACAGATTCAGCACCAGTGCGACATCGGGCCGCACGGCGTCGCCGGTCTGATAGCTGGACAGCTCGATCGCCCACACGGCTGGCATCAAGGGCGGGTTCAGCAGCTCGAGCAAGGGCAGGCCGATATTGCCGGCCAGGCCGACCAGCACGCCGCGCTGGCGCAGCACGTGGGCGATCAGGGCGGTGGTCGAGCTCTTGCCCTTGCTACCGGTCACGCAAAGCTTGATGCCGGGCAGCTGCTCGGCAAACCACAGCCCGGTGCCGCTGGTGACGTGCACACCGCGCTCCCGAGCCTGCAGACAAACAGGGTGATAAGCGCTGATGCCGGGCGACTTGATCACCCAGTCGAACTCGACCAGCCGTTCCAGCGTCGGCTCATCCCAGACCTGCAGATGCGCATCGCGTAGCTCGTCGGCGGCGAAATGCTCGGCTCGCGGGCAAAACAGGCTCAGCGCTTTGGTCGGAAACTGTGCTCGCAGCGCGCGCCAGCTGGCACGGCCTTCGCGACCGAAGCCCCACAGGGCGACGCGTTGATCTTCAAGTCCGGAAACGCGCATCCACCCGGCTCCAGATCTGCGCCGGAATGCCGTGTTCAGTGCTGGGTTGCAGCAGGGCCGACATATCCGACTCGGCCGAATCGAGCTTGGGCAGAATCTCGCGCCGGAATCGCGCCACCAGGGCATCTTCGCGCCACACCGCTGACTCGACCAAGGCCGCCATCGCAGCGCGCGATTCACGCCCTTCACCCACGCATTCGAACGGCTTGTGATCCTGATACTCCATCAGTGCATCGAAACCGGCTACCTGCTCCGGCTCATCCAGCAGGTTTCGACCGAAGATGCCGACCAGACGGGGCTTGGATACAAACGGCGCCAGGGCCAGGAACACGAAACGGCACTTGGGGCAGACCCCGCACCAGCGGCTGGCCGGGCGTTCGCCGAGGATATGAAAGTTGCGGTTACAGCTGGAGAAATGCCCATCATAACGATCGGTTCGCGCGAACTGCCGGGCCACCGCCAGTTCTGATAGTGGCCGCAATAAACTGAAGTATTCGAGATCCGCCGCCAGGCGTCGCCTGGCCTCGGCGGCAAAGGCCTGCTCGAAACTCCAGCCCTTCGACCACTGATGATTGACCTCGCCAGTACCGGCAATCAGGCTGCCATAACTGGCCGAGCGCTCATTGGAGAACACCACCCAGCGTTTGCCCGAGGCCAGCGCAGCCACGGTCAGCATGGCGGAGTTGATGGCGGTCACCGGAATATGGCCGTTGTAGGCGCCACGTCGATTGAACTCGAACAACTGCGGCGCCAGCTGACGTTCGATCTGCAGGGTCGGCAGCTCGGTACGCTCGGCGCAGGAACGAATCAGCGGCGCCTGCCCCACCCAGGCCAGGGTCTGTTCAACGCCGGCCGCGCGCAGGGTCTCGACGCTGACCAGCGAATCCTTGCCGCCGCCGATCGCCGTCAGGGCCTTATCCTGCAGTTGCAGCGCCGGCGCCTCGGCCAGGACTTCGGCATTGGGCCGGAAACGGATCTGCCCATGCAGATTCAGGCCATTGCGATAAGCGAACTCGCCCAGGCCCGACTCATAGACCTGCTGCAGAAAATCCGCCGTGTGCTGATCCATCTCGCCCGATTCGATCTGGATCTGTTTGGGCACGGCGGCCTTGTAGTAGCTCACTCCGGCCAGCCAATGCAGCAGCTGAACAGAGCGCTCCACTGCCAGACGCTGCAGCTCGCTCCACTGAAACGGCGCGCCGGGCAGACGCAGCCGCTCGACCAGTTCGGGGCCCTGATCGAAGGCATAGACCAACGCGATCTCTCCGCTGTGCGGATCGATGCCCGAGCGCACAAAACGGAAGCACTCGACCTGATCGCGCTCGAATTGCCACTCAGTCATCCAACACGTCCTCAATCGGCAGCTCACGCAGGTTGTAGCGGCTGGCCATCACCGCGCCGTACGCCCCGGCGTGGGCAATCAACAGGCAATCACCGGGTACAGTGGCGGCAGGCAGACGTCGCCGCCGCGCCAGCACATCACCGGTCTCACAAATCGGCCCCACCACGTCGACCTCGCCATCCACTGCCTCGTCCAAACGACTCAGGTTCTGTACCCAATGCCAGGCGCCGTACAGCGCGGGGCGCAACAGTGTATGCATTCCTGCGTCGATGCCTACCCTTCTGACCCCGGCCTTGCTCACCACCTGGGTGACGGTCGCCAGCAACGCGCCCGACTCGGCCACCAGATAGCGCCCCGGCTCGACCCACAGCTGATAGTGCGGCCAGTTCTGTTTCAGCTCGGCAAGCGCGGCGGCGTAGCCTTCGAGATCGAACGGATCGGCACCCGGCTCATAGGCCACGCCCAGGCCACCGCCGACGTCAACGAATTCAACGCTGCCGATGCTATCGGCGATGCTGGCCAGGCGTGCATAAACCTCGCGCCAGTGTGCCGCTTCGGTGATGCCGCTGCCGATATGGGCGTGCAGACCGATGATCTGGATGCCCAGCGCCTGCGCCGCATCGAGCAGGCCGGGCAGGTCTTCCATGGTCAGGCCGAACTTGGCTTCACGCCCACCGGTGCGCACTTTCTCGTGATGGCCCTGGCCAAAGCCGGGGTCGATGCGCAGCAGCAGACGCTGAGCACGAAACACCTCCGGCCAGCGCTGCAGCAATTCGATATTGTCGATCGTGACAAAGGCGCCAAGCTGCAGCGCTGCCTGATACTCGGCCACCGGAGCGAAACTCGGAGTAAATAGCAGCCGGTCGGCGGCGAGCTCGGGCAGCGCCTGTTGCACGTGCTGCAGCTCGCCCAGGGAAACGCACTCAAAGCCGTAGCCCAGCCGCTCCAACTCAGCCAGGATGCGCGGATGGGGATTGGCCTTGATGGCATAAAAACGTCGATCGATCGCCTCGATGGCGCGCAATTCTTCGGCCCGTTGGCGCACCGTTGGCAGGTGGTACACATAACGCGGCGTTTCGCCGGCATGCTGATCGAGCAGCCGTTGCGCCCGCGCCCGCCACCAGGGTTTGGCCGGCGCCGGCGTCGGCTGCTTCAACTGCCGCCAACTTGGCCCGAACACCCGCTCCTCGCCGATCGGCATGGCGCCAGAATGCACCAGCAGTTCATGTAAATGCGGCAACAGCCCGGCTTCCAATGCCTCGTCGACGACAAAGGTGAGGTTGAGATCGTTCGAGCTCTGCGAGATCAGATGCACGCGCTCGCGACCGAAGCTGGCCAGCACGCTGGACAGTCGATGCAGCAGGGAGCGCATGCCACGGCCGACCAGGGTGATGGCGGCGGTCGGCGCAATCACCTTGACCCGGCAGATCGGTTCCAGATCGCGACACAGCGCATCGAGCACATTCGAATTGACCAGGTTGTCGCTGGGGTCGAGCGAGACCGTGACATTGGTCTCGGCCGAGCCGATCAAGTCGATTGATAGGCCGTGCTGCTTGAAGATGGCGAACACATCGGCCAGGAAGCCGACCTGCTGCCACATGCCGATCGATTCCATCGACACCAGCACGATGCCCTTGCGCGAGCTGATTGCTTTAACACCCGGCAAGGTCACCGCAGAATCATCGATCACGGTGCCGGTGAGCTGCGGATTCTCGGTGTCGCGGATCCACAGCGGCACGCCAGCATCGCGACACGGGCCGATACAGCGCGGATGCAACACCTTGGCGCCGGTGGTGGCGATTTCCTGCGCTTCGGCAAAATCCAGCCGGGCCAGCAGCCGAGCCTGTGGTACTGCGCGCGGATTGGCACTGAACATGCCCGGCACATCAGTCCAGATTTCGACCCGGTCGGCATTGAGCAAGGCACCGAAGTAGGCCGCCGAGGTGTCTGAACCGCCGCGGCCGAGAATGCAGGCCTGCCCCTCGGCATCGCGCGCGATAAAACCCTGGGTGATCAGACAATCGCCCTGTTCAGCGAAGCGCTGCCGCCATTCGGCATCGCTATCGATTGAACAATTCACCGAAAGCCGTTTGGCCCATGCACTCTGATGCGGAAAGCTGCGCGCCCGCAGCCAGTCACGCGCATCGCACCAGCGCAGCGGCTCGCCGGTACGTGACAGGTAAGCGCTGCCGAGCCGGCTCGACAATAGTTCGCCCATCCCCAGCAACTCGGCCTGCCACAGCAACCGCCCCGCATCGTCGTCGATCGCCCGCGAGTCGCCCGCCAACGCCGCCAGTCGATCCAACAAATCGTTAAGTACTGCAGGGCCATCGAGCTCCAGCTCGGCGGCAAAGCGCAGATGGCGTTCGCGCAAACCTTCGGCTTGCAGCTGACGCGCATCGGGATCGACGCAATCGGCAATCGCGGTCAGCGCATTGGTAACGCCGGACAAGGCCGACACCACCACCAGCACCCGTTTTCCCTCGTTCCGGCGCTCTTTGATGCGGGCACCGATCTGGTCCCAACGAGCACGGGTGGAAACACTGGTGCCGCCAAACTTGAGCACAACCCAAGGCGGCGCGGTGACTGCGCTGTATGCGTTCATTCCTGTTTACCGAACGGCCTCGACCGGCCACGTTGCAGCGCAGCATGACAAAACCGAAGTGAAGACGCTAGGCGCCAGCCAGGGCTCGTGATTCTAAGCAAATTCGCGCCGGGGCCATCGGCGAACTGGAACCGGACCTGGGTTAACGCGCCCCCGGCACAGCCGAAGGGTGCTCGCTCGGCGCGGGAACCAAACGACACGCTTTGCCGAGGCTAGCCCGGATAGCGAAAAAGAAAAGGGCGCCAGGGCGCCCTTTTGCTTTCGCTCGATCCCTACCGCCTCACGGAGCTGGTCGAACGTCAACCTGTACACGGAGTCGATCACCGGGATGGAAGTCGGTCACGGTACGGTAGATCTGGCCGTTGTAGCGATAGGTCACGTCATATCCGGTAACCCGCTCGTCCTCGAAGTATTCGGTCTGGGTGGCGCAACGCTCCTCGTAGCGAGTCACTTCGCGATAACCCGCGTATTGGTGGCTGCGCTGACCGTCGCGCACTGCGTGGTAGCCCAGCAATGCACCGGCGGCGGTGGCGGCATCGCGACCGCGGCCATTGCCGAACTGATTGCCGATCACGCCGCCGACAATGGCGCCGAGCACGGCCGGGGCACGATAGCGGCGGGTATCGGCTGTCCGTACCGGCTCGCGGTAGGTCACCGGCTCACGCCAGCATTGATCGCGCTGCACCGGGCGTTGCACGCGGGTGATGATCGGATCGACCTCGAGTACTTCAGCATACTCATAGGCCGGCGCCTGATAACCGCGTAGATCACGATGTTCTGCCTGTACTGAACCGGCGGCGGCAACGCCCGCAAGGCCAGCGATAAGCGCAACAGTCAGCATCGAACGGTTCATTTGCATCTCCTGACACGGCAAGTGGCGCCGCGTGGAAACTACGCTAGGAATCAGCGACTTAATTGGTTCTGAATCCGATCAGCGTGTTCAGCCCGTCGACAGCCAACTGAGCACCAGGCCCGCCGTCCGGGCCGCGCCCCGACCAATCAGGGGGCTGATGTGATCGGCCTGCAGGCGCATTGACTCGCCGCCAAGGCGCTTGGCCAGAGACTCGGTCAAGCTGACCGGGACATCCTCATCGTCCTGACTGGCCAGCCACAAACAGGGCACTTGTATCGGCACATCAAGGCGTTGCTGACGCGCCTCGGCCAGTACGCAGGCCGACTCATCGCGCCAACCGCGGAATGCACGCAGCGCGCTGACCTCATCGGCGCCGACAGCGCCATTGACCTGCAGTCGACTGCGCTGTCCCCAGGGGATCACGCCGTTTTCACTGAAGCGCGGCGGCGGCATTCGTTCAGCTTCGGGCAGTGCCGGATGCGGATTCAGCAGGACCAGACGACTGATTCGCTGGACAGCAATGGCCTCTGCCCGCTGCAACCAGCACAGGGTCAACAGCGCGCCCAGGCTGGCGGCCACCACCACCTGCGGCCCGGAGCAGCCAAGGATCCAGTCGTCGAGCTGATCCAGATAGTCCCCGAAGCCGGTAGAGGCCAGGCCCATAGGCCGCGGATGCAAATCCGGCGCACGGCAGGCGTAGCCGTGCGCGCCAAACACCTCGGCCCAGATCGCCCACTCCCAACCTCCAGCGCCCGCACCGTGCACAAACAGCGCCGCCGGCCGTTCAGAGGGCGCTGTACTCACGCGCTCGCGGCAGCGCTGTGCACCGCATCGATGTAGTAGCCGCCGCGACTGGTGCGCCGAACCAGCCGCGCCCAGTCGGAATCCAGCTCATCTGCCTTCAGACTACGCACGACACGAAGGTTGACCTGCTCGTTAAGATCGACGGCCAGTCCATGCTCGGTGCTCTTTGGATCTTCGACGATCATCACCCGCGGCGACAAGGCAGCGCCGGGCAAGGCCGACACCACAATCGCCAAGCGCTGATCACTGAGTTCCACCAGACTGCCAGGCGGGTACACGCCCATCATCTTGACAAACAGGGCCATGATGCGCGGATCGAATCGTTGCCTTTCGCGGGCATACATGTAGGCCAGCGCATCGTGCGGCGTCATGCCGGGGTCCTTGTCGCCCGGGCTGACCAGATTCTCGTATCGGTTGATCAGGGCCAGCAGGCGCCCGGCCGGCGATATCTGTTCGCCACGCAATCCGAATGGATAGCCGCTGCCATCCATCGCTTCATGATGCTCTTCGATGGCTCGCACCGTGGCCAGCGGCGCCCCGAGATGACGAGCAGCCTCGACGCTGAACTCCACGTGTCGACGATGCGTCTTGCGCTCAAAATCGTTCAGCGCCGGCGTTTCACGCTGCAGGAAACTCGGCAGGCGCTGCTTGCCGATATCGTGCAACAGCGCCGCGCGCACCACATCGGACATGGCGCTATCACCAAAATCACAGGCCTGGGCCAGCAGCACGCAGAGGACAGCCACGTTGACCGAGTGGCTGCTGCCGTGTTCGCCCAGGTTATCCGACAGCACGCGCAGACTGACCTCATGATCGACGCGCACTTCATCGAGCATACCGCTGACCACCTTGTCGGCAGCTTCCCGTGCCAGACCGGGCTCGCTCATCAGCTTCTTCGACAGCAGCCGGTAGCTGTCGACAGCATCCTGATAACGCACCTCGCAGCGCTGCAACGAAGCTGCTTGCTCAGCAAGCAGGTCGCGCCATACCGGCTCGGCGGCCACGCTGTCCTTTGCCGGCTCGATATCGGCCACCGATTCGGCTCGCAGCGGGCTGCCTTCCGGCCGGCCGCTGCTTGGCGGCAGCGGCGCGACATCGCTGCGATCGGGGTCGTAGCGAACCTTGCCCAGATTCAGCGAACGCAGCACGTTGAGCTGCTCGCCGGTGCGCAGCTTGAAGCTGTTGAACGGGAACGGATGGTTCTGCCAGCCGACATCCAGCACCACGAACATGCCGACCCGCAGTCGGTCGACATCGATCGAAGGCAACGTGCTGTCGGCCATGAATGCTCCTCCGCTAAGCCCTGATAATAGCGCGCCGAGTCGAAGCCGGGCAGCCGGGCAGCCGGGCAGCCGGGCAGCCGGGCAGTAACGTCAATCAGATCGCGCGCACCCTGTGCGCATCGACGATCGTTGCAGGCAAGCGACTGAGCGGTCGGCCAGGGCTGGCTCTGGCAGCTGCCAGGACATCCTTTCTCGGCCCACCCGGTCGCATGGTCGTAGCAAGCACCGCTGGCCACTGTGTCATTCAGCAAGGGCGCGCAGCAGAGGCATATTGGCAACCCTTAGTGTGGCGATTGACCAAAGCGCGAAAATCGCTGTCGCCACGATGGCCGCGCAGAGCGCAAGTAGGAGGGTCCAGGACAGTGGCGCAAACTCGAAGACGGCGGCTGCGATGAACCGCTGCAAAGCGACGGCTAGCAGTATTCCCGTAAGTGCGGCGATCAGCACCGAGGGCAACGCCTTTGTGGCCAGTCGAGTGGCGGCCGTTGCCGGACGCTCGCCGAGCGCCTGCCGCAGAGCAAGCTCCTTTACGTGCGCGGTCAAGAATGCGCGCGCAACGGCAATCGAAACCAGAAGCTGTTGGCCGGCCGCCAGCAACGCTGCGGTGATCAGGAACCAAGCTAAATGGCTCAACGGCTGACGCGCGGTTGAAATCAGCTTCGACACTAGGGTGGCTTCACCTACGGCAATTTCTGGGAAGGAACTCGCCACGCGCTCGGAAAAGGCCCTCAGGCCTGCGGTGGAGATATCGAGACCTCGCGCAAGCACGGCAAAACTGCGGCAATCCAGCGCCGCGATCGGCTGAATGCTCAGGAGACGTGACTCTGGCCTCAGCGCTCCGACCATCAGTCCGTCAATGCGGGCGATCAGGTTGGCCCTGGAGCGCGACATCACGCTGACGACATCATCCTTGCCCTGCATCATCATGACCGGGACTCCCATGTCGAACGACTCGAAGTCACGGCCGGTGAACGCACGAACTTGCAGCGTCTTCAGGATTGAAGGTCCTGCCCCCATGCCGGCTCCAATCGTTGAGTCATTGCCAATTACTGCGCTGTGACCTGAGAACTCCCACGGAGGAAAGCAGATCAGGCTGGCGACGTCAGCACCCTCGTTGTAGGCGCTTTGCAGCACTTCCGCCTGCATGCGCCGCAGATCGTCATCCTGGTCGACCCGGACCGGCAAGGTAGCGAGGCCCTCGGGCTGATACCCCAGATCGGTGTTCAGCACATTCCGGGCATGAAGCGCAATCGAAGCTGCCAGCGTGACCGCGACCATCGACGCAGCCAGGCTGACCGCCCACAGCAACATATAGGGTCGCATCGCCGCCGTCACGTGGGTGCCACCCATTGCCTCGCGCAGATCCGAATCAACCCGGCGAATCGACATAGTCCAGACTGGGATCAGGGCCGAAACTACCGCTAACACCGATAGCCAACCCATCGCTGCCCAATCAAGATCGGCTTGTACGCCAGTTCCCTGCAAGCCTACCGCAAGCTGAAGTGCAAGGCTGGCCAAGACTAACGCCAGAGCCGCCCGGGCCAACGCGCGGGCCAGCATCTTCCTGGTCAGCTGGGCACGACTGGCACCAAAGATGCGTCGTTGGATGTTGGCCCGTCGCACAGAAACGCCCTGTAGAATTCCCCATGCCACGAACAGCAAGGACAGCAAGACCGGGGCTGCCCACGCTAGCCCCTGCGCCCATGCGAATTGAGACTCCAGGGCCGCCCTCACCGAGGCATCGAGCTTGTCGAACTTGAGTCGAACTCCGAACATCTCGCCAGAAAACAAAGCGCGGTCTTGCGCAAGCGACGCCAACGTCGCCTCGGTTAGCGCGCTTCCATGTGCAAGTACTGCGGCTATAGCGACCGGCCCCTGTTCTCGGCACAGCGCGGCAATAGGTCCCGGTAAGCCAAGCCACTGCTGGGTGCGTCTCAAGTCAGTGGCTACGCCCCGATAGCTGGACGTCCCGATGGAGATCGGCTGATCGACCAAGCGATGCGCGATGCTCGCGTCCAACCAAAGGGTAGATTCATGACAAGACCCGCCCGGCACGACAAGTCCGAATGCAACCGGCGAGAGAACAAGCACATCAAGCGCCACACGGCGACCGGCGGAATCGGCGACTACCGAATCCATGCCGACAAATCCGACTTCAGCAGACGGACCTACACGTTCAGACAGGATTCGCGCATCGGCGGTCGGAAATCCCACCCGCATCATGAGTGGGCCATCGTCGCTGGGAACCTGATGCACTCTCGTTAGCACGTAAGCGTCGGGAATGCCTTGAGTAATGTGTTGCACAGAACGCTCTGCGCCAAGTGCCAACAGCCCCAGTGCGAACGCGAGCGCAAAAGCGACGAGAAACGAGCCTTCGAGCAACCACTTCGAGGCAAACGTCCAATCACTCTGCGGATGTCCCACCTTGGACATATAGTCGCTCCGCTACGCGTTGGGTTCCTTTGCCGCAAGATCCAGGTTAAGTTTATCCAGACGAACGCCACTAACGCCCTTGAGCGCTGCCTCAAGCACCGAATAGGTTCTTGCGCAGTTCTCGCAAAATCCTGCGGCTTCTCCCGCAAGACCAATCATCTGAACCACCGCCTGCTTGTTGGAAGTCGGTGCTGCTCCCGGAAATTCGTCACTGATGGTGAGCTCGCACGCTTTGGATGACTTCTCGATGGCCTCCACCACCTGCGCTCCGATCAGTGCAGGATCGGGGCGGCCAAAAACGCCCACGCAAACGCCGGCCGAGTTGAAGACATACACTTGCGGTACCCAGTCGCCCCCAATCGGCTCATACATGAGCTGAAACACTCTTCGCGACAGTGGCTTGCCGTTCTCCTGAGCTCCTACCTGAAAAACTACCGTTGAAAGCAAAAGTAAAGTCAAGAATTGCAATGTGCGTTGCAAGGTCATTTGCGTCCTGTTCCAAGAGAGTAAATGCGCCGACACACGGCGGTATGTCGGCACAGGCTTAACGCAGAGTCCGCCTTATTTTACAACCTGGCAACTACCGTTAATGCAGTCGACGCAGAAGCCAGTATCTGTGTTGCAGTGGCGACAATAGTTTCCCATACAAACGGAAACCCACGCTGCAAACGCTGGCGCAGCAGCAACCGTCAGGGCGACACCCACGACAATCGCTCTCACTCTTGCCATCCTTGATCGTCCAGCCATTTCTCACTTCCTCACCCGACGCCATTCGCGCCGCGGCAGACGGTAGTCGAATGGGGGGGGGGGGCTGTCAACGCCCTTAGCATGCAAGTCGATCGATTGACTGTAAATGGAGTCAAACCCGTTCCAGTCCAGGTCCGTATTCGGGTCTGATCTGGGGGTCGCTGCTACGCGGACCGGGAGAAACTTGGCCCCTGCCGTCGCTTGGCCCTTGCAGGCCGAGCCAATCAGGCCGATGGCTCGGCCTGCATCTGCCACTTCCCCTGACGCCGCAGCAGCACCCGCCGCCCCCAGGCAAACAGCTGATCACGCCGGGTCTCCAGGCTGTCGTAGAAGGTCGGCACAACAAGCAGGGTCAACACGGTCGAGGTGATCACGCCACCGATAATGGCGATGCCCATCGGCCGGTAGAAGTCCGAGCCCTCACCCAGCCCGATCGCCACCGGCAGCATGCCGGCGACCAGGGCAAAGCTGGTCATCAAGATCGGCCGCAGACGCGCCTTGCCGGCTTCGATCAAGGCAGTATCGCGGTCGATGCCCTCGGCCTCACGCTTGCGGGCGAAGTCGATCAGCAGGATGGCGTTCTTAGCCACCAGTCCCATCAGCATGACGACACCGATCAGGCTCATCAGGTTCAAGGTGGCGCCAGTGAACTTCAGCGCCAACACCACGCCGATCAAGGACAGCGGCAGAGACAGCATGATCGCTACCGGGGTCAGGAAGCTGTGAAACTGCATGACCAGGATCAGATACATCAGCAACACGGCAACGCCGAGCGCGCCGAGGATGCGGCCGAACACCTCGGCCTGATCGCGACCGGCGCCGCCCACCGCCAAGTCATAACCCGGCGGGAACTCCATGCCGCGGGCCAGCGCCATCGCTTCACCAAACACTTCACCGAAGCTGCGGCCCTGCACATTGGCGGTGACCGCAATCGTATTCTCACGATTGAAGTGCTCGATCGCCGCCGGGCCCGAGCCCATGCTAATCGTCGCCACCTGCTTCAGCGGCACCACTTGATCGCCCTTGCTGACGATCGGCAGGGTTTCCAGGTCGCTGGCTTGGGCGCGATCCTCGGGCGATAGCCGCACTGTCACGTTACGGGTTTCGCCGGTCGGGTCGATCCAATCACCGAGTTCCACGCCAGCGAAGGCAACCCGCAGCGCAGTGGCGGCATCGCTCATCGAAATGCCCAGGCTGGAAGCCAGGCCACGATCCAGCTCCACCTGCAGTTCCGGCTTCGGCTCCTGGGTCGACAAGCCGACATCGACCGCGCCCGGCACCTGCTTCAGCTTTTCCATATACGCAGTGACCAGTTCGGTGAGCTTGCGCGAATCGGGCCCGCGGAACTGAATCTGCAGCGGCTTTTGCCCGCCGTTGTTGAGATCGTCGGCGACGGTGTACTCGGCGCCTACCAGGCGAGCGATATCGGCTCGCAGATCTTGAGCAATCTGTTTGGCACTGCGTGAGCGTTGATCCTGATCGACGAACTCGACCATGATCGAGGCCTTGCTGACATTGCCGTCGCTGCCGACCGTGGTCTGGGTGTATTCGGTTTCCGGCAACGCACGCGCCATAGCAGCGGCCTGCTCGGCCTTGATCCGGGTATAGGCCAGGCTGGAACCGGAGGGCGCGGTGACGTCAATGCGAATGGCGCCATTATCGGAATCGGGCAGGAAGCTAGAACCGACACTCTGGGTGGCGATCATGGCAAAGGCGCCGAGAAAGGCCGCAATCGCCAAACTCCACATCGACTTGCGATGGTGCAAGGCCCAGGCGATCACCCGCGAATAGGCTTCGGATTGACGGTCAAACCAGGCGTTAAAGCGCTCCAGGCCACGACCGACGAAGGTACGGTGCTTGACCTCGCCGTCTGGATCGCCCCAATAGGCCGACAGCATCGGATCAAGACTGAAAGAGATGAACAACGACACCAGCACCGAGGCAGCGACGGTCAGCCCAAACGGCTTGAACCACTGCCCGGCCATGCCGTCCATGAAAGCCACCGGCACAAACACCGCGATAATCGCCATGGTGGTGGCAATCACCGCCAGACCGATCTCCTTGGTGCCTTCGCGCGCCGCGGTGTATTTGTCCTTGCCCATCTCCATATGGCGCACGATGTTTTCGCGTACCACGATGGCATCGTCGATCAGCACGCCGATCGCCAGGCTGAGGCCGAGCAAGGACATGAAGTTGAGGGTGAATCCGCACACCCATACTGCAATAAAGGCGGCCAGCACCGAGGTCGGTAGGGCCAGCGCAGTGATCACGGTGGAGCGCCAGGAATTGAGAAAGATGTACACCGTCAGCACAGTGAGCAAGGCGCCCAAGGTCAGGGCCTCGATCACATTGTTCAACGAGGTGCGTACGTATTCGCCCTCGTTGAACACCACCTGCAGTTCCGCCCCACTCGGCAGCTGCGGGTGCAGCTGTTCGACCTTGGTCAGCAGTTCATCGGTCACCGACACCGTGCTGGCTTCGCGCGACTTGGTCACGCTAATACCCACCGAGCCCTGCCCGTTGAACAGCGAATAGCTGCGCTGTTCGGCGTGGCCATCCTCAATATTGGCCACCTGGCCAAGGCGCACTTCAGCCTCGCCCTGCCGTCGCACCACCACGTTCTCGAAATCGGCCACATCGCGCAGACGGCCCAGCAGGCGAATGCTCTGCTCTTCCATCCCACTCTCGACCCGCCCAACCGGCGCGGCCAGGTTCTGCGCACGCAGAGCGGCCAATACCTCGGCCACCGACACATTGGCCTGGCGCATGGCGGCGCTCTTCAGCTGCACGGTCATTTCGCGAATCTGCTCGCCATTGAGATCGACCAGGGCCACGCCAGGCACGGTGCGCAACTCGCGCGCCAACACCTGATCGGCAAAACGCGACAGCTCCATATGCGACACGCTGTCGCTGAACAGGGCGATATTCATCACCGGCTGTGCCGAGGGGTCGACCCGGCGCAGGTAAGGTTCTTTCATTTCGCTCGGCAGCTTGTCACGCACCGTGGCGATGCTGTCGCGAATCTCCTGCGAGGCCTCGATCAGGTTCTTGTCGAATTCGAAGATCACCACGATGGTGCCGACCGAATCTCGAGCGTAGGCGCGGATATCGCGGATGCCGGAGATGCTCGACAGCGAATCCTCGATGCGGTTGATAACCTCGCGTTCCACCGTCTCCGGTGAAGCGCCTGGATACGGAATGCTGACCACCAGCACCGGCGGCTGCACATCCGGCGTCTGGTTGGTCTTCAAGCGGGTCAGCGCGGCGTAGCCGAACACCATCAGGGCGATGGTGACCACCAAGGTCACCACCGGCCGTTTGATACTGAACTCGGACAGAAACATGGACTACTCTCCGACTGCCGCAGTCGCCAGTTCGGAGCCAGCAGGCGCATCGCCGGAAAACTCAACCGGCGCGCCGTCTTTCAGTGACCCCAGCGGATGACGCAGTACGCGGTCGCCAGCGCTCAATCCCGAAGTGATCTCGACCCGCCCCAGGCGCGCATCGCGTTCACCCAGGCTCACTTGTTGCCGGCGTAGGTTGGCATCCAGCACTTGCCAGACGAAGGCAGTATCGCCGTCGCGCAGCAGGCTGGACTCGGGCAGCATGATGGCCGGCCGACTGCTGACATCGATCCGGCCTTCGGCGTACAAGCCGGCGACCAGACGATCGGCGGCTTGCGGCGACAGGGCCACCAGCACCTGCACTTGCCGGGTCGCTTCGTTAGCCACCGGGTTCACCCGCTGCACCTGGCCTTCAAACTCCTGGCCGGCAAAACCGTTGATGCGGAATCGAACCGGTGCCCCGGTTTCGACCTTGCCAATCTGATCGGCGGCTACCATGCCCTCAAACCGCATGGTGTCGATGTCGAGCACGGATAACAGTTGCATGCCAACCTGGGCAGTGTCACCGGGCGACACCGTACGCGAACCGACCACACCGGCAAACGGCGCGCGGACCTCGGTCTTTTCCAGTTGCTGCCGCGCCTCCACCACCCGAGCATGGGCCGAGGCCAGTTCAGATTGGGCCTGATTGCGCTTGCCCTCGGCGGTTTCCACCGCTTCGACCGCTACCATTCCCTGCTTGACCATCGACTGCATGCGTTTGAACTGCCGTTCGCTCTGCTCCAGCGCCACCTTGGCAGCGCGCTCGGCTTCCTGCGCCGACAGCAGCTTGTCACGAATCGCGGTCGGGTCGAGCCGCAACAACACATCGCCCTTGGCCACTTCGTCGCCGTTGTCCTTCAACACATCGAGCACGATTCCAGCCACCTCGGCGCGCAGATCGGCCCGTAGTTCAGGTTGCAGCGAACCGCTGATCACCGGCCCCTGCGACAGCGCACTGGCCTCGGCTACCAATACATCCTGTTCCACCAGCAGCAATGGCTGCGGTTCGGCCGACTGCAGGTCAGTGGGTACGGCTGCCTTGCCACAGGCCACAAGCACGGCGGCCGACAAAGTCAAAAGGACAAGCGTCTTGTTCATGGAGCGGCTCTTGATCATGGGGTTCGGCCCGCGCCGCTGAGAAACGAAGGGCGCAGTGAGGCGGCATTTGGCCTGAGCGAAGGCATGCCGGCATGTGCCGGAGGGACTAGAGCCCCTTGGCGTTCAGCCCGCAGTGGGGCTCGGGAAAGCGAACTCGAACGCAGAAAGACAGAAGGCCGATGAGCTTGCTCATCGGCCTTCTGTCTGTATATGGCGCGCCCGGAGAGATTCGAACTCCCGACCACCAAGTTCGTAGCCTGGTACTCTATCCAACTGAGCTACGGGCGCGTTGAGCCGGCAATTATGTGGATCTCGCCCGACTTCGTCAACAGATTTTTTCGATCTCACGTAGTGCGAGCCTGGCCCGCCATTGAGCGCCGCCATCCCGCCCCGCCATCGGCGGGCCAGGGCCCTACATGCTGGATCGCGGCGGGGCGGGCGTGCAGTGTTTGCCGAGCATCGCTCCGCGCAGCACCGAGCGCCAAGTTGCTTGCAAGCAACCTGCTCGGCAATCACGAACTAATCGCCACTTCCCGTGGGGAAGTGGCGGAGAGTGAGGGATTCGAACCCTCGATAGAGCTTTTGACCCTATACTCCCTTAGCAGGGGAGCCCCTTCGGCCTCTCGGGCAACTCTCCGTTCTTTGTTTCGATCTCGGCAGATCGCTGCCACCGGCATGGGCCGGAATGTGGCAGGACGCGAAGTCTAGCGGGAGACGCGCTCCCGGTAAACCCCAAGCCACCATCTTGATGGATGAGACCGGTGTTGTCTAACTCAAGATTCAGCGCTTGGTTCGCCGGACGAGCCATCTGCCGGCTCATCATCGCGGCGAATGCGTTGATAGATCTCTTCTCGATGCACCGATACGTCTTTCGGCGCATTGATGCCAATACGTACTTGATTACCTTTGACGCCCAGCACCGTCACGGTGACCTGGTCGCCAATCATCAGGGTTTCCCCTACCCTTCGGGTCAGAATCAGCATGTCGCGTCTCCCTCGCTCGGCGCCCGATGCACCGCCCCGATACTGATGCCGCTCAGTTTCGGCACCCGCTCCCTTTCGCGATCTCCTGACCGAGACCACTCGTTCTCGATACTAGCCGAGCGTGCGCGGCCTTCGCAATCTGCAGTGCAACCAAGACGGGCCGAAATCATCGTCCCGTCCTGATGAGCCTCAGTTCAGCGCCGAACTTACCCAATCGGGCACTTCACTCAGGGCTTGCAACAGCTCAGGGCTGTCATCGCCGCCGCCCTGCGCCATATCCGGACGACCACCGCCCTTGCCGCCGATGCGCGCCGCCACCTTGCCGACCAACTCACCGGCCTTCAATTTGCCCAAGGCCGCGCCGCTGACGCCAGCCACCAGCGAAGCCTTGCCATCCTTGCCGGCGGCCAGCACGATCACCGCATCGCCTAGCTTCTGCTTCAGTACATCCACGCTGTCGCGCAGCGACTTTGGATCTGCGCCTTCCAGCTTGGCCGCTACCACGCGAATGCCGCCGATATCCTGGGCAGTGCTGGCCAGATCGCCAGCGGCTCCGGCAGCCAGCTTGGCCTTGATCGCCTCCAGCTCTTTCTCCAGTTTCTTCTGTCGATCGAGGATCTGCTTGATCTTGTCGACCAGATCAGCGTTGGAGCTGCCGGTCAGTCTGGCCAGATCACCGACCCGGCTCTCCAGCGAAGCCACATGTTCAAGGGCACCCTGCCCGGTGACCGCCTCGATGCGGCGCACCCCAGCCGAAATACCTCCTTCGGAGAGAATCTTGAACAGACCGATATCGCCCGCCCGGTGCACGTGCGTACCACCGCACAACTCAACCGAGAAATCGCCCATCTTCAGCACACGCACGTGTTCGCCGTATTTCTCACCGAACAGTGCCATTGCGCCAAAATCGAGCGCTTCCTGCATGCCCATATGATGCACTTCGGCCTCGGCATTGGCACGAATCTGCTGATTCACCCGATCTTCGATCTGCGCCAGCTGTTCCGCCGTGATCGGCTGGAAATGGGCAAAGTCGAAACGCAACCGGTCCGGCGCCACCAGGGACCCTTTTTGTGTCACGTGCTCGCCCAGCACTTCGCGCAGCGCGGCGTGCAGCAAATGCGTCGCCGAGTGATTGAGGATAGTCGCCTGACGGCGCTCGCCATCGACACGGGCGGAGATCAGATCACCAACGGCAATGGCGCCACTCAGCACCGACCCCACATGCCCATGAAAGGCAGCCGACAGCTTCTGTGTATCGAGCACCTGGAAGCGATCGTGTTTGGCATCGAGCAACACGCCCTGATCACCCACCTGACCGCCGCTCTCCGCATAGAACGGTGTCTTGTCCAGCACCACGACGGCTTGCTGCCCAGCCTCGACGCGATCGACAACGACACCGTCGCGCATCAGGGCCATCACCTTGCAGCCATCCGCTTCCAACGATTCATAGCCAAGGAACTGGGTCGGATGCAACTTAGCCACCAGCTCCGATGGCAGAACACCGGCCGAGGCGAACTTGCTGGCTTCGCGGGCACGTTCGCGCTGCTGCTCCATCGCCGACTCGAAGCCTGCCATATCCACCGTCAGGCCGCGTTCGCGAGCGATGTCGGCAGTGAGATCGACCGGAAAGCCGTAGGTGTCGTAGAGGCGGAAAGCATCGGCGCCAGGAATGCTGCCCTGGCTGCGCTTGGCCACTTCATCGAAGATCTTCATGCCCTGATCGAGGGTCTCGGCAAAGCGCTCTTCCTCGGCCTTCAGCGCCTGCGCCACCAGATCCTGCTTGGCGGCCAGTTCCGGATACGCTTCGCCCATCAACTGAACCAGTGGCTTCACCATCTTATGGAAGAAGCCACCGCGCACCCCCAGCATCCAGCCATGACGCAGGGCGCGGCGAATGATTCGTCGCAGCACATAACCACGCCCTTCGTTGCTGGGCAACACACCGTCGACGATCAGGAATGAACAGGCGCGGATATGATCGGCGATCACCCGCAGCGACTTGTTTTCGAGATCCGCGGTGCCAGTGAGTTCGCTAGCCGCCTTGATCAGCGCCTGAAACAGGTCAATCTCGTAATTGCTGTGCACATGCTGCAGCACGGCCGAGATGCGCTCCAGGCCCATGCCGGTGTCGACACAGGGCGCCGGCAGCGGCACGAGGGTGCCATCGGGCTGACGATCGAACTGCATGAACACGTTGTTCCAGATCTCGATGAAGCGGTCGCCGTCTTCATCGGGCGAACCCGGCGGACCACCCGGAATACCCTCGCCGTGATCGTAGAAAATCTCGCTGCAGGGGCCGCAGGGGCCGGTATCGGCCATCTGCCAGAAGTTGTCCGAGGCGTAGGGCGCACCCTTGTTGTCACCGATGCGAATGATGCGCTCGGCCGGCAGCCCGATATCCTTGTGCCAGATATCAAAGGCTTCGTCGTCGCTGTGATAGATGGTCACCAACAGTTTGTCGGCCGGGATTTTCCACACCGCAGTGAGCAGTTCCCAGGCGTAGGCGATGGCATCCTTCTTGAAGTAGTCGCCAAAGCTGAAATTGCCCAGCATTTCGAAGAAGGTGTGGTGGCGAGCGGTGTAGCCGACCGAGTCGAGGTCATTGTGCTTGCCGCCGGCGCGCAGACAACGCTGTGATGAGGCGGCGCGCTTGTAGCTGCGCTTCTCGCCGCCAAGGAAGACGTCCTTGAACTGCACCATGCCGGCATTAGTGAACAACAGCGAGGGGTCGTTGCCCGGCACCAGGGGCGCCGACGGCACCACGGCGTGTCCCTTGGAGCGGAAGAATTCGAGGAAATCGGTACGGATGTCGGCGCTGGTTTTCATGGGCAGGATCAAGATGGGAATACGGCTGACCGTTCCCGCGGTGCGAGACGGCAAATGCCTTCCAGAATACCTAACAGATTGCTGAAATACTCGTTTCGTCGTCACGGCTGGGCGTCCCAGGCAGGGCAAGCGGGCCGACCAAGCGTGCAAGTGCCTGATTTCCGGCCACAGTCGCGCGGCCGCGGGCGCCGGCACGGTCTGCTAAAGTTCCGGGCCTCCCGGGGAAGGCTTCGATGATGAGCGCAAGCAACCAAACAATGAACCCGAACGGTGCGCCGACACCCAGCAGCGGCCGCCTGCCGCGGCAGATTCCGTACATCATCGGCAACGAGGCCTGTGAGCGCTTCAGCTTCTACGGCATGCGCAACATCCTCACGCCGTTCCTGATCACCAGCCTGCTGTTGTACGCCCCGGAGGCCGAGCGCGCCGGCATCGCCAAGGACGTATTCCACTCCTTCGTCATCGGCGTGTATTTCTTCCCCTTGCTGGGCGGCTGGATCTCCGATCGCTTCTTCGGCAAGTACAACACCACATTGTGGTTGTCCTTGGTCTACTGCGTCGGCCATCTCTGCCTGGCGCTGTTCGAAAGCAACCGCAGCGGCTTCTATTTCGGCCTGTTTCTGATTGCCTTGGGTTCGGGCGGTATCAAGCCACTGGTCTCCGCATTCGTTGGCGATCAGTTCGATCAGACCAACAAGCACAAGGCCAAACTGGTCTACGATGCCTTCTACTGGACAATCAATTTCGGCTCGTTCTTCGCCTCGCTGCTGATGCCACGCATTCTGGCCGCCTGGGGCCCGGCCTGGGCGTTTGGCATTCCCGGCATTTTAATGGCGATGGCAACGCTGATCTTCTGGCTCGGCCGCCACAAGTACGTGCATGTGCCGCCGTCGCCACCTAACCCTCATTCGTTCATTCGCGTGGTGCGCACGGCCCTGTTTGCACCCGGTTCGCATGTCTATGGACTGGCTTGCTTCTACCTGGGTGCGGCTCTTGCCCTGGTTACGCTGTACTTCACACCGCAACTCAGTGTGGTGACGGCCCTGGTATCGGCCATCGGATTGGTAATGCTGTTCGGCGGCATCGGCACCTGGCTGCAGCTTGATCGAGCCCTGCAGCAACACCCGCGGGAGGCCGTGGAAGGCGTGCGCGCCGTGCTGCGTATCCTGATCGTATTCGCCCTGGTGACCCCGTTCTGGTCTCTGTTCGATCAGAAGGCGTCGACCTGGATTCTGCAGGGCAATGCCATGACCATTCCGCACGATAGCTGGTGGTGGCCGAGCTGGCTGGTGCAACAGCCGGCGCAGATGCAGGCCTTGAATCCGTTGCTGGTGATGTTGCTGATTCCGTTCAACAACCTGGTGCTTTACCCAGCATTGCGCAGGGTCGGCATCGAACCCACTGCGCTGCGCCGGATGGGCTTGGGCATCGCATTTTCCGGCCTGGCGTGGGTCGTCGCCGGTCTGATCCAGCTATCAATCGACGGTGGTGATTCGGTGTCCTTGGCCTGGCAGATCGCGCCCTATGCCCTGCTCACCTTTGGCGAAGTGCTGGTCTCGGCCACCGGCCTGGAATTCGCCTACAGCCAGGCGCCGTCCTCGATGAAGGGCAGCATCATGAGCTTCTGGATGCTGTCGGTGACCTTTGGCAATCTCTGGGTACTGCTCACCAATGAGGCCGTCCGCAACGAAGCGGTCACGGCACAGATTGCCAGCACCGGCATGAGCGAAACAGCCTTCCTGATGTTCTTCTTCGCTGGTTTCGCCTTTGTGGCAGCAGGGGTATTCGGGCTATACGCGAGGAAGTATCCGGTGATGGATCATTATCGAAACGCGGGTTGAGCGCGCCCTCGGCCAAACCGAGTGGCGTGGGGGCTAACCCGGATATTTCATGAGGGGGCGCGGATGATCACCGAGGACTTTGCGTCGAGTGCAAGGCGCGACGAGCCCAAGTGGTGGGCCCACTTGGGCGAGATCGGGACGCAGTCCCGCGTAGC